>NZ_JACJPK010000017.1:0-746241 GCF_014696035.1 Trichocoleus sp. FACHB-262 | reverse complement strand
GCTGGTGTACCAGTTATCGTGCCAACGGTAAACGCTGGGTAGCCAAGTGCGGAGCGGATAACCGCTGAAAGCATCTAAGTGGGAAGCCCACCTCAAGATGAGTGCTCTCATGGAGTTAATCCAGTAAGGTCACGGGCAGAACACCCGTTAATAGGTTGTAGATGGAAGTGTGGCAACACATGAAGTCGAGCAATACTAACAGACCGAGGGCTTGACCTCAAATCACAACAGACGTTGGTGACGAAAAGACAAGGGACTATGCAGCCTTCAAGGTTTTGGAGATATTCCTGGTGTTCATGGCGCGGTGGAACCACACTGACCCATCCCGAACTCAGAGGTGAAACGCTGTAGCGGCGACGATACTTTGGGGGCAGCCCCACGGGACAATAGCTCGATGCCAGGATAATATTTAAGAGAAGGCTCCTTTTTGTAATCAAGGGAGCCTTTTTGGTTACAGTTCTTGGGCCTAATTGGTGGTGTTTAAGGTTTTGACTGTTAGAACCTGAGGTGGAGTTGAGTCAGGAGGATAAAGAAGATCAACCTGAAGGAGGCGACGCTGGTTGCTAGGAATGTTTAAGGTGACGAGTGGTTCACCTTCTTGGCCCCGTCGTTGTACTAAATGGATATATTGAGTGAGCGGCCGATCGCCCTCATCGTTATAACGGACCCGAACGCTACCCCGAAAGAAGACTTGACGAGCGGGTGGTTCTAGGAAGCGTAGGCCCTGCTTGCTGAGCATATCTTCTTTGAGGGGTGTCTCTAGGGAAACGGTAACTTTCTGTGATTGGCTAGTGGGATTGTGGAGCGGCAGAGTCAAGTTGTACTGAACTGCGTAGTTGCCGTGGGCTTGGTATGCTGTATCGGAATAACGAGCTTGTATCGGAGCGCTCTGGATTTGATTCGTCCCTAGAGTGCCAGCTAGTAATGTGCTGAGGCCATAGGAGAATGCTTGTCCTGCCGTTGGAATGGTTAGGAATTGGTTAGTGGAGCTATCGACAAGTTGAGACTGCCAGGTAGATCCTTGAGCGACTCCAGCGACTCGACTGTAAATTACTTGGCCTGTTTTGGTATCTGGAGGTGTAGGAGTTCGATCGCGTGGTCCTGATAACTCACCATTGTTTAAGAGGTTTTCCCATTCCTTTAGTGTGGGAGGCCGTTCATTACCATCCGCATTGGTCTGCGCAAACATCCCTAAAGTAGCCAGATAGACTGGTCCGTTGCTCCTTAAGCGCATTAATGTAGAACGACCATTGATAGGCGGATCGAGAGTTTTAACTGGGATTGGGAGATTGAGGAGCATGCGGCTCTCTCTTGGTGGAATTACCAGTTGTGCTGGAAAGTCAGCTTGCCTTCTGCCTCGCAAGATATCATTCATGGCGCGATCGCCTGGGCCTGCGTAGACGCTCCCAGTTGGATTTTCAATGTAGGGAGGTAGCTCAATAAAGGGGGCATCTGGTTGGCTGAGATAACTAGCGGCTTGCAGAATATCAACGGTGACTGGTTGGCTGCTGGAGTTGTGGAGAATTGCACCTAAATACAGTGTCTTCAAATCTTCAGGGGTAGTCGCTTTAGCAATGTGATGTGCGAAGAGATCGAAGCGGCCCTGAAGGGGGACATTAAGATGAGCCGCAGGAAAGCGTTTATTTGCAGAAGGAAAGGTCGAAAGTAGAATCCCTTCTTTCTGCACTACTTCCGGGCTATTGCTATTGAAGACTAAAACATCATCTAACTGACCAGGTAACGCCCTGACTTCTTGCAGACGCACAAATTCTTCCGAAGGCGGTGGGGAAGGCGTAGGAGTGGCTTGAGCCAAAGTGAAGAGGGGCAACAACGAGAACATGTGGCAGTTTGCTCGAAACGTATCAATAATAAGAAGTCTACGGGGTGCGGTAGGTTTTTATATTTGCCTTCGAGAAAATTGATTTGTCTAGAGTGAATCCGATCGGTTACAGGCTCAGCAAGCGCTGCATAATTGTTAAGAAATCGGGCACGACGAGTTCTAGGTTTTGTGGAGTCAAAACTGGTACGTGAACAAAGAGGCAATGATTCTGGAGCTTTTGCTCTCTGCAATATTTCAAGAGCGAGTAATAAAGCCAATTACAAACAAATTGCCCAGCATCGTGACTGATGGCTGTTATGCGTAGGGCTGCGATTAAGGACTCTAAATCTAGAGGTGTGGTGATAACCTCATCGCCATGCTTGCCATTGGACTCCACTGTGAGCAGACAGCGGCTTTCTGCCATGCCACAACAAAGGATGATGCTGGGTTGTAATTCATCTACTTTGGCTAGAAGCTGAGATGGGGCGATATCAAAATTGACTGGAATCTGGCGGAGAAAATGCAGTTGTTGGGGGTAAGGATTTTGGTGGGAGACTATTTCCAGTAAGTCATCAGAAGAGTTCGATTGCTGGTGGGGTTGCCAGGTGGCAAAAGAAGTGAGGAGGATGGTTTGTGGCATGAGAGGTAATCTACAACCAACTACAATGAAAGTACTTTGAATCAGCGCAGGGAAGTGGGTTAATGGCAGTCATTGCAGTGGTCGATTATGACATGGGCAACTTGCACTCGGTTTGCAAAGGCTTGGAGCGAGCAGGAGCCACACCTCAAATTACCGATCGCCCTGATGAGATCGCCCAAACGGATGCAGTTGTCCTCCCTGGCGTGGGAGCCTTTGACCCAGCAATGCAACATCTGCGATCGCGCCATTTAGAAGCACCAATCAAACAAGCGATCGCCAGTGGTAAACCATTTCTGGGCATTTGCTTAGGCTTGCAAATTTTGTTTGACGGTAGTGAGGAAGGCCAAGAACCAGGCTTAGGAATTGTGCCTGGGGTGGTGCGTCATTTCCGCCGAGAGCCTGGAATTACAATTCCCCACATGGGCTGGAATCAGCTCAACTTGACGCAACCCCAGCTGCCCATCTGGCAAAGCTTACCAACTCAGCCTTGGGTGTATTTTGTCCACTCTTACTATGTTGATCCTATTGATCCTCAAGTTCGGGCTGCCACAGTGACGCATGGTTCCCAAATTGTGACAGCGGCAATCGCCCGAGACAACTTGATGGCGGTGCAGTTCCATCCCGAAAAGTCTTCTGACGCAGGCTTACAGATTTTAGCGAACTTTGTCAGTCAGGTTCGGACTGCCAGTTTAGTTGAATCACGATAATTTCAATTATATTTTTCCCTGCAAGATGACTATGGTAAGCGATCGCTGCGTTGAGCCATGAGTTTAAGGATTTATGGAAATCGCCAACTAAAGACTCTGCCTGGACAGGTCACTCGGCCTACATCTGCTCGGGTTCGAGAAGCTTTATTTAACATGTGGCAGGGAAAGGTGGAAGGCTGCCGTTGGCTGGATTTGTGTACGGGTAGCGGCGCGATGGGAGCAGAGGCCCTCTGTCGGGGAGCTACTTCAGTACTGGGAATTGAGCAATCGAGCCGAGCTTGTAGTTTGATTCGGCAAAATTGGCAGCAGGTAGCCAAACCAGAGCAGCAATTTCAGGTGTGGCGGGGAGATATCTTGCAGCGCTTGCCAGGCGCAGCGGGACAGAAGTTTGACTGTATTTATTTTGATCCGCCTTATGCTAGCGATTTGTATCAACCTGTTTTAGAGGCGATCGCTCATTATGAACTTCTAGCGCCAGGAGGCGAAGTAGCTGTGGAACATGACCCTCAAGGTTGGACAATCGGTCAAATACCCACGCTGGAAGTTTGCCGTGAGAAAAACTATGGCAACACTTCCTTAACGTTTTACTGTCAAGCTACGACTTGATTTGCAGCCCTAGAAACCGATTTGGGCAATCTAGTAAGCAAAGGCAGGTTAACCCTTGTGTTGGACTATATCTCAGGGCAATGGCAGCTTGGCGCGATCGCAAATCCTAGTCAAAAAGTTAGCCCTGACCTAGGAGGAAAACTCCGCAAGGGCCAGGGCTAGATTTTATGGATTTTACAGGCCGAGCTGGTTGCCGCGACGGTACTGTAGGTACGCTGCAACAAACAATCCAGCTAGGGTGATGGGAATCAAACCGAGAACAATCCCAGAAAGCAAAGGCTCTACCACGTCAAATCTCCTTATGACCGTTTGCAGTACGTTAACGTTTCTTGCCTGTTTCTCATACTACTAGTATTTCACCAAGTTGATTTTGTTGGTTGAGGTTGTGTGAGGCCACAGGATTGTTGACTTTGGTCAGCCATCTGAGAAAACTCTCTCCGGTTGCCTGCACGCTTTGAAACTTTTAAGCTATGTTATTGAATGAAAAATTCTTTGTATATCTCCTTTACAGTTAGAAATCTTTTGGATAACCAGACGATTAAGCCCGAAATTTTAATTCAGAAGATCAGCTTAATTGCGCTGTCAATTTTGCTGACGATTTTGTTGGTGATTCTGGGTGTCCACCAATGGCAGGTTTCTGATCCTTACGTCAAAAGTGTGCTGTCTCTTAGAGGAGACCCAGTGCTGGGCCATGCCATCTTTCAAATGAATTGTGCTGGATGTCATGGCCTAGAAGCAGACGGTCGCGTGGGTCCGAGTTTGCGGAATATCTCTGGGCGAAAGTCAAAGTTAAAGCTAATTCATCAAGTGATTAGCGGCAGAACGCCCCCCATGCCGCAATTCCAGCCGAGTCCGCAAGAAATGACAGATTTGCTGAGCTACCTGGAAACGCTTTAACTAGCCAATTTGGAATTGTTGAGCGTAGAAGCGAGCATAGCGATCGCCTTGCGCTAAAAGTTCGGCATGAGTCCCCGACTCCACCACACGGCCTTTTTCCAATACCAAAATGCGATCGGCGCGCCGGACAGTCGCAAGACGATGGGCAATGATGAACACAGTACGACCTTGCATCAACCGTTCTAACGCTTCTTGCACCAAGGCTTCAGATTCGGAGTCTAAAGCTGAGGTCGCTTCATCCAAGATGAGAATGCGGGGGTCTAGAAGTACTGCACGGGCGATCGCAATTCGTTGGCGCTGCCCTCCCGATAAATTAACCCCACGTTCTCCCACCCAAGTTTGATAACCTTCCGGAAGCTGATTAATAAACTGATGGGCGTTGGCAACTTTGGCAGCGGATTCCACAGCATCTAGGTCAAACTTAGCGCGACCAAAGGCAATGTTTTGGGCGATCGTTCCAGAAAACAAGATCGTTTCTTGAGGGACAATGCCAATCTGCTGCCGTAAACTGCGGAGAGTGACATCGCGGATATCCACGCCATCAATCAATACTTGTCCTGCTTGAGGGTCATAAAACCGGGGGAGCAAGTTGACCAATGTCGTTTTTCCCGCTCCAGAAGCACCGACGAGGGCGATCGCTTCTCCAGGCAAAGCTAGGAGGCTGAGATTTTCCAGCACAGGCTGATCGGGTTGGTAGCTAAAACCAATGTTGCGACACTCCACTTTGCCAGTCACCGCAGGCATGGACTGAGCATTCGCTTTTTCCGTGACAGCGGGCTGGATGGCAAACAACTCATAGATGCGATCAACCGACGCTTCGCCTTGCTTGAATTCGTTGTAGTTATCGGTAATGTGCGCGATCGGATCGATCAGCAAGCCAACGCCCGCCACATAACTACCAAACTCAGCTCCAGTTAGGTTGCCTTGGGAGATCTGCCAACCCCCTAAAAGCAGCAACAACAGCACACTTAGCGCGTAGAGAAACCCCACTACAGGAAATTGCACCGCCCGCAACCAAGCGGCTAGATATTTGGCTTGGCGATTGCGCTCTGCTTCGCGACTAAAGCGATCGATTTCATAGTCCTCGGCGGCAAAGGCCCGCACTAAGCGAATGCCACTAAACACTTCGGTGAGCAGTGAGGACAAGTCAGAAACTCGATTTTGACTGCTGCGAGAAAAAAGCAGCATTTTTTGACCAAACCAACTAATCAGAACCCCCATCAGGGGAGCAACAAGAAAGGTTGCGAGGGTCAGTTGCCAGTTGAGATAGATCATGTAGCCCAACACGACTATGAGTTGCAACACGCAAGGAATGAAGTCATGAAAGATCTTATTCACGACTTCGCCAATGCGATCGATATCTTCGGTCAGGCGGTAGGTTAAGTCTCCAGTTTGAGCGGTTTCAAAATAGCTGAGGTTGAGGGTTTGCAGATGGCTATAGACTCGCCGACGTAGATCATAGGCGATCGCCAAAGCAGCCTTAGCCATGAGCGAATCTTGCCCATACTGAGCTGTTTTCTGCACCAAAAACCCGACGGCAACTACCCCTGCCACTTGAGCCAGCTCCCTGATGTCTCCTTTGGCAGTGAGACTCAGCAGCTTCCCTGCTAACCAGACTAAAGCAGGCCAAAAAGCAGTAAATACAAGCGTGCAAGCAAAAGCTCGCGCGATCGTGCGCCAGTGAGGTTTGAGGTAGGGCAGTAACTGCCAATAGTGCGATCGTGTCTTCAAGGGGTAGCGTCCAGCAAGTGTTCTCTCCTTTGTCTGACGCTACCAGTTTTTGGTAGTTTCTGAATGGCGTAGCCTGAGGAAACTTAGGCGCGTTTCCAGTTCTTCTTAACCACCCAAATAATGAAAGCTGCAATCAGAATGCAGAGGACTACTTTAGAGAGCGGCCCGATATATTTATCCACCACATGATAGTTTTGGCCAAGGGCGTAGCCTGCATAAGTCAACAGACTCACCCATAAAGTGGTGCCTAGGGTGGAGTAGATCAGAAACGGTATCATCGGCATGCCGCTAATGCCAGCAGGGAGAGAAATCAGCGTCCGGACACCAGGGACGAGACGGCAGAAAAAGACAGCCTTGGCATTGTAGCGATCGAACCAGTCATCGGCTCGGTCAATGTCCTTGCTAGAAATAGATAACCATTTGCCATAGCGATCGGCTAGAGCTTTTAACCGCTCCTCGCCCAGTAATTTGCCTGCATAGTACCAGGGCAAGGCTCCCAATACCGTACCCAGAACCCCTGCTAAGACGGCATAGAAAAACTGCATTTTGCCTTGATAAACTGTGAAGCCTGCCAGAGGCATGATTAGCTCAGATGGAATGGGTGGAAAGAGGTTCTCCAAAAACATCAATAGACCAATACCCACGTAGCCTAGGGAGTTCATGGTGTTGGTAATCCACTCAGCCATCTGCTCAATTCCTCACAGGTAATTTAGAACATAAACAAATGGGGCGCTGAGAACGCCCCATTTCAGAGAATGCTAAAAACTAGGTTTAGGTTCCAGCAGTCCAAGAGTTAATGTACTCAATCTGCTCAGGGGTGAGCGTATCAATTTGCACACCCATTGCTTGCAATTTCAAGCGCGCAATTTCGCGATCGACTTCAGTGGGAATAGAGTGAATGCCAGGGGCCAAGTTACCCTTGTTTTTCACCAAGTGTTCGCAAGCGAGAGCTTGGTTGGCAAAGCTCATATCCATCACAGCGCTAGGATGGCCTTCTGCCGCAGCCAGGTTGACCAAGCGGCCTTCTCCTAGTACCACAACCGACTTGCCGTTTTGCAAGCGATATTCTTGGGTAAAGTTACGAACATCCTTCACTTCGGTCGCTTTAGCACCCAAGGATTTGAGGTCAATTTCGATGTCGAAGTGACCAGAGTTACAAACGATCGCACCATCTTTCATGGCTGCAAAGTGCTCGGCCCGGATGACATGCTTGTTGCCTGTAACAGTCACAAAGATATCGCCGATCGCGGCAGCTTCAGACATGGGCATGACCCGGAAGCCATCCATGACTGCTTCGATCGCCTTGATGGGGTCGATTTCAGTCACGACAACGTTGGAGCCAAGGCCGCGAGCGCGCATAGCGGTGCCCTTACCACACCAACCATAACCAGCGACCACCAGCGTTTTACCAGCCAGCAGAATGTTGGTGGCGCGGATGATGCCGTCTAAGGTGGATTGGCCTGTACCGTAGCGGTTATCGAAAAAGTGCTTGGTGTCAGCGTCGTTGACGTTCATGGCGGGGAAGGTGAGCACGCCATCTCTCAGCATGGCTTGCAGGCGCACGATCCCGGTGGTGGTTTCTTCGGTGGTGCCAATCAGGTCAGCGATTTGGTGCTGGCGCTGTTGAATTAGAGTTGCAACCACATCGCTACCGTCGTCGATGATGATGTTGGGACGATGATCTAGCGCGATTTGGACGTGACGGTGGTAAGTGTCGTTGTCTTCGCCTTTTTGGGCATATACAGAGATGTCGTGATCGGCAACCAAGCTAGCAGCCACGTCATCTTGAGTAGAGAGGGGGTTGCTGGCGATCAAGATGGCGTCGGCTCCACCCGCTTTGAGCGCGATCGCCAAGTGCGCAGTTTCCGTGGTAACGTGGCAGCAAGCAACGAGACGCAGCCCTTCAAATGGCTTTTCTTGAGCAAAGCGATCGCGGATCTGACGTAGAACAGGCATTTCCCGCCCAGCCCATTCGATCCGCTGTCTGCCTTGGGGTGCAAGTGATAAATCTTTGACTTCGTGCTTCAGCCGGATGGGAGTCGCGGTCATGAAATTGCTTCCTTAGAATATTGAACTCACTGACTTAAACTAGACTAACCGCATTTGCTGATGATCTAACACCTGGGAGCAGGTCTGATTAGCGGCAAAGACTGCGGTAAAGACTACAGGGGTTTCTCTTCAACCTGAGTTAAGTTTTCTGCCAGCAGAGGAGCGAGTTTGCTATTCAGGCGACCTGCCCGCACAAATTCTGCATAGGTATCAGCTTCGATCGCCGTTAGTTCTTCCCATAGAAGCTCATGGCTAAAATCGCGCAGATCCGGATACTCATTGTGGAGTTGGTCAATCTCACTCTGCAAATCGCTGAGCTGACCTTTGACTAATGCAGTTTGGTAGCGGTAGAACTCTGGGTCGATTTCTGGGCGATCGCTTTGCGTCAGGTGTTTTTTGACTCGATTAATCGCCACCCAACGAGCGATCGTTTCTACATATTTTTGCCGAATGGGTTGATCGTTTAGGAGCCCTAGCCGCTTTAGTAAAGGTTTGACCGTAAGTCCTTGGACTAAGAGGGTGAATAGAACCGCGCCAAAGACAGTGGCAATGATTTCTTCTCGCTCTCCCAAAATCGTGGGTACACTCAAGGCCAGAGCGATGGAAACCGAGCCGCGCAGTCCTCCCCACCACAACACCGTCTGGTCTGGTAAGGAAATGCCAGATTTGGCTACCCTATTACTCAGGGCACCTAAAGCATAGATGGCGATCGCACGGGAGAGGAGCATGGCCCCAATCGTGATGGCGATCGTGCCTAGGTTCGCACCGAGCACCGAAAAATGAATTTGATCACCAATCAGCAAGAACACGATTGAGTTGACGAAAAAAGCTAAGAAGTCCCAAAACTCAGTCACTACCAGCCGAGTTCGAGGACTCATGCCAATCCGAGAGCCGATGTTGCCCAAAATGATGCCAGTCGTGACGACGCCGATCACACCAGAACCACCCAAGTCTTCGGTAATCAAGTAGGTACCGTAGGCTGAAACAAGGGTCAGAGATTGCTCCACCAAGGGTAAATCAAACCGCTGGGTCAGATAGGAAATACCAAAGCCAATCAGACAGCCCACGCCAATCCCAATCCCAACCACCCCAATTAAACTGGCGAGCAGAGCTGAGATGTCCCAGTTGCTAGTGCCGAGGGGCAGGCCCACCAGAAACCCAAAGGCAACCACAGCCATGCCATCGTTAAATAGACTTTCGCCTTCCATCAAGGTGGTCAACCGTTTACCTGCGCCTAGCTCTCGAAACAAAGCAATTACAGACACCGGATCGGTGGCGGATAAGCTAGCCCCAACTAGCAGGGCTGTGGTCAAGGAGACACCCCCTAAGTAGATCAGTCCCCCAGCGACCCCGGCGATCGAAATGACCACCCCTAGGACTGCAAATAAGCTAATCGGGATCAAGTCTTGCTTGAGGTTAGACCACTTGATATTCCAAGCTGCCTCAAATAACAGCGGTGGTAAAAAGATAGACAGAATTAGCTCTGGCGAAAGATTCACTAAGCGAATATCAATAAACGCCAGCCCTAGCCCCACAATCACCAACAGCAGCGTGTAGGGGATTTGGCGAAACCAACTAATGATCCGGGGTAGGGTAGCAACGCTTAAGGAGACAGAGAGCACCAAGAGAAATTGCTTGAGATTTTGCTCGATCGCAACTCCCTCTGTTATTGCTTCTACAGCCATAGTTACGAAGAATGAACAACAAATCACGATTGTGATTTGCTGCCATAGTGACATACTCACCCCGGATGCTATCTAGAGGCTATTGGATTGAACCAAGACGCTGTTAGTACAGAAATACTATAATGGTATCGAAGGCTAGCTCCTCAGTTTTGGTCGCAAAAATGGTCGATTTTTCAGCGCTTCCAGGGTGGTTATTACCCTAAAATAAGACATCTACATAGGCTCTGTATGTAGTGCTTATAAACTACAATAGATCTAGTGAGATTCAAGTTCTAAATATGCAGATCGGTCGCTTTTTTTCGTTACAGCAAGGTCGCGTCGGTCAGTACCTGTCATCCCGAGTTTTGGTCGTACGCAGCCCCTTTCAGAAGTTGCCTAAATCGGGTGGACCTGCCGCAGCTTGCTACTTCGGTTTCGACAAGTTGAGCAAGGCTCAAGCTTTCGCCAAGTACTTATCTGGCTTGGGTTATACCTATCAGCTCCGGCGCGGAAAGATGCTGTCTCAGTACACCTATGAGATCGCTTTGCGGGAGCATACTGACCTCGCAAAGGTCTTAGCCTATTGGGATCGGATGGACGTAAAACGGCCCAGTTTGAGTGCTAGTCAAGCCAATATTCGCGATCGCGCCTTACAGGTTGCACCTCCAGTTTTGGCTGCTTAAGCAGTGTACAACGGGCCTGTTTTTTCTTGAAAATGTGGTGGCAATACACTACAATAAATACAGTGATTCAAGTTCTTGCGCCATGACTAAGCACTACATTCTCAGCGTGGACCCAACCGCCAAATATGACTGGGACCGTTGTACCCTCCGCGACCCCATCACCGCCAATCGCCCTGACCTGGCTGAGCTAATTGCCGAGGCAGTCGGGGAAGCGGCTGGCTCTTATTTGGTATCGGTCAATATTGAAGTTCAGGTATTGGAGCAGACCGCACCTAATGCTCAAGCGAAGCGTCTGCTTCCCAGCGATCTGGATGCGGCAGTGCGATCGCAGCGAGTGCAGTTGGAGGAACTAGCTGCGTAATTTAGGCTGATGCCTATTGCTTTCTAGGCTGGGTTGCTGTTCTACTCAGCCTCTTATTGATTCCTGACCCTTACATTCAAGTTCTTAGTTTGCTTAGGGAAGATATTTATGAAATTCAGCATCAGCCAGTATCCTGCCGCGATCGCTCAAGCTGCTCAGGCAGTGAATGAGCTGGAGCACCAAATTGGGGAAGCCCGCCAGCATATTGCTCGCTTAGAAGGCAATGCTGACATGGTCGTGGCGTTTGAAACCAACTTGAAGAATGACAACCAACGCAAGGCTCGCCGTTTTGAAGTGCTGCAAGTAAATCCTGAGTATCAGCATGCGATGGATGCCCTGCTGCGTCTGAGCACCGAGAAATCTAATGCCTTGGCTCATCTAGAGCATTTGCGGAACGAGTTTAGCGTTGCCAAGCTGGAAACTCGTCTCGCGATCGCTCAGCAGCTCACTGGCTTGGAAACTCGCGAGTTCGTTGGGCTTTAGTCACTTAACCGTTCAGCTTCTCTGCTCTCAAATCTGTTTTTGAGAGAAATGTAGTGGCAGTAGGACCCTTGTCCTGCTGCTTTTTTCTTGAAAATCAAGCGGTATTTCTACACTTAATTACTTATACAAATAAATAGAAATAAAAAAGTGGCCCCCGCCGCGAGGTGAAGGTCACTTAGTGATTCAAGTTCTTAATTTAAGCCTAGTAGATGAAGGAGGTTTATGCAAGAAAATGTGGTGGAATTAATTCGAGAGCTGATGAAAACTCAGCAGATGAGCATTCGCAAAATTTCCGCGCGAATTGCTAAAGAGCATGGAGGCAGTGCTTTAGGCTATACTCAGCAAATTAATCGGATTCTGAATGATTCGGACTACGATCCTAATTTTTCTACCGTTCAAAAAGTGCTTTCTGCCCTCAATTGTTCCTTCTGGCAATTGACGACTACTCAGACAAATTTCGACTTTAAAGCGATAGAAGGGCGTTTAGATCACTTAGATACAGAGCTTGCAGATTTAAAGCTAGCGGTGGACCAACTCCGGGGATCTGTTGAAGGATTGGTGCAAGAATTACGCCTTAGCCAGCCTGAAGTAAAGCGGCCATCAGCTTCTATTCATTCGTCTAGTTAATTTGATTATGGATACAATTCTCACGCCGACAGAAATTTCTGATTTTCGCGCTGAACTGAGCGATTATCCTCAAGCTTTGGTTGCTTTAGATGTGATTGAGGACTGTGAGGGGGATCTGGAGGATGCGGCGATCGCCCTAGCAATCCAGGTTGGGCAACAACCTACCACCTCTGAGGGTTGGATCACGAGTTTAGCGAAGCGCTGGCGGCCCAGGCTATGTCAGGCAGAATTACGAGCCGATTTGGTGGACAACCGCGTGGCGACTACCATCACACAGCTAGTCGAGACCAAAGCGTTACCTTGGGAACTGGCAACTCTCGTGAGCATCTACGCCGCTAAAGCTGGAATCGACGATTTTTGTAAGCCGCTGGAAGAAAAACTGTAGGCTTTTATGGTTTAGGCGGAAACTCCTGCGATCGCACCTCACTGGCAAAGCCTTGCACTGCTTGGGTAATGCTCTCTCGTAAGTTGGCGTAGGTTTTGGCGAAAGGAGGTTGCCAACTGGAGAGCCCTAGCAAATCCGCTGTAACAAGCACCTGACCGTCACAGTGCGGGCCAGCACCAATGCCGATAGTAGGAATAGTGAGTTTCTGGGTGATTTGCTGAGCTAAATCAGCAGGGATATGTTCCAAGACGATCGCGAAGGCTCCCGCTTGTTCGAGGGCGATCGCTTCTGCCAAAATTCGTTCTTTGGCTTCTACGGATTTGCCTTGTTGACGGTAGCCAAGTTGATGGACTGACTGTGGGGTCAGACCGACGTGCCCCATCACAGGGATGCCAACCTGGACTAAATGAGTGACAGTATCAGCCATCGCTGGGTATCCGCCTTCTAGTTTCACGGCTTGGGCACCTGTTTCTTTGAGGACTCGCCCTGCTGATTGGATGGCTTGTTGCCAACTCTCTTGATAGCTCAAAAATGGTAGGTCAACGACAATTAGTGCTTGTTTGACTCCTCGGCGAACTGCTTTAGCATGGTGCAGCATTTCTTCGAGAGTAATGGGCAATGTGGTTTCGTAGCCTAGTGCCACCATTGCTAGCGAATCTCCAACGAGGAGAATATCGGCACCTGCTTGATCCAGAATTTGAGCGAATGCGTAGTCCCAAGCGGTAAGTACGACGATGGGACGACCTTGCTGTTTCCATTGGCTCAACTGCTGGATTTTAACTGTCATGTTTACTTTGCTGAACGAAGTTCTAGTCTCACTTGTTTATGTGTGCGATCGCAACTAGGCGCTAAAACCAAGAGCTTGGGGACACTTGCCCCCAAACCCCCGCTGAAGGACGGCTGCGTCCTCCAGACCTCCTCCAGACGAATCTAGCTATAAGCGTTTCGATACTTTTGGTCTTCTGTTCTTGCTCCTCATTCCTCACCCCTTTCATCCTTCATCCCTCCTCTTCCATCCTTACTTCTCCTTGCTCCTCTGGGCGGTTCGCGTAACAATTAAGAAAAATCACAATTTCTCAGGCTGTTTTATTAAAGACGGTTAAGCATGGCTGGGTTTGACTATGATTTGGCGATCGCGGGTGGCGGAATTGTCGGGACGCTGCTGGCTTGTGCGTTGCGGGATTCGGGGTTGCGGGTGGCGCTAATTGAGGCGCGACCTCGGACAGCGGGGTTGAGCAGACGGCAGGCTTACGCGGTGACGTTGCTATCGGGCAAGATTTTTCAGGGTTTGGGGTTGTGGCAGCAGATTCTGCCGAAGATTACGACGTTTTGCCAAATTCGTCTTTCGGATGCAGACTACCCCCACGCGGTGCGGTTTTTGCCGGAGGATTTGGGTACGGAGGCGCTGGGCTATGTCGCAGAACACAACGTCATCATGCAGGCGTTGTATGAGTGCTTAGACAACAGCCCGAACATTATGGAATTGTGTCCGGCGGAGGTGGTGCAGGCGCACTATCAACCGGATGGGGTGGAGTTGCAAGTTAAGGTTGAGGGAGAAACTCGGATCATTCGCACCCGCTTGCTGGTAGCGGCGGATGGTTCGCGATCGCCCATTCGTCAAGAGGCTGGAATTCGCACTCGTGGCTGGAAGTATTGGCAGTCCTGCATTACTTGTGTGGTTCAGCCGGAAAAAGAGCACGGCAGCATTGCCTATGAGCGGTTCTGGCCAAGTGGCCCGTTTGCGATTTTGCCCCTACCTGGAAATCGTTGCCAGATTGTCTGGACAGCTCCCCACGCAGAAGCGAAGGCAATGGCTGATTTAGACGATGGAGCTTTCCTTACAGAACTCTCTCGGCGCTATGGCGACCAAATGGGCAAGTTATCTCTGGCTAGCGATCGCTATGTGTTTCAGGTGCAGTTGATGCAGAGCGATTGCTATACGTTATCGCGTTTGGCGTTGGTGGGAGATGCAGCCCATTGTTGTCATCCGGTAGGTGGTCAAGGCTTAAACATGGGAATTCGAGATGCGGCAGCATTGGCTCAGGTGTTATTGCAGGCGCACCAAAAAGGAGAAGACATTGGTGATTTGAAAGTGCTGCGACGCTACGAACGCTGGCGCAAACTCGAAAACCTCACAATCCTTGGCTTTACCGATTTCCTCGATCGCTGTTTCTCAACTAATTGGTTGCCATTGGTAATTATCCGCCGCTTGGGTCTTCAGCTGATGGGAACTCTTAGACCGTTAAAGTATCTGGCTTTGCGATTAATGACTGGGCAAACTGGGCGCTCGCCCCAACTAGCGAGACATCAGACCCTTATGGAACATTACTGATTTCTACGATTGCCTCACCTTGCCCTAGCTTTTCTAGAGCTTCTGGCAAAGTTGCTGTTAAGAGCTGTTGTAAATTGCGATTGGTGACATTGCCACAAGTTAGCCAAAGGATTTGGGGTGGTGTTCCTAGTCTGCAAACCAAATCAATAAAGTCACTATCTTTGGTCATTACAACAGCATTAGCAGTTTGTTCATGCGGTTAATCGAGGAAAATCAGTGCGCCGTGTCGCAAAGATTAAGCAAGCTTGAATGTCTTCAAACTCAAGGTCAGGGAAATCTTCTAGAATTTCTGTAGTACTGACGTTTTCAGCTAACATCTCTAAAATATCGCTTACTCGAATTCTTATGCCTCTAATACAAGGACGACCTCCGCATTGACCTGGCGTTTGGGTAATTCGATTTAGTAGATTCGATATCTAATTCATGAGATGCCTCATAAAGTAGAGTTGGTTGCTTTCATATACAAACTGCTTTGGTAAAGAAGCAATTTCTTAGTAAGACTGCCTAATGAGCAGTGAATAAAACTATTATCTTCTCTGAAAATTCAGACTTCCAAAGTGAGGCAAAGTAGCAATAATTAAATTGCTCATGTGTGGGAATACCTTTTTTAGTGAGCCTTCTCGAAACCTTTGGACCTAAGGATCTACATAATTTTGGCTTGACCTCCTCTTCCCAAAATAAATTGATGTCTTCAGGTTCGTGTAGATAAATCTTTTTGTTGATTTCCAAAAAAGCAAATTGGATGGCATGAGAAGATACGATTTGCATAACTTCTTGTGGCTTTAGGGTGGCTTGAACTTCTCTAGCTAAAAAGGTGGAGCCATCCTCCCTGTAAACTTCATGCATGACCATAGTGGCTGCTATAAATGGTTGGCTTAGATCGCCTTTCCAAAATTTTATCTAATGGCGATCGCCTCTTTCAGTGCTTGTTCTGTAAGCAAGACTACAATTTTCGGCTAGACTACGGAAATCATTCGGTAGTTTGCGATGAAAGACCAAGCCTGGGACGAGTTTTTGAGTGAACTGCCCCTGATATTAGCAGGGCCAATTCTGCAACATACAGACTCAGAATCAGTCACAGTTTGGTTAGCCCTGAGACAGCCGTGTCAAGTAGAACTCAAGATATACGAAACGACAGATCAAGGTGAAGTTCTAAGCGATTGCCTATTAGAAGGAAGCCGCTCTACGGTAGCGCTGGGCAAGTTCCTGCATGTCGTGGCAGTGACAGCTCATGCTACTAAGCAGCTCACAAGCGATCGCATCTATGCTTACGATCTCCGGTTTGAAACCCTAGAGCCAACACCTATTTTCTATACGCTGCAACAAGCTTTATGTGCTGACAATTTTCCTACTGTCACCATCAGCTACTTTACTCATGAGAAACCAACTTTTGCTTTGTCTCCAGCTCGACTGCAAGATCTGCGAATAGCACAAGGCTCCTGCCGCAAACCTCATGGCAATGGCTTCGATGCCCTACCGCTACTCGACTGTCTGATTGAGGAGACGGCAAACCAACCTCGGCATCGTCCTCATCAGTTGTTTTTGACTGGAGATCAAATTTATGGAGATGATGTGGCAGATCCCTTGCTGTGGGTAGCCAGCCATCTCGGCGATGCGCTTCTAGGTTGGAAAGAGAAGCTACCCATAGGACGGCGGGAGCCGAATGACGTGGTTTATCGCACACCTGACGAACTACCCGCCGGACAACGCGCTGAGGTGGCGACTACCCAGGCGGGCTTTACAGCAGGGTTAAGAAATCAACGTGCTAAGACAACGAGCCATCTCCTGAGTTTGGGCGAGTACTACGCATCTTATATTCTCGCTTGGTCTCCGGTTTGTTGGCCAAATCCTATCCCTTTGGGCAAAGAGATGCCTTGCGATCGCAAGGCAATTCGAGCTTGGGACCGAGAAGCTAGGGATATGCGGCAGTTTATTCATACCCTCTGGAAAGTGCGGCGGGCTCTTGCCAATGTTCCGATGTACACCATCTTTGATGATCATGATGTTAGTGATGACTGGAACCTGAATCAAGCTTGGTGTTTGCGGGTGTTGGGCCGACCGCTAGGGCGACGAGCGGTGCAAAATTCTCTGTTGGGGTATGCTGTGTTCCAAGCTTGGGGCAACACACCAGAGCAGTTTGCTGCAGGAAGCTCAGGCGAAAAGCTATTGGCTGCTGCACAAGCTTGGTCTGCTTCAGAGGGAACGGACAGAACGGCTTATGAGGCGATCGCTCGTCATGTGGGAATGCCTAGTCCTGACTCTCTCACAGGCTTACCCACCTTTGTCTCCGATGGACCTGTGCTGGTGTTAGAACGGCATCCGGAAGCTATCACTTGGCACTATACAGTCCGGAGCGCTTGCCACGAAGTTTTGGTGTTGGATACGCGCACTTGGCGAGGTTATCCCGCCGATGAAAAAGCGATCGCCCCACCTATGTTGTTGTGTCCTCAAGCGTTCGAGCGGCAACTCACTTTACCCCTGCAAAACACAGACAAGCTCCAAGCTACCTTTATCATTGCCCCAACCAATGTGTTTGGGATGAAAGTGATTGACTGGATTCATCAGTGGCAGTTAAGCAAGAATAAAGTATTTGCTACAGATGTCGGCGATGCTTGGAACGTCAATACTGAAGCTTTAGCGCAACTCCTCACTACCTTATTTGAGCAGCGTCAACAAGTGATCGTGATGTCTGGGGATATCCATTACAGCTCAGTGGTGCGTCTATCTCATCAAAGCAATCCACCCTCTGCTGCTCCAGCCTCTGTCTTGGTGCAATTGACTTGTAGTGCGCTGAAGAATGAAGAAACCATAACTCGACTGATTCACACACGATTAAAGGATTGGCTCCTACCAGAAAAGACACGTTACTGGATGGGGTGGAGCAACTCGCCCGATATGGTAGAGCTTTCAACTAAACAGTTGCCTCGCCTTCGCCGTGGAGCTTTTTCTTTAACTGAAAAACGTTCTGGCAGAGCGATCGCCTCTTTAAAAGAAGATAATCTTCCCTCTACCCAACCCGATTGGACCTGTGCTTTAGAATGGGTGCCACGAGATCAGACGCGAATTTCTCCCTTTGGCGTTGAGGTGCCGTGGTTGCTACCTCCTTGGAGACGAGCAAGGAACATTAGACACCGCTGGTTACAACCTCTCCTGCTTTGGAGATACCGCTGGTTTCAGGATGGGCGAGAAGTCGTGGGATTAAATAACTTAGCAGTGATTCAGTTTGAACCTACAGCTAGTAGTAGAGCTTATGCGATCGCTCAATATCTCTACTGGTTCTCGCCTTGGCAACCAACTCAAATTGTTTATAGCTCCTTTGTTAGCTCCGTTGCCCCGAATCAAACGCTGCTGGCAAAGATTCAGCCTCCGCATCATCCTGTAAATCATCTTGATTGAGTCTTTTCGCGGAGTAGATATGTTTGGGAGAAGTGGTGTATGTCAGCGTTGACCGAAGCTCTTAACCGGATTCTACATTGGCTGCAACAGTATAGCCCTAATGCTATATCAGGTTTCGCACCAGGGTTGCCGCTGGTAGAGATTGAAACCAAGCTGAGCCAGTTACCTTTTCGGGTATCCCAGGAAGTCTATGAACTGTATCAATGGCGAAATGGCAACCCGTACGATGGAGTCTTCGTCTATCACCGCTTACTCGGCTTAGACAGTGCCTTGGAGTGCGCAGCGGCAATTAATGAATCTTACTGGCTAGAAATTCGAGAACAAGATGGAGATCCGCAATATCTCTTTCCGGTGTTGGACTTTGATGGGGAGTACTTTGCGGTTCCTGGGGGAGATGCCTCAAGTTCTCATACGCCTGTGTTTCATATCGGTTGCGATGATGGCTCCCTTAGCTTTGCTTTTACCAGTCTGACAAACATGATGTTGGCGATCGCGGAATGCTATGAAACAGGAATTTACACCCACATCAATGGAGATTTAGAAGTTGCAGATGTGGTGCGATTTGGTGAAGTTCGTCGCAAATACAATCTGGATACTGTTGCCGCTCTTTATGCTGATGGTTGGTAGCTGAACTCTAACTCCAAGATGATTAAGCATGAGCATCTAATATTGCACAGGGCTTGAGTGGATAGGCAGATCTAAAACTGTAACAACCTTAGCTTGGGTCGTTGAAAGTGGCAGATTAGAACTAGATGAACCCCGCTTAAGTTGAGAACAATGGCACTCTTTCGACATCTAGAACCGATCATTTCGCCGATGCTGTTGGTTGGTTTACTCGTTAATGGATCTACACCAGCACCTACCGCTGCATCTACACCAAAACCAACTCCTGCGGCGATCGCTCAATGTACGCTGGTTTACAGACCTAGTATTACCCTCAGCTATCGTCCAGAGCAGCAAGCCAAACTAACGATTCGGCGCGATCGCAAGCCTGCAAAGGTAACACTCAATAATTTTGAGTTTCAAGCTCTCTATTATGACGAGCCTGATCGAGGGCAGTTGGTGCAGCTGATTGTCACCCCAATCGTAAAACCAGGGGTCAACAATTTACCGATTTCCAGTCAGGTCTACCAGCTTCAATCTGGACAGCTACCCCGCAATCAATTTGGGCGAGGTCAAGGTTTTACGGGATCAAATTCCGTCTTCAATCCCAAAGATTTTAGTGAATTGCAATATTCCTGTGTCAGTAGCTCCTAGAGTTCTACGAGTACAGCAGTGCGAATGAAACGGCGAACTTTTCTCACCTTGTTCAGCGGTATATCAAGCCAACGAGCGATCGCTAGCGCTTCAAGATCCGCCAAATCAGCATTTCTTGGATATCGTCCCTTTGCTGTTTGGCGGCAACTAAATTTTGCTCAATTAAGGTAGGTGCTTCGTCTACCTCAATTGATTTACAAGAACTCTAATATCCAGTGACGATGCCCCACATGTAGTCTTCAAAAGGGCCTTCACCTAGATCAACCGAGTATTTGCGGCCCCAGCTATAGCAGTCGAAACGGATATGACCGCTGTCATGTTGATACCAAACCCCATCATCGATCTGCAAGTTGCCTAGATAGGACACCCAATGGTTGGGGTAGGCGATCGCAGGGGCAGAGCCTTGCAGCATGGAAGCGTCAATCAATAAAAAGGCAACACCACCTTGCTTTCGAGCCGCTTGAGCGCTGCGCATGGCATCGAACTCACCATAGATAAAGGTTGATTCAAAATTCACCTGGTCATAGCCCAGAATTTCGTAGATCCAGCCTTTCATCTCCCAAGGAGTGGTGATACCTGCAATATTATTCACCAGTCCGCTAGAGCTAGCATCAACGGGAAAGACCAGGTTCTCAGTGTCTCGCAGCGTCGCAATCAACATCCAATCGGCAACCGAAATACCGTCACGGACTTTGCTATTTCGCAACCCATCCGCAGGTCTAACTACTTTCGTGCGGCTCTGAAACTGCCCTGTTTCATACAAAGACTGACAGATAGAAACATAGCGAGCAGGCTGCTTAGACACTAATTCATATACGATTGCTGTAGGGCCACAAAAAGGCGTGTAGCTTTGGTTGACAGCGAAGGGATTGAGCACCGTAGCCCGAATATCGGCTAGGAGAGCAGCTTTTTCGATGTAGGGCCAAACACCAGGCTGAGGCGATCGCTCAAAGGCTGCGATCGCCGCTTGCACGGGGTCAACATCTGGTACTTCTACGACTTGATACCAGAGCTTGTAATTTGCGCCGTCTTGAGTAAAAGATACAGCGCTATCGGTTATCCCTGTTTCAATTCTGGCTGAGCCTAAAAAATCATCTCCGTCTGGAGAATCTTCGTCCCACAGCTTAATATCGATGTTGTTTCTAAAGTTGTAAGTTCGATTGAGGGTCCAAGCTTGGCCGTTATTTAGGCTGGTCTTTAAATAAGGCTGAAGTGCTCCATCGGCAAAGATTTCGAGGCGGCACTCATCGGCACCCCAATCTTCTGATTCATAGCACTTCATTTGTTTGAGAATTAGCTGACGCATAAAAATCTCCTAGGCAGTGACAATTTTCAGGTTGATGATTCAAGCTTCATTGCCTGTCCCAGGAGTTTCTGAAACCATCCGCTAATTAATACCAAAAAAAGATCTGGCACACTGGCTGAGCTGAAGTTTCCATAGAAGAGAAATAAGCGATGGAGGACCAGGAAAACTGGGAGACGTTGCGATCGCACTATCGTACTTACTGCTTGCTCACACACAGCCAATTATTTGACTGCCCACCCCTCTTACCCTGACGAGCGGTGCTATTTTTGGGCGATCGTTTTACACTGACCTTGGTTATTATCTGAATTTGCCTACCAACAGGGAGACGACAGCAACAACTAATAGCTGCTAAAACGTTACGAGTGTTGGCCCTTTAAGTCATGCCATCCCTCTGACTCTTCATTGTGTTTCTATCCGTGATAGCTACGTGAATCGGTATTTAGCAGCTTTCTCTCAGCTACTCAGGACGGCTGGAGTGGCGATCGCATTAATCGGCTTCCTCGTGCTGAGTCCACCTGTAGCTCAGGCGCAATCTACGGCAAAAGCGCCTGTGGTTCTAGATGGCCGCACCGTGTTTCGCGTCAGTGCTTCAGGAGATTTTAGCGCTCAAGATCGAGCCGATTTAATCAACTTGCAACTGCGAGAAGTGGTTCAGACGTCAGAACCAGCAGTCGTTGAGGTGGAAGAGCGCAATCAGTTACCTACCATTGTCATCAACGATCGCTATCTGCTGACAGTGACGGAGCGGGATACGATTCTGGCTCGCACGCCGATGGACCAAGCGTTGCTCTGGGCAGAACAAATTCAGGCCTTAGTCTACGAATCCCAGACCGAGCGTGGCGATGAGTTTGTCCGAAAGGCGTTGCTGATTGCGGCTAGTGTTCTGCTAGTTGACTTGATCCTGCATCTGTTGCTAGGGCGTTTCTGGCACTACTCCCTGCGCCCTGGATTTCAGCGACTGTTTCCCAACTTGAATGCAGTACCTGAGGGACAACCTCGTTTGCTCGATCTGCTGCTTTATCTAAGCTTGGCGATCGCTCGCAGCATTCTCTGGCTAGGGTCAGTCTTCTATGTCATGAATCTGTTTCCGGTGTCCCGGCGATGGACCTACAGCGCTGTCAGTGCGTTGATGACGAGTTTTACCGCTCCCATCATTAGCTTGGGCAAGCAAGCCTATTCGATCATCGATTTGCTGATTCTGGTGGGTTTGCTGCTAGGTTTAGTCGGTTTAGCGGGAGCCGTTACCAATGTCCTGCGATCGCGAATTTTGAGTGTCTCTGGCATCAACCGTAGTGCTCAAGAAGCAGTTGCTATCATCACCAAGTACACGCTGATCTTCATTGGCTCCATTGTACTGCTGCAAATTTGGGGCTTAGACATCACCTCATTAGCGATCGTGGCTAGTGCCCTGGGCGTAGGGATTGGCTTTGGCTTTCAAGACATTGCCAAGAATTTTGGTAGTGGCGTAGTGCTGCTGTTTGAGCGACCGGTGCAGGTGGGGGACTTTGTTGAAGTCGGGGAATATCAGGGCACGATTGAGCGCATTGGAGCCCGCAGCACGATTATTCGCACCCTCGACCAGATCTCGATCATTGTGCCGAATTCGCGCTTGCTAGAAGGAGAGGTGAAAAACTGGACCTACCATAGCTCCATTGTTCGTTTGCACCTGCCTGTGCATGTGGCCTATCACTCAGAGCCTAATCTGGTGCGTCTCACGCTGCTAGAAGCGACCAAGGCTCATCGGGGAGTTCTAACTGTGCCGCCGCCCCAAGTCTGGTTTCAAGGATTTGGCGAACATGCACTCAACTTTGAATTGTTGGTGTGGACAGCGGAGCCGAGCAAACAGTTTTTCCTAAAGAGTGAGCTTTACTTCCGTATAGAAGCACTATTACGGCAACGCCAGATCGAGGTTCCCTTACCACAACGAGATCTGCATATCCGTTCTGGCTCGATAGAACTTTCTCCTCAACTGCAAAAAGCAATTCTACAACTGTCAGCTAAGTTGCAGGTGGACGCTCTCGGTGAACCTGAGACGGCAAATAATGGCAACCATGATTAGAAAACAAGATCCTTAATGCTCAAGCTAAATCCGTAATCGAGCCTTGAATCATAGCAAGGAGATGCGCGATCGCTCTTTTGGGTGAAGGATAATAAGGGCGATCGCTTAGAAAGAACTTTTCGACACTCAGTATTAGGTGAAAGGCCAATTTTTTCGGTAATACTGCCAGAATGGTAGGTCTTTTTAGAGAGAATTAGTAGATTTTTGCTGACAATTTTAATTTTTATAACGCTTTGCGTTTTTAAGGTAATTCTTCTCGAAATTATGAGCTAAGCGCATAAAAAACGAAGTCCAACCTATTGAGTGATCTGAAATAAGTCCAACTAAAACTCTGTAGGTTCAAATTTCAAAATACTTATTCAGTAACCCCGAAATGAACAGTTTAATCAATGCCCCTGAAAGAACTGATCGATCCATTCAAGGTTTAGACCGACGACTAACCTCAAGATTAAAACCTGCTCTGCTGCAAGAAGCCATTGAAGGCTTTATGGATGGCATTTTGCTCTTAACACCCGCTGGTGACTGGGTGCATGGCAATTCTTACGCCCGCCAAGTTTGTGGTCAACTAACTCAGAACTTAACCCAACCCCATCGTGCCCCTCAGCAAATTTGGCTGGTTTGTGAGGTTCTAGTGAAAAATCACCAACGAGGTAGCTCAGCCTTAGTTGTGGAGTCAGAAGTTACTACGCCTAATTTCAATACTATTCGGGTGCGGGCTAGTTGGCTGAAGCCTGAGAACAGCGAATCTCCATTTGTATTAGTCACCCTTGAAGATCGGTATCAAGCGATGCAAAATAAAGCGATCGCGGAAGTACAGCAATATCGCCTCACACCAAGAGAAGCAGAAGTTTGGTTACTGTATCAAGACAACTATTCCTATAAAGAAATCGCTACAAAGCTATACATCACAGTCAACACTGTGAAGCGGCATATGAAAAGTATTCATGCCAAAAGAAAGGGAGTTCTAGAAATAGAATCCTAGCGGGCGATCGCTTCCAAAAGCTAGCCAGTACGGTTAGAGTTCTTCTAATCGCTTCGGTAGCTTTTGGAGATCAGGAAGTTCTAACAAATCTGGTTCAGGTGCTTGGGCGGGAAGGGCTAGAGGCTGGACCTCAGTTCGCTCTAGCTCGACGAGTTCTTTCTCTTCTTCCTTGACTGGAATTGAGAGCAGGATTGGTAAAGGATCAGGTTTTTGTTCGATCCAGCAAGCTGCCGTTGGCAGCGTTGCTTCCAAGTCGTCTAAGGGTCGGGGAATCACCATGACGGCGTGCAATTCTCCGATCCGCTCAGCTTCTTGCATCCCGATCTCAACCGCGATCGCTACATCTGCTACAGAGCCACGAATAATTGCCGTACAGAGGCCAGCCCCGGTTGTTTCGTAGGCAGCCAGCTGCACATCCGCCGATTTGAGCATGGCATCTGCGGCACCAACCATCGCCGGAAAGCCTCTGGTTTCCAGCAGACCTACGGCTAAGTTACTTAAACGGCTTTGGGAATTTTCTAAAGCTAACTCGGCTAAGCGAGTACCAATGGGTAATACGGCTTCTAGGTTGGGTAGGGGCCGAGGAATGACTACGGCAGACACCAGTTCCCCAAACTTCTCAGCTGTTTCTGCCCCCATCTCCACCGCCAGGCGGACATCCGCAATTCTGCCCCGGACCACCGCAGTGCAAAAACCACTGCCTGTTTTTTCGTAGCCAATTAAGGTCACACCCGCCGACTTGAGCATCATATCGGCAGTGCCAATGATGGCGGGAAAACTCTGGGTACAGACGAGACCGAGAGCGCTTTCCTTGAGGCTTTGGATGCGACGGAGCCGTTCAGAGGCAGGAGGAATGTTCGGAGGTGTCATCATCTAAACCTTAATCAGAACCTATAGAAGCGGAGTATTCGGGTCATGATTCTTCCTTAAATTGTAGAAGTCGTTAGCCGAATTCTCCGCCCTCCTTAGGCATCATTCGCTAAATCATCATTAATTGGTTGATTGAGCGCTTGTCGATGGGGTAAGAGCGTTCCCAACAGCCGATTGATATAAGCCTGCCCATAAACTTGAGTCGGTGGCGGCTCCGGAGATTTTGTTGCTAGGGCGGATTGATCTGGGGTCGGCTTCGAGGCTGCCTCTGATGTTGCAGTGGTCTCGCTCGGTGCCGATGTCGTAGTTGCAGCAGTGACAGGCTCAGATTTGGCAGATGCAGGTTCAGGAGGTGTTTGGACACTCGCTCCTGAACCGTTCTCCACAACTACTTGACGGCTTGAATCTCCGTACAAAGAGCCGGAGGGTAACAACTGTCCTGCCTCAATCGCACAATTGAAGAGGGTAGCAGAGGAACCGATGCAGGCATTCGCGCCAATGGTCACTTCACCGATGACTAGAACACCTGCACCCAAGTTCACGCCTTCTTGCAGCTCCAAAGTTCCTTTGTAAGCATGCAGGACGCTGCCCATGCCGATGCATACTCCCGCATTAATGATGATCCGGCTGTTAGATTCTGCTTGAATCAGCACTCCCGGTGCGATCGCAACGCTTGGATGAATTGTCACGTCACCCCGCACATAGATTTCAGGATTTGCAGGCGGGTGAAGTGGTGGCAAAGACATGAGCGTGGGCACCTCTAGGGTCAAACAAGAATCGGCTGTATTAGGTGACCTTGGCAGATCAGAACCTCCACCGGAATTTATATCATCAACGCTGAGCGACTGCGTTAGGCTGCTGAATCAGGAGTTCCAACACCCGCCGCTTAGCTTTGGGGTCTACGCCAATTAAGCGGACATACTCCCCTTCATGCTCACCCGCGATCGCCCTGAGCGAAGCGAGCACTTCAGATTCGTTATTGCTTTGAATGGAGGGGCCACTCTTCCAAGAACTGGTGCGGTAACGACGCTCATCTGCATACTCAGTACCGATGCGGCAACCTTGGTTCAGCAGTTGGCGAACTTGTTGTTGCACTTCCGCAGGCAAACCACTGCTGGAACCAGAGCTGGTTGCAGCGCTTCTATGACCGTTGCTTGCAGAGCTGCTGTAGCTGCTAGCACCATTGCTGCTGTGACTGCTGGCTTGACCACTAGGTTGACTATTCCGGCTGCTATCGCCAGGACGTTGAATCACTTGTTCAACCACGCGACGCTTGGCCTGAGGGTCTACGCCGATTAAGCGGACATACTCGCCTGCATGTTCTGCTAGGAAAGCTTCCAAGGCTGCGATCGCCTGAGATTCGCTGCTGGCTTGAATTGAAGGACCACTCTTCCAAGAGTTAGTGCGGTAGTGCCGTTCGTTGGCATATTCGGTGCCAATGCGACAGCCTTGATTTAGCAGTTGTCGAACTTGATCGCGTAGATCTCCACTCACAGTGGAGCTAGCACTTGATGCTGAGCTAGAGGCACTGGAGGTAGCGACACTGCGGGTGGTGCTATGGGTCTGAGCACCAGACTCCTCGCCAGGGCGTTGAATAATGATTTCGCCTACCCGTTGTCTGCCTTTGGGATTAATGCCGAACAGTCGCACATATTCCCCTTGATGCTCGTTGAGGCAAGCTTCTAGATCAGCAAATACCTGACCTTCATGGGTGGATTGAATCGGAGAACAGCTCGTCCAAGAGTTCATCCGGAAACGACGTGCATCCACATGCTCCGTACCAATTTGATAGCCTTGGTTGATCAAGCTACGAATTTGCTGTTGGACATCAGCAGGGAGCTTGCTACCGCTAGCGCTAGCGGTGTAGCTGGATTGGTAAGTGCTGTGGTTGGCGTTGTTGCTACTACGGCTGGTGGCGCTGCTAGAGGCAGTTACTTGCGGATCACCAGGACGCTGAATAATTAATTCAGAAACCCGCTGCTTACCTTTGGTGTCGATGCCGAACAAACGGACGTATTCCCCCTGATGCTCGGCTAGGCAAGCTTGTAGTGCCGCGATCGCTTGAGATTCGCTATTCGCCTGAATGGGAGTGCAGCTTTGCCAGGAATTGGTACGGAAGCGACGCTGATCCACGTGCTCAGCTCCAATTCGGTAACCCCCAGCCATAAGTTGGCGCACTTGTTGCAGTACTTCTGAACTTAGTTGCATAGTTGACTCTTGATGGTTGCGATTGCCAGAACCCTGATCTACCTTAGGGGTATCAAGCCCAGAGGTATGAGGCTCCGTTGATTTATTACGAATGGGTATGGTACAAGCAATATCTTCAGCAGAGAGATAACCAGAACGCAGTGCATCGTTGATGCCCACCACGTGCCTCGCAAACTCAATATCCGAAGGTTCTACATCGGGGAGGCGATCGGCCTGATGCTGATTGGTAACGACTGCACCGGAGGGCACGTACCGACCCGGCGGAATTTCCACATCCTGGATCAAAGCATGCATCATCACAATGCAGCCTTTGCCGATCCGAGCGTTAAACACTGTGGAGCGGAAACCAATAAAGCAGTCATCTCCAACATAGGCTGGCCCATGAATCAAAGCCTTGTGCATAATCGAAGCATTGCTGCCGATCCAGACAGAGTATTGATTCTGGTCATCCCCAAGCACTCGGCCCTTATCTAGACCATGAATCACCACTCCATCTTGAATAGTGGTACCCGAACTGATATAGAACGGGCTGCCCTCATTCGCTCGGATATGGGTTCCAGCAGCAACAAGGACATTGGCACCAATATGAACATCTCCAGTAATGTTGGAGACAGAGTGGACGTAAGCCGTCTCATGAATCTGCGGTTGGGCCAAGCTTTTGGACCACGGAGTGGGAGGGGCCGCAGGACTGCGGACTACCATAACTGATATCTCCTAACTGAAATAGCCATGCTGGCTTTCAGCAGTAATGGTTGATTAGGGCAGGTGTAGACCCGCCCCGACGAGAACTGCTGGCTTAGACTTGCAAGAACAGCCAACAATTCATTACCCAGTTGGCTGCTAAGCAACTGTTAGTGGGCGACTAACGATAGACCTCGTTCTTGCTATAAAGCCGGGAATTGTCAACCGTAACCGTGTCAATAATTGCCACTACAAGCGCATCAATCGGGCGCTTTTCTTGGCTAGAAGGCTGACGAGCTGCGCTTCCTCGGCTGATCAGTACCCATTCATCCAACCCTGCCCCGACACAATCTGCTGCTACCTCATACTCTGGTAAAAGGTTGCCATTTTCATCGATCAGCTGCAACAAGAGGAATTTACTACCCTGTAGACTAGGGTCTTTCTGTGTACTGACAACCGTGCCGCGAACTTTAGCAATTAGCATTCAAGCCTAGGGTCTGGTGTAGGGGAGAGAGCGAGGACCATTTACGCTCTCGCGGAACTGTTCCACTGCCTCAGTGTAACGGATGGGTAACACGTACTCCAGGTTTTCGTGAGGGCGAGCAATCTGGTGGGTAGACAACACTTGTCCCCCGTTGACCCGCTTCACAGATTCAATCCCTGCTGCTATAGATGCTTGGACTTCAGAAATGTCGCCGCGCACAATGACGGTGACACGACCACTACCAATTTTCTCGTAACCAACTAGGGTGACGCGAGCGGCCTTGACCATTGCGTCTGCGGCTTCCACAATCGCTGGGAAGCCTAAGGTCTCGATCATACCCACTGCAATTGCCATGAGTTTTGACTCCTTTCTCTCTTTGAGCGCTGGATTAAAAAATACTGAACCAAAGCTTGATAGCCTTGGCACCCGGAATCAGGTCCGGAACTGTTCCACCGCCTCGGTGTAGCTCATGGGCAACACATATTCTAGGTTTTCGTGGGGACGAGCAATGATGTGAGTCGATAGCACTTCGCCACCGTTGACCCGCTTCACAGACTCTACACCAGCCGCTACAGAAGCTTGAACTTCAGACACATCACCCCGCACGATGACAGTAACGCGACCGCTACCGATTTTCTCGTAGCCGACTAAGGTTACGCGAGCGGCTTTAACCATTGCATCTGCGGCTTCTACAACAGCTGGAAAGCCTCTGGTTTCAATCATGCCCACTGCAATTGGCATCGCTTATCTCCCGGATTAGATAAAAATATTGGAATGAACTGAGCTGAAAAATTCACGGAAAGGGTCATTGTTTCAGCTTCAGCGGATCTTTTAACATCCTGTGTTAAAGAATAGAGGACGGTCTATTCATTGGCAATATAAGACAAAATGATATTATCTAATAACGCTTATTATTAAATTTAATTAATTCTGCTTGAAGTGCAAACTCCATTGAATATTAGCTTTCTTTAAATAATCAATTTAAAGGTCAATTTTGTGCATCTGAAATTTTTTTGCTAAAAAGCTTACTTTCTCAGGCGATTTTTAGGCTTTTTGATGACGGCAACTAGCTTGGCAAGCTGCGCCGCTGGACGTTTGCTAAAGCGCTCAGTAAAGGCTGAAATTGAAATCTGTCCTGGGTTAGAATCTTGAGCTGACTATAAATTAGACCAACGAATTTAGTCGGGTGCTGGAGAGAAATCTAGCAAGAATTATGGATGCCCTTATGAGATGATGGATTAAATAAGGGATTGAGATCTCTGCTGCAATGAAAGGGGCGACGTAATAGTCGAATCACCCCTCACCATAGCGGCAGATACGTTTGCGATCGCGTTGCTAAAAGGCCAAGTTATGATTACTTATATAAGTAAAAGTTAGGATTGCCTCTGATGATTTTTTAGCGAATAAACCCTAGATTTATCGGGGTTGAGGCGTTAAGCTGGATATTAATAAAGATTTAATCCACTGATTAATAGGCCACTTTTAACTGAGCTCTCTGGGGTTGGTTCGCTGACTTTGGGGAGTTTCTAAGCAGCACTAGATGGTGAAGTTTCAAGGGCGATTTCAATGAACCAGTTTCTCCTCCAGTCCAGCTGGTGGGTTCCCTTTTATGGGTTACTGGGTGCGCTCATTACCCTGCCGTGGTCAACCGGCATTGTACGTCGCACCGGTCCCCGACCAGCCGCTTACCTCAATATTTTGATGACGGTTGTTGCCTTGGTCCATGGCACGTTGCTCTTCCGAGCGACTTGGAACCAAGCGCCACAGCAGTACATAGTTCATTGGCTGAGCGTGGCTGATTTAGACTTGTCCTTTGCTCTCGACATCTCTTCGGTCAGTGTTGGGGCGATGGAATTGATCACAATTCTGAGCTTCCTATCGCAGCTCTTTGCCTTGGGGTACATGGAGAAGGACTGGGCCTTGGCTCGCTTCTTTGCCTTGATGGGATTTTTTGAGGCAGCGATGAGCGGCTTGGCGCTGAGTGACTCACTGTTTCTCAGTTATGGGCTTTTGGAACTCCTGACGCTGTCTACCTATTTGCTAGTAGGTTTTTGGTATGCTCAGCCTTTGGTTGTCACTGCGGCTCGGGATGCTTTTCTAACTAAGCGGGTAGGGGATTTGCTGCTGCTGATGGGGGTAGTGGCTCTCTCCAACATGGCGGGTAGCTTAAATTTTTCTGATTTATATGAATGGGCTGAAACAGCAAATTTGTCGCCTGTAACGGCAACGTTGCTCGGTTTGTCTTTGATTGCAGGGCCTGCGGGCAAGTGCGCCCAGTTTCCGCTGCACCTTTGGTTAGACGAAGCGATGGAAGGCCCGAACCCCGCTTCGGTGTTACGAAATTCTCTAGTGGTTGGTTGTGGCGCTTATATCTTGATTAAGTTACAACCCATTTTGGGCTTGTCCCCTGTGGTACTAGCCACGTTGGTGGTGTTAGGGGCAGTAACGGCGATTGGGGCTGCTTTGGTAGCGATCGCCCAAATAGATATCAAGCGGGCCTTGTCTCATTCCACCAGTGCTTACTTGGGCTTGGTGTTCATTGCAGTGGGTATGCAGTGGAGCGGGTTTGCCCTCTTGGTGCTGTTTACTCATGGAATTGCCAAAGCTCTGCTATTCATGAGTGGGGGCTCGGTAATCATCACCACCAACAGCCAAGACCTAACAGAAATGGGTGGCTTGTGGTCCCGAATGCCAGCAACCACGATCGCTTTCCTGGTGGGGATTGCGGGTCTAGTTGGCTTATTCCCCCTGGGAGGCTTTTGGGCGCTAGAGCGAGGGGTGGATGTTTTCTGGACGGAGCACCCGTGGATCGTAGCAATTTTGTTGATTGCCAATGCTTTGAGTGCTATTAATTTGACGCGGGTATTTCGCCTGGTGTTTTTAGGCGCTGTGCAGCCTAAATCTCGACGAGCTCCAGAAGTACCTTGGCAGATGGCAGTACCGATGGTGAGCTTGACCATCCTGACGCTGCTCGTACCCCTAATGATGCAAAAGCTGTTGTTGTTGCCTGACTGGAGTTACTTAAACCTAGGGGCAGTCTTCCTCCTAGTCCTTTCAGGTGCGCTCGGTTGTTGGATAGGGGCAACGATTGGCTTGACCCGAACCTTGTCCAGACCAATTTTGATTCCATTGAGATTTGTGCAAGACTTGCTGGCTTACGATTTCTACGTCGATCGCCTGTACCGCGTCAGTGTGGTGCTGAGTGTGGATGTACTGTCTCGGCTTACCTCTTGGTTCGATCGCTACGTGGTTGATGGCTTTGTCAACTTTGTGGGTATCGCCTCCATCTTTAGTGGTGAGACGCTGAAGTACAGTGCTTCGGGCCAAAGCCAGTTTTATGCTCTGATTGTTTTTCTGAGCATTACCTTCTTGGGCTTGTTTATGAACAGGTCTCTTGTGAATGGCATCATCAATTTTCTGATGGGTTCAGCAGCGTAAGGAGGAGAGATCATGCTCAGTGGCTTAATCTGGATACCTGTTTTGGGAGCAATTTTGGTGGCATTTTGGCCTCAAACTTTGGCTTCCCATCGTTATCGGACCCTGGCTTTGGTGTTTGCCATCATCACCTTAGGTTTGTCAGTGGCATTGGCGAGTCAGTTTATCCAGCTCGAACCAGGACAACAGTTTCAAGAATCACTGCCTTGGCTAGATAACTTAGGACTGACCTATCGTCTGGGAGTCGATGGTTTGTCATTGCCCTTGGTCGTGATGAATTGTCTCCTCACTGGCGTTGCTATTTACAGCACTGATGGAGAAATTCAGCGGCCTCGACTTTACTATGGCTTGCTCCTGTTGCTCAGTGCTGCTGTGACTGGGGCGTTTTTAGCGCAGAATTTGCTGCTGTTCTTCTTGTTCTATGAAGTAGAACTAATTCCGCTGTACCTGCTGATTGCCATTTGGGGTGGAGCTCGTCGGGGTTATGCGGCTACCAAATTCCTGATTTACACCGCCATTTCTGGGGTGTTAGTTCTGGCTTCATACTTCGGCCTAGCTTGGCTGAGCGGCTCTTTCAACTTCGACTACGAAACCGTCATCGCCCATACGCTCCCACTGGGACAGCAGGTGGTGCTGCTAAGCCTGCTTTTGATAGGGTTTGGCATCAAAGTTCCTCTCTTTCCTTTCCATACTTGGTTGCCCGATGCTCACGTAGAAGCTTCTACTCCCATTTCAGTAATGCTGGCGGGTGTATTGCTCAAGCTGGGCACTTATGGCTTGCTGCGGTTTGGGTATGGTCTATTTCCCGATGCTTGGCAAGTGGTTGCACCCTGGTTAGCGAGCTGGGCGGTTGTGAGTGTGCTCTATGGGGCATTAGCGGCGATCGCCCAAACCGATATGAAAAAAATGGTGGCTTACAGCTCCATTGCTCACATGGGCTATGTGTTGCTAGCGATGGCGGCAGCGACTCCTTTGAGCTTGATCGGCACTTTAATGCAAATGGTCAGCCACGGTTTAATCTCCGCCATGCTGTTCTTGCTGGTGGGTGTGGTTTACACCAAAGCAGGTTCGCGCGACTTAAATGTCGTCCGAGGTTTGTTGAATCCAGAGCGCGGCTTGCCCCTAATCGGCACTTTGATGATTGTGGGAGTGATGGCGAGTGCTGGCATTCCTGGCATGGTCGGGTTTATCTCTGAATTCATTGTTTTCCGGGCCAGCTTCGCGGTATTTCCGGTGCAGACATTGCTCTGTATGGTGGGAACTGGCTTAACGGCAGTGTACTTTCTCTTGTTAATGAATCGGGCTTTCTTCGGGCGGCTCTCAGAAGCAGTGGAAAACTTACCCCCTGTCACCTGGCGCGATCGCGCTCCTGCCATTTTTCTGGCAATCTTGATCGTGGTTTTAGGGATTCAACCTAAATGGTTGACAGTTTGGGGCGAAGCGACGATTACAGCGATGGCACCTGTACCCGAAACTGTGGTGGTCAAAGCGACACCTGTCCCTGATGCGGCTGATCCGACTGAAAAGCTGCTAAAGGCACCTCTACTAACTAGTTCAGCGGCGATCGCTCTGGAGGCGAACTAAACCGATGGTCAGTACTATCCAGCAACCCTCTAATCATCCCTTGGCGGAGTATGTGCATCGGCTAGAAGCGGGAGAAGCACTCCTTGCCAACAGTCAGGTCAATGTTTTAGAAGTCGTAGGTATCCTCAAGAGCTATGGCATTGTGCTAGATGCCTACTCTAAAAACTTGATCTATATTGCTGACCATCAGTTTTTAGAACTTTTCCCGTTTTTCAAATATTTCAATGGGGAAGTTTCTCTAGGGAAACTGCTGCAATTTTGGAATCACGATCGGATTAATTACGAGTATGCCGAGTACGTGATGAAAACCATGTTATGGCATGGCGGTGGTGATCTGGACACTTACCTAGACTCACCGGAATTTTTAGAGCGGGCACAGCGGGTAATGCAAGCCAAGACCAAAAATAATTGGTTGGTGAGCGGTTTGCAACGGGTGTTTCCAGACTTTTTGCCAGAACAGATTCGGCAACTAGCTTATTACAAGGTGTTGGGACTGTTCTGGCGAGTGATGAGCGATATGTTCATTGACCTCTCGGATCGCTTCGATCGCAAGGAAATTCAGTCGATCGCAGAAGTGGTGCAGCATGTGCAAGATGCTTTGGTTGCTGCTGCCAATCAACCTTTGATTTATACCGTCGAAGTCAAAGGTCAGGTGTATGACATTATTCCTGAATCGGCAGGGCTGACTTTCTTGATGGATGCAGCGGTTCCTTATGTAGATACTATTTTCTTCCGAGGCACCCCTTTCCTCGGCACGGTATCTTACAACGCTCAAGCTCAACAAATTCCAGTGTTTCAGGACCAGTTTATCTATGGAGCGCTGTATGCCGACCCACTACCGATTGGTGGAGCTGGTATTCCTCCGACGCTACTAATGCAAGACATGCGGCATTTCTTGCCAGATTACTTGCATGACATCTATCGGCAGGGACTCCGTGGGGAAGATGATCTGCGGGTGAAAATTTGTGAGAGCTTCCAAAAGTCGATGTTCTGTGTGACCACGGCAGCGATTCGGGGCTTGATGCCTCACCCACTCGATACAGAAGACCCGAAGCAACGCCAAGCTAATCGAGCTTATCTAGAAAAGTGGATGGATCGCTTTATTCCCTCTCGTTTGGAGATCGTGAACGTTCCAGATCGGTATTAGCCAGAGGAGCGATGGATCAAGGATTTGACTGGTAACTTGAAGACCTCCCAAGCTGTGTAGCGCTGAGAGATGTCAATTCCCAAGGCTGTCTTGATGAGATACAGCCCATAAAGACAGATCAGAATCAGCAGCCCTTGTCGGAATCGTCTCATAGCAGCTTCAGGATGTCAGTTGCAACTGTATGCTAGTCAATCGCTTTGGATGATGTATGAACTTGGCATCACAAATTGATGTCGTCTGAGTCAGCCATCACATTCCCTCCATGAAATAAACCGCGATCGCTCTGAAGGGAAGTGGCGATCGCGGCTAGCGGGGAGAGTCAGACAATGGCTTTAACAACTTAAACAGTAACAGCCGCAGGCCGTGGAATTGAAGCACCTGCAAAGAACTGCGCTAGATTTTCGGGTTCCATGAAATTGAGATAGCAGGTAGCAAGAGGTGCGGGGAGGAGTTCTAGCATCAGTTTGTTCTCAATCCAGAACTCGATTACCTGGAAGGGACCGCGATCGCAACAGACCGTGTGCCACCCTTCTCTTGCGCCGACTTCAGCAATTTGCTCTTCGCTGGCAGGAACAGAAATCGCCGCATGTACCGCAGTGAAGGGAGAAGTAAACGCATTTTGGCTAAAGGTAACGGGGCTGGTGGAGCCTCCTGGCATCAATTCGGTGCCTACAGGGTAAAGCTCGATCATGGTGCCATACGCATCACCCGCGATCACCATGTAACTGTTGGGGTTAGAGGGAAAAGGAGCAACTTTACCGTTGAGTAGCTCAGCTAGGACTTGAGCGACGTGAAGCGGATTTTCAACGGGGATAGAAATGTGATGAATCATGGCAACGTCTTCCTCTGGTCAATGGAGCAAGGGGGCAGTAGTTGTCAGATTGACTGACCCAACCCGATGATTGCAACATCTCGATCAGCGATCGCTTTTCCGCAAACTTACTGGTTGTTTGCCTAACTTTCACCCGATTGGATGACCTTGCGAGGGCGGTGGAACGCGATCGCACAATTTTAGGAGCGCGACTGCGGAATTACTCTTAAGGTCTACTTTTAGGTAGAGACGATAGATAGCTCTAATGGCAGACCTCAGAAGTTGAACCCGGACATAGCATGGAGGCATCCCTTGATTATTAAGGAATGTAAACATGCAGACCAACAAAGCAACTGAACTACCTCCTGTAGCCCCCGCATATAACGGCATCGACCGCAACGCATTTCTTTTGGGCTGGAAGCCTCAAGCAGAATTATGGAACGGACGTCTGGCGATGATCGGCTTTGCTGCTTATCTGCTTTGGGATTTAGCTGGATTCAGTGTTGTCCGTGACGTTCTTAACCTAATCCACTAATCAACGCTTGCTTCTTTTTGAAAGCAAAACACAAATTTAGGTTTCAGCTACAAAAATTAAATAGATAATATAAAAAACTTCACATCTCTCCCAGAAGGTGTGAAGTTTTTTCATGTTCAAACTTTAGTGACTGTGACTATTAATCTTACAAATAGTGATCGATAACTAAGGCAACTGCAACTGCAAAAACCAGGATGACAAAGGCAACGAACGGATCACGTCCCTGAAGCACAGAAAAGGTTGCCGCAAGGCTTGCTCCCACGGTTGCCGTGGCACCCGCACTCACCCAGTCTTTCTTGGAATTCTTATCGTACATATTTCCTAGCTGATAGGTTGATGGCAAGAACCTGCTAATTCCAATCAATCTACCACTCAAGACTGAGCTGCTGATTTCGCTAGGGAGATCTTGTAATTAAGGTTGACGATCGTTCAGCTTTCTTAATGCAAACTGGTTGGATAGTGACGCTTTAATCACGACTTATTCGTGTAGTGGAAGTATTTGTGTAGTGAAACGGTTGAAACTCAGACTTTAATGGGTTGCCAGGCTTCATAAAGTCGAAGATATAGCTAAAGGGGGGCGTTGAGCTAGGCATCTCTGCATTAGCCTGAGCCAAGCTTGCAAGATCTAACGGTTTCGTCACTTTAGTTATCTTCAGGTTGAAACTTAAATTTAGGAGATTATCTATGTTTCTTAAGCAACAAAACGATGACGCTTTGATTGAAGTGATTTCTGTTGAAGACTTGGCTAATCCTATGCACGATAAGGTGCAGGGTCGTATTCAAGATGGTCAAGAGGAGCAAGATCCAAAATCCTTTGCTAAAACGGAGTTGATTTTTCCTTCAGGTGAATCTTTGCCGCGCTGCTGGTTAGATAGTCATTATCGGGAGAACACTTCTCCTGCGGCAATGGCTTCATAACATAGGGCCTATGGTGTTGCTATGATCTATGTAGGCTAAACCCTGAAGACTCTATCCGAAGACAATTTGTCAGGGTTGAGCGTCTCAGACGGCTCTGAGTTTTCGGATAGGTAATTAGATTTAGGAGGGTAGTCAGATGGCTAGCCATAATAAATTGTTGCATGAGGGTGTGCCAGGATCATCGGGTCATTCGTTGGCCTGGGAGGTGATGGTGATTTTGGCTTGTGGTTTGGGGATTTGGCTGGTAATGATGGTTTTCTTTGCGGGAGTGGTGGTTTAGGGTTTTGTCATGTTTAGGTTTGCCACGCTTAGCTTCTGGTAAATCCGAACCTTTGGGGCACTCGCCCCCAAGCCCTCACTGAGGGACGGCTGCGTCCCCCAGACCCCCTTCCAGACGAGTTTAAGGTGTGAGCGCTTTGATACTTTGGCTTCTAGCTTGTTACCTTTCATTCTTTCTTTCCGACACGTCAAAAGGTAGAAGTCGCTGTCCTTCTGGGGATGGACGGAGAGTTTGTGTGGTTTCGTTACTTTGAAGACAGTAAACTTCTGGCACTGCTTTGGCACTCGTGTCCTGAGGTTTCGTAGCGGAGAGCTTTTGAGCGATCGCGATTAGCTGTTTTCAACACAAAGGAAGATTTCATGCAGAGCAGTACGATGATGCTCCAGAACCCGAAGGCTGGAGTCAGCGCTGTATCCGAAGCTCAAGTAGCTCCCAACTACTTGGAGGCGGAGCAACAATTTGTTCGGTTACTGGAACTAGAAGATCTGGACCAGAGAGTGCAGGCGGAGCCAGGATTGGTTCAAGATTTTGAGCGAGTGTTAGCGATCGCTTTAGATGCAGCTTATGTAAATGAGCAGCCTGAAGCAGAAGCGGCTCATCGTTTTGTGCAGCGGGTGCTGTATCGAATTAATCGCCTCAAGTTTTTCTGGTATGACGATCTACGCCATTACATCAATGAGCGATCGTTCTATCTACAACAAATTCGCAACCGGATTGAGTCGGTTTGGCAGGTCTGGGAAGGCCAGCAGTTGGATGTGGCGGCGTTGCGGCAGTTGGATCTGGCAGCGGTGAAGCAAGCGCTGATTGAGCGCTCTGATGCTGACCTCGATCCACCTCTGAATGCGAGTAGCTGTTATCTCCGGGAAGAAGCGACTTTGGCCGGGTATCGTCGTTTGTTGGCGATCGCGTCTTTTGATGGCTTGGTGGAAGCGAGCCGACTAGTACGGATTTTGGGCGGTGCCAGCAATGAGGTGCATTGCACGTTGGTGCGGGTGTTGTTGGAGGAGTACGGCAACGGACGGCTGAACCGCAAGCACTCAACTTTCTTTGCAAATATGATGGCTGAGTTGGGCTTGAGCACAGAGCCAGAGGCGTATTTTGACCTGGTGCCTTGGGAAGTGTTGGCGAGCATTAACCATAACTTCTTGCTAACTGAGTGCAAGCAGCACTACCTCCGTTACAACGGTGGCTTAGCTTATTTTGAAATTGCTGGCCCTTGGATTTATCGTAATTACATGACGGCGGCACAACGCTTGAACCTGTCGGATACGGCCTCTGGTTACTGGGAGCTACATATCCGTGAGGACGAGCGTCATGGTCGTTGGATGATTGATGATGTGGCGTTGCCTCTGGCCGATCGCTATCCCAATGAGGCTTGGCAGATTGTATTGGGATATGACCAAGAGAAGCTGATTGGTGATCGCGCGGGAGATGCAATGGTGCGATCGGTGCGAGAAGCAGATACGGCAGCGACGTTAGATTGAGATATAAGACCTAACCCTCGGCCCCTTCCCTACCAGGGAAGGGGAGTTAAAGAATATATTGCAAAAACATATTAAAAGTCCCTCTCCTAAAAAGAGAGGGACTTTGGGGAGAGATACCACAGTGTAAGTTTTACAGCGCTGTCATCAACCGCATGAGTTCCGGGGAGACATCTTCCTTATCGGTGGTTTCTTGCTTGGTGAATAGCACTCCAGCTAGGAGATATAGGTTATCGGAGTAGAAGGCGCGGTTCTCTCGACGCATTTCAGCGATTCTACTTTGCACTTTGGGGTCAGAGCTGTAGTAACCGAAGGATAAGGGTGAAATGATGAAGTCGGAAACGAAGTAGTTTTGCTCACTGGCGTAGTCTACCAATCCTTGAGGATCGGAATAGCTAGCGGCCATGACTAAGACATTTTTATGATTGCAAGAGAGTAGCTTCTTGGTGATAGTGATTCCATCAACGCCGCCATGTAGTAAAGGCTGATAAAGTTTGTTGTCTACAGCGGGTAAGTAAGGGGGATTTGAGATTAAGTAATCCGCCTGAAACTTAAGGGAATCGAAGAAGGATTTGCAGTGCACTTGATAGCGATCGCTTAATCCTTGTTCGCTAATCTTTTCGTTGGCAACGTCAGAAGCTAAAGGGTTGATTTCAAAACCGTGAACAGTGCCTTCAAATTCAGTTCTGAGTAAAGCTTGGATTACGGGACTACCGTCGCCTGAGCCAAATTCAATAATAGATTCTGAACCAACGCAATGCTTGAGAACTAGATTTTCTATACAGTTTGAATAAAAGTTTGACTCTTCAGGACAGAAGAATATATCTTTTAGCGGTCTAGATGAGAGAAGCATGAAGTATTTTAACTAAACACCTATCCAAAAGATAGTTGCTCAGCATTTCTGTAACCTCTGCCACCAGTTCTATATCTAAAGGTTTGGTTTGTCTGCTTGTGATTGGGATCATTGTTTCTCAAAGTAAAGAAAGTGATAATCTCTAGCTTCAAGAGGCGATCACTCCTTAGATCAACTAGTTACTAACTAAAGCAGTTATATCGCTGCTCATACCACATTTTGTTCAAAATGTTTGCTATTTGTTCCACAGCTTCAATAGGCGAAATAGTTTAACTTGAGCATTAGATGTGATGGCTCATTGGCGATGAAGGGAATCAAAGGCTATCTGGCTAGCTTGTTCGACAAAGAGTTTATTCCCACTGGCCTGAAAACAGCTTTATTCGTTGGCTCTCTCTTGTTTGTGATCAATCACGGTTCTGCGACGCTCCGAGGTGACATGACCCGCGATCGCTGGATCTCTGGAGCCTTAACTTATCTCATGCCTTATCTCGTGAATGTCTACGGGCAACATACTAGCCGCTGTCGAGGGCAGCAAAGCAGGCCCTTGATTGAAGTCAGTACACAGGAGATTTAAACAAGAATTATCTCGGCTCTCCTTGGAATTGATGCCCCCACGAATAAACTGAACCAACAGCAGTTTTGGGGAATGAAGACGATGACAACTCATCAGTGGAACGCTGACCTATACGATCGCAAACATAGTTTTGTCGCTGAGTATGGTGCGGCATTACTAGATTTACTCGATCCGCAACTAGAGGAACAGATTCTCGATTTAGGCTGTGGCACTGGGTCACTCACTCAAAAGATTAGCGATCGCGGTGCTGAAGTTCTTGGCATTGATAGTGCCGCCAGCATGATTGCCCAAGCCCAGCAAAATTATCCCAACTTACGCTTTGAAGTCGCTGATGCCACCAACCTACCTTTTATAGAAGAGTTTGATGCCATCTTCTCCAATGCCGTGCTGCACTGGGTCAAGCCACCCGAAGCTGCGATTGCTAGTATGTGGCAAGCCCTGAAACCAGGAGGCCGCTTGGTGGTCGAGTTCGGCGGCAAAGGCAATGTGCAAGCGATCGCTTCTGCCTTAGAGCAAGGCTTGAAAGAGAGCGGCCATCCCAACCCCGAAGCCCTTAACCCTTGGTACTTCCCTAGCATTGGCGAATATACAGCCCTATTGGAAAAGCAAGACTTTGAAGTCTGTTTTGCGGCGTTGTTCGATCGCCCTACGCCCCTCACCGACGCAGACGGCATCCAAAATTGGATCAAGATGTTCGCCCAGTCTTTTCTGCAAGCCGTTCCCACTGAACAACAAGCAACTTTTCTTGCCCGAATTGCTGAGCACATCCGTCCTCAACTCTACCAAAACGGCATTTGGGTAGCCGATTACCGCCGGATTCGCGTGATCGCCCTCAAGCCTTAAACCTAGCTTCTATCCTTAACCCAGCAAGAGTAAAGCGATTAGAAGAGCAGATGCGATCGCTAGAAACACTGTGCCTGTCCCTCCATCAGCGTCTTTAGCTTTCGTTAAGTCGTGGCTGTAGTCACAATAGACGCACTGAAACAAATCATCCTCGCTGTGCAAGCACCGCACCAAGCCCTTCTTGCCACACTTGGGACAGTCCAAATACTTCCGGTTCTGCCATAGGTTATGCTCCCGATCGCAACGCCTGGCTACGATCTATTCCAACTCTGCCTATGTTGCGATCGCAGAGCTTACCTTCAAGCTAGATCACGATTGAGGTCGCTAGCCTAAATTGCAATGCTTCCTCACAAGTTGCGTTACTGGGTGCCAAGCGATTAGTGTCGAGCTAGTAGCGGAGCCGCCCCCAGTAGCGTTTGAGTGTAGGGGTGCTTCGGATTGGTAAAAATCTCCTTGGTTGAGCCGATTTCTACAATCTTGCCGCCATTCATCACCGCAATGCGATCACAGAAGAAACGCGCCACCCAGAGATCATGAGTGATGAAGAGATAGGTGAGTTCAAACTCCTGCTTTAGCTCCCGCATCAGCTCCAATACTTGCGTTTGCACCGTTGCATCCAGCATACTCACAGGCTCATCGCAGATTAGCAGCTTCGGGCGAGTAATTAGGGCACGGGCAATCGCTACTCGTTGTTGCTGGCCTCCAGAGAGATCTGCTGGGTAGCGCTGGTAAAATTCCTCAGCAGGCGTGAGTCCCACCCGCTTCAGCATGTACAAAACCTGCTGCTTCACCTCAACCGAGTTTGCCAACTGGTGAATCACCAGCGGATCGCCAATACTCTGACCTACCGTCATCAGCGGGTTGAGGCAAGCACGCGGGTCTTGAAACACCATTTGCATTTGTCGCCGTTGCTGCCGCATGGCTTCCTTAGAGAGGCGAGTTAGGTCTTCTCCCAGAAACTCAACCTTGCCGCTCGTAGGCTGAATCAACTGCAAAATCGTGCGTGACAACGTACTCTTGCCACAACCCGACTCACCCACCAAGCCCAGCGTTTCACCTGGGTACAGATCCAGGTTGATTCCATCCACCGCCTTAATCGTCTGCTCTTCTTTGTTAAACAGACGCGCGATGAAATTTTGCTCCAGCGTGTAATACTGCTTCAAATCTTCTACCCGCAGCAACGCTTCCGGGGAGGCCCAAGGGTCGGGGATCGCCCTTGAACTTAACTCATCGCCAGCAGACTCAGAACTCGAAAGATCTGGTAATGGAATCGGTGCATCCGCCGGAACTGCCTGAATATGCAGCGCCGATTCCAACAAAGCTTTGGTATAGGGATGCTGGGGTTTCTCTAGCACCAAAGCAGTTGGTCCCGTTTCCACCATCTTGCCGTCGTACATCACCGCAATGCGATCGCAGTACTCCCCCACCATCGCCAAATCGTGCGAAATCAGCAGCAGCGCCATCTCCCGCTCTGCACACAGTCGTGTCAGCTCCTGCAAAATCTGGGCCGAAACCGTCACATCCAAACTCGTCGTCGGCTCATCCGCCACAATCAGCTTCGGGTCTAGCAACAGCGCCAACGCGATCGCCACCCGCTGCCGCATCCCCCCACTAAACTCATGCGGGTACTGCGACCAACGACTCGCCGGAATCTTCACCGCCTCCAATGTTGCGGTCGCCCGCTCCTTTGCCTCTCGCCGTGACAACTGCGGCTGATGAGCTTGCAGCGTCTCCAGACAATGCTCTCCAATCGTCATCAACGGATCAAGCCGAGTCATCGGATCTTGGAAAATCAGCGCCACCGCCTCACCCCGAAACCGCCGCAACTCCCCCGGAGACAAATCAAACACCGACTGCCCCCGAAACGTCACCCGCCCCTCCACCTGACTTGCAGGAGGTAACAACCGCATCGCAGCCCGCCCCAGGGTAGACTTCCCACAGCCCGACTCCCCCACCAATCCCAAGCGATCGCCCGGTTGCAGTGTAAACGACACATCATCCACCGCCCAATAGATTCCCCCAGTAGTCGTCTGCCCCCGACTTGAAGCAGGATAGGCAACTCGGAGATTTTCTACACAAAACAGAGCGTCGGAAGCCATAGGGAAGAAGGATGAAGGAGAGAGGAGGGATGAATGATGAAAGGGGAGAGAAGTGAGGAGTCAGAAGTGAAGAGTTAGGAGTTTAGGAGGATAGGGGTAGATAACGGGGGCAGGAATGAGAAAACAGAAGAACCAAAAGTATCGAAACGCTGACAGCTAGATTCGTTTGGAGGGGGTCTGGGGGACGCAACCGTCCCTCAGCGGGGGTTTGGGGGCAAGCGCCCCCAAGGGTTCGGTTCTAGACAAAAAAACTAAGGCCCCTGACTCATAGAAATCTTCTTTAACGGCTCCGGCTTATCAAACCGCCGCATCAAATAGGCCACCCCAAAATCCCCATTTGGATGTGCCTGCAAATATTCCGCCAACTCAAACACCCGCGCCGCCAACTCTGGCCCCAACTTATCAATTGTCGCCTGTTGCTCCGCGATCGCGTACTCCTTCTCTCGAATGCGGGTTTGCCACTCACTAGAGAAAAGCTGCTGAATTACCGTATGCAGCCCCATCTTCTCTAAAACATCCCATTCCCCGTGGTCGCACCAGATTCCGCCACAATCCAGGCAGCGTTCCACATAAAAAGGAATTCTCACGCCCACCTTTGCCCGCGATAAGTAGCGACCGCACTCCGGGCACAACGCAGCCTTCGTATCAAACGGAGACTGGACAAACTCCACATCCAGCACCTTCGGCAGTGCATCAACCGTTGGCTGAGGTTGATGAGCTTGCCAAGATTCGTACTCCGTCGCTGGAATCCAAGTACCTTGACAATCAGGGCAGCACTTCGCTGCCAACGCAGGAGCCAGCGTACTATCTACCAGCTCTACTCGTCGATCTTTGGGACATTGCACAGGCTAGCTTCCCCCTCCAGTAGAACTTGCCGATTTAACGATTAGGGTATCAGGTTGGGGAATCAGGGTAAACGTCACCCCTCATCCACTTGCAACAGCACATTACAGTACCCAATCAGCAAATTCAGGCGATCGCTAATCTGCACCTGGCGCTGCTGAGCCGTACTCGATTGGCGAGCTGCTTGCAAGAACATGACGTCCGTTCCCATCAACTTGAGTTGTTTATTCATTTCAATTTGATAAGACTGTACACGCTGTTCCACCGTCGTATCAGGATGATTTTCCCAACTGAGCGTTAGAACTTGGCGCTGAAAAAACTGCTGGATCTCTTGAAATGCCACGATTAAGGCAGCGGGATCAGGCTTCGCTTGAGTCGCTTTTACTTGAAGCTGCTCTAGCGATCGCAGAAATTCTTGATAGATTTGGCGATGAGCCTCTGGCAACATTCGGCGCGTCTTTAGTTAAGATTAGAATAAGAGTTTGTTCCTACTATTAAACCTAAGGTTTGATGCAGCTTTGAGGCTGCGACCTTAAGGTTTAAAGGCAAGCTACCAACTTTAATTAAATCAACCTTATATTCGTTAGTATTTTTTAACTCAAATATCATCGTGATTTGGCTTCAGCGAGGCGGGGATCACGGTTTTTCGATTATTTTCCGTGGATTTGCACCGCAAGTCCCCTCTATTGCAACAGCTATCGCATCTCTATACAACCTCTATCACAATAGCTAATTGCTTACTGGCTGGGCATGCTTGTATATCTAAACACATTTAGATGCAGTAGAATCAGCCATACTCTACCGCCCCTTATTCTTCCCTCACTTCCACAGCATGAACGTAACGGCAACAGTTCCCACTACCCCCTTTGTCGTTCCTGACTGGCTTCAGGAATGCTTGCTCACACAGCAAAAAGCTTCTGAGGCCAATGCGACTGGTCATTTTGAGGAAACAGACCTCATTTGTCGGGCATTCGAGTTTGCCTATCAACTGCATGAAGGGCAGTACCGCGCCTCTGGGGAACCTTACATCGCTCATCCTGTTGCCGTTTCAGGGTTACTGCGAGACTTGGGAGGCAGCAGCGCCATGATTGCTGCGGGCTTCTTGCATGATGTGGTAGAAGATACCGAAGTGACAGCCGAGGAAATTGAGGAACGCTTTGGCCCAGAGGTGAGGCGGTTGGTAGAAGGAGTCACCAAACTGTCGAAGTTTAATTTCTCTAGCAAGCGAGAACGTCAAGCCGAGAACTTCCGTCGCATGTTTCTGGCAATGGCTCAAGATATTCGGGTGATTGTGGTGAAGCTAGCCGATCGCTTGCACAATATGCGGACCCTGGAGCACCTACCCGAAGCGAAGCGCCGCAGCATTGCCCAGGAAACCAGAGAAATCTTTGCACCACTCGCCAACCGCTTGGGGATCGGACGGTTTAAGTGGGAATTGGAAGATTTATCGTTTAAGTACCTAGAGCCCGAAGCCTACCGCGAAATGCAGCAGTTGGTGTCCGAAAAGCGCACCGATCGCGAAGAGCGGCTCAACAAAGTAGCAGAAATTTTGCGCGATCGCCTCCAGCAAATTGGGGTGCAGCATTCGGAGATTAGTGGTCGTCCTAAGCATCTTTACGGCATCTATCAAAAGATGCAGCGGCAGCAAAAAGAATTCCATGAGATCTACGATGTAGCTGCGGTGCGGGTGATCATGCAAAACAACGATGAGTGCTATCGCGCTTTAGCCGTGGTTCACGACTCGTTTCGCCCGATCCCCGGTCGCTTCAAAGACTACATCGGCTTGCCCAAGTCCAACCGCTATCAATCTCTGCATACCAGCGTCATCGGCCTGAATGGACGTCCGTTGGAAGTCCAGATTCGGACTGTCGAAATGCATCATGTGGCAGAATACGGGATCGCCGCTCACTGGAAATATAAGGAAACAGGGGGCAGTAGTACGCTGCTGACAGCCTCTGATGAAAAGTTCACCTGGCTGCGGCAGTTACTAGAGTGGCAAAGTGATCTCAAGGATGCTCAGGAATATTTAGAGAGCGTCAAAGATAACTTATTTGATGGCGATGTCTACGCCTTTACTCCCAAAGGCGATGTGGTGCCTCTCTGTCCTGGTGCGACCTCGGTTGACTTTGCTTACCGCATTCATACCGAAGTAGGCAACCACTGTGCGGGCGCTAAGGTGAATGGCCGCATCGTCACGCTAGATACGCCATTGCAGAACGGCGATATTGTTGAAATTCTGACACAGAAAAACTCACACCCCAGCCTCGACTGGCTGAACTTTGTTGTCACCAGTGGTGCTCGCAACCGCATCCGGCAGTGGTACAAGCGATCGCACCGAGATGAGAATCTATTGCGGGGTCGAGAACTGTTAGAAAAAGAATTGGGCAAGAGCGGCTTTGATGCTCTGCTTAAGTCTCAACCCATGCAAGTGACGGCAGAGCGCTGCAACTATCACAGTGTGGAAGATTTGCTAGCAGCTTTGGGGTATGGAGAAGTCACCCTCAGCTTGGTCGTTAACCGTTTACGAGAAACAGTCAAGGCGCAACAACCTGTAGTACCTGTGCCAGAAGTGTTGCCACTGCATACCAGCACTCGGCCTGTCCCTGTCGCCCCCACTAGCAAGTCGCCGATCGCCGGAGTCGAAGGGTTGCTGTATCACTTGGCGGGTTGTTGTAACCCCGTCCCTGGTGAGCGCATTATTGGGGTGGTGACGCGCGGGAGTCATGGCATTTCGATTCATCGTCAAGGTTGCCACAACAGCGACCAAATTCCCGGCGATCGCCTCGTTCCTGTGAGTTGGAACCCGATTGACGAGGAGCGAGCTAGACCTCAGAACTATCCGGTGGATATTCAAATTGATGTGATCGATCGCGTCGGGGTGCTGAAGGATATTCTGTCTCGTCTGACCGACAACAACATCAACGTCCGCAATGCTCAAGTGAAGACCTTCCCCGACCAAACAGCGACGATCAACCTCGGCATTGATATTCGCGACCATGCTCAGCTAGAGCGTACCTTTAGCCAAGTTAAGAAACTGAGTGATGTGCTGAATATTCGTCGCCTGAACCAAATCGAAGATTAAGCCAAGGCGATCGCGCTACTAACCCAGCACACAAGTCAGGTGAATCAGTGGCAGGATGAAGGAGTCCGGACGACTACCTGTGATCTTGCATGACCCCCGCTGCTCGTACCAATCCCTTCCTGGCTCTCAACTACGAACCTGCGTTTGAATCGCTGGGGGAAGACTACTCTGATGTGGTTGCTGCCGCTGCGTTTCCTGCCCAAACTTTGCGGTGGCGCAACGATGACCTCCTGCCCAAAATCGGCCTCGACCCGCAAGCGGTGACAGACGAAGACTTCATTGAGGCGTTTGGGAGATTTGAGGGCCGCCAACCGCTGCTGGCAATGCGTTACCACGGCTATCAGTTTGGCGAATATAATGCCTTTTTGGGGGATGGTCGCGGTTTCCTTTACGGTCAAGTGCGCGGTACTGATGGTGAACTCTACGACTTTGGCACCAAAGGCTCTGGCACTACTCCCTACTCTCGCGGTGGCGACGGCAGATTGACGCTAAAAGGTGGCGTGCGGGAAGTCTTAGCAGCAGAAGCACTCAACTATTTAGGCGTACGGACTTCTCGTTGCTTAAGCATGATTGAAACTGGAGAAAACTTGTGGCGCGGCGACGAACCCTCTCCGACTCGCTCCTCGGTAATGGTGCGCTTTAACCGATCGCATATCCGCTTTGGCACCTTTGAGCGATTGCATTACTTGAAACGCAAAGATCTGATTCAAAAGCTGCTAGACCATGTGATCGAATACTACTATCCTCACTTGCAAGGAAAGAGCGATCGCTATGTCCTGTTCTATGCAGAGCTAGTGCAGCGGGTGGCAGAACTAGCAGCGCAGTGGATGTCCGTAGGGTTCTGTCATGCGGTGCTAAACACAGACAATATGTCGATCACTGGGGAGAGCTTCGACTACGGCCCCTATGCCTTTATGGATCGCTACGATCTGCGGTTTACGGCAGCATATTTTGACTATTCTGGGCGCTACTGCTATGGCAACCAACCCGGAATCTGTCAGTTAAACTTGGAAATGCTGCAAACTCCGCTGTCTGCGGTGATTGAGCTTGCAGATATGGAAGCGGGCTTAGCGAAGTTTGGTGACTACTACTATGCCACTTACCGCCAACGTATGTTGCAGAAACTCGGCTTCGCTGAGCTACCAGAAGCTGAGACCGATGAACTCATTAAACGGACGCTGCAATTGCTGGAAGTGTGTGAAGTGGGATATCACGCTTTCTTCCGTGAGCTAAAACAACAGTTCAACGCCAGTTGGCGAGAAGATGGCGGCATTCTTCAAACTGCTGACTTTGCTACCATTGATGAGCAAAAAGCCTGTTTGGATAGCTGGCGGCAGCATTATCACACCCTGCTAATCAGCCAGCCCATCGAGGAAATGGAGCACATCGCTCAAAGACTCAACCGACATAACCCCACGACACCATTGATCCGCCCTGAAATTGAAGCGATTTGGGCACCAATCACCGAAGAAGATAACTGGCAACCGTTCTACGATTTGCTAGCTAAGATTCGCACCGGAAATTAAGCGCGATCGCGCTTCAATCAACGCTATATGGTGATGGGAGATTCAATATAAATTGTGGGTTCTTGTAGTACAAACTCAATACCGAAGTTTCTCAGTTGTTGAGAAATTTTAGTATTGGCAACCTCTAGCAATCGCTTCCTGAGTTGCAGGGAGTTTTCACTAGAACCCAAGATAAAAAATGTGACTCTGGCTTGCGTCGCTTGAGGTGGAGCTTGTTGAGTAAAAGTAATATTGGTGCTGCCTGGGTCAATCCCAAACACTGAATCTGTACTTTCGATAATTACTTGTTGTACTAAAGCTTGCTCTCGATCTTGCAGATTATTTAGGAAGTCTAGATAGAGCAAGACCATGATTTTCTTGCCCCTAGTGATATTTTCGATTTCTAAATTAGCCAAAGTCGAATTTGGCACAATAAACAGCGTACTTTTAGCCGCAGTGCGAATTTTAGTCGACCGCAAGCCAATCGATTCGACACGACCAAACAACCCGCTCGGCAAGCGAATATAGTCACCTGGCTCAAAGGGGCGATCGAGATACAACACCACAGTACTTAGCAATTGCTCCAGGGTTTTTTGGGCAGCAAAGGCGATCGCCAACCCCCCTAAACCTAAGCTTGCCATCAAGCCAATTAAGTTAAACTGCTGACTCTGAGCAAAAGCAAAGACAGCAATAAATCCAATTAAGACATTGGCTAACGTTTCTACCACCAGCAACAGCTCATCGACTTCTCGGCCCACTTTCCGCACTAAATCAATGCCATAGGTGCGAACAAATTGCCGAAATAACCTAGAAGCAAGCCAAGCTAAACTTATAACGACTGCTAGATCAATAAACGGCTTAATAAAGCCATAAAACGCAGGATAGACTCGAATCCAAGCTAGAGACCAGGAAATTAAAACGAACGTGCCAGCAACCTTGAAAATTGGTTTGATTGGTTCAATTAAATGATCGTAAATTTCCGCAACTTGCTCTGGCGAAAACCGTCGAATTACTAACTTGACAATTTCAGGAGTGTAGCGGCCAACTAGTAAAGAGAGCAGCAAAAATAATAAGAAAACGGTTGCTCTTTGCAATATTGCTCTGGCAACATCAACTTGCAGGAAGCTAGAAACTGAATTAGCGATGTTCATCTAGATTTAGATGGTGATGGGAGCATCCACATAAATGGTTGGCTCTTCAATATCAAATGTAATGCCGTAGGTTTTAAGTTTTTCTGTAATGGTTTGATTGGCAATGTAAAGAAGTTGCCGCCGCAGCGTCATCGAAACTTCTTCTGAGCCCAAAATAAAGAAGGTAACTTGAGCTTGCGATCGCGCCTGTCCTAAAGCATCGGTGAAGTCCTTAAACGTAACAATAGTATTCTGGGTATCGATGCCAAAAATATCATCTGTACTATCAATAATGATTTGTTGGACTAAAGCTCGGTCAGCGATCGCAATGACTTGATAGAAATTCAAGTAAACCAAAGCCATCACTTTCTTGCCGCCTGTGTAATTCTCAATTGTTAACTGTGTCAGAGAGCTATTAGGCACAATTACTAAAGTTCCTTTGCCAGATGTGCGAATTTTAGTTGAGCGTAAACCGATCGATTCCACTCGTCCAAACACACCATCTGGTAAGCCAATATAGTCATCTACGACAAAGGGGCGATCGAGATATAAAACAATTCCTCCTAAGAGTTGTTCTAGTGTTTTCTGGGCGGCAAAAGCCACAGACAAACCGCCAATGCCTAAGCTAGCAATTAAGCCAACGATGTTAATGCGGTGTGTTTGGGCAAAGAGTACGATCGCGATGATGACAATGCCAATATTCACCAGCAGTTGCATCAAAATCAGGAATTCACTATTCGACTTCCGCCCACTTTTAATAACTGCTTCTAAAATATAAAACTCAAAAAATTGCTTGAATAACCGGGAAACAAACCAACTTGCTGTAATAGTTAGACCCAGGCTGACGGGCACTTCAACAAACGCCTGCCCCCGCTTTTCAGGAATCAATAGTGCTAGAAGTTCTACCAATCCCAAAATCGCCACTATCCATCCCAGTTCTTGGTGTGGCTCCACGACTTTTTGGTAAAACTCTTTCACCCCTGGCGAGGCAAAGCGATCGAGCATCCAGTTAACCCAGGCAGGAAGCCGACGACTGCCAAACACTAGCAGCAGCCCCACCAATGCGAGCAAACTTAACTCAATTCCGGTGCCAGTGCCCAAAGCATCTAACATTGGACGATTCCTCTTGGCGTTTCCATCCCAGCCCCTATTATGAAGGGTAGGCAAGTAATTGAAGCCTTCTAGTTACGGAGCAATCATGTCTAGGAGAGTCACACAGGGAAAAACGATCGCCGCGATCGCCACCGCCATTGTGCCGCAACAAGGTAGCGTCGGCATTGTTCGTATGTCTGGGGCTGAAGCAGTTGCGATCGCCAAAACCTTGTTTCATGCCCCTGGACACCAAACTTGGCAGAGTCACCAAATTCTCTATGGTTATGTGCGCCACCCCGAAACCCAACAAGTGGTAGACGAAGCCTTACTACTACTAATGCTGACTCCCCGTTCCTACACCCGTGAAGATGTCGTCGAGTTTCACTGTCACGGTGGCATCATGGCGGTGCAGCAGGTTTTGCAGCTTTGCCTAGAACAGGGAGCACAACTGGCCCAACCAGGAGAATTTACCCTCCGAGCTTTCCTGAATGGCCGACTCGACTTGACTCAAGCCGAAAGTATTGCCGATTTAGTCGGAGCGCGATCGCCTCAGGCTGCTCAAACTGCTCTAGCAGGCTTGCAAGGTAAACTCGCCCATCCCATCCGTCAACTCCGAACCACTTGTTTAGACATCTTGGCCGAAATTGAAGCCCGGATTGACTTTGAAGAAGACCTCCCACCTTTAAATGAACCCGAAATTCAAGCCCAAATGCATCAAGTAGTGGCTGAAGTAACTCGGATTCTGGCAACTGCCGAACAAGGAGAACTGCTGCGGGCTGGCCTAAAAGTCGCGATCGTCGGTCGTCCCAATGTTGGTAAATCCAGCTTGCTCAATGCTTGGAGCCGCAGCGATCGCGCCATCGTTACCGATCTCCCTGGCACCACCCGTGATGTGGTCGAGTCTCAGCTAGTAGTCGGTGGTATCCCCGTGCAAGTGTTGGATACTGCGGGAATCCGCGACACTGAAGACCAAGTGGAAAAAATTGGCGTAGAGCGATCGCGATCAGCAGCCCAAGCCGCTGATTTGGTGCTATTTACCATCGATGCTCAAGCAGGTTGGACAGAGGCCGACCAAACCATCTACGACCAAGTGCAGCACCGACCGCTAATTTTAGTCATCAACAAAATCGATCTAGTCGCCACTTCCCATCTAGAATCCATCACTTATCCTGCACCGATCTGGCGGGTTGTGAGGACAGCCGCCGCCCAAAATCAAGGCATTGCTGACTTAGAGCAAGCCATCCTCGCCACTGTCCAAACTGAAAATTTGCAAGCTGCCAACCTCGATTTAGCCATCAACCAACGCCAAGCCGCCGCCCTCACTCGCGCTAAAACTGCCCTCCAGCAGGTCCAAGCCACGATGAGCGATCGCCTCCCCCTCGACTTCTGGACAATCGACCTACGGGGAGCCATTCAAGCCTTAGGAGAAATCACAGGCGAAGAAGTCACCGAATCCGTGCTCGATCGCATCTTTAGTCGTTTTTGTATCGGTAAATAGCCCCGGAAGCAATCTTCAAAAAATTCAAAGCAGAGGTGCAAGCTCAATAATTTTTGCTTGAATGACTACATCCCCATTAATGCAACCTGAGATATGCCTGCTGAACTCGCGTCCTTCAATCCCTGGCTAATTGCTCTGGCTCTTAACTCTGTTCTAGCGGCGATCGCATGGTTCGCTCCCAAGAAACTTCTCACTCCAGCAGGTCTACTCCATGCCTGGTTTCTGGGTGTCCTAATTTGGGGGACATTAGGCTGGCAGGGATATGTAGTCGTGATGTTTTATTTCTTGGTTGGCTCTGCTGTAACTCGGATTGGCATGGCCCAAAAGGAGGCAGAAGGAATTGCTGAAAAACGTTCTGGCGCAAGAGGTCCAGAAAATGTCTGGGGTTCTGCATTAGTAGGTGCTTTATGTGCGTTAGGAGCGTTTCTTGTTCCTCTTTTGAATCCTGCTAATAGCGATCGTCTCTTTATCCCTCTCTTCCTCCTCGGTTATGTAGCTAGCTTTAGCACCAAACTCTCGGATACCTCAGCCAGTGAAGTAGGAAAAGCCTACGGTAAACGCACTTTCTTGATTACTACCCTCCAAGCCGTACCACGCGGAACTGAAGGCGCTGTCAGTTTAGAAGGTACTTTAGCGGGCATCTTAGCTTCTGCCGCGATCGCCCTTGTCGGATGGGGCGTGGGTTTAATTAGTTTGTTAGGCGTTGCTTTGTGCATTATTGCAGCCTTCATTGCCACTAATCTAGAAAGTGTGATCGGGGCAACACTGCAATCTAAATATGATTGGCTCACCAACGAAGTGGTGAATATCTTGAATACCTTGATTGGGGCAGTTGCAGCAATTTCACTAGCTTGGTTAATTTCTCCTTAGATCCTTGCAGAAATAGAGATTGAGGCGATCGCATTCCTGAAGCCATATCACTAGTACTGACCAGAAAAAACAAGGATTATATCTGAGAAAGAGTAATGTTTAAAGACATTGAAATCTTTGAGGCTTCCGTAAAATCCCTGTGAATCTTTGTAGTTTCACTAGTCTCAGTTGAAAGCGAAAGCTATACCTAAACTGAGCCATATCAGCCCTCAATTTTTTGCTCATAAAGCCTAGTTGCGCTCTATTCTACCTGAGTGACGAAACTAGAGCTTGCTGCTAGTGTTGCGGTTTGTCGTTATTTGCAAGGAAGATAATTTATGCCTGCCCAGCTGTTCGATGCTAATTTTTATCGTGCCTTTAATTCTGATTTGGCTGGCCTTACAGATGAGCAGGCATCTTCTCACTTCCTTACCTACGGCTTGAGTGAAGGTCGCATCTTCTCTCCCTTTGTCAACCTCCAGTTTTATCAAGCTCGTAATCCTGACTTGGCAGCAGCAGGTCTAACTAGCAATCAGCAGCTCTTCCAGCACCTGCAAGATTTTGGTGTCGCAGAAGGTCGAGCGTTTTCTCCCTTCTTAGATCTTGACTTTTATCTGGCCAATAACCCCGATGTCAACCAAGCCTTTGCAGGGAATCGCGAGCAGGCTCTTCAACATTTACAGACCTATGGCTTGAGCGAAGCTCGCATTTTCTCTCCCTTTGTAGACCTCAACTTCTATCTAGCCAATAATCCAGATGTAGCTGCCTTCTATGGCAATAACCGATTTGGAGTATTGCAGCACTTACAGATGTATGGGTTGAATGAAAGCCGAGCGTTTTCTCCGTTTGTAGATCTCAATTTTTACTTGGCGAATAACCCAGATGTGAATCAAGCCTTTGCAGGCAATCGCCACCTGGCTTTAGAGCACTTGCAAACTTATGGGCTGAATGAAAGCCGAAAGTTCACTCCCTTCTTTGATCTCAACTACTATAAGGCGAACAACCTAGACTTGATTGATGCTGGACTGAACAATACTCAGTTGCTACAGCACTTTCAGATGTACGGGTTGCGGGAGAGCCGAGTTTTTGCGCCAGCCTTCGACTTGAACTACTATCGCTCTCTCAATCCAGATTTAGTGGCGGCTGGGCTTAACGAACGAGGCATATATGAGCACTTCCAGCGCTATGGTTTGGCAGAAGGGCGACTGGCTTCTCCTAACTTTGATGTTCAAGTTTATCTGGCGAACAATCCCGACCTGATTTCAGCAGGCTTCAATTACCAGCAAGCCTATGAACACTACCTAACGTTTGGTCAAGGGGAAGGTCGTCCAGGCAGTGACTATGCAGGTAATTCCGAAGCTACTGCTCGCGCGATTGGCCTTGGCTCTACGCCACTTAGTCTAACTGACTTTGTGGGCAACAGCGACAGTTCTGACTGGTATGAGTTCACTTTGTCAACGGCTCAAGAATGGCGGCAATCGCTTAGTTTTACTGGTGGGGGTGGGGTAGTCAGTTTAAAGCTGGCTCAGGATGCTAACAATAATGGGGTAGTGGATGAGGGTGAAGTTCTCCAAACCATAACTACGATTTCCAATACTTTCGTGCCAGATTTTGTCGAGATTTTAGCACCAGGTACCTACTATTTACAGGTCTCTCCTGAAACAGAATACACAAACACCAACTACAATCTCAATCTCTCAGTTACGCCTACATCTGTTCCTGCTCCCGCCACTGCCTCTATTCAAGGTACAAAGTGGAGCGATCGCGACAGTGATGGTATTCAGGATACAGATGAGGCAGGTTTAGCAGGCTGGACGATCTATCTCGATCAGAACCAAAACAACCAATTGGATACTAATGAGCTTTCTACCACTACGGATGCTAACGGTGATTACAGCTTTGTTGCCCTAGCTCCAGGTGTCTATACTGTGGCTGAGATACCTCAATCTAGGTGGGGACAAACATTCCCTGGCCAAAGCTTACTTATTCCTATCACTAATCATAACGATCTGATCTTTGATCCAAAGCGCAACTATCTCTATATCACGACTGACGATGGAGATCTAGAGCGTTTTGATGCTACCACTCGTACCCTGTTGACACCTTTTGATGTGGGTAGTTCTTTAGTGGGTGGCGATATTACTGTAGATAGTAGTACTGTCTATGTGGCCGAGGGGCAGCAAGGCGCAGCTCAAGGCTTCATTCGTAAGGTGAACCTCAATGATGGGACTGTCACCAATCTGACTTTTGATTTGAACTACGATGACCTCCCCAGTGATGTAGCCATTGGTAGTAATGGCCTAGCTATTGTGAGGTCTTTTGGTTGGTGGGCGCAGCCTCGTCAGCTTGACTTAAGTACGGACACCATTACCCAGCGAACCGATGTAGGTTCTTACTATGGGGGCGCTCAAATTACCCGCAGTGCAGACCGCTCTTTGCTATTCATTACTCAAGATGGCATCTCCACTGGGCCTCTTTCTACTTACAACACGACTCAGAATCAATTCTCATCAGCAAAACTGACAAATACTTATCTTGGTAGCAGTTTGTCTGCTGCCAATCGGAACGGCTCGCTAATTGCATTGGAGTGGGGGAACGGAGTTTCTATTCTGGATGAAAACTTGGCTGGAGTTCAAACTCTATTTGGAGTTGACAGTGGTGTTGCGTTTGATCCAGTTCGAGATATTCTCTATGGGGCTAGTTCTGCTGCTGATCAGATCATTGCTTTTGACACCCAAACTTGGGAGGAGTTATATCGCCTCGATATTGGTGAAGACATCGCTTCTGACTTCTATGGCAATACGTCTACGCCTTATGGCACTGGCATGATGACCGTGAGTGATAATGGGCAGTTCTTGTTCATGTCTACAACTGCGGGCGTGCGAATGTTTGGTTTGGGACGTCCTGGCACCCGCACTGTCAATTTGAGTAATAACCAGACCGTTGAGAACATCAATTTTGGAGCCAATGCAGTACCGACTCTCAGGATTAATCAAGGTTTAACACTGAATGAAGGCGATAGTGTTACTTTGACTGCAAGCCAACTGCAAGTGACTGATACAGACAACAATGCAGCTCAATTGGTTTACACACTCAAAGAGGCTTCTAACCAAGGCATTTTGAAGCTCAACGGTGTTTTGGTGGGTACTAACCAAACCTTTACCCAAGAGGATATTGATAGCGATCGCCTCAGCTATCAGCACAATGGAAAGCCATATTCAGTGGGCATTGATCAGTTCAGCTTTAGTGTGGTGGATGCGGCAGGAAATACTCTCAGGGACAACAGCTTTCAGATTGCAGTCAATCCTCTGAACGATGCGCCTATCATTACCAAAAACACAGGCCGAACGGTACGACCGGGACAAACGGTCACGATCAGTAACTTCTCTCTGCTAGTGACTGATGAGGAAACCCCTGCAACTCAAATTATTTATACCCTTAACCAATTACCAACGGAGGGTATTCTCAGCTTCAATAATGTTGCTCTCGCCGCAGGACAAACTTTCACGCAAGATGATATCAACGGCGGTCGTCTCACCTATCAAAATACAAGTGGAGAGGTGAGCAGCGATCGCTTCGACTTCAGCGTCACTGATGGCGCAACCACACTCAACAGTAGCTTTGCTCTAGAAGTTGTGACCAGTGGTGGCTCACCTACTATAGTGAGAGATATCGACCCTGGTGCTGGCAGCTCTTCCCCCTATCCGGCAGCCAATGTTAATGGTACGCTCTATTTTGTTACAAGCTGGGGACCTGCTGGCCTGTGGAAGAGTGATGGCACTGCTGCTGGAACTACGCTCGTCCAATCGTTTCTAGATGAAGGGTATACCTCAGTTGGCTATAGTCTCACTAACGTTAATGGGATACTCTACTTCATTAAGTCTGACAGTACCTTTGGTAATGAATTGTGGAAGAGCGATGGCACAGACGCAGGGACAGTGCTTGTTAAGGATATTTACCCAGGCTCTATGAGTGCAGAGCCCTCTAATTTCACAAACGTCAATGGTCAACTTTACTTCATAGCAGATGACGGCACTCCTGGTAGGAAGCTATGGAAGAGTGATGGTACTGCCGCTGGTACAGCCTCAGTGAAGGATATTCAGGTAGGAGCCAATGCTTCTTTATCAGGTTTTCTCACCAATATCAATGAAATACTCTATTTCAGTGCATTTGACTCTGCTAGTGGCTTAGAGTTGTGGAAGAGTGATGGCACTGCTGCTGGTACAACCTTGGTTAAGGATATCAATCCTGGAACAGACCATTCTTCTCCAGCTAACTTTGTGAATGTCAATGGCATACTTTACTTCACAGCCGACACACCTAATACAGGTACCGAGTTGTGGAAGAGTGATGGCACTGCTGCTGGCACAACCTTGGTTAAGGATATCAATCCCGGTGATGGCGATTCTGTAGCCAGCAGTTCCACCAATATCAAGAGCAATCTTACGAGCGTCAATGGCACGCTCTACTTTACAGTGAGCGATGGCGCAAGTGGTACCGAGTTGTGGAAGAGCGATGGCACTGCTGCTGGTACAGCTCTAGTGAAAGACATCAACCCCGGTGCTGGCAGTTCTACACCTAGCAATCTTACGAACGTCAATGGCACGCTTTACTTTTCAGCCGATGATGGGCTTAATGGCACAGAGTTGTGGAAGAGTGATGGAACCACTGGCGGAACTGCGCTAGTGAAAGATATCAATCCAGGCATATCCAGTTCTGCTGCTGGCAATTTCGTTAATGTTGATGAAATCTTATACTTCACCGCCATCAACAGCACTTATGGGCTTGAGCTATGGAAAAGTGATGGAAGCACCGCTGGTACAGTTCTTGTACAAGATATCTATGAGGGAGGAGCTGGCTCTTTTCCTACTCTCCTTAGCAATGTTAATGGTACGCTCTACTTTTCAGCGAAGGATGGCATTAATGGTAGAGAGCTGTGGGCTTTGTAAAAGCGTCTTCTTAGCGATCGCCCTCATTGACCTGACCTGAAAAAACTTAAAAGAGAGTGGGCGAATAAACTCACTCTCTTTTTATAGGTAGTTAAACACTCAAATAACGCCGCAGAAAGGTTTCGAGGGATTCCATTTTGATGTGGAAGGTGGATTCTAAACGCTCGATCTCCTTGGAAGTGCAGAAAAACTCATTAGCAAGGAGAGTTCGAAGAGTGCCGAAAGCCTTTTGGGTTCTGGCGTTGACCAGCCCCACTGCGGTTCTCACACCGTCGAATAGGAATAAGGGAGGATTAATCACGATGGGGTCGCGATCAAAGATGCGGCCAAAGATGGCAGGGATATCCGATCGCTTTAATATTTCGGGTCCACCCACAGCAAAGATTTGATTGTGAGCAGCTTCGTTAGAAACAGCATCAACACTAATTCTGGCGAGGTCGTCGGTGCTGACGATAGAGGAACGGTTGTGAGGATCGCCAATCAAGAGATAGATGCCAGTGTTGCTAAACTGCTCGGCGAGAGGCAGCAGGTTAGACGAAAACCCAGAGGGCCGCAGGATGGTGTAGCTGAGGCCGCTGTTTTGTAGGTAGCGCTCCACCGCAAACTTGGCTTTGAAGGTGGGAGAGTCTTCGTAACCGCGATCGACTCCTAGCACCGAAATAAAGACGAAGTGCTGCACGCCATTCGCTTTAGCGGCATCAATTAAGTCAATATTGGCGCGGTAGTCTAGGGTTTGGGCATCACCATCACTAGAGCCAGTCGCACCGTGAGTGCCGATGACATATTGCACACCTTGGCACGCTTTTTGGATATCGCGTTCTTGTCGCAAATCGCCAATAAAGATCTCTGCGCCACGATGCTCTAGTTCGGCATAGCGGGAGGTTAACCGCACAAAAGCCCGCACCGCTTTTTCTTGCTCACACAGAGTGTGGACAATTTTGCGACCTAGCCCTCCGGTGGCTCCAGTGACTAAAAACATAGGGGTACTCAACTGGAAGGTGAACTATCTGATGCAGTGTAGCAAGTTCAGTTGAAGAGTTTGCAACTATCTAAAGGGCGACCTCCAGTTCAACAATTACAGGCGTATGGTCGCTGGGCTTCTCTAGTTGGCGGGGGGCAACGTCGATGGTGCAAGCGATCGCCCGTTCATACAAGGCGGGAGTTAAGTAGTGATGATCAATCCGCCAACCGCTGTTGCGTTGAAACGAGCCAGAGCGGTAATCCCACCAGCTAAAGTGACCGCCATCAGCAGTAAATTTGCGAAAGGCATCTGCAAAGCCCAGATCCAGAACTGTTTGCAAAGCGGCGCGCTCGTGATCCGAGGCCATAATGTGTTTTTCACGGCCCTTGGGGTTATGGATGTCTCGGTCTTCTAGGGCAATGTTGAAGTCGCCACAAACTAAAATTTTGGGTTGGCTGCTGTCTTTGAGGCATAAAGCTTCAAGATACTCGCGCAGCACCTGGAGCCAGCGCAGCTTGTAAACGTACTTTTCGCTGCCCACTTCGGAGCCGTTGGGGACGTAGAGGTTGACGATGCGAATGCCATCTAAAACCCCTGTAATTACTCGCTTCTGAGCATCGAGTTCATCTACTAAGGCTTCACCCAAAATAGGAGTGAATCCAGCGGTTACGTCCTCTAGGGGGGCACGGCTGATCAGGGCTACGCCGTTGTAAGACTTTTGCCCAGAAATGTAGAGGTGATAGCCTAAATCGGTGAAGGGCGATCGCGGAAAGTCAGCGTCTATGACTTTGGTTTCTTGCACACACAATACATCAACCGGATTGGCTTGCAACCAGTTGAGGACATGCTCTAGGCGGGTGCGAATGGAGTTGACGTTCCAGGTAGCAATCTTCATGCAGGCTCAGCGATCGGGTCTTTAATTTTAGGGTGTTTCAGTCTCCCTGGGGGAGTATGCCACGGGCTAGATGCTTTGACTAGTTCGGCTTGGTGAAATGCGAGATCAGTTTGACCAGAGATACTAGGGGAGAATCTTAAACTTTGGTTCCCTCTCGTTATGGAGAATGCAGAGTAGGGTGGTATGGCGCGTTAATAATGGCTGTGACCCTTGTGAGTTAGGAGGCGAGTAAATGGAAATTCAACGCCGGATGGCTGTGGCAGTTAAGGGCATCGGTTTAGGTATCGCGATCGCGCTCTTGGCCAGTTGTACTCAGTCTTTCGTCTCAAACTCCCCCGTCTCAGCTTCTAGTCCGGCGGTTTTGTTTGCGTCTGTTCCAGTGGCGGAAGCTCCTGCCGTTACCCCAGCTCCTAGCGTATCTCCTGGTGCCCCAGTCGTGGAGAAGGAGGTGCCTTATGTGGTGACGCCGAATGAAGTCGTGGCTGAGATGCTCAAGGTGGCGAGAGTTACAGATCGAGATCAGCTCTATGACTTAGGCTCCGGTGACGGGCGGATTGTATTGACCGCAGCTCAGAAGTACGGCACTCGTGGGGTTGGGGTAGAACTCGACCCGAAGCTAATTCAAGAGAGTAATGCCAGCGCTCAAAAGGCGGGTTTGGGCGATCGCGTCAAGTTTTTGCAGCAGGATTTGTTTCAAACCAACCTCCGCGATGCCACCGTGGTCACTCTTTATTTGTTGCCCGCCGTTAACCTCAAATTGCAGCCTAAGCTCTTGAATGAACTGAAACCGGGGTCGCGAGTGGTTTCTCATGCCTTTGATCTGGGTGACTGGAAACCCGATAAAACCTTAACGGTGAAAGTGCCTAAAACGGGCCGCATTCATGCGGTTTACTATTGGGTAGTGCCAGCGCAGGTAGCGGGCAATTGGCAAGGAACGCTAGCTACTCCGCTGGGAAGACAGCCAGTCAATTTGCTATTGCGCCAGCAATTTCAGCAAGTAACTGGTGCAGCGACAGCCGGAAATGCCACGTTGGCCATTAGGAATGCCAAATTGACAGGCAATCAAATTAGCTTCACCACTAACAAAAAAGTGCAAGGTCAAGCGGCAACGATTCAGTTTGCAGGACGGGTAGAGGGCAACACCCTGAAAGGAATTGCCACGGTCCAGGGGGCGGGTTTACTGACTGGGAAGTACAATTTGGTTGCTCAGCGTCGGTGACAGTTGCGTCGCGATCGCCTGCTGACCAGGAGCTAGAGTCATTTGCACTATGACCTCCTGAATCCCGAATTCTTGCTGCATTTGCGTTTGGATTTGTTGCAACAAGCGATCGCGGGCTAACCCATCCCTTAAATTCACCTGTAATTGCACACACAGCACTTCTTGTCCCAGAGCGACCGTCCAAAGCTTCAGAGCGTCAATGCTAACCACCGCTTCGTGTTGCATGAAAGTTGCTGCGAGGGCTGGGACATTAATCTGCTGAGGGGTGCGTTCTAGCAGAATATTCAAGCTCTGCTGAATCAGCGGAATGGCTCCAGTGGCAATAAATCCAGCCACAAGTAAGCTAATCGCACCATCGGCCCAGAGCCAGTGCAGCTTGCCGACCGCGATCGCTGCCAAAATTACGCCCACAGAACTAATGGCATCAGCCACCATGTGCAAAAAGGCTCCCCGCAGATTCAAGTCGTGGTGACTGTCGCCATGCAAGAACCAGGCGTTTAAGCTATTGACCCCTAAGCCCACCACAGCCGTGATCAGCATGGGCAAGCTGAGAATTTCAGTCGGGGGAGATTGCAGACGGGCGATCGCTTCCCATCCGACCCAACAGGCGATCGCGACCAAGCTCAACCCATTGGCTAAAGCCGCTAAAATCTCTACCCGACGGTAGCCAAAAGGAGCTTGCTCAGAAGCAGGTAGACGGGCGATCCAGGTGGCTAACAGCGCTAAAGCGAGTGATAGCGTGTCGGAGAACAAATGTCCTGAATCAGCCAGCAGCGCCAAACTATGGCTGCGGTGACTCACGATTAACTCCGCTAGCGAAAAACAACCCGTCAGAATGAGTGCTATCCACAATAAACGGAGCTTCTGAACCGGGGTGCTGCCTGGGTCTAGAGAGGCAGTGGGGATGGAGTGGTCGCAATGGGAGGAGTGATGATGGTGGAGCATTAATTGAGGAAACAGGGAGCCTTAAAGCGATCTACTCTAGAGTAGATGCAATTTCTCTGATGCAAGCTCCCCATATAATCACAATTTTCCCGAAAACTGCCGATCTACCACTTTTTGTAAGGCAAGAATTTCCCAGACATCGTGAGTTTGACGCGATCGCCCTTCGGGTCTGTTTCCTTCTCTACATCCATCGTGAAGTCGATCGCACTCATGATGCCGTCTCCAAATTTCTCCTGAATCACTTCTTTCAACGGCATGCCATAGACCTGCATAATTTCGTAGAAGCGATAAATTAGCGGATCGGTTGGTACTACTGGCCCTAGACCTTTGAGGGGATATTCGGTCAGCTCAGATACTACGTCTGGCCCTAATCCTAAAGCCTCCACTAATTTACTAGCTTCATCCTCAGAAGCACTCGCTTGGCGATAAAACAAGGCGGCAATCCAGACTTCATCGCGTCCCAGAATTTTTTCTAAATCTGTAAAACTCAATCCTTGCATTTGCTTCGCAGCTAGTAGTTTCTGGGTAATTGCTGGAATCGTCATGAAAAGTTCACTCAATATTCATCGATTCCACTAGTAACTAAAACTACACTACGTAGTTGTAACTAAAGTTACGGGTACATCCAGTTTGGTATTAACGTCACCTCAGGAACATTTACCGCTTAAGCCAAGTCTAATGATTCTAGCTTCAGAGATAACTCTAAAGGAGGATGCTCTGGTATCCCAAGAATCAGTATTTTTCACTCACAGTTTGAGTGTTGCGCAGCGGGAGCGGCATTTTCATACCTGATGGTAATCTAGATAGTCGCTCTCATCACTGACCTGCATTGAGTAGAGACTACTGAAGAGAACTGGGATTGTAAGCAACAGGGGGCCAATTGAACATGACTACCGGATCGAGGTCATTTCCACAATCCTTATCTCCTTCTAGAGCAAGTGTTCCATCTACTCATAGGACTGTACAGGCAAGCTATCCCTTGTCTGGGGCTGGTTCTAGTATGTCTAGTTTGGCCCCTCAGCGGAGTGACTTTGACAAAAACAAAACTCACTTTATTGCTACCTATCGGGACTGGCCGATTTGGCTAGTCCATGTGCGGATCAAACGCCAAACGGGCTTTGGCCAAAAATATCCTGTGTTGCAGTGGCAGCATCCCGCCGATCAAGGACAGGGAGGTCTACGCTACACCTATCAAATTCGTCCTCGGGAAAGTTTGAATCAAGCTTTAGAGATTGTACGAATTCTGATTGACCAAACCATCGCGATCGCCCAACAACACGAAGTTAGGTAGAGCCGAAGGATTGGCTAGAAGGACTAACTCTTAACCCGACGCCAGTTTGTGGGCATGGCGCGTGGTTTCGGGCAGCCGCCACTTGGTGGTGCAGCGCATCACATAATCGATCGCAGTCAGCAGACTAATGCGATGCCCTAACGAAATGTAGAGAGGTTTAGTGCCAACACGGGTTCGCAGCACGGCTCCAACCGTTTCACCCCGATGCTGAAGCGGTTGCCAAGCGCCTCGCTCTTCTGGCACCTCATCATGTTTTCCGACTAGTAAAGACTTACCAACCCCAACCGCAGGCAAATTCACTAGTAGCCCCAAATGAGCAGCAATCCCCATCCGTCGAGGGTGAGCGATGCCATGACCATCACAGAGCAACAAGTCAGGGGGAGTGGCGATTTGTTCTAGCGCATCTAGGACAGCAGGAATTTCTCGGAAAGACAAAAAGCCTGGAATGTAAGGGAAGGTGGTGGGGCGACGGGCGATCGCGTGTTCCACCAGTTGCAACTCCGGAAAACTTAAGACGGCGATCGCGGCACGAGTAATAGTTCCATCTGCCTCAAAGCCCACATCCACTCCAGCGACGCGCTGCACCGTTCCTAGTTGGTCTTCCTTGATGATGTCACCACGCAGTTGCTGCTGAATTATAGTGGCTTCTTCAGCGGTGGCGGGCCAAGCATGCTGTTGTTGGATCTTCATAGAGAATGACTGTCGCGATGACCATCGGGCAGAATAGTAGTGCGATCGATATAGGCTGTTTCTAAATTCACGAGCTGAGCGCGATAGAGATTACAACCAGCGAGCTGGGCTGCTTGAAGTTTGGCCTTTTCTAGGTTGGTGCGGCTAAGATTTGCAGAGGATAAATTTGCCTGACTCAGATCGGCATTATACAAATCTGCCCCAGATAGATCGGCTCCAGCGAGATTTGCCCCTTGCAAGTTGGCATGGCGCAGATTCGCTCGCGATAGATTTGCCTTTTGTAGATTGGCTCCAGCTAAATCGGCTTGATAAAGCTGAATATTGCTCATTTCCGCTGCTGGTAACTGGGCTGCCTGTAAGTTGGCATAAGTGAGATTGGCGTAGGGAAGATGAGCGGTGGCTAGGTTGCTTCCTTGTAAATTGATGTTAGGTAGCTCAGCTTCAAATAGAAAAACTTCCCCGGCATCAATGTTACTAAAATCTCGTTGCCCTTCGGCATAGCAAGATAGTATTTCTTTGGCGCTGACCCTCTGCATGGTAACCATTCCCGACAGTATCTTCGTCAAACTCTTTTCAGGATTGACGCGAGATACGTACTAAGCATTTATACTTAACTTGTAATTAAAATGTAAAATAGTGTGACAAAAAATACCGTTGCTTTAACGCTTTTTTAAGAATCCCTGATTGCGATCGCACTTATTAACCTATCTACTTAACCTATTTACATCGAACCTCCAAGCTTGCTGCCATTGTTTTATCCTCCAACTGTGCCAGATTAAAACTTTAGCCACATCTGTCGCCTTGGGGATACTCTCGCTGTAGTCATGAACAGACTATGAATAGGGTGGGAACATGGGGTCAAGTCAGATGCCAGGCTGCGTTTCTGCACAAACAGACACTTTAACCCTGAGAGATGTCAAGATCTAAATAGAGACGTAACTGCACTGCCCAGAAATCTCTATGCCAGAACTTCGAGTCTCGATCGCTCAGCACTACCACGAGCGGACCAAATATGATCCGCAAACCCTTGCCAGTAAAAGCCATCACTTGGATTGGGAGAGTCAGCCTGTTCCGTTTAAGGAATACAAGATCGGTACTACCTTCGATCTCAAGCCTTATTTAACTGACCCACAAGAAGTCTTGGCTGAAGATGCAGAGACTGCTTGGTGGCAACGGTTGTCGCGCCTGCTATTTTGCAGCTACGGCTTAACAGGCATGATTCCCACAACTGGAAGTCCAGTTTATTTACGGGCTGCGCCTTCAGCGGGGGGTCTGTATCCGGCAGAAGTGTATTTAGTTTCCCGTGGGACCCCATTCCTACCCGCTGGGTTGTATAACTATCAGTCTAAAAATCACTCGCTGTGGCATTTCTGGGACAGCAATGTTTGGCAGAAATTGCAATCGGCTTGCTTTTGGCACCCTATTTTAGATGACACGCAGATGGCTTTGGTCACGACTGCGGTGTTTGCTCGCTCGGCATGGCGCTATCAAGACCGCGCCTACCGACGCATTTTTTTAGATGCTGGGCACTTGCTGGGCAACATTGAGTTAGCCTGCGCTCTCAATGACTATCGACCGCATTTGATTGGTGGATTTGCTGACGAGGCGCTTAATCAGTTGCTCTACCTCGATCCGGACCAAGAAGGGGCGATCGCAGTGATTCCAGTGGCCGATTTGCTAGAAGTGCAAGAAAATCTGCCGCTTTCGGTAACAGCCTTACCTTCGGCGACTCAGACCGAGTATCCCAGTATTCCTGATGGAGAGTTGCTGAGCTATTTCCATCAAGCTACTCAGATTCAGCCAAACGCAGCCTTCAAAAAGATCCCCAAAATACCACCACGAGCCAATCGAGAGAAGGCTCAATCGGATCAATACAATTTTCCGTTTTGCCTAAAAGTTTCTACGCTGTCCCAGCCGATTGTTTGGGGAGAGAACTTAGGGGCTATGCAAGAGACTATGCTCCGCCGTCGTTCTACCCGCGCCTACAGCGGAGAGTCAATTACCCTAGCAGAACTGAAAGCGTTACTGGACTTTACTTACCAGCCTGAGCACTATATTGAACAGGAATTGGATGGGTACCCGGACTATTTTGTTTTGAACTCGATTCAGACCTTTATCGCAGTTTCTGGTGTGATTGGCTTAGAAGAAGGCTGCTACTACTACGCCCCCCACTCTCAGGAATTACGACAAATCCGCTTCAAAAACTTCCGGCGAGAACTGCACTACTTATGCTTGGGGCAAGATTTGGGTCGTGATGCCGCAGCAGTGGTGTTTCATACGGCAGACCTGAAGACTGCGGTGGCTCAATATGGCGATCGCGTCTACCGCTACCTCCACATGGATGCGGGCCACTTGGGACAAAAGCTTAACCTGGCTGGCATCCATCTGGGTTTGGGCGTCAGTGGCATTGGTGGCTTCTTTGATAATCAGGTGAATGAAGTGTTAGGCATTCCGGTAGATGAAGCCGTTCTCTATATCACCACCCTCGGTCGCCCCCGCTAGCTGTTGGCTATTCTGGTTGCCTAGTCTGAATGGCCACAGGCATCTTCGTATTGGTAGGTTTCAATGCGGACAGCACAGCGATCATACTGCCAACGAGTTAGTCTGAGTGAGTTTGCTTGGGGGCTAATCACGACCACAGAAGCATAGTCAGGCCCAACGCCGAAGGTTTTGGTTGCAGAGTGACTCGGATTAGATTTAGCAGTTGTTTGCACTGTCACTAAACCAACTTTCGAGGGGCTATTGATCGCGATCGCTACATCCTTTTGCTCGCCCGATTGCAGCTCCAATCCTTTCGGCTGAGCTTGATTGATCGTCACTTGGACAGGCTCAGGCATGAGATTCACCAGTCTCACTGTAGGTTCAGGACGACTCAGCTTGTCATTCAGCACTAGCCCTTGGAGTACCTGGCCTTTCTGAAATAGAGCTACGGTATAAAACTGCTCAGCTTCTAAATTAAAGCTCTGTATTGGCTGAGACTCTGGCTGAGACGAGACGGAATTGAGGGAGAGGGCGTACTTTCCCGCAGGAATACGTTGGGATGGAATGATTTGCTCTGGAGAGTAAGAGGCATGAATCGGTTGCTGGTTTAAGTGCAACGTCTTTACGGTTGGTTTAGCATCCAGTAGCCAATAGTTCACGTAAGCCAAGTTTTCGGCTTTAGAGGGCATCGCTAGTCCCACCCCAGTCGCGAGGACTGATAGCAGCATCCAGCCTTGATGATGAAGTGGCATTGCTGATTCTCCTAACCCTTGATGCTAAACAACTGCTGATGAACGACGCGCTAAAAAATCAAAGCAATTTCGTGCCAGTCTCTATGCGCTGTACTTGTAGCGACTAGAACTAACAATGCAGTAATTTTTGCTAAAAATTGCCTGATTCAAGGACAATTTCGCTGATTTCTCAACAAGGGAATGTAGTGAAGGGTACAAATAATACGGATGAGTGAAGCTATGGTACGGCTGAAGTCGTCAAGTGAGGCGTGAGCGGGATGGTGAGGCAAAACCACACCTGGTTATTGGCTGGATTGGTTCTAGGCATTTGGAGTTCCAACTCTCCCGCTTGGGCAAAAGAGTATCTGCTTAAATCCACCCCGGAAACTGTAATTTGGGGACGTTTGTATGGCAAGACGGCTAAGCCTGCTCTACGTATTCGATCCGGAGACACTGTAACGATTGAGACCGTCTCCCATGAAGGCATTTTAGAAGACCAGTCACGGGATGGCACTGCTGCTGGAGCCATTGAGTTTTTGACTCAAAAAGGAGTACCCGAAAAAGAGATTCTGCAAGATCAACTAACTATCCGAGCGAACGTCCCTCATGATGGCAAAGGGCCTCATGTCGTGACTGGGCCAATCTATGTCGAAGGAGCCATGCCCGGAGATGTCTTGCAGATTGAAACTCTCAAGATTGAGCATCGTGCTTCTTATGGATTTGTGAGTAGCCGTAAGGGTAAAGGTGCACTACCCGGAGAATATCCTGTCGGGGACAAGGTCGCTGATAGCAAATACATCAAAATCGTGACTGATCCTCAAGCCGTTCAGGCGATTCTGAGAACGCGCAAAGGACAGAGTGCTTCTCCGCTCCAGTACGCCAACTTCAAGCGAGAAGGAATTACTGGATTAGGAATCCTGAAACCTGACACGCCTGGTTCGCCTTCCTATGAGATTCCCTTAAAACCATTCATGGGACTGATTGGTGTTGCTCCTGAAAATGATGCTGAAACCGTCAACTCTGTGCCTCCAGGCCGTTATGGTGGCAATATTGACCTGAATTTAATCACGGCGGGAACTACGCTATATCTCCCTGTGCAAGTTCCTGGTGCCCTGATGTATACTGGCGATCCTCACTGTGCTCAAGGAGATGGAGAGGTTGCTTTAACCGCGATCGAGTGTTCTCTAACGCCAACATTTCGGATTACTCTACGCAAAGATCTTGCTGCTAAGAAAACATTTACCGCACCTTTCCTAGAAACTCCGATCGCCTTTGTTCCGATTGGGCTGAATCAAGATTTGGATGAAGCGATGAAGGATGCAGTGCGTAAAAGCCTAACTTTTATCACAGAAGTTACACCCCTGAATGGGCAAGAAGCTTTACAACTGAGCAGTGCCGCAGTAGATTTTGAGGTCACTCAAGTTGTGGATATCGTCAAGGGAATTCATGGAGTGATCATGAAAGATCTGATCAAGGTGAATCGAATTAAATAACCCGCAGAGTCGTACCCCACGCTCCAGGGCCTAAATAGGAGCAAACAACTGACAGCAAACATTAAATCTGCTTTGAATATCCAAAGTGACTGAGCTGGGATATTCAAAGCGGATTTATTTTGACTGATACCTAAGAGTCTCACTTCAACTACCCGAACTTCAGCCTCCAGAACTATCTCTGAAAAGCCGGGCGACTTTAGATCAGGCTATTGCTAGATGTATGAAGGGCATCTTCTAACAAATGCTACTGATATACGACTGGCCTGGAACGGAGGAATAATTTGGATCTTGAGACAGTATTGGAATATACGTCTGATGCAGTTACCGAACTAGATAAAGACTGGAACTATACCTGCGTTAACTATAGTGCGGAACTTCTGCTGCGACGTAAACGAGCCGAGTTGTTGGGTCGCTCTCTATGGGAGGTTTTTCCCGAACTGCTCAATACACCAGCAGAAGCAGAGCTAAGACGCGCCATCACAGGTTCTATTGCTGTCAAATTTGAGTTGTTTCTTCCAGGGTTGTATGCGTGGCACGAAGTTCGGGCTGTCCCGACTGAACAGGGGTTAATTCTATTCAGCCGCGACATCTCAGATCGCATTCGTGTGCTCCGAGAAGAAGCAGTACGGGCAGAAATTAGGAATATGCTTGAATATGCCCCCGTACCTATCTGTATTATGCGAGGGCAAGAGCATCGAATTGAGATCCATAACCGTAGCTTCCAGGAGCTAATTGGCGATCGCAACTTTGAAGGTCTAACGATGCGAAATGCCTTTCGGGAACTGGAAGCACAGGGCTTCTTTGAGCTGCTAGATCAGGTATATGCCACCGGCGAGACCTACGAGGGCAAGGAATTGCTAGTCCGCTACGATCGCCATGGTACCGGGGAAATGTATGAGGGTTATTTCAATGTCATTTACCAACCCCTCTTAGATACCACTGGGCAAGTCTGCGGGATTTTAAGCCTGAATATTGAGGTGACCAAAGAAGTGCTGGAACGGCAGCGTGTTGCCCGGATTGCCACAGAGCGAGATGCCATTCTGCAACAACTGATTGAGGGAGTCATTGTCACAGATGCCGAGGGACGTATCACTTTTGTCAACGAGGCAGCTTCTCGGCTCCACGGAGTTGCCAAGTTAGATGTACTGCCTGAAGGCTATACCGACACGTATCATCTTTATACAGTGGATGGTAAAGCCTACCCTCCAGCAGAACTCCCCCTGAGCCGCGCTGCACTGCGAGACGAGATCGTGACTGAAGCTCGCTGGCGCATCCGGCGACTAGATGGGACGGAGGTGCTGGTAGAAGGGAATGCTCGACCCATTTATGATGAGCAGAGTAGAAAAATTGCCGCAGTACTCACTCTTCGGGAATTAGCGGCTAAATCCTGAAACGTTACTTAATCAGGATTGCTTGATGCAGGCGATCGCGGTTGAGCAATAGCACGCTAAAAATATTTTTAATTTAAAAGCTGGTGACAAGACTCGAACTTGCGACCGGCTGATTACAAATCAGCTGCTCTACCAACTGAGCTACACCAGCACATTGGCTAAAAGTCAGTATATCAAATTCTGCAACACTCCTCACCCCAAATTTAATTGAATTGAAAATCAGCGATCGCTTCATCTCCTGACAATTTATTTGCGTTTTTGCAAATCTCTCGGTACTATCTATGTTCAGATGGAAATCCGGTATCCCGACCGACTAACTGGGGTTTGAAAGGAGATTAAAGGTTATGGGTCTGTGGCAACGTGGCTCGAAACGACGAGAAGAGCCAGCTCAACGGGTAATTAGTAATGCGCTCAAGTTCTGGACCAACATACTGCGTTGCTGCGGCCCGCAAATGTTCAATGGGTTGAAATTCAGCTCCCTGAGAGGCTTTGTCTCACTGTTCCTAGTCGGCATGACTTTGAGTGTAACGATCGCCGCTTGCTCTGGCGATGGTGGCAACACTACTACTGCTAGCTCTCCAGGTGCTACAGGTGGGAGTGCTGCCAAAAAAGAAGTTGAACTGACTCTAGTTTCTTTTGCCGTCACCAAAGCCGCCCACGACAAAATTATTCCTAAGTTTGTGGAGAAGTGGCAGAAAGAACACAACCAAACTGTGGTTTTCAAGCCCAGCTACGGTGGCTCTGGTTCCCAAACCCGCGCTGTGATCGATGGCTTACCAGCAGATGTGGTGCATCTAGCCCTCGGCTTTGATGTGCAAAAGATTGAAAAGGCTGGACTAATCGAGGCGGGTTGGGACAAAGAAGCCCCTAACGATGCTGTCGCTAGCCGTTCTGTCGCCGCGATCGTCACTCGCGAAGGCAATCCCAAAGGCATTAAGGATTGGACAGATCTCGGTAAGGATGGCATAAGCTTCGTCACCGCTGACCCCAAAACTTCCGGTGGTGCCCGTTGGAACTTCTTGGCGCTGTGGAATGCTGCTGTGAAGTCAGGTGCGGATGATGCCAAAGCCCAAGAATTTGTGGCTAAAGCCTATAAAAATGTGCCTGTTTTGCCCAGAGATGCGCGGGAAGCCAGCGACATCTTTTTCAAGCAGGGCCAAGGAGATGCCTTGATCAACTATGAGAACGAAATTCTCTTAGCCGCTGAAAACGGCGAAAAACTCCCCTTCGTCATCCCCGCAGTCAACGTCTCGATTGACAACCCAGTGGCAGTAGTCGACAAGAACGTAGACAAGCACGGGACTCGCGAAGTTGCAGAAGCCTTTGTGCAGTATCTCTTCTCTCCAGAAGCCCAGCAAGAATTTGCCAATACAGGTTTCCGTCTGAGCGACCTCAATGGTGCCCAAGCGAAATCTCTGGAAAGCAAGTATCCCCAAGTGAAAGATTTGGCCACTGTAAAAGATTACGGCGGCTGGAGTGAAGTCCAGAAGAAATTCTTTGATGATGGTGCTATCTTCGACCAGATTCAAGGCAAATAGGTAGTAGTCACTCGCTGACTCTCCTCTCTGTGCGGGCGATCGGGGCAGGCTTTTGGGATACTTGATGAGTTCAAGATCAACGGCTAAAAGCATCTGCCCCGATTTATTTTTGATCTCCTAGCTTGACCTAGGCTGCTGTCTTTAAATTGCTTTATGGCTGTCTCAACTATTTCTCCATCTGCTTCCCCCCAACCTAAAAATCCTGTTCAACGGCTCTTAGGGTTGTCTTGGCCTTGGCGGATCACGCTGGGGTATCTCACAATTATGCTGTTGTTGCCTGTGGCAGCGCTGATTGCTAAGGCAAGTACCGAAAAACCTGCTGACTTCTGGCGAATTGCGACTAGCCCTGTCGCCTTGGCTACCTATAACGTCACCTTTGTCACAGCTTTGATTGCAGCCCTGATCAATGCCGTTTTTGGGGTTTTAATTGCCTGGGTTTTGGTTCGCTACGACTTTCCCTTCAAACGCATCATTGATGCCGCGATCGACCTTCCCTTTGCCCTGCCTACCTCAGTAGCAGGTCTGACTCTAGCCACAGTTTATAGCGACAACGGCTGGATCGGTTCTTTGCTAGCGCCTTTTGGCATTAAGGTCGCCTTTACTCGATTGGGGGTAGCGGTGGCGATGATCTTTATCTCCCTACCGTTTGTGGTGCGGACTCTCCAGCCTGTATTGCACGACATGGAGAAGGAAGTAGAAGAAGCTTCTTGGTCTTTAGGCGCTTCTCAGTTCCAAACCTTCCGACGGGTGGTATTGCCCCCCTTGATGCCAGCAATTTTGACTGGTGTGGCGTTGGGCTTCTCCCGAGCGGTCGGTGAGTATGGGTCTGTGGTCATTGTGGCTTCTAACGTCCCGTTCAAAGACTTGATTGCCTCCGTGCTGATTATTCAACGCCTGGAGCAATACGACTATTCGGGTGCCACTGTGATTGGCACAGTTCTGTTGGGCATTTCGCTTCTAATTCTTTTGGCAATTAATCTATTGCAAGCTTGGGGACGGCGGTATGAGCTCTAGTTTGGCAGGTAAATCCTTTAATCCTGAAATCTCCCAGCCGAAAGCTCCGACTCCGACTCAGCAAAGAACTTGGGTCAAGGGAGTTTTGATTGGCGTCGCGCTCTTTTACTTAGCGTTAGTCTTGTTTATTCCCGCTTTCAACGTCTTTGTGCAAGCGTTTAAGGATGGAGTAGGGCCGTTTTTAGGCAACTTGACGGAGCGCAATTTCCTCCATGCTGCCAAGCTCACGCTTTTGATTGCGCTGATTGTCGTACCCATCAACACGGTATTCGGGCTTTGTGCGGCTTGGGTGATTGCCCGCAACCAGTTTCGAGGACGCACTTTTCTCATTAGCTTGCTGGATGTGCCCTTTGCGGTTTCTCCAGTCGTAGCGGGCTTGATGATTGTGTTGCTCTACGGCCGCAATGGCTGGTTTGGCTCTTGGCTAGAATCGGGCAATATCAAAATTATTTTCGCCATGCCTGCGATGGTGCTAGCCAGTGCCTTTATTACCCTGCCTTTTGTCGCTCGTGAAGTAATTCCAGTTCTGGAAGAGGCAGGCAGTGATCAGGAGGAAGCAGGCAGAACTTTAGGCGCTAATGATTGGCAGATTTTCTGGCGAGTTACGATTCCTAATATTCGCTGGGGCTTGCTCTACGGCGTGATTTTGACCAATGCCAGAGTCATGGGCGAGTTTGGGGCGGTTTCTGTGGTGTCGGGCAACATTGCTGGCCAAACTCAAACCCTGCCCCTGTTTGTGGAAGAAGCGTATAAGCAATACGCTACGCAATCGGCCTTTTCTGCGGCAGTTTTGCTCGCTTTTCTGGCGGTTGTGACTTTGATATTGAAGGAAATTTTGGAACGTAAAACCAAAATCAAAGATATTGAATAGGAGGCAGATCATGTTGACGGATGACAGCGATCGCTATGCTCCCCTAAATCGCGAAAACCAAGAAGCAACGGCTCTTGACGCATCCCAGCCATCGGGGCAGGACTCTGCTGCGGATCATAGATACACTCAAACCCGCATTAGAATTCGTATCCCCAAGAACTACCATCAAGAACCTGTGATTTCTCGCTTAATCTCTCAGCATGGCCTCACGGTCAACATTACAGCGGCTCTGCTGGGGGCGAACGCGCGAGATGATGGCTGGTTTGACCTAGAACTTCAAGGCACCGCTGCCCAAATTGATAGTGCCTTGCTCTACTTAAATGAGCTAGACCTGGAAATTTGGCATGATTCGAGTGCTCAAGAGGATGGTTGGTGATGCGGGCACCCATGCTGGAGCAAGAGCGGTCTAGCGGGATTGAGAAACCCCAGACAGTGGTCGGTGCTAGGCGATCGCGTCTGCCTCGATGCACTGAAAGCGCAACCCAGGTTCGCATCAAATTGCGGATTCCAGCCCAACGTCGTCAAGAACCAATTATTTCTCACCTGACAGCGCAGCATGGCCTCAGCGTTAACATTACTGCGGCTCGACTCAGCCCCAACCCTCAAGAAGATGGCTGGTTCGACCTAGAACTGCGGGGGACTCCTCAGCAACTTCAGCAAGCGTTAGCCTATCTGCAATCCCTGAGCATCACAATTTGGGGTAAACCCAATCCAGATGGAGACGGTTGGTTGTGAGGGATAGGAACTAGGAGACAGGAGACAAAAAAGCAGGGTAGAACGAATTGATTTCAGTTCTACCCTGCTTTTTTGCTTTTTCTCTTCGTCGTGGTTGAGAACCACCACTAGGCCATATTGTTCTCGATCGCCCAGCGTGCTAACTCTGTGCGGTTGTGTAAACCTGTTTTGCCTAGCATGTTGCTGACGTGACTTTCAATCGTGCGTTGACTAACGTTTAATTCGTCAGCGATTTCCCGATTGGCCATCCCACGGGCCACAAACTGCACTACCTTTAACTCGGTTGGAGTCAGCTCGACATCAAAGGGTACCTGGATTTTGGGGCCATTATCCACGCCCTTGGTTTGATGCTGCATCATCCGGGATGCTTGCTTCAGCGAGGACTCCACCTGAGCCACCAATTCCTCAGGCTCAAAGGGTTTGACCATGTAGACATCGGCTCCGGTGTTTAACCCTTTGACGCGGTCTTGGCTTTGTCCCTTGGCCGATAAGAATAGAACTGGAATCCAGCTAGTGCGAGAGTCTTCCCTCACATGCTTTACGAGTGAATAGCCGTCCATCTCTGGCATCATCACATCGCAAATAATCATGTCTGGAATATCTTGCTCCAGAATTTCTAGCGCTTCACGGCCATTTTCTGCTGTTACTACTTCATACCCGCGGAATTCCAGGTAATCCTTAACTAACAGAATTAAATTAGGGTCGTCATCAATTAGCAGTAGCCGTTTATGATCTCCCACGCTCGCTTCCTTCATGCTTTGTCACTCGCCATGCCTGGATTAATTAAAGTTTGTAGATAGAACTTTTTGTATTGTTGTCACATTCTACTAGACCTGTCACTGTCTGCTACGTATCCCTTCATTAATATAGTGCCTGATCAGGAATTGACAGTTAGTCTAGTAGGTTGCTGACTTCATCAATTATTTACCTACTTTAAGAATGGCAGGTGATTTTGGCAGCACACTTAACAAGTTTTTTCATTATCAAAGTATCGTTGGCAAAATAGGCTTAATTCGAGTTGATTAGTATTTTTTAACAAGAGTAGCCATCGGTGCTTTGAAGCGAGAAATAACCTTAGGTTCGCTTAATCGTTAAGCCATGATGCTGGCGGTTTTTCCTCTACACAAAGTTAGAGCTGCGATCGCTCAATCATGCCCTACTGCTAGGGTTTCAGCGGCTGCATCGCCAACTTTTAGGTCGATTGTAGCGGTGGTCTCGGACGAATTCGGCAACGGATGGGTCAAAAAGGCAAATTCTGACACAATTTGATTGCTGATCAAGTGTTCTTGAATAATGCGTTCAATCACTTCTGGGGTCGCGCTGTGATACCAAACTCCATCTGGATAAACGACTAAGATGGGGCCTTGCTGACAAACGCGCAGGCAGTTGGCTTTAGTCCGAAAGACGTAAGGAGATGCAGTCGAGGTTGAATCCGCGATCGCCTCCTTAGAAATCGCTCCAGTCGCAGCAGGAGGGGTATCGAGCTTCAATTCCTTCAAGCGCCGCTTGAGATAGTCCCAGGATGCTAAGCTCAATTGCTTGTCGCAGCACTTGGGCACCGTCTGGTCGGCACAAATAAAGACATGCCGCTGGATTTGGTCGAGCTTTAGGGCTTGAGCGCAACTGGCAAGAGAGTTGCAATCAGAAGAAGCGCTAGCACTCATGACTCCTCAGGCTCTTGCCGGACGCGACGGATAGGCAAGTTCGCAATCAGAGCCGTAACTCGTTCATTGTTAGCCAGAGAAAATTCCAGACCCTCAGCGTCAATCTCAACGTAACGAGAAACCACGTCTAGAATTTCTCGCCGCATTTGATCCATCGACTCAGGGCTAAGGTCAGCGCGATCGTGAGCCAAAACAAATTGCAGACGGCGCTTTACTTCTTGGCGGCTACTTTCGTTACCTGGACGGGGAAATAAGCGTTCTAACAGTTCATTGATCATGGAGCTTGGGGAGGGTCAAGAGTCTGGCAAAAGCATGGAATAGAAAGAGAGGCTAAAGGCTAGCGATGCGGTAAATGCAATCTGAGTAAAAGCCTTGACCTAGCGAAAGCGGTTTAGAGAATCTTGGTGGAAAAAAATCTACGAATGCGGGAGAAAACGCTGCCGTTGTTGGGGGTGAGGTCTAAAAACTCTACGGTTTCGCCTTCTAAACGGCGGGCAATATTACTGAAAGCAGTGCCTGCGGTCGAAGGAGTTTCTGATAAAACTAAGGGTTCCCCTCGGTTGGTGGAAACGATCACCCGTTCGTCGTCAGGAATAATACCGATGAGAGGAATGGCCAGAATTTCTTGCACGTCTTGCACTGACATCATGTCATTGACCTGCACCATCGCAGGCTTGAGGCGATTGACGATCAGACGAATTTTCTTGACGTTATTGGCTTCTAGCAAACCCACGACTCGATCTGCGTCTCGGACTGCGGCGATCTCTGGGGTGGTGACGATGAGCGCTTCTTGAGCAGCGGCGATCGCATTCTGGAAGCCCATCTCAATCCCAGCAGGGCTATCTACTAGAACGTAATCGTAAGCTTTAGCTAAGGCACTGACCACCTGCTTCATCTGGTCGGGACTCACCGCGTCCTTGGTGCGGTTTTGGGCAGCAGGCAACAAGGCGAGACGGCTTTGCCGCTTATCTTTCACCAGCGCTTGCTCTAGCCGACATTCACCCGCCAACACTTCCACGGCTGTATAAACGATGCGATTTTCTAGGCCCAACAGCAAATCCAAATTTCTCAGGCCGAAATCTGCGTCCACAACCACAACTTTGCGACCTCGTTGAGCCAGGGCCATGCCCAAGTTGGCTGTGGTGGTGGTTTTGCCCACCCCTCCTTTTCCAGATGTAACAACAATAACGCGACTCATGAGGTGGTTAGACGAATGAACTTTACTTCAACTTTCAATTAACTTTAACTTAAACCGCATTTTCACCGAAATTAATTCAGCGAGACTTATTAATCGTCTGCGATCGCCGCTTCTAATGCACCAGAACCAATATCGGTGAAACTGACGCAGAACCTAGAATTCTTCATTCAACCATTCTCCCGCCAAAATGTCAGGAGGTTTGCCCGGACTGGACAGAGATCAGCAGTTGAGTTTTAGCGAAATCGGCAGAGCGGGCGATCCGTATTCCCTCGCTGGTAACATAAGCCACTTCTGGGTAGTACTGCGCAGGTGGCTTTTCGGGAGCGCGAGCTAAAGACTCCGCAATTCGCAGTTGGGTTGGCTCCATTTGCAGCGCCATAATTCGACACTGCGTATTCCCACTCGCGCCCGCATGCGCCACACCCCGCAACCGACCCCAAACCAAAATATCGCCGTCTGCAATCAGAGAACTCCCAGGGTTGATGTCTCCGAGTACCACAATTGTCCCAGGATGGCGAATCTCGACCCCAGAACGCACCGTGGTCTGAATGTAGAGCGGATCAGCTAAAGCGGGCTGTGGGGTAGCAGTCGGTTGGCTGAGGTGAGCCACAGGGGCTTGTTGCTCGACTGAGTAGCCTGCGGTGGCTGCGGCGACGGCAGTTTGACGACGGCTTGTGGAGACCCGCTTGAGTTGCAGTTGTACTTCCAAGAGGGCATCCGCGATCGCCTGGAGTTGTCGCCCATCCAGCAAGCGGTCTCGTGCCATCAGATGCACAACGGTTCCGGGTTGCCAAAAGCGATCGCCTCCCGATAAGCGTTGCTTGAGTTGTTGCCACAAGTCAGCCCAAGTTAGCGCAGTCGGGGAAGGCGGATCTGTCGTTTCCGTTTCGGGAGGCAACATCAAAAGTAATTGACCCTCTTCACTCTTAAACCGCACCTGGAGGTCTTTGATCAGAGGTTGTTCTGGAGAAGCTGACTCTGTAGGCTGAGTAGCTGTATCGGGAGTGGCATCAGGAACTGCGTCACCAGCCGTAACAGAACTTTCCGCAGCAGACTCGGCAGGTGCCGTTGGATTGAGAGGTGTTGCTGTACTTGTAGTTGTGGCTCCGGCAGATGCAGGGTTAGGAGTTACAACTGCGTTGCTTTGAGTGGGGGCAGCAGATGGAGCAGCAATAGGATTGTTGGAGGAATCAGAGGTCATGCGAAACGTGCCTAAGCGGTTAGAACCTGAAACGATTCTGGGGGATTTTGCAGATTCATTTCCCCTCATGGAGAGGGTAGGACTGTATTTTAACTAGGTTTGTTGAGCCGACGATAAACCGTAGCTAACCCATCGGCATCCCCCACATTGCCAGGAAACAGCACCACAGGCAAGTTAGGGAAGAGAGGATGGTTGGCGGGAGTGCAAACCATTGAGCAGCCTGCCAGAACTTGGCCTAAGAGCCGAGCGGTGGGCAAGTTTAAGCCTGTACTCAGCACATCGTTGGAGGTAATGCCTCCTTTACTAATGAGAAAACCAATCTCACGAGGTAATCCGCGCACAACATCCATCAGCAACGCTGAAACGGCTGTACCAAAGTCTAGGCGTACCTGCACATCTTCAAAGGTGAGTTCTTGGCGACTGGTGTAAACCACGGGCGTTTTCCCAGCATCATGAGCCTCACGGACTGCTTGCAACGTTTCGTCTAAGAGAGCGGCACGACTATCCGCATCACTATCTCTTAACCGAGCGACTGCCACCTCAACCCCCACAATGTCTGGTTCTTGCAGGAGTAGCTCTAACTGTTCCGTGGTTTTCTTGACATGAGAACCCACGATGACAGCACCTGGCTTGCCATCTCTGGCGTACTGGGCCATATCTTCTGGCGCAGTGGGTTGGGGAGGTAAAGCAGCTAGCGCGGTGAGTAAACTGGCCGCACTACGAAACAAGAACCGCTTTCCTTCGGCTGCTACTGCCAAAATATCAGCTGCAAAGTGATTTAAGTCGGCTTGGTTTTCCGCATCCACCACGCCACATTGGTTGTTGGTGAGTTGCAGCAAGCGATCGCGCACCCCAGCTTGAATGTCAGCGGTGAGGAAGCGCTCAACTTGATCAGCAGTAACACGCCCTTGAGTTTTCTCCTCCACATAATCAGGCAGGTAGCTGTGGTGGTAAGCAAACACAGAGTCACGGGCAAATTCGGTTTCATGCACTGGAGTGGGCACGCCATCCACCACCAGGTAATGGATGCTGTCTCGCGTAAATCTACCGCCCTCAAAGAAAGCAGGAACGAGAAAGTGAGCGTCAAAAGGGCCAAGTTCCTCCGCGATCGCATCGGTTTCGACAGGATAATGGCCGCGTAGCGTGGAGTCAGAGCGACTAACAATTAGAAAATCTTGGATGGATTCGAGGGCGATCGCCTGCTTTAAGTTCTGGCAAGCTTCCCGCGTCACGATTGTGGCTTCTTCGGGTGACAAGGCACGAGTATTAGTCAGAACAAAAAAGATGGGAGACTCATCAGCTAAGCCGACCCGCAGCGTCTCTACATCCCAGCGAGTCAGGAGCAAACAGCTATGCACAGTCTGCGAACCCGTGGGGTCGTCATCTAGAACAATAATTTTGGGCTTGGTAGTCATGCTTAACTGAATCGCTGATTTTGCAACTTTTTCATTTCTGCTTGCACATCGACTGCGATGTCCAATGCCTGATTCAGCAATCGTCCATGCTCGCTGGCTTGATCATTAACTTGTAAAGTTGCTAGAGCTGTCAAGTTATTGTCAAATAAATCCGAATGACGAGCAATGAAGCGTTGATTTGTTCGCAAAATCCTTTCTGTTTTCAGCGCCCGAACTAAATCAGCTCTGGTCAGTCCCAAAGCCTCAATTACCTGCTCACGATTATTCAGAGCTACTTCTGAGTTGCCTGCCGCTTCAATTTGATCATTAATGTCGATCGCTTTGATCACCGCGTTGTAGCGATCGACATCCATCACTAGATTAATGAGATGACGATTTTTCTGACTAAAGAGAATCGTTTGCACATCATCTACAATCAGCCCTATCACCGCACTGAGATGCAGCGCGATTAGCAGAAAAGTGTGGTTGGCAAAGTTTAGGGCTAAAACCCAATAGCTGAGACCGAGGAGGGCGATCGCGAGCAGAGTCCTGAGAATTTCCCAGCTCACTTGCCTTCTGGTAGGAGGAATCAGCAAGTCACCGCGACGCATCCCACTTAGCCGCCGTAGCTCGCCTTTAGTAATCTCCAAGCTCTGTAAATCCGATCGCACCAGTCGATGCCCCCTAACTAGATGCCGCAGGCTACGGTTTAGTTGCTACTGCTCACAATCTTAAGTTTGACTTCTGCGCCGCCTCGGAGGTTTCACTGGAACAGAGGGTTCATAAGCTTTTAATCCTTCATCTCCTGTGAAGATTTCAACTTGATGCCCGCTCCTAGCGTAGTGTTCAGCAACTGTTTTGATGGTAGCGTCTCCAATTGAAATCTTTCGCGCTGCTAGGTTAGGCCACTCAATGGCTAGCTTTTTCAGCTCCTCTGCTTCCCACAGGACGGACTGATCAGTAAAAGCAGCCCAAGGCGTTTTTTCATCTGCTGCTTCTGCCATCAACTTTGCTAATGCTTGAGCTGTTTCGTAGCGACATGAACCAGCTTGAGCAATATGGTTGCCTGTTTCCAAAATAGTTGCTAATGGAAGAACCAGGGTTGTAGCAGCCTGAATTTCTTCTTCTAAAACTTTATCAACTCGTGCTTTATTCCAATGATTACTAGCTGAACCACAAGTTGTTTTACCAGGAACTGCTAACCAAACGCAAAGGATTGACGTATCGATGATCAAAACTTTTCGCATGAGTCAGGCTAGTTAGCACTTGATAGGCTACGCTCAATTGAGCCTTGTTCGGCCAGCTTACCAAGCGGTCCAGAAGCCATGAGCTTAGGTAAATTCTTCAAATCTTCTAGTGGAGTTAACTTGCTTTCACCAGTTTGTGAATCTCGATGAGTCACTATCACAAAAGGAATCATTTCTGGCTCTAGAGCATTGAGTAAAGCGGGATTATGCGTCGTAACTAAAACATCAATCTGCCTTTGCTCACCAATTTCTCTGAGCATCTTTAGAAGTAAATCTGCTCGGGAAGGATGCAGCCCATTATCGACTTCCTCAATGACTAATTGACTGCCTTCAGGACGAGTTAAAAGTGCTGTCAAAATTGCCAAAAACCGCAAAGTTCCATCCGACATTCCTCTGGCATCTATCACAGTTGGCTCTCCCCCAGGAACCCAAGACTCCTCGCAGTAAAGCATGGCATCCGTGTGTAACCGTCCAACAGGCTCAGCCCAAACTTTGTGAATGTCTCGTTCTGGTAAATGCCTAACATAGGCAGCTAAAGTTGCTTCGATGTGAGATTTATCTTGTTCTGGTAGAGCTGCTATTACGCCTGCAATATTAGCGGCGTCTCTCTGAAGAGCCTCGGAAAGTGGTGAGTAATCCCTCATCATTGAAGGAATTGGATCTAAAACAAAAATCCTTTGGAGGGCTTGAGAAGCAATATGAGTACTTTCAACAAGATCCATAGAGAATCCCTTGATTTGACTCAAAACGGAGCTAACTCTTTGAAACTCTAATTCTCTCTGACTACCCGGTGTATCGTGAACTTCTAAAGTAATTCCTAACGATTGGGATGATGGAACTTTAGCCTCAAATAAAGTTCTTTCCAAAAACTCTTGGTGTTTTTTGGAAGGTTTTCTAGTTTGCTTTAACGCTTCAGCATGGAGCTGAGTTTTTGGTTTCGTTTCTACGTCAATGCAGTAGAGGTAATCCGTATATTCATCTCTACCCTGGACTTGTATAGTTAATCTAAAAGGTATTTCGGGCTTAAAGGCAATCCCTTGAACTCCACCCCGAATTGGAGGGATTGAGCGATCGCCTGTTAAAGCTGATTTAATCTCTTGTCCTGAAGCTATGCGGCTCAGGAAATCTAAAGCTTCGAGAGCGTTCGATTTTCCACTGGCGTTTGTGCCAATCAAAATCGTGAGTGGGTCGATGGGTAACTCGGCGTAGCGAAAACTTTTCCAGTTTTCTAGGATGAGTTTTTTGAGCATTACCCACTCCGAAAATATTTGCGCTGGTTGTTGCTGACTTACTACATAGTCTAACTAGCCCCTACCCAGCGATGAGTGAATAGGGGCAGGGTGTAAAGCTTGGCTCTAGTGAACGAGTTCGATCGCCCGTTTGGCGATCGCTTCCGCAGTCAAGCCATTGAAAGCCATCAGTTCTCCGGCGCTGGCTGTGGTTTCACCGCGTTTCCAAGCGAAGGTGTCTCGCTTACTGGTGCTGCGGAGCATGATCGGCTCTAGCATGCCGCTGGCACCGCCTGTAATGCCGAGCAGGGCATCGCCGCCAAATAGGGCTGCAAAGCCAGCATCATCCAAGAAAGTGCCGTCAGCTTCAGAGCAGGTCTCCCAAGCCACATCAGAGGCACGGTAGAGGCGACGGGGGTTGACGATGGAGACGACCCGCACCGCGAGTCCTTCTGTCTCCAAGAAGGTAGCGGCTTCTAATGCTGGAATGAGGGTCATGTCGCCAATCACGGCCAAGACTACGAGCTTGCCGCCTTCTGTCCCTGCGATTTCTTGGAGCGTGACGGCTCCTTGCTCTAACCCTTGCTGAGCTTGGGCAAACGTGGTGCGAATCGGCAGAGGTGATTTGCTGGCTGTGATCACAATGCCTTTGTTTTTGGTCGTTAAGGCCCAGTCGTAGCAGACTTGGATGCTGTTGGCATCGGGTGGAAACAGCGGGAAAACGTTGCCATTCCGCATCATGGCGGCAAAGTAGGCTTCCACTTCAGGGCGTTGGTGAGTCCAACCGTTGCGGCCCTGCTCCAAGGCTCCAGCCGTAAACAGCGTCACGGTCGAAGGGGTGGGGCGGCGCAGCTCAGACATGGCCTGCGTCACCGTTTGCCAAATCGGTAAGCCGTTGATGGCAAATGATTCGTAGGAGCACCAGAGCGTACGGCTCCCCATTAACGCCAAACCTGCGGCCAGTCCTGCACAAGCATCTTCACTCAAAGGCTCGTAAACCTGACCCGTGGGGCTTTGGTTGTAGAGATCGTCGGTGGTGGGATGAATGATTTTGAGGGCTTGGTTGATGTTGGCAATCCCCGAAGCTTCGTTGCCGTCCGCATTGGTCACGATGTAGTTGCGATCGCGCTGTCCTACCGCAGCCACCAAGCGCCCCATCGACGTAGTGGACACTTTCGGGTCGCCCCCCACCGAGTACTCTTCTAGCGGTAGTTTGCCCAAGTCAGGCAAGGGGAGTTCCGACTCAGTCACCGCAGTCTTAGCGGATGGCCCCCCATTCGATCGCTCAAAATTGGTCCGCACTAGTTCCCAAGCTTTACCTGATAAAGCGCGAGCTTGTAGCGCTGTCACAATATCGGGGTTGTCGAGCGTGTGGTGGGCGTAGAGGTTGTGGGATTTTGCACCACGAGCATGTACCCCAGCCCCCTTGAGCTGCTTAATAATGAACACCGTCAACTTGCCGCTCAACGCTGACTTTGCGGCTTGGTCCACACCCGCTAAGACCGCTTCGGTAAACGCCAACCGCTGCTCAAACGAAAAAGCAGTGCTATCCACGTAATCCCCAGGTTGGTTTTGGTCATCGAAAGCTTTGGCATCCACCAAAATCACTTCCTCAAACCCATTACCGCGCCAGAAAGCCAGCATTTCCTCATTAGACTTCAGCGACACCATACTGTGATGTTCTTGGCTGAAGCCATTCCAAACCAACACGGGTAGGAAATTGGTTGCTTCCGGGTAAGCCGTGTGGAAATGGGCCATCGAACTCATAATGTAAGGCTCACCCAAGCCCCCATCGCCCACCGTGTAAGGAAATAGCGTGTTCCGGTGCAGTAGCGCCGCCGCCATCGCAAAGTGTTGCCCCTGCCCCAACGGTCCCGCTGGAGCCAAAATACCGGGAATGTAGCCCGACAAGTGCCCTAATAGCCCGTGCTTTTCCCGGAAGCGATCGCGCAGTTGTTGCACCGTCTTGATGCCCATTGCTTCCAACGAGCGATCCAGAAACATCCCACTGTAGAACCCAGGCGCGTGGTGCCCCACTTCCGTAATGATGTTCTTGTGACCCAACATCACCAGCGCCGCATAAGCCTCCGCTTGGCTAGCAAACCCACCCGGATGCCCCGAAGCCTTACTCGCCGTCACCTGCAAAATCAGATAGCGCAACGCATCCGCCGCTAGCATCGTCTGATAAACCGCCGCCTGATCCGTCGAACTCGCGATCGCCTTTTGATCTGCCGCGATCGCCGGAGCTTGGCCATAGGCATCAAACCCAGGCACCGTATCACCAAAATACTGAATGCCCTCACAGAAAGCAGGAACAGCGGACATAGGATTCGGAGTGACTGCGGTCATGCTGAAGACACCTATTTGCAAAAACGGATCAGGTCAAATAACCCTTTCCCATAGTACAGGGAGGAGTGAGGGGTGAGGGTTGGAGGGTAAGGCAGGAGTTAAAAGAATTTAAGAAGTCGAAACACTAACACCTAAACTCGTCTGGAGGAGGTCTGGAGGACGCAGCCGTCCTTCAGCGGGGGTTTGGGGGCGAGTGCCCCCAAGGCTCGGATTCCCAAATGATTCTGTAGATACAGACACGTACACCACTTCCTAGACAAGCTAACTACCATAGAGAGAACAACAGACGATCACCGTTCTGAAGCAGAGGACAAGCACTATGACCGCTACATTATCTGTGCCGCAGTCCATCGAATCTTGGCTTGGAGAAGAAGCCCAAGACCTCCTAACCCACAAAGCTAAAATTTCCAAAGACCTTATACATTTGCCTGGCCCCGATTGGATCGAGCGCATCTTTGCCCAGAGCGATCGCTCCCCCCAAGTTTTGCGGAGCCTCCAACAGCTCTACTCCTATGGCCGCCTAGCCAACACAGGTTACTTGTCGATTCTGCCCGTAGACCAAGGCATTGAACACTCTGCGGGTGCCTCCTTTGCCCCCAACCCCATCTACTTCGACAGCGAGAACATCATTAAACTCGCGATCGCCGCAGGCTGCAACGCCGTTGCCACCACCTTAGGAGTCTTAGGCAGCGTTTCTCGCAAATACGCCCACAAAATCCCGTTCATCCTTAAACTCAACCACAACGAACTCCTCACTTACCCCAACAAATTCGACCAGATCATGTTTGCCTCAGTCGAGCAAGCTTGGAACCTGGGAGCCGTGGCCGTGGGAGCCACCATTTATTTCGGTTCCGAAGAGTCCGATCGCCAAATCCAGGAAGTCAGCCAAGCCTTTGCCCTCGCTCACGAATACGGCATGGCGACGATTCTCTGGTGCTACTTACGCAATGACGCTTTCAAGCAAGACAAAGACTATCACCTAGCGGGCGACCTCACCGCCCAGGCAAACCACCTTGGCGTCACCATCCAAGCCGACATCATCAAGCAAAAATTGCCTGAACTGAACAATGGCTATAAAGCAGTTGCCCAAGCCACAGGCAAAAGCTACGGCAAAACCCATGAGAAAGTTTACTCTGAACTCACCACCGACCATCCCATCGACCTCACCCGCTATCAGTTGCTCAACTGCTACGCCGGACGAGCGGGTCTAATCAACTCTGGCGGTGCTTCTGGTAAAAATGATTTTGCCGAAGCCATCCGGACTGCTGTGGTGAACAAACGCGCCGGGGGTTCTGGCTTAATCTCAGGCCGTAAGACCTTCCAGCGTCCGTTTGAGGAAGGAGTGCAACTCTTTCACGCCATTCAAGACGTTTACTTGTCACCCGATGTGACGATCGCCTGATGATTTCTTTGTGATTGACGCTTTGCGATTTGAGATTTTGGATTAATCTAGGAATCTGACATCTAACAAACCTGAAAGCGTAATGAAGCTGGCAGCACGAGTGGGGCAGGTATCACCTTCTTTGACATTGGCGATCGCCGCAAAAGCGAAAGCTCTGAAGGCCGACGGCATTGATGTGTGTAGTTTCAGCGCTGGGGAACCCGACTTTGATACCCCCACGCATATTAAAGAAGCTGCCAAGCAAGCGCTGGATCAGGGCAAAACCAAATACGGGCCAGCGGCAGGGGAACCGAAGCTGCGAGAAGCGATCGCCCAGAAACTGCAAAGCCAGAATCACCTGTCCTACCGAGCGGAACAGATTGTCGTCACCAATGGTGGCAAGCATTCTCTGTTCAATCTTATGCTGGCCCTGTTGAATCCCGGCGATGAGGTGATTATTCCTGCCCCCTACTGGCTTAGCTACCCAGAAATGGTGAAGCTCGCCGCAGGAGTGCCTGTGATCCTCGAAACAGATGCTGCCAGTGACTTCAAAGTCACCCCCGACCAACTGCGCCAAGCCATCACGCCCAGAACGCGGTTGTTTATTCTCAACTCGCCCTCCAACCCTACAGGCGTTGTCTACACCCCCGATGAAATTCGTGCGATCGCCCAAGTCATCGTCGAGCAAGACATCCTAGTGGTTTCTGACGAAATCTACGAAAAGATGATCTACGGCGACGCTGAGCATCTCAGCATTGGTGCGGTGAGTCCAGAAGTGTTTGAGCGGACGATTATCAGTAACGGTTTTGCCAAAGCCTACTCGATGACTGGCTGGCGAATTGGCTACTTGGCAGGCCCAACAGATTTAATTAAGGCTGTGAGTACGCTGCAAAGCCACAGCACTTCTAATGTCTGCACCTTTGCTCAATATGGAGCGATCGCAGCTTATACAGGCTCTCAAGACTGCGTGGAAGAAATGCGGCAAGCCTTTGCCCAGCGTCGTCAAGTGATGCTAGACCACCTCAACGCGATTCCTGGTCTAAGCTGCCCGCCACCAGACGGAGCCTTCTACCTATTCCCCAATATCAGCAAGACTGGCCTCAAGTCCTTAGAGTTCTGCGATAAGTTGCTCGAAACTCAACAGGTCGCGGTAATTCCAGGTGTTGCCTTTGGTGCAGATGACCACATCCGTCTCTCCTACGCCACTGACATGGCTACGATCGAAACAGGTATGGAGCGTTTAGCAGAATTCGTGCGATCGCGTTTCTGAAGTAAGGAGTTGGAGGGGCGATCGCGAAATAGTCTTACATCATGACCATCGATTTATAGTTGACAAAGCTCTATCTCTGTAAATCTGCTTCTATAAATCGACTAGTAGTTTTTCCATGAAGCGCTCCGCCTCTTCAGTTCCTACATTTGACTCAATGTTTTTGCCTACAATTCAAGCTCTACAAATTTTGGGTGGTTCCGGCACAACTGAAGAGATTTATGACAAAGTAGTTCAACTTCTCAACCTGCCTGATAAGGTGCTTGAAATTTCGCATGGCAGTACCTCATAGAGCGAGGTTGAGTATCGGCTTGCGTGGAGTCGTACCTATCTAAAAAAGTACGGCTTATTGCAGAACTCAGCCCGCGGGGTTTGGTCTTGATTGTCAACATCCATCAATCTTGACAAACTGGATGCCAAGGAAATTGTTAAGGCTGTTCGAGATGGTGACAAGAACAAAGCTGCCCCGTCAGATGCTCCAGACGAAGCCGTTGGAGTGATTGAAACTTTAGAAGAGCTAGCTTGGCATCAACAACTTCATAAAACCCTACTCTCGCTAGAACCCAGTGCGTTTGAACGTTTAGCACAACGTCTACTGCGCGAATCAGGTTTTATTCAAGTGCAGGTGACAGGTAAGGCTGGGGATGGGGGTATTGATGGTGTTGGTATTGCTCGAATCAGTGGTTTTTTGAGCTTCCATGTTTTATTCCAGTGCAAACGCTATCAAGGTGCAGTCTCAGCTAGTCAAATTAGAGATTTTCGTGGAGCGATGCAGGGACGTACTGATAAGGGCTTGTTTATTACAACTGGAACCTTTACAAGAGATGCGCTCAAAGAAGCCACACGAGATGGGGCACCACCGATTGATTTGATAGATGGCGAACAGTTGGTTCAGCGCCTAAAAGAGCTGAGATTGGGTGTCAAAATAACGATGATCGAGTCTGTAGAGGTTGATAGTGATTGGTTTACTAAGATTTGAAATGCGCTTACCAGTCTCTTACTTTGCATTACACGTCAAGATTGGCGATCGCACTGCTTAACAAAATCGCTCTAGTCCATCCCATGTCGAGCGAACAGGTTCTCGTAGTCTGGGATCAGCTAAACCAACCTCTTCCAATGTGTAACTGCCGCGACCAAAATTACAGGGTGCGCAAGTAATCACGACATTCTCTAAATCATTGTTGCCACCTCTGGCGTGAGGCAGCAGATGATCGTATTGCAACCATAGAGCTTGGAAGGCGGAATGTTGTTCTGGATTCGTTTTTCCCCACGGTAGGGCATCTGGATAAAACTTTCTGAGGCGATCGCGGACTTCACTTCGGATGACTGGGATACCGCAAAATCTACAGTGGTAGCCGTCCCGTTGATGCAGAAAATGTGTTTGGGCTGCTGTTGGCATCCGATTCGGAACCCGTTGATCCTTCGGTAAGTGCGGAGATGCGTTCTCTATAACTCGGTACTGCGTGTAGGGGCTGGTAGCACCCCAGAGAGATTCTGTCCACTCTCGAACTGCGGGAATATCGGCAAGACGGATCAAAGCTTCAGCCAAATCAAATCGTCCGATAAGGTGGGCTGATACTGCTGCATCCAAATAACGTGCGGCATCTACAATTTCAGGAATTGGCTCTCGAAGACAGGGGCGATCGCTCAACCTCTTCTCCATTTCTCCATAAGTTAAGTTGCATCAAAAAAGCCTCTAAACCGAGACAAGAGTTACTTGAACTGCGATCTAAAGGCTTGAGGTTTACAGGTGAGTTAATACCTGTTGATGAAGCGAGTAAGTATTAACTAATTGGCTGTTTTTACTGTAGGTGGCATCACCACTTTCTTAGCTAAACCAACTGCTTTGAGCGCTTTAATTGCCCACCAGGTGACATCAATTTCCCACCAATGGCGGCCTGCGGGTGCCACATTCGGTTGAGCGTGGTGATTGTTGTGCCAGCCTTCGCCGTAAGTGATCAGAGCTGCCCACCAAAGATTACGGGAGTTATCTTCCACTTCATAAGTACGATAGCCGCGCAAGTGAGAGACAGAGTTGATGAACCAAGTGCTATGCCACAACAGTACTGCGCGTAAAAACAGACCCCAGACCACATACGACCAACCACCGATCGCGTATAGCCCTAGGCCCATCGGGATTTGTAGCAATACATGATAGCGATCGAGAAAGCGATAGTAAGCATCGCGAGCGAGATCGGGGGCGTATCTGTAGTACTTTTCGGGATTAAAGAACTCGTCACGCGGGTACAGAACCCAGAGCATGTGGCTCCACCAGAAACCGCGCTTGGAAGAGTAGGGATCTTTGTCTACATCCTCAGCAAAAGCGTGGTGTTGGCGATGACCTCCAATCCAAAAAATTGGCCCGCCCTGTAGCGCTAAGGCTCCGATGGTAATGATGATGTACTCCAACCATTTGGGTACTTGAAAACTGCGGTGGCTGACGAGTCGGTGATAGCCCAAGCAGATGCCAATGCTGCCAAACAGCCAATGGAGAAACAGGGTAACGCCTAGAGCCGACCACGAAAAAAACCAAGGTGCCAGCAAAGCGATGGCGTGAAAGCTCCCGAAAAAGAGCACATTAGACCAACTCAGCGACAGGGATGGCCTACCTGTAGCAGCAGGCGCAATGGAATTAGAGGTCATAAATTTCCTATTTGAATGCCGTATTTAACCAGTGCTGGGGAGTTTCAGGACTGGTGAACTCGCCCTCGCTGTTCACTGGTTGTGCCTTGGTTTTGATCGAAGTCAAAAAAGACCGCTACAGTAGGAGGATGCAAGCCATACTTACATAGCTTAGCAATCCCATCCAGCAATTGCAAGTGGTACTTGCATTTTATCTATGTCTGCTCAACGAAGTCTGACGCGACAGCGCCTCATTAACGCGGCCATTGAGCTGTTTACGGCTCAGGGGGTCACCGAAACCACAACAAGACAAATCGCTGAACTAGCAGAGGTCAATGAAGTCACGCTATTTCGGCATTTTGGTAACAAGCATGGCCTGCTGCTGGCGGTGCTGGAAGACTCTGGGATGTTTACCCAGCTCGGCGAGTCCCTGATTCAGCAAGCCAACCAAACTAGCAATATTGCTCAAACCCTTAAAGACTATGCTAACGCTTGTCTCCAGGCGCTGGAGCGTGTGCCAGACTTTGTTCGCTCTGTGGTTGGGGAAGCGGGCCAGTATCCTGCCGAGAACCGCCAAGCTTTGGGGCAAGGCATCACAGAGGCGAATCGTTATGTTGCCGAGTATTTAGCCACAGTAATTCATCAGGGACATTTGCGAACTCTCCTTCCGGCAGAAAAGTTGGCTAGTTTACTAAACGGCATGTTGTTGGGGTATGCCGTGATCGAGTTTACTAGTGAGTTTCACGAACTCTGGGAAAGCCGAGATGACTTTTTAGATAATTTGGTGGAGCTGTTTTTGCATGGAGCTGTGTTTCAGTCAGAGGCGCAGCTAGAAGCGATGACGGCTTATCCTTGGGAGGCGATCGCTCCTTTGGGCTCGGAATCTATAGCTGATCTTCCCGCTCCTTTAGTTCATGCTATTTTGCAACAAGCGAAAAAACGGGGGTTGCAAGAATATGCGATCGCCTACGTGCTGTTTGCAGCGGGTTTGAGTGTGTCTGAAATAAGTGCTTTGCAGCGATCGCAACAGTTTAGTGCCACTCAGCAACATTGGTTGCAAGTGCTCCGCAATGGGGTGAGACAAGTACCAGTCAACCAGTGGATTTTGGGGCAACGCTATGGCTCCTATACTCGCAATCCCCTGACTCACTGGCTCAAAAGTCGTAAAGATGCCCAGTCTGCTTTGTTTCTTTCGGCTACGGGCGAACCGATTTCAGAGGTGGAAGTGCGATCTCAATGGCAGCAGATGATAGAGAATTTGTTGACCCCGGAGGGGCACCCACCCCGGATTGAGCAAGCCCAACCAACTTGGTGTGTGGAAATGCTGATGCGCGGGCTGAGTTTAGAAGACCTAAGTATGCTAATTGGTTGGGATATCACTCAGTTGCAAGCCTACGTGCAGCGAGCCAAAACTAAAGCGGCTCTAGAACAAGCGATTCGCCTCGATCAGAAAACATAGATTATGCCAAATTCAACTCACGGTGTGATTGCTGCGGGACATGCGAAAACAGCCGAAGCAGGGCTGGAAATGTTGCGCTTAGGGGGTAATGCCTTTGATGCGGCGATCGCAGCGGTAATGGCGGCTTTTGTCGTGGAGCCGACGCTGACTTCTCCAGCAGGAGGAGGGTTTCTTTTAGCGCATACGTCTCAGCAAGAAGATATTTTATTTGATTTTTTTACTCAAACACCTGGCTCGAAAAAGGCCCAATCTGCTCTGGATTTTTACCCGGTTGATGTCAACTTTGGTGGGGCGATTCAAGAATTTCACATTGGCTTGGGATCGATGGGAGTACCAGGAAATGTGGCTGGCATTTTTCACGTGCACCAAAGATTAGGTAGGTTGCCTTTTCAGGCGATCGCAGAACCTGCAGTTCACTATGCCAAAAACGGTGTAGAAATTTCTGATTTCCAGTATTTTTGTTTTCAAATTCTCAGCCCAATTCTGACTGCTTCAGCAGAATCACGCCAAATTTTTGCTCCTGACGGTCCTTTGGTCGCACTTGGAACTAATTTGGTGATGCCAGACTTAGCAGAGACATTAGCTTATTTAGCTAAAACTGGACCGAAGGGATTTTATCAAGGTGATATTGCCCATCAAATTGCTCAAGACTGTGAAAACTTTGGTGGTTATTTAACCCTGGAAGATTTACAGCAGTATCAGGTGATTGAACGTCGGCCTTTGACGATTAATTATCGCGATAATATTCTACTGACCAACCCTACTCCTAGCTCTGGCGGCACTTTAATTGCTTTTGCTTTGGAGCTTTTGTCTGCGATCGATCTAACAGCTTTTGAGTTTGGCAGTGCTCAACATTTAGATCTTTTGGCTACGACGATGCGATTGACGAATGTAGCGCGTCGGGAGCAATCTTACCAACTCTTCCAGCAGGATTCTCAAGCATTTCTGGACGGTGCTCAAGTGGAAGTGTATCAAGCGCAGTTATCGAATACCGTGAATAAGTGGGGCAGTACAACGCATCTGAGCGTGATTGATGATGAAGGCAATGCTGCGAGTGTAACTACTTCTAATGGCGAAGGTTGCGGTTACATAGTTCCTGGCACTGGCATCATGATGAATAACATGTTGGGCGAAGAAGATTTGAACCCAAATGGCTTTCATCAATGGCAGGAGAATACACGCATCGCGTCTATGATGGCTCCTACGATTGTGCTGAAAGATCAGCAGCCAGAGATTGTTTTAGGTTCTGGAGGTTCCAATCGAATTAGAACCGCAATTCTGCAAGTAATTTCTAATATTTTAGATTTCCAAATGCCTGTGGCAGCCGCAGTGGAGAGTCCACGAATTCATTGGGAAAACTCTGTATTTAATGTTGAGCCAGGATTTAGTGAGGCTGAGCTGAGCAAACTGCATCTTCCACCGGACGATGAACGGGTGTTGTGGCAGCAGGAAAATATGTTTTTTGGTGGCGTGCATACTGTGATACGAGATGCAGACGGAACCATTACGGGTGCGGGCGATCGCCGTCGTAGTGGTGTTGTAATGAGCTGCTAATTTTGGGCTCGTTCAGCGACTCGTATGAAATCCTTGAATTTCTTCTGGTTCTTCGTACTCCACTTTGACTTCTTGAACGATCGCCATCTGTGGCCCTTTGTGACACCACCGAATCATCTCTTCCAGCAATTCTGGTGGACCCTCAAATACTGCTTCTACTCGTCCGTCGGGTAAGTTCTTGACCCAACCATTGACTCCTAGGGTTTCTGCGGCCTGACAAGTTGACATGCGATAACCAACACCTTGGACTCGCCCAGAAATCCAAACATGTGCTCTTGGGTGGTTAACGTTTGCCATTTAGCTGCCCTCTAATGCGAACTCATAATGCGGAACTCAGCACTCATAATCGAGGCTTGAGCTTGATTCTTAGTCTTATGGATGTTGTTCTCCATTTGTGGCACCGCCAGAAACTAACCTCTGTCCATAGTTGGGTTAAAGGCGATGATTTTAGTTAGAAGCTTATGTCTTGAGCAGGGTTAAGCCCACTGTACCGCTTGTTAAATTTCAGGGGTTGTTAATTTCAAGCTCCTATGACATACACTGACATTGCCAATAATCAAAAGCAAGCGATCCAAAGTTTCCAATCCTTTGATGCAGATACTCAACTTGCTTTTTTGTGGTTTATTTATGAGGAACTGAAGGGTTCTCTCACCCCCAAAGGTGGCCCTGACACCTCTGGTTTCGCGATCGCTCAAGGGGTTGTCGATCGCATTCAACAACTGCCTCAAGATCAACAGCTTCAAGCTCAACGGGATGTCGTAGCTGGCCAACCCTCGGAGTTTGGTACTTCTTATGGAGACTTCAACTCCAGCAACAGATTGGCTTTTTGGTATCTGTTAGCTCAAGGCATGGAGAACGGTCAGATCGTTAATGTGCCTTCTGACTATCAAATGTCTGGTGATGCTCAAGAGTTCTTTAATGCGATTAAGGGGCTAGAGTTTAATGACCAAATTACGTTTATGCGGAATGTGGTTTCCTGCATTGGTCCTGAGCCCAAAGAAGGCGCTGTTTTCACCTAAGGTATTGGGTGAACTGAATCGTCTGTAAAAGATTTTTGTGGTTGTTTGACCTATTTGTATTAAGAAAAGAGCTTGGGGGCACCTGCCCCCAAACCCCCGCTGAGGGACGGCTGCGTCCCCCAGACCCCCTCCAGAAGTGCATTGGGGTGTTGAGTATACCTGATGAATAGGAGAAGGAGACTTTAAGGAGAAAAAATTTTTGGGTTGGATTTGGGGTAATTTTTTAGATCGGGCTAAAAGTTTTTGCGAATTCTGTGGTTCGTTTATGTCTGATCTACCTCCTCTCAATCCTGATACTGTCTGGGATATCCTTAACGACAAAATTGATGATGCGATCGCCAATGGTTTGGTTTGGCATTGTTTGGGATATCGCTACGATGATGTGAATGGGCGCTGGGATGCAACGGATGTGGCTCCAGATTGGCGAGAGGCGTATCCTGAACCTCCAGATTTTATTGAGAGTCGCCCCGCAACGGTGAAGCTGACGCGATCGATTCCAGCAGAAAATAAGCAGTTGCTGAAGGAGCAGTTGGGGTTTACTGGCTACAAGGTAGGTGAACTGGTGCCTCGACTGACGCGCCGAGCTACAATGGCGAACTGGTTACTTAGTTATTTACGTAGTGCCAATAATTAGTGGAACAAGTGCTTGGCAGGATAATTCCTTGGTAGAACAAGTACTTGGCGGAACAATTGTAGGCATTAGACTTGTCTCTATAGATACCGAGGGGATTCAGGTTTTCCCTCCTATGGGGCAAGGTATATGTTTCCTGCACTACTCTCGTCTTTGGTGCTGTCTGGCCAAGTTCATGTTTCTGTCCCAGTGAATCAATACCCTTGGGGCTATTCTGGCTATCCTCATGGCGGCAATATCATCATTGTTCAGCCGCAGCAGATTCAGCCGCCTGTTCTGGTAGAGTTTGATGCGTTAGGCAAGGATTGGGGGAGTGTGTGGATCAATGGCGAAGAAGTCTACCGCCCCAAACTTTATAATCGTCGGCAGGTGTTGAATCTGGCTCCTGGTAGCTATCGGGTTGTCCTGACTGGTATTACCAAGTACGATGTTTGGTCGGCGGGTTATCTGAATGTTGGCCGCACAGGTACGCTGCGAGTGGTGTTTTCTAAGACAGATGGCGTTTATGTCCAAGGCGACCCTAGCGCTTGGTTGGGCGATCGCGATGTCCGCAATGGGATGGAAGTTTGGCGGCGCTAATCTTTAGGAGCCGTACTTGAGGATGGCTACGAATCCCTATGCCTGGTTGAAACAATCTCTAGAAACCATTCACCGAGCAGATTGGTATCGTTCGGTGCAAACAATTGAAAGCCAAGCTGGGCCTGTGGTGCGCTTAGCAGGGCGAGAAGTGCTCAACTTTGCGAGCAACGATTACTTAGGGCTAACCAGTGACGCTCGCTTGATTCAAGCGGCGATCGCGGCTACCCAAGAGCTTGGTACGGGGAGTACGGGGTCACGGCTGATTACGGGGCATCGAGAACTCCATCGGCAGTTGGAACTAGCGATCGCGGCTCTAAAGCAAACTGAAGATGCGTTGGTGTTTAGCTCTGGGTATTTGGCTAATTTGGGCGCGATCGCGGCTTTGGTCGGTAAGCGCGATTTGATCTTGTCGGATCAGTACAACCATTCCAGCTTGAAGAATGGAGCCATTCTCAGCGGAGCTACAGTAGTGGACTATGCCCACTGTGATGTGGCTGACTTGAGCACCAAGCTAACCCAACAGCGCGATCGCTACCGTCGCTGCTTGATTCTGACCGATAGTGTTTTTAGTATGGACGGTGATCTCTGCCCCTTACTAAAGTTGCTGGCGATCGCCAATGATTTTGAGGCGATGCTGCTGGTGGATGAAGCCCATGCCACAGGGGTGATGGGAGCGACGGGAGCAGGTTGCGTTGAGCATTTCGGTTGTACTGGGCACCCCTTAATTCAAATTGGCACTCTGAGCAAAGCGCTCGGTAGTTTGGGCGGTTATGTGGCTGGCTCTGCTGCTTTGATTGATTTCTTACGCAACCGCGCCCCCACTTGGATTTACACCACAGGTCTTTCTCCGGCGGATACTGCCGCAGCCTTAGCCGCGATCGCGATCGTGCAACAAGAACCGCAGCGACGGGCTCAACTTTGGCAGAATGTGGCTCATCTCCAACAATTAATTGCGGAAAGTTGGAGCCAGGCTCCGATTGCTTTTGAACTAAAGCCTCTCCCCTCTGCGTCACCGATTCTTTGTTTTCAAGTGCCAGATGCGGCAACGGTGCTCCAGATAGGGCAACAACTCAAACAAGCTGGAATTTTTGCCTCGGCGATTCGACCCCCCACGGTGCCGACTAGCCGAGTTCGGATTACGGTGATGGCTACTCACACTTCAGCGCACTTGCAACAATTGGCTGCTGCTTTAAGCCAGGTTACTACCTGAGTCGCCTGAATCCATAAACCAAAGTCTCAAAGTCACTGAAAGGTATGTTGGAGCTAAGACATCTCTCGGTAGGTATTGCTGTTTTCTTGAAAGTGTGCATGAAGATAAGCGCTTTGGCGGTTTTTTTAACCTGACAGAATTTTTAATCTAGAACCTCTATCTACAAAAACTTATGACTATTTATGAATCAAAAAATAATTTTCACTTGTGCTGACCTGCCACCACACTTGCCCTTGGGCTACCAGTTTTTCGAGGCTCCCGACTTTATTGAATGTGAGCTTTTGGAGGGGGAAACTTCGCAAGAAGCTTTAGCCAGAGCTAAGACTGCTGGTCTGACAGTGGTCGGTTGGAGCGTCAAAAAATCGCACCCTAAAGTCTAAGGCTGGGGCTGCAAGGACTAGGCCGCAAGGATTGCGCTTCAAAAATTGAGCGATCGCTTGTCATCCTATCCAATTGGCCGTAAAGTCGCATCCAACTGATAACTGCTGAACTAGCTGATACTAATTGATCGTGGTTGAGTTACCTGAATTTGTTGAGGCAGTGTTAATTTCTGTCTAGAGAGAGATTTTGTAGCGCGATCGCCAACTGAGGTTTAAGTTTTTTTACTAAATCGGGCACCCTGAACTCAGAAAGGATCTGTCCTCGTCTAGATATCCGGGTTAGTTGCCATGCGCTGTCTTTTCGTATTGCTGTTGGGGTCTTCAGTGCTGAGCTTGCTAATGCAGCCCCCAGCGGTTGTGGCAGAAACTGATGTCGTGCCAACTGAGGTGATTCGAGCCCAAGGGTTCTGGCCCCAAGCGCAGCAACTGCTGCAAGCCCAAATTTTGTTAGTCGATCGCATAGAACGGGCGGTGGCCGAGCCTGATCCGAATCAAGTGCGGGCGGCACGAGGGCAACTAACTTTACAGACTGCGGCTGTAGATCGGTTTCTTAAGAGCCAGTATCCCCTGCCTAACTTACTCTGTGCGCCTACCAGAATCCGAGTTGGCAATACAGAAGAACCGTTCACGGTTGGCTCTGGCCTTAGTCAGTCGCAGGGTGCCGTTTACTGCAATCTATACCAATCAACTCAAAGATTAGCGTCCCTAGGTGATTTACTCGATCGCCGCCTGTTTATGCTGGCATCGATCGCGGAAGTGAAGCCACTGCGAGTCGTGGGAGAACGACAAGCTCTCTCGCTCCCAGGCACCCCCACTCAAAGCCCTAACTTAGGTAAACCAGCCACCTACCGCTATGGCACCGCTCCCACTTTGCCGACTGAGAAGCCACTTGTAATTGGTGAAGCTGCGAAAACAGCGATCGCGGATTATATGCCACCCATGTCACCCGCGATCGCCCCGCCTCCAGAAGCCGCTCCGGTTCTGCAATCGATCAAGCAACTGTTGACTCGTACCCAAAGCGCTTTCCCCAATGCAGCCAGCTTTTCCGCTCCCACTCAGCAAGTAGAAGCTCTAGATCAATACGCCTACGGGCTTTATCCCAAAGAACGTCAGCTTTATGCCAAGTTTCTAGAGCAGCCCAACACTGGTATTGCTCGTGTCCTGTTGTCTGAGGCTTACCGCCCTCAACCCAGCGCTTTACAGAATCGTTTAGAACCCACGGTCGCTGAGCGCTTTCCATTTGTCCCTTTGGTGCAGTCTGAGGCAAAATTCACCCCTCGATTTCTGCTGGAGATTGAGAATGGCCGCTTTCAACTCGTGCAGTCTGGCTTAAATTACGGTTTTTTGGCTCCGATGGGAGATGTGCCGATAGAGTCTTTGCAAGCTACACTCTCGGCTCAGCAAGTGGAGTTGGCTCCTGATCTGCGGCAATTTTTTCTCACTTATGCGCCACCCAATCAACTCGACGCGATTCAAACCGATCGCCGCCGCTTCTTGAGTGGAAAAGTCAATAACCTAGCGCTGAATCAGCCATTAATGAGCCAAGCCCCTATTAGCTTGAACCAAACTTATTTAATGCGATCGCTGCAATTCCAGATGCCAGAGATTGTGATGAGTAGAGAACCTGTGTCTCGTCGCGATCGCCGCTATCTAGATTTGTTGCTAGAAACCCCTAGTAGTGACCACCTCCTAGCGTTTCGGCCTGTGATTCGTCACTCCGATGGCACCTACACTGTCTTGTGGCGAGTCTTGCAGCAGTTTCCAGACCCACAGATTCAGGATCTAGATAAGTACGTCAATCTAGATTAACGGACCAATTTCTGGTTAGGACCAATCTGCGCTAGCGTAGGATTGATGTTCACTGTTTAGTTTGCTGTGCTACCCAATCGACGCCCCACTGTACGGGCTGGCTTGGCTGCCTCGCTGCTCGTTGTCTTAACGGCTTGTGCCAACAGCTCCACAGGTAATGTTTTCAAAGACTCTCTAGCGGCTGATTCTAAGTTGCGAGAGAGTACTGGCAATGTGGGGCAACCAGGGGGTGATGGGCAAACTGCAACGAATGCCAACCGACCCGCTGACTTTCCGGCGGAAATTCCGATTTATCCAGAGTCGCAATTGCAGGACATTGTTCCAGTCGCTAGTCCAACTCCTGCCAGTCCTACCCCGACAGACGCTGCAACGAATGCCACTGCCAACCCAACGGAGAAGACGACTGGGCAAGCCCAATGGACTAGTGGGGATCCGAGTAACTTTGTACAAAGCTTTTATCTACAGCAGTTGCAAACCAATGGTTGGCAATTGGTAAGTCAGGCGACTCAAGATTTGCCTGCTACCTTGGTGGCACGGCGGAATGACTTACAAATCACAGTGGCGATTGGAGCTACGGCAACTTTTGCCTTGCCTACTCCCAGCGATCGCCCTGATAATGCTAGCCCTGCCCCTAGCTCAACCCCCATCCCTAGTAGTTCATCCACCAGCACTGTATTCACGATTGATTACGCCTACGAAAGCGGCAGTGTTTCGTCTCAAGCGGTTAACCCCAATTCTGAGGCTCCCCAACCCGGTGATTCGGAGTTTGTCGGTCCCGTTTTAGAGGGAGCCACCGCATCAGGTACGACCAGCCCAGCCACATCCACACCTGTTACAGCGAATCCTCAAGGGTTCACCGACCTCGATAAAGCCCCGAAAGAACTGCGGTCTTACCTCAAAGATCTGGCACAGTTAGGAGTTTTACCCCTCCGCTCTAGCGACACCAAAAGCACCGCTGCCAATCGCTCAACCCTGTTTGAGCCAAACAAAATCATTACTCGCCGTGAATATGCCCGCTGGCTAGTTACAGCCAACAACCGCATTTATAGCGATCGCTCTGGGCAACAAGTTCGTTTGGGTTCTAGTGGTACCAAGCCTGTATTTCAAGATGTGCCGAAAACTAACCCAGATTTTGAAGTGATTCAAGGGCTAGCCGAAGCAGGTATTATTCCGAGTCCCTTGTCCGGTGAGGCGACTGTGGTCAGCTTTCGGCCCGATGCTCCATTGACGCGCGAAGTCATGTTGTTGTGGAAGTTGCCGCTCGATACCCGCCAAGCTCTGCCCGCTGCTTCTTTGGATGCAGTGAAAGAAACTTGGGGCTTTCAAGATGCTGGGAAAATTGATCCGAAAGCGCTGCGAGCGGTCTTGGCTGATTTTCAAAATGGGGATTTGGCCAATATTCGTCGAGCTTTGGGATATACCACGCTCTTTCAACCCAAAAAATCAGTGACGCGGGCAGAAGCCGCTGCTACCCTTTGGTACTTTGGCTCTCAGGGAGAAGGGTTGTCGGCGCTGGAGTTATTGCAAAGTCCGTCAGGGGTGACTGCGTCGCCTCGCCCAGATGGTCCTTAAGGATGGCTCATTGTTTTAAGCCTAAGCAATCCTAAAGGGTTTGTGAGAGCCGCACCCCCTGAGGGCACGCCTCTCACAAACCCCAACTGGATAATTATTTAGGACAGCTATAGCACCTTCTATAAATCTCAGGAAAATAAATCTCCTTAAAACTTCTTCGGTTGATCCCCAGAATTGCCTAAAATGAGGCCAGAGCCCTATTAGGAGAGGCATTTGCTATGCCCAAAACTGTTGCGGAAGTCATGAGCCGCAATCCCATCACCGTTAAGCCTGAAACCCCGCTTCAGGAAGTGGTTCAGATTTTGGCAGAGCGACGAATCAGTGGCCTACCAGTCGTTGATCAGTCCGACAAGTTAATCGGTGTTGTTTCTGAGACAGATTTGATGTGGCAGGAAACTGGAGCTACACCCCCCGCCTACATCATGATTTTAGATAGTGTGATCTATTTAGAAAATCCATCCCGTTACGAGCGGGACTTACATAAAGCCCTGGGTCAAACTGTGGGGGAAGTGATGAGTCACGACCCGGTGACGACAAATCCCGATCAACCACTGCAGGAGGCCGCTCGTTTAATGCACGAGCGTAGTATTCATCGCCTGCCTGTTTTAGATGCCACAGGTCAGGTCATTGGGATTTTAACCCGGGGTGACATTGTCCGAGCGATGGCTGCCCACCAAGATTAACAAAACCAATTGCTTGAAAACATTGATAGATCAGGCACCTAATGCCACGATCGCCATTTCCATACCAAAAGCGAGATTAATCAACATGAGTATTACGCCCGAATCTGTGCAAGCTTTACTGCACTCAGAAGACTTTGGCGATCGCCTGCGAGGGGTGAATCAACTCCGCCAGCTGGAGCCTGCTACGGCCTTTGAACTGATTCAAACTGCAGTAGCAGATAGTAGTGCTAGAGTTCGCTACGCGGCGGTCAGCCAGCTTTCCTCCCTAGGCCACCACGATCTAGCTCAAACCGCAACGATTTTGCGCGATCGCTTACACAATGACTCAGAGCCTGACGTGCAAGCTGCCGCTGCTGATTCCTTGGGAGCCTTGAAACTACAGGATGCGCTGGAAGATCTACAGCAACTTTATCAACAAACCCCAGAGTGGTTGGTGCAGTTCAGTATCATTGCGGCCTTGGGAGAACTTGGTGATCCCCGTGGTTTTGAGTTGTTAGAAACGGCCCTGACTTCTGAGAATGAATTGGTTGAAATGGCGGCGATCGGTTCGCTTGGGGAATTAGGCGATCGCCGCGCTATTCCTTTGTTGGTGTCCTATGCCTCTCATCCTGACTGGCAAGTCCGCCATCGGTTGGTGCAAGCTTTAGGACGACTCGGTGGAGCCGAAGCGCAGTCAGCGTTGACAACGTTAGCTCAAGACCAAGTGCCGCAAGTAGCTCAGGAAGCCCAAGAAACCTTGCAATCTGTCTAAAGAAACTGTATCAAGCGACTGCGAAGCAGACATGGGCTTTCCTTAAAGTTCAGCTAGTAGGAACAATTTGTCGTCCAGCTAAGTCCATAATATTGGGCAAGGCGAATTACCCATCGCTGAGCCCAGACTAAATTTTAGAAATATGGCATTAAGCTAAGCCCACCCTAGTCATAGGGCGGGTTTTATTTTGTCAAAAAACATGCTTCTTGCCTGCGTGTTATCACCACAATAGTTCGAGCTTAAATTGATTGGAATTAACCCAATCATGGAGGTACTCATTAAATTCTCTACAGCTGAGTACCCTCTAACTTAAAGAATGAGTGAAGATTGCCCTGCCACGATGGTACTTCCCACTAGCCGTGTATAGAGTAGTTACGGCAGGGTCAAGCAAAAGACAGTTCCATTCAGGTAGGTAGTCGTTTTAACACTTAGCTTCTAGTCGCTAAAACTGTTGAAACTTAGTGTAGTTCCTGGTCTGAATTACGCGATCGCTACAGTAACCTGGCTGGAAAAGGATGAATTCCTACATCCAGTCTTCCGACTCAGTTCTCAAGCCAGGCTCTAGGCCGTTCGGCCCTTAGCATCTACCGCCCCATCCGATGCACGTATCGTGTGGTCCTTATCAGTCTGACTTCAGGACTCCAGCTTGTTCCAGCTGGGAGCTCAAAAATTTCAAAGGTAATTAGTACCACCCTGGAAAGGCTTTTGCCTACGTCACGCATTACTTACGGAGACACAACATGAATCCTTGCAAATCTTTAGTAGCTGTAGCTGCTATTTCTACCCTAATGAGTGTTTGTGCTCCTGCACAAGCTTTTAGCTTCGTGGGTGCTACCTCTAATGCAGACGGGAGTTTCTCCTTCGCCAACACGACTAGTGTTCAGTTTGACTTCTTTGCATCCCATGGTGCATATCAATCTGATTTCAATGTCTATGACTCGAGCAAAAAGTTCGTAACAACCTTATTCACAGAGCTTCAGGGCAAAGACCCAGGTAGCAGCAACAAGAACGATTCGAAAGGAACCTGTCCTTTAACTGTAAAGCCTTGCCAAACTACCTTTACATTCAATAAAGGTATCAGCTACTTCCTCGGCTTGACTGCCAAGGGAGACAAAACTGTCTATACAGATTCTGCTGAAACCTCCTTCAATTTCGTCAGCGGTAGTGAAACCTTTGCTTACTACACAAACTTCAAGGGTAATGGCTCTAACTTAAGTCAACGATCCAAGCAGACTCTTACCGCTGCACCCGGAACGACCTTGATTGCTGTAAATGATTCTTGGAAAGGAGACAGAGACTACAACGACTTTATCGTGACTGCGGAATCTGTACCTGAACCAGGCACCATTGGTGCATTGCTAGGAGTTGGTGCGCTTGGTTTCATGGGCCGTCGTCGCAAAGCGGGCGCAGCTGAAAAAGCGTAGATAAGCCGAAATTAACGACCCGAGAAAAAGGTGAGCAGCTCGAAAAACTGTTCACCTTTTTTACTATGGTTTACATAAAAATCGCTGCAATTGCAATTAGTAGCCAGGACTTAGCAATTACCAACTATGATTGTTAACCCAAACTTCAGGGATCTACATGGGTTACGCCGTAAGTTGAATCATGCGACCTTGGACGACACTGTGAAGCAGCCTCACTTCTATTTGCTCTTTCCCAACATTTTTGGCTACATGGGTGGCATTCAAGTTTACTCTGCAGTGCTACTTCGGGCGTTGCAGGAGTTATATCCAGAAGCTGAATATGATGTGTTTCTAAAATATGACCGCTCTGACAAAGTTAACCTTCAAGACTTGGAGTTTTTGCCTCAGACTCGGTTTCACTACTTTGGGCAATCTCATGGCGATCGCAATCTGTGGCGACGGTATGGGATGGCGAGCCTAGCAGCAGCCAAAATGGTTGGCTTAGGACTGTGGCAGCGCCCGACCCTGATTTTGACAACCCACTTAGATTTTTACAGCGTGGTCTTTGATTGGTTTAAGCGTCTGACGGGGGTACCGTACGGCGTGGTTTTACATGGCTTGGAAGCTTGGAATGTTGAGAACGCAGCGCTCAAGGCTGTGCTCCAGCGAGCTGACCAAGTGATGGCAGTCAGCCACTACACGCGCGATCGCTTGTTACGCGAACAGTCTCTGCCGTCAGATCATGTAACTGTGTTGCCCAACGCCTTTGATGCTAGCCACTTTAAAATTGCGCCTAAACCAAACTATTTACTAGAGCGTTACGGTTTAACTCCTGATCAACCCGTGATTTTGACTGTCTCTCGCCTTGATCAAAATACTGGCTACAAGGGGTACAACCAAATTATTCAAGCATTGGTAGAAATTCGGCGTCACATCCCAAATGCCCACTACGTACTAGCTGGTAAGGGGAACAATGTGCCTTACATAGAAACATTAGTGCACCAGCTCAATCTTCAAGCTTGTGTGACCCTAACCGGATTTGTGCCCGAGTCAGAACTTTGCGATCACTACAATCTTTGTGATGTGTTTGCCTTACCAAGCCGTGGAGAAGGGTTTGGCATTGTTTATTTAGAGGCTTTAGCTTGCGGCAAACCAGTTCTGGCCGGAAACCAAGACGGAGCCGTTGATCCCCTCCTCAATGGGGAAATAGGCTGCTTGGTCGATCCCGATGATGTAGAGGCGATCGCGAAAAATCTCACACAGATCCTCCAGGGAACTCACCCTAATTCTTTGCTGGGTCAGCCAGAAATTCTCCGTCGAAAAACCATTGAGAATTTTGAGTTTGCCCAATTTCGCCGCATCTTATCTCAATCATTACAGTCCTTGCAACTACCGCAAATCTAGACTTGCAGCTCGCGATGCCTCTCCCGAATGAACTGGCACGAGCTCAAATTAGGCTCCTGACTATATTTTTGAGTGAGGTTTCGGTACAATGGTAATAGTAGATTAATAATTCTAAAAACTTAAAAAGCCTGAGAAGCGTTGTCCTTCATGCAACGTAGATTGAGCTATAGAAAGTCAACTTGTTCCAGTCTTGATCTAGTGAGTAACTTCTGTAATGAGTTTCAGTAATTACCGTAGTGTTAGGCTGGCGACTTCCTTCTAGTGTTTAAAGGCATGACACTAACCGACTCAGGCTTGAGTGAAAGAAGGTTACTAGGTTATTCTCAGGGTGATTGCTTAACAAACCAATGTTTGTTTATCCACCTGAAAACTACGGGGTTTTTTAAGTGATTTCGGTTTCACTTCGGCCTGTAGGGCGCAATTGGGGCACAGTTAGCTTTGCTTCTACCCTTTATCTCTATCCAGTTCTAGATTTACTGCTTGCAGAGGTTCCAGCTCAGTGGCAAGCAGAGCTTAGGCTAGGGCTACAAGAAGCACTAGTGAACGCGGCGAAGCATGGGAACAAACTAGACCCTAGCAAGACAGTTCTAGTTCGCTTCTCTGTAGTGGAAAACCAGTACTGGTGGGTGATTTCAGATCAGGGATCAGGGTTCGCGCCTCCTACCTCTTGTAGCTCTGGTTGTTCAGAACACCTACCTCATAACGAGAAAGAATGCGGTCGGGGTCTGTACATTCTTTACCAAGTGTTTGACCGAGTGCAATGGAACGCCTCTGGGACTGAGTTAAGACTGTGCAAAGAGGTGAGCAATCGTTTCAAGTTGCCTCTGGTTCGCTAATAATTTTGGCTTTTATATCCAATGTCCTCATTTAGGGCATTCTAGGTGAGATGCCACTCACTCAAGCAGCATCTTCAGTAATGTAGGCTACTATTTTTGAGTGATCAGGCACTCGTGCTCCTAAAACTCAGTCACTGGTGTCAGGATTCTCGTTGAACAATATGGTTAAAACTGTGAAGCGATCGCACAACTGGTTATCTCGCTCGAAGAATCTCGATTTATTCTTATTGGCTGGTTGCTCCTGCCTCTTGACCCTGATTTACCAGCCAGTCGGCGAAGCGTTTTCTAGCTCTGGAGCGATCGTGAAAGGCACGACTTCGGTAGCGACTACAGCTATTGTGGAAACGCAATCACGGGGATCAAGTGCAATTCAATTGACGTTGCCAGAGCGAAAGCTTGATCCCAGTCAGGACGCGGAAGCTGATCAGAGTTAAAACATTCTCGTTAAAGCTTGCTCAGGTGCTTCAGCCTTCAGAAGCTCAAACTTCGGGAGTAGGGCTGGGTGATGGGCTGGCTTGACGGTGGCCATGCGTCGGACACGGAGGCGCAGACACAGAACGGTCGAGCCATCCAGCGGCTTGGTGAAGACGCGGTAAAGCTTCTTCCGGCTGATCTTTGAGCAGAAAAACTAAAGCGGCGGCGGCTTGTTCGCTAGCACGCACTTTCCGGTTAGACTTTAGCCGATGCCAGTCCATGTCTGTTAAGGTCAAGCGGGCTGCTAGGGCTTGGGCAAGTTCGAGAGTGCTCAATTCTTGCAGATGTGCGGTCTGAGGGGCAGTGAGACCTTGAGCGATCGCTGCTGGCTTGGAAGTTGCATCCGGCATAAGCAAGTCCTAAAGGCGTGTGAGCTGGGTTGGCATCTAACCCTACTTTACTATTGTTGTCATGAAGCTACCGCCCGAATCATCATCGCCTTCACCGCCTGAACCGGATGCCGAACTGACTCATGCTGATGAATCTTCAGGGACTTTCGACCAAGAGTTTGCGGAGGCGGTACAGGAACTAGAGCGATCGTTGCAATCTCTCAAAGAACGTTACACTCAAATTCAGGACGACCAATCCCGTCAGAACAATCTGCAACAGCGTTTGGACCAAGTGCAACGTGACTTGCGACAGACGCGATCGCAGGAAGTACGCCAAGAACTCCAAGCAGAACTTAAGCAAATTCGGCAGCAGTTAGATGCTTTGGAGGTCGCCCTAGAAAGCCAGCTACTCTCCTGGAACAGCTTGAAGGATGTTTTCTGGCAAGCGGTGCGTTTTGGTGGTTTGGGCGTTGTTGTAGGCTGGATTTTGAAGTCCTGTGCCAATTAGCCCCCGATTTTAGTGTTTAACGATGATAGCGACACGACGGATTGCAGAAGTATTGCGCAGCGGTGAACCCAATGAAGCGATCGCCGTTCAGGGTTGGGTTCGGACTAAGCGAGAGTTGAAGGGCTTTGCCTTTGTGGAAGTCAATGATGGCTCTGCTTTAGCCAGCTTACAAGCGGTGCTGAACCAAGATTTGCCCAACTATGCGGAAGTGCTGAGGCAGGCTAACACGGGTGCCTCGATAGAGATTTCTGGAGTTTTAGTTCCCTCTCAGGGCAAGGGACAGCGAATTGAGCTGCAAGCCCAATCGGTAACGGTTTACGGAGGAGCCGATCCAGAAAGCTTTCCTCTACAGAAAAAGCGGCATTCGTTTGAGTTTCTGCGTACCATTGGTCACCTGCGTCCTCGCACAAACACTTTAGGGGCTGTGTTTCGGGTACGAAATGCTTGTGCTGCTGCGATCCACGAATTTTTCCAAGAGCGGGGCTTTTTGTGGGTTCATACCCCTGTGATCACGGCTAGTGACTGTGAAGGGGCAGGGGAAATGTTTGCGGTCACGAATCTAAACCTGAAGCAGGTGCCGCTAACGGACACGAAAGAAATTGATTACAGCCAAGACTTTTTCGGCAGACCTGCCTACTTGACGGTGAGTGGGCAGCTCGAAGCCGAAATCATGGCAATGGCATTCAGTAATGTCTATACGTTTGGACCGACGTTTCGGGCTGAGAACTCTAACACTTCCCGCCACTTGGCAGAGTTCTGGATGGTGGAGCCAGAGATGGCTTTCTGTGACCTAGACGGTGATATGGATTTGGCGGAGGCGTTCCTGAAACACATCTTCAAGACGGTGTTGGAGCGCTGTCCGGAGGATATGGAATTTTTCAATCAGCGGATTGATGATACAGTGCTGGCGACGGCGGATAACATCATCAATAACCAGTTTGAGCGGCTGACCTATACCGACGCGATCGCCCTGTTGGAGAAATGCGATCGTAAGTTTGAGTACCCTGTGGAGTGGGGTCTAGATTTGCAGTCGGAGCATGAGCGCTACTTGGCGGAAGAAGTATTCAAAAAGCCTGTAATTTTGACCGACTACCCGACGCAAATTAAGGCGTTCTACATGCGCCTCAGTGATGACGAGAAAACGGTGCGGGCGATGGATATTCTGGCCCCTAAGATTGGGGAGATTATCGGCGGTTCACAACGGGAGGAGCGCCTAGATGTGCTGGAGCGGCGGATTAAAGCCCAAGGATTAGACCCAGAGATTTATTGGTGGTATCTGGATTTGCGTCGCTATGGAACGGTGCCACACGCAGGCTTTGGTTTGGGGTTTGAGCGGTTGGTGCAGTTTATGACGGGGATGACGAATATTCGAGATGTGATTCCGTTCCCGCGTACGCCTTTGAGTGCTGATTTTTAGTTGTTGGGGGTAAATCCGAGCCTTGGGGGCACCTGCCCCCAAACCCCCGCTGAGGGACGGCTGCGTCCCCCAGACCCTCTCCAGAAGTAACACTTGCTTCTCAAGCTAGATTGAACTGAAAGATTAATTGTGGCTGAAAAACGAATTTTGATTTGGTATCGCAATGATTTGCGGCTCCATGACCATGAGCCTCTGCATGAAGCGTTGCAGGCTGGGGCTGAGGTGATTCCTTTTTATTGTTTTGATTCTCGGCAGTTTGATCAAACCTCGTTTGGTTTTCCGAAGACGGGGGCGTTTCGGGCGCAGTTTTTGTTGGAGGCGATCGCAGATTTACGGGAAAGCTTGCGATCGCTGGGCAGTGATTTGGTGGTGCGGCGGGGTTTGCCTGAGGCCATCATTCCGGAACTAGTTAATCAACTGAAGATCTCGGCGGTTTACTGTCATGGTGAGGTTACGTCTGAGGAGAGGGCGATCGAAACGGCATTAAAAACTGCGCTACAACCTCTGGGTATAACGCTAGAAACCTTTTGGGGACAGACGCTTTATCATCTCGATAATTTGTCCTTTGAGATCTCTGAGCTACCGGAGCTATTCACTAATTTCCGTAAGCAGGTAGAAAAATATGCCAATGTCGATCCCACGTTGCCGAAGCCTCAGAAGTTGCCTTCTTTGCCCGATGTAGAGGTAGGTGAGTTGCCGCAACTGGCAGATTTGGGTTTGGAGCTGCCTGTTGTGGATGAACGTGCGGTGGTGCAGTTCAAAGGTGGGGAGACGGCAGGGCTGGCAAGGCTGCATGAATATTTTTGGCAGCGCGATCGCCTCAAAATCTATAAAGAAACGCGCAATGGTATGTTGGGGGCAGATTATTCCTCGAAGTTTTCGCCTTGGCTGTCGTTGGGGTGTTTGTCACCGCGCTACATCTATGAGCAGGTGCAGGAGTATGAGTCGCAGCGGATTAAGAATGATTCAACTTACTGGCTGGTTTTTGAGCTGTTGTGGCGGGATTATTTCCGGTTTGTCTGTGCCAAGCATGGCGATCGCGTGTTCTATCGTTCTGGCTTGCAAGGGCTGGCGATCGCTTGGAAAGATGACCCGGAGCGCTTTGAACTGTGGCAGCAAGGGAAAACGGGTTTTCCGCTGGTGGATGCCAATATGCGAGAGCTAGCGGCAACTGGATTTATGTCGAATCGCGGTCGTCAAAATGTGGCGAGCTTCTTGACAAAGAATTTGGGGATTGATTGGCGGATCGGCGCGGAGTATTTCGAGTCGATGCTGATTGACTACGATGTGTGCAGCAATTGGAGCAACTGGAACTATACGGCTGGTGTGGGCAATGATGCCCGTGGCTTCCGCTTTTTCAATATTCTCAAGCAGTCGAAAGATTACGACCCACAAGGTGAATATGTGAAGCACTGGCTACCAGAGCTAGCCAATGTTCCTGCTGCGAAAGTACATGAACCGTGGAAACTGCAACCTGTCGAACAACAGCGCTTCAACGTCAGAATTGGTGTGGATTATCCGCGTCCAGTAGTGGATCTATTCAAGTCTGCTGAAGCAAATGAGAAAATCTATAACGCTGCTACTCCCCAGAATCAGCGCCCGATTTCTAAGCGCAGCGGTAAAACGGCCCGACTCCGGTAATTGGTGCTACCACTAGCAGCAGAGGGCTGTAGAAAAATAGGTAAGGCCAGGACGAGCAAGCCAACTAAGAAGAGATAGGCTGCTAGGTCAAAGATGGTAAATCCTTGGGAACTACGTGTTCTAGTCTGAAAAAGCCCTCTAGTCTGAAAGCGTCTATTCATCGGTAGTTTGCCCTGTGGAGGTGGCTGAGGAGATGCTTGTAGTCTGCCCAATTGCAGTCTCCTGTTCTCGCTTCATCCACCTTGCTGATAAGCAAATCAGGACAAAGGCGATCGCCTTTGGGAAAGAGTTAATAGCTGCGATCGCTGAAGCCAGATGCTAGGTTAGCAGTGAACTCAACGGCAAGTGAGTTTTGGCGGTTGGGCTAGGAGGGGCAGATGAAAAGCGAAAAGGACAAGATGCTGAGTAGTGAGCTTTATGACCCACTCGACCCTCAACTTTGCGCTGAACGCCGTCGGGCTCGCCTGTTAATCAAGACGCTCAATGATTCCCGCGATGACCAACTGGAGGAGCGTCGCCGCATTATTCAAGAGTTGTTCAAAATCACAGATGAAGAGGTTTGGATTGAGCCACCGTTCTTCTGCGACTATGGCACTAACATCACGCTGGGCAATAAAGTCTTTTTCAATTTCAACTGCGTTGTTTTAGACGTTGCCGAAGTTCTGATAGGTAGCAACGTCATGTTTGGGCCTGCGGTGCAAATCTACACAGCGACTCATCCCATCAGTGCCAGCGATCGCCGTACAGGTCTAGAACTGGCTAAGCCAATAGAGATCGGCTCAGATGTCTGGGTAGGGGGTGGTGTCTTGATCCTTCCCGGCGTAAGGATTGGCGCTGGTTCGGTCATCGGCGCAGGCAGTGTAGTTACGAAGGACATTCCAGAGGGAGTGCTTGCAGTAGGCAATCCTTGCCGCGTCATTCGTGAGGTGAAGGATTAGATTTGGGTGAGAGCGATCGCCTCTAAATAGTGACGAAATTAAAGCATTGTGGAGTGATTCGGTCAGGGTAAAATTTTCGCCCTATACTGGCTAGACATTCTCAGGTGAGATTGGGAGCATGAGCAGTCCCCCTTCTGAGCAGCCAACTTTTGAGGTGGTGAGTAAATCGCAATCGGATGAGCTAGGAGCGATTCAAGCGCTACCTGAGTTAACGCCAGCGGTGGTGCAGCGCGTAGAGGAGGGGCTTGCTGCGGCTCGCGATCGCGCAGTTCGAGCCAGTATCCAATCAGCACTGGATGAGACAGAGGCGATCGCGAGAGGTCAGTTTGAGCGACCCGTATCAGGTGAGTTTCGGCAAACTGTGTTGCGATCGCTGATTCACAGTTTGTTTCGGGTGCGGGTGGAGTATCCGGAGCGCATTCCCCAAGGCCCAGCTTTGCTTGCAGCCAACCATCTTAATCACATTGACCCGTTCTTGCTGCTCTCGGAAGTTCCCGGTTTGCCGTACTATCACATCTTGGCAGATGCCCGGACGCTCTATAACAAGTGGTGGAAGCGGCAGGTGTTACAGCAGGCGCGGGGGGTGATTCCGGTCGAGCGGCGCTGGCGGGAGGAAACTGCGGTGATAGAGGCGGCCAAATGCGATCGCCCCGATTTGGCTGAGCTAGCAGCGGCTTTGGAGCAAGATGTTCCGGCAGGGAATGCGATCGCGGCTTTGCGGCAAATCGATCGGGCAGTGCAAGCGATTTTTGCTCACGGTGATGGCATTATCCTGTTTCCGGAGGGGGGATTGGGCACGATAGAAGGACAATTGCGTTTACCCTTAAAACGGGGGACGGTCATTTATGCGCTGCGAGCAGGAGTGCCCATTGTGCCAGTCGCGTTAATCGGCACCAAAGACCTCTATTTTCGTAAAACTTTAACGGTTAGGTTTGGTGAACCGCTGCATTTTCCTGCCTCCCATCGCCCTAAGTCTCATGAAGCCCAAGCCGCCATAGACGCATTGCAAGCGGCCTTGCTGCAACTGCTGCCCCCAGATTATCAGGAACCTAACGGGGTGAAGCTGTTCCGCAAATCTCTGGATCACCTGTTTTGGTAAAGTATCGCGATCGCTGGAAGAAAACTATGGATCGAACTGAGTTAGCCTTTACCCCCGCTGTTGAGCAAGCGCAACTAATTCGTGCTAAAACGGTGTCGCCGTTAGAACTAGTCGAGCTGTATCTGGAGCGGATTCAACGGCTGGATGATCAGTTAGGCAGCTATTTCACAGTTACGGCAGAGCAGGCGATCGCAGATGCCAAAGCCAAAACAGAGATTCTTGCTCAGAACAACGTTGATGAACTGCCACCGTTTTTTGGGGTGCCGATTTCAATTAAAGATTTGAGTGCGGTGCTAGGGGTGCGTTGTACCTACGGCACTCCGGTAATGAAAGACAATATCGCCAACTATGAAGATGGCGTGGTGACGCGGATCAAGCAGGCAGGCTTTGTGATCCTAGGCAAAACCGCAACGTCTGAGCTGGGTTCTTTTCCTTACACGGAACCTCTAGGATTTCCTCCCGCTCGAAACCCTTGGGATTTGGACTACACGCCCGGTGGGTCTAGCGGTGGGGCAGCAGCAGCAGTGGCGGCAGGGTTTTGTGCGATCGCCCAAGGCTCTGATGGCGGCGGTTCGATTCGAGGACCAGCGGCTTGTTGTGGGTTGGTGGGCATTAAGCCTTCTAGAGGCCGAATTAGCTATGCACCCGTAGGCGATCGCTTGAATGGGCTCGCCACCAATGGCCCTTTGGCCCGCACCGTCACAGACGCGGCAGCCCTGCTAGATGTGATGTCCGGTTACACCACAGGTGATCCTTATTGGCTCCCAGACGCGAATCCTTCTTTTCTCAAGGTGGCAGAGCAAGCCAAAGCTACGGCTGGGCAACCTGTACCACCGCTCCGAATTGCGTTCTCGACTGCGGTGCAACCGATTGGAGAAGCTGACCCCGTCTGTCAGCAAGCGGTTTTAGATACAGTGAAGTTGTTAGAAAAGATGGGGCATCAAGTTGAACCGGGTTGTCCTGACTTTGCGGATCTGGTAGAGCCGTTTACAGTGGTTTGGCGAGCGGGGGTGGCAGCATCCGGGATTCCAGGCGAGTATCTGCAACCGATGAATCGCTGGATGCTAGAGCAGTCTGGCTCTTGTGGAGAATATTTACAAGCGGTCGCGATGATGCAGACGATCGCCCGTCGCATTGTGGCTTTCTTCAATACCTATGATGCGCTGGTGCTACCCGTCTTTCTGCACCCCACGATTCGGGTGGGAGAATGGGCTGACTTAGGCCCTGCCGAAACTTTGCAGAAAATTACCAATTGGGTCGCTCCTTCGCCGCCATTTAATGCCAGTGGTCAACCTGCGATCGCCCTTCCGACAGGATTTGACACGCGGGGGTTGCCTGTGGGGGTGCAAGTTGTGGGGCGACCTGCGGCGGAGTCTACCTTGATTGCTTTGGCGGCTCAGATTGAAGCCTTACAGCCTTGGAGCGATCGCCGTCCTCGCTTCGCTCTTTGAGTCAGCGTCAACATGAAAGTGAGATTGCCTTGGCCACCTGTTCGGCCCCGTCGTACTTGGACCCCCCATCTCGTTTTAGGGGGAGCATTGCTACTAACCACCGTTGCGACTGCTTACGTGGCGACTGTGGCGCGAGCCAAAGACCAAATACGATTCGAGAATGCAGTTCAGCGGACTGAAGATGCAATTCAAAATCGTTTAGAAACTTACATCGCCCTACTACGCTCCAGTAGTGGATTGTTTGCTGTCAATCAGCGCCTTACCTCAGCCCAATTTCGCACTTATGTAAAACGGGTAGAACTGGGGCGGCGTTATCCAGGCACTCAAGGGATTGGTTTCTCGGTACGACTGAGAGCAGACGACAAGGATGCTTTTATTGGCGAGATGCGACAGCAGGGCTTTACCAACTTTGCCATTCAACCAGACTTTCCGCGAGCCGAGTACCACGCCATTATTTACTTAGAACCCTTCGACCAGCGCAATCGAGCAGCCCTCGGGTTCGATATGTTTACAGAACCCGTGCGCCGGGCAGCGATGGAGCAGGCTCGCGATACTGGAGCTGCGGCAGCTTCGGGTCGAGTGACTCTCTTACAAGAGATTGAGCAGAATAAGCAAGCAGGTTTTTTGATCTATGTACCGCTGTATCGTACGGGGGATACTCCTGGTACGGTCGCCGGGCGGCGGTCAGCTTTGCAAGGCTTCGTCTACAGTCCTTTCCGAGCCGATGACCTGATGGCAGGTATCTTCGGCAATGAACAATATCCAGCGGTTGAGTTCCAAATTTATGACGGATCTGATCGAAATCCACAAAACTTGCTGCACCGCTCGGATCGATTGCGGGTTCACCAACGCTTGCCTTACCGTCCTCGGTTCACTACATCCAGGGCGATCGCCATTGCGGGTCGAGCTTGGCACATCACTTTCACCTCTAGCCCAGAGTTTGAACTAGCTTCTAGCAAGAGCTTCGTACCATACATTGCCTTGAGTGGAATTGGGTTGAGTTTGGCGCTGTTTTGGGTGACGCGATCGCAAGTACAGGCTCGGTCTGTCGCTGAGCGATCGCTGGCGGAGTTATACCAGTCAGAACAAGCGCTGCGCCAGAGTGAAGAACGCTTCCGGACGCTAATTGAGCAATCACCTTGGAGCACCCAAATTTTCGCACCCGATGGTCGCACGATTCAGGTGAACCAGGCTTGGGAAGAACTGTGGGGCATCACGCTAGAGCAGTTGGGTGACTACAACGTTTTGGCCGATCAGCAATTGGTCGAGAAAGGCCTCATGCCCTATCTTCAACGAGGATTTGCCGGAGTTGCCACCGCTATCCCAGCGGTCTTGTATGACTTAGAAGCTACGCTACCCGGTGTGGCTTCGCGCTCAGACTCTCAGTGTTGGGTGAGAGCCTTTATCTACCCCGTGAAAGATAAGCAGGGCCGCCCGCGTGAGGTAGTACTCATGCATGAGGATATTACTGAACAAAAACAAATAGAAACTGCTCTCAGAAATAGCGAAGGGCGCTTCCGGCGTTTATTTGAAGCAGATATTATCGGTTTGTTTTTTGCGGGGCGCACTGGCAACATCTTGGAAGCCAACCACGCCTTTCTGCAAATGGTCGGTTACACACCCGAAGACTTGTCAGCAGGTCGGCTGCGTTGGGATGCCTTGACTCCTGCTGAATATCGCTATCTAGATGAGCAGGCCATTCTAGAAGATCAGAGAGGTGGCGTTTGCTCTGCTTACGAAAAGGAATTCATTCGCAAAGATGGCAGTCGGATTCCGGTTTTGGTGGGTGGTGCCCGACTGGAAGAAGATCCAAATGTAGGGATTACCTTTGCCTTAGATTTAACCGAGCGCAAGCGAGCAGAAGAGGCGCTACGATTCCTCGCACAAGCTAGTACGGTTCTTGCTTCCTCTCTGGAATACGAAACTACCCTCACGAGCGTCGCTCAACTGGTGGTGCCCACTTTAGCGGATTGGTGTGGGGTGGATATCATTCAGCCCGATGGTACGGTGCAGCAACTGGTGGTTGCCCATGTTGATCCAGCCAAAGTCAAGCTAGGCCATAAACTCCGCCAGCAATATCCACTCGATCCGAATGCTTCCACAGGTCTAGCCCAAGTGTTACGGACTGGCCATTCTGAACTTTACCCAGAAGTTACCGATGACATGCTGGTGCAGGGAGCCCGGGATCCTCAGCATTTGGAGCTGATGCGGGAAATTGGCTTCAAATCTTTAATGATCGTGCCGCTGGTAGCACGTGAGCAGATTCTAGGAGCTATCATCTTTGTTGCCGCTGAGTCAGGTCGACGTTATGGTAAAGCTGACTTGGCCTTGGCAGAAGACTTGGCTCGTCGCGTGGCGATCGCGGTGGATAATGCTCGCCTCTATGCGATCGCTCAACAAGAACGCACCCAAGCCGAAAATGCCAACCGCACCAAAGACGAATTCTTAGCCACCCTGTCCCACGAGTTGCGAACTCCCTTGAATGCCATGCTGGGTTGGACGCAATTGTTGCGATCGAGACAGTTTGACGAAGCGATGGTGGCGCGAGCTTTAGAAACAGTGGAACGGAATACCCGCTCACTGGCAACTTTGATCGAAGATATTTTGGATGTTTCCCGGATCATTACGGGTAAGTTGCGGCTGAAAGTGCGTCCGGTGGATTTGGTGGCAGTGATTGAAGCTGCGATCGAGACAGTGCGTCCTGCTGCCGATGCTAAGCAGATTCTTTTGCAATCTGTGCTGGACTCATCAGCCAGCCCGATCTCCGGAGATAGCGATCGCCTTCAGCAAATTGTCTGGAATCTTCTCTCCAATGCCATTAAGTTCACCCCGTCCGGTGGCCGAGTGCAAATTCAGCTAGCGCGAAGCCAGGCTCAGGCGGAAGTTATCATCAGTGATACAGGGCGAGGCATCAGCCCAGAATTTTTGCCTTATATCTGGGAGCGCTTCCGCCAAGCAGACAGTTCTACCACTCGCTCCTATGGCGGCTTAGGATTGGGACTGGCGATCGTGCGGCACCTGGTAGAACTGCATGGCGGAGTAGTGCAAGCAGAAAGTCTAGGCGAAGGCCAGGGAGCTACTTTTAGGGTTAGATTGCCCTTGATTACGGCTCGCTTAGAATCGACCAGCCCTGAGCCAGCTTCTACGACTAGCAGCAATCTAGGTGTCTCAGAACCCTCTATCGATCTGCAAGGTTTACGAGTGCTGGTGGTGGATGATGAACCCGATGCCCGCGAATTTGTCGCGACTGCTTTAGAACAATGCGGTGCGAGTGTGATTGCGGCTGCTTCTGCCACAGAAGCTTTGGCGGCCATACAGCAGCAACGCCCAGATGTATTGGTGAGTGACATTGGCATGCCAGAGATTGATGGCTATACCCTGATTCATCAAGTGCGATCGCTACCCGTCGAGCAGGGAGGGCACATTCCAGCGGCGGCCTTGACTGCATATGCTAGAGAAGACGACCGAAACCGCGCACTCCTAGCTGGTTTTCAACTGCATGTCCCTAAGCCTGTGAGCCCATCCGACCTGATTGCGACAGTTGCCCACTTAGCAGGACGTAGCACCCCTCACTCAACCTAGATCCACGATCGCTGCCGACTTTCCGCAACGGCTTGACGGGTGCTACGAGCTTGAGCCACTAAGCTTCTAGATTGGGCTACTGCTCTGGTGCATCGCATCCTAGCTCCTAAAGCAATTTCGGTATTTCGCTCCAGCGCAGCCTTGAGGCCAGCAAATCGTCCTTCTAGACCATCCACCTTCTGCCTGAGATCCAAAACATCAACTTCTAACTTCTGATCATTTGCTTTCAAGCTGGCAATCTCAGCAATCAAATGCTCGATGGTGAAAGCCAGATCCAAGTTTTGCCGCAGGGCTTCTACCACTAAATCGGCTTTATCTACGCCAGTTATGGCCGATCGCAACTCCAGAGCTTCAAAAACTTCTGCTGGGATGTTTAGCCCTTTGAGGTTTGGATTCATAGCACAACTAGAAGGGTCATTACCCTTTCCCTCTCATGAATGAATTGAGCAAAATCAAAAAAGCAGAGTTGGTTGCTTGACAGACTCTAAGTGTGTCCTCTGTGCCAATTTCTACTAAATCACTAAATCATGAATCAGTCTATCGTGGCAGCAAATTGGGTTTTAGCGTTGGCCTTAAGAGAATTCGCTATAAGCCGTAAATCTATCTAGGCTCATGGATGCAGGCTGAGGTGGACTGTCCAAACTGTCCAGCCTTTCCTGTTGTAGTTGCAGGACTAACCACTGAATTTCATCCTGCAACACCATCTCAAATCGTTGCCCGATCGCCGCTTGGTACGGATCACTCGGCGTTGGCTCGGCTTGCTGACTTTCTAAGCGCAACCGACAAGTCATTAAGCGGTGCTTAATTAACTTCAGCCGCTCGGCCGGCTCTATGTGGCTAAAGAAGAAAACCTTGATGCAAAACCGCGATCGCGCATTTACCCAACTTTCGTGGGGGTGAGCCATCATTTCTTGCTTCCAGCGATCGCGTCCTTGAGATGTAATTTGGTAGATCTTCCGGCTGGGGCCTCCCTGACTCGCTTCCTCAGTTTGAGTCATGATGTCACCCCGGTCCTCTAAGCGTTTCAGCAAGGGATAAATCGCCCCATAGTTGACGCTAATACAACCACTCATAAACTGCTCTAGCTGCTGTTTGAGGCGATATCCATGCAACGGTTGCTGTTGCAGAAGTCCGAGAGCGGCTAGTTCAAGCATGGGCTAATTCAAAGAATTTGCTTATAACAAATTGATATACCTAGTAAGTGTACCGAAATTTGTAAAGCAAAGTTAAAATTTCAGAAACGACGTTCGAGTGGTTCGTTCAAGTTATGCCACAGTCTGCTGACGTAAAGCCTCAAACCTCAGAACGATTTCCGCTACTGCTGGCCAGTCGAGCGTTGCTGCTGATGCTGCTGGTAACTGTATCAGGCTGCGGAATTTTCACCAAAGCAGATGCAGAAGCACCTCGGCAGCAGAACGGAGGGGCACGCGGTGGCCCAACTCCAGTGGATGTGGCGATCGCTGAAACTGGCTCCTTGCAAGAAAATTTGGAATTTACTGGAACAACTCAGCCCTTGCGGGAAGTGTCTCTGCGGGCTCAAGTGGAAGGCCAATTGCTCGATCTCCTCGTTGATGCGGGGGATACGGTGGGTAGAGGCCAGACAGTCGCCCAGTTAGATGCTTCGCTGTTGGCTACTTCAGTCACAGAAGCCCAAGCGGAATTGGCTACCCGTCAGTCGGAAGTGGCTCAAGCTGAGGCAGAAGTGAATGATGCCAGGACGCAGGTGGAAGAAGCGCGGCTCCAACTGCAACAAGCCCAATCCGATGCGGCGCGGCTCCAACAGTTGTTGCGTGAAGGAGCGATCGCCGCTCAGCTTGCTGAACAAGCCCAGACTGAAGCTCGTACTGCGGCTCAAGCTCTACGCTCGGCTCAAGAGCAAGTTCGCACCAGGCAGCAGGCAGTGGTGGCGGCTCAAGGGCGGGTGGCCGCTCAGCGGGCTGTGGTGGCTCAAGCGAACGAGCGGCAATCTTATGCAACGCTGAGTTCCCCGGTGACAGGTGTCGTGCTGAAGCGAGAAATGGACCCAGGCACTTTGGTGCAACCAGGCACCGAGATTCTGCGCTTGGGTGATTTGAGCAGCGCTAAAGTCATCGTCAACGTCGCGGATAAGCAACTCGGCACCATTCGCCAAGGTCAAGACGTGCGGGTGAGCTTAGATGCGTTTCCCAATCAAGTCTTTAGCGGGGAAGTAACTCGGATTACGCCTGTGGCAAATGCTCTTTACGTCCCGATTGAAGTTACGATTCCCAACGAGAATGGTCGTGTGGGTAGTGGGCTATTTGCGCGAGTGAGTTTTGTGCAGGGGCGATCGCAACGGGTCGTAGTGCCAGAATCGGCCATTCAGTCAGAGCGAGGTCAGCGAGACCAGCAAGGTCAGCAACAGCGCAATAACGCCACTAGTAATGCCACTTTATTTGTCGTGGATGGCAATACCCAAGAACCCAAAGCCGTGGCCCGCTCTGTCACCTTAGGCCAGCAAGCCAACGGCAAAGTGGAAATCTTGTCTGGCTTGCGAGCAGGGGAAGAGTTTGTGGCTCGCAGTGGCCGACCGCTGAAAGATGGTGCTCCAGTGCGTCTGAGCATTCTCTCAGAAACTCAACCTGGCCGAACTCAAAAACCAACTCAACCCACTCAAACCACCCAGCCTACCCGAACGACTCAACCTAATCCAAACCAAGGGAAACAGCGGTAATGCAAGCTCCTCAACCCAAAGGCTTTAGCGTCAGTGCGATCGCGATTCGTCAGCATATCGGTACCCTGATGCTGACTCTGGCCGTGATTGTGGTGGGAATTTTCTTTCTCACGACGCTGCAAGTTGATCTGCTGCCCTCCATTACCTATCCCCGGATTGGGGTGCGAGTCGATGCGCCGGGAGTTTCCCCAGAAGTGGCCGTTGATGAAGTCACCAAGCCCCTGGAAGAAGCGCTCTCTGCAACCGAGGGAGTGGTGCAAGTCTATTCCCAAACGCGCGAAGGACAGGTGAGCTTAGACCTATTCTTTCAACCAGGCGGTGATATTGACCAAGCTCTGAATGAAGCCACGGCTGCCTTCAACCGAGCTAGGGGGCGTTTGCCAGAGACGGTAGAAGAGCCGCGCCTGTTTAAGGTTGATCCGTCGCAATTACCTGTTTATGAGTTTGCTTTAACTTCGCCTTCCCGTGAAAGTGTGGACTTGCGCGTGTTTGCTGATGAAGAGCTAGCCCGTGAGTTAGGCGTTGTCCCTGGGGTTGCTTCTGTCGATGTCTCCGGTGGTGTGGCCGAAGAAGTCCGAGTCAACATCGATCTCAACCGTCTGCAAGCGTCTGGTGTGGGGCTGACAGATGTGTTGAATACCCTGCGCGATCGCAACGTCGATGTGGCTGGAGGTCGCATTCTAGGCTCTAGTGTAGAACCGCTGACCCGCACCGTGGGCCGATTTCAAAACGCCAACGAAATTGCTAATTTGTCATTTGAAACGAGAGGCAGCAGCTCCGCTACGAACCAAGCACCTAGTAGCGGAACCACACAAGGGGGGAACAGTACTTCCTCTGCAAGTTCTCCTCTGACTAGTCGGGTTTACTTGCGAGACTTTGCTGAGATTATTGACGGTAATGAAGACCAGCGTGTATTTGTGGCGCTGAATGGCCAGCCTGCCGTTAAAGTCAGCGTGCAAAAGCAGCCCGATGCCAACACAGTTGCAGTGGTAGATGGTGTCAAAAAAAGGCTGGAAGCCCTCAAGCAGTCTGGTTTGATTCCAGAAGACTTAGAGATCCGTCCAACCTTGGATGAGTCGCGCTTTATTCGTAACTCCATCTCCGATGTGACAGGTTCCGGGATAGCAGGCGCAGGTTTAGCAGCTCTCTCAGTTCTGGTGTTTTTAGGTTCATTACGACAGACATTCATTATCTCCCTCACGATTCCTTTGTGTGCCTTGGCAGCGGCGATCGTGATGAAGCTGTCTGGTTTCTCCCTCAACGTCTTTAGTCTAGGGGGGCTCGCCATTAGTATTGGCCAAGCGGTGGATACCTCTGTGGTCATTTTGGAGAACATTAATAAGCGAGTCGCAGAATCAAGGCAAAGTGCAGGCGAGGGAACTGCAACTGAGTATTCGACCCAAGCCGCGAATGAAATCGTTGAGGAGAGTAGCCGAGAAGTTGAGTCTTCCTTGGTGGCAGCGACTGGAGCCAACTTAGTGTCGGTCCTGCCATTTGTCCTGATTGGCGGTTTTGTCTCCTTACTCTTCAACGAATTAATTCTCACCATTTGCTTTGCGGTGGTTGCTTCTCTCGTTGTTGCCGTCACAGTGGTGCCGATGCTCTCGGCGCGACTGCTGATGCTGCCTTGGTCGAGTCATGTCGATCGCTTTTGGGTATTGCGGAAATTTAACGAACGCTTCGACTCAGCCACTCGTAGCTACGCTAATACTTTAGCCAAAGTGGTGCGTCACCGATTGGTCGTGGTTGCGATCGTCATTGTCGTTTTAGGCGGCGGCAGCTTATGGATGGCAGGTCAAATTTCTCAAGAAATTTTGCCACGCATCAGCACAGGTCAAGCCAACTTATCGGCTCAGTTTCCCCCAGGCACCCCGCTAGAAACCAGTCAGAAGGTGATGACCAGAGTCGATCAAATTCTGCTGGAACAGCCTGAAACAGATTACGCCTTCACGACGGTGGGGGGGTCTTTGTTTGGCAGCAATACCAGTGCCAACCCACTTCGAGCTACCAGCACGGTGACGCTCAAGCCTGGGAGTGATGTTGAAGCTTATGTAGCTCGAGTCAGCAAAGAGTTTGACAAACTAAATTTGGCTGGTATCCGACTGCGGTTGAATCCTGGCCAAGTGCGAGGCATTGTGCTAAATAACTCTCCGGTGCGAGGGGCAGAAATTGATGTAATTCTCCAAGGCCCGAATGCTCAACAACTGAGCCAAGCTGGACGCCAAGCGTTGCAAGCTTTAGATGATCGCGTTGCTCTCGCCAGCTTCCGACCCGATGCAGATGAACGCCAACCCGAAGTACAGATTCGTCCAGATTGGGAACGTCTGGCTACTGTCGGTTTAACGACTCAAGATATTGGTGACACCATTCAAACTGCCCTAGAAGGCTCAGTACCCACGCAACTCCAGCGAGGCAATCGCTTAGTGGATGTGCGAGTAGAACTCAATCAGACAGCAATCCAGCAAGCCTCTGAATTGGCTCAACTTCCCTTGTTTGTCGAAGATAGCCGCCGGATTCGACTTGGTGATGTGGCTCGGATTGAAGAAGGTCAAGCACCTGGTGAAATTCAGCGCATCAACCAGCGGCAAGTATTTATCATTGCAGGCAGCTTGAATGAGGGAGCTAGTTTGGGCGCAGCCCTGGAGGAAGTCAATGCAGTCCTAGCTGGAATTGAGCTACCCGAAGGAGTATCAGTGTTGCCTAGCTCTGCGGCGGAGTCGAGTCGTCAGTTGCAAGATTCTCTGAAGACCCTGGGTGGGCTGGCTGCGTTTCTGGTCTTTGTGGTCATGGCGGTGCAGTACAACTCCCTGATTGATCCGTTGGTGATCATGCTGACTGTGCCTTTAGCGCTAGCAGGTGGCATTTTAGGTCTGTACGTCACCAAAACCGCGATCGGTGCCACAGTCGTAGTTGGAGCCGTTTTGCTCGTGGGGATTGTGGTCAACAACGCCATCATCATGGTGGAACTAGCCAATCAGATCCGGGAAGAAGAGGATTGCGATCGCCGCACCGCCATTCTCACCGCCGCTCCTCAACGTTTACGTCCGATTATGATGACCACTGTCACCACCGTTCTAGGCTTGTTTCCCCTCGCGCTGGGAATTGGAGAAGGGTCAGAATTTTTGCAGCCTCTAGGGATCGTGGTTTTCTTTGGGATGTCCCTTGCTACAGTGCTCACTCTATTTATCATTCCCTGCTTCTACACCTTGCTCCATGATTGGCATGGTGGCTTCGGACGCAAACGGCGCTTGGCTCCTCAACCCATTCCTGTGGAAGTACCCCCTCCTACAGTTTCCGGGCGACGCTAAAAGCTAACTCTTGGTAGACGCAGAACGGAGAAGCGATCGCTATCTTTGGGCTAGCGTTTCCTAGAGTTTCTATGCCCTCTGCCTCTCAATCCCGTTATCGCCGCAAAGAAATCCTTCGGGGTATCTTTGCGGTTTGTCTGATTATTGTTGGCATCAGCCACTTCGTCAGACCAGAACAATACGCCCGCATCGTACCGCCACCGTTTCCCCCCTTCGCCTCCGTCTACATCAGTGGCGTTTTTGAGATTCTGGGAGGCATTGGCTTAATGATTCCCTTCGTTAGTGTGGCAGCAGCTTGGGGCTTAATTTCCCTGTTTATTGCGGTGTTCCCTGCCAATATCTACATGACATTGCACAACATCAAGATTGACGGGATCCCCCAAAACCAAGCTCTGTACTGGGCTAGGCTTCCTCTCCAAGCTGTACTGATTGCCTGGGCCTACTGGTACACCCGTAACCCAGAAACCCAAGCAGGAAGTGACTTAATCCCTAATTCCTTCCCCGAAGCGAAGACGCACTAATTTAGTAAACAACGGAAGTTAATTTGTTTTGGAGGGAGTCTGAGGGACGGTTGCGTCCCTCAGCGGGGGTTGGGGGGCAAACGCCCTCAATGGCTTGGTTCTTAGCAAATACTTAACGATTGTCGTACCGCTTCCAATAACGGTGATGACGGATCACCTCATCCGTACTCGTCTCAAACGGATAAGACCCACCCAAAACCTGGATTTTAGAACACCCAAACAAGCTTTGTAGCCTGGTTGAAATGGGTAGCAAACTGTTGATCACCTGCGATCGCACATTGCTACTCGTACAAGTAATAATTAGCTCCACCCCTCGCTCTAGCGGTACCAGTTGCCAATCGCAAAAACTAAAGAGCGGGTTGAGCGTACGACTGAAAGAACTAGAAAAACGTTGATACCGAGCAGCGGCCTGACTAAACTGCTGAGCGATCGCGGTATCGGTACTCCCAGAATGAGGCTGGTCATCTGGCTGTGTATTCATTCTTACTGTGTGTGAAGTCGCGAACTTGGATTTAGTATTCTTACGCGATCCTGGGATTCCAATCAAGCCTGTTTTTACGGCTTATTTTGCTCCTTAGGAATTTTCAGTTAAATCCGCGATCGCTTAGTGCTTTTATATACGTTCACATCACCGAAAAATAACTTTAGCAACTAAACAACTTCACTCTCATCCGCGACATTTCCTCAATCCAATAGGAGTAAAGCAAGCTCATGCGGTTGGATGACCACACCGTAGGAGGTGACAGCAGTGCTGCCAAAGCTAACTTGAGATCAATCAAGCCCTTACTCAAGCAGCAGGAATTGCATCATGGCTTACTCTCTAACTCAAATCAAAGAAGTTTTGGATGGATTGGGATATAATCTAGGCCCCAACGGCATTAACGGCAACTACGACGCTACCTTAGATATCTACACTCAGGCGGCATTACGCGAATTTCAAGCCCAATACAGCTTGCCAATCACAGGCAGATTAGATGCCGCAACAGAAATTAAAGCTGGACAAATCGTGAAAAATCTCCAGTACAGCTTGAATCTAACCGTCAATGCTAAGCTACCTGTAAGCGAATTTTACGGTCCTCTGACTCTGCGAGCCATGAAGACCTTCCAACAAACCTATAGCTTGCCAGCAACTGGAATTGCTAATTTAACCGTTCGGAAAAAGCTGGACGAAGAAGCTAAAAAGCGTCTGCCTCGTGGTGCAGATTTCAATGCTCTCCAAGAGGAAGCCCTACAACAAGTAGTCTAATTAACTGCTTAAACTTAATCATTGTGACGAACTTCTTGCTCTCATCCCCCTACTCAGGGGGTTTTTTGCGTTTTTAGCTTTTCTACAGGTTAAAGCAAATAGCTGCCAACCCACCTGAGTTAGTCTCTGGTAAGCCTCCAGGGCATCTGGTTGTAGTTTTAGTTGAGAGAAAACGGCGATCGCCTAAGCGTGTTGATCTGCATTTGTCTCAACCCCCAGTAGCTTCAGCGTTCTAGCAGTTCTACTTCCATCACTTGTTTGAGTGGGCAGTACCCACCTGCATGTGAGAATGCAAACGCATCTCTGAGAGTTTGAGCGAACCAAAGTTCCAGGGCTTGAGGTGGTGCCTGATTCTCTGCTTCAGCCTTAGTACAAAATTAGAAAAGCTATCTACTTGCGACTGATTGGCTAGATTAATTAGCAGCAGTCATCTTTAAACTCTGCTACAACCAGGACTCCTCCATGCAACCGCTTGCCGCCTTGCCACATCGCTGTTGATGCTGCTTCGTGTAGAGCAACAAAATTTTTGCCATGTGCTGGATAAAAAGCAATTCCGCATGAAACTGTGAAAGCAGCTTGAATCTTGAGATAACTTCTGTCGGGAAAACAGTAGGAGCGTTCCGCTGGGGGTACGAATGAAAAGTGCTGTCTGACCATGCCACAAACTTTCATTCCGATTGAGGCAACTTCTGCCATCTGTCTTCTACCTAGAAAAACTACAAACTCATCTCCACCAGAACGAAAAACGCTTGCATCTTTTGGCGTTACCTGGCAGATCAGATGGGCAAGCTGTCTGAGCTTGTTATCCCCTGCTTGATGACCATAGCGATCGTTAAAGAGGATAAATCCATCAATGTCTAACAAAAGCATTCCAAACTGATCCTGCTCACCCACCAAATGGGCAAAGTGCTCCTGCATTAACTTCAGAGTAGGTAAGCCAGTTAAAGGATCATGGTCTGGATGGTCCATTTTGCTCTAGCAATGTATTTCAAGCTCAAATAACAACTAACTCTGGAGCTGGTTTTGACGGGCGACAGGGAGTGCCTTGTTTTGCGATTTGATTAGAATTTAACCTTACTTGCTCGCAACGACCCTGAGACAGAAGTCTGATAAGATTAAGAGTTTGCAGAGAATCACGCGCATGCGGTCAGGAGACACCCGATATGGCTCGAATGTATTACGACGCTGATGCCAATTTAGACTTATTAGCTGGAAAAACCATTGCAATCATTGGCTATGGCTCTCAAGGTCATGCCCACGCTCTCAATCTCAAAGATAGTGGCATGAACGTCATCGTCGGGCTGTATCCAGGGAGCAAATCTGCTGCAAAGGCCCAAGAATCAGGCTTGACGGTTAAAAGCGTAGCTGATGCTGCGGCTGCGGCTGACTTCATCATGATCTTGTTACCTGATGAAGTGCAAAAGACCGTTTACAAAGAAGAGATTGAACCCAACCTGAAGGCAGGCAAAGTTCTCGCTTTTGCTCACGGCTTCAACATTCACTACGGCCAGATTGTGCCTCCTAGTGATGTAGACGTGGTGATGGCTGCGCCCAAAGGCCCTGGTCACTTGGTGCGTCGGACTTATGAGCAAGGCCAAGGGGTGCCTGCTCTATTTGCGGTGTATCAAGATGCGTCTGGTCAAGCTCGCGATCTCGCGATGGCTTATGCCAAAGGCATTGGTGGCACTCGTGGTGGCATTCTAGAAACTACTTTCCGTGAAGAAACTGAAACTGACTTATTTGGTGAGCAGGTGGTTCTGTGCGGTGGTTTGAGTGCGCTGATCAAGGCTGGGTTCGAGACGTTGGTGAACGCTGGCTATCAACCAGAATTGGCTTACTTTGAGTGCTTGCACGAAGTGAAGCTAATTGTGGATCTGATTGTGGAAGGTGGCTTGGCGAAGATGCGCGATAGCATCTCCAACACAGCCGAGTATGGTGACTTGACTCGTGGTCCTCGCATTGTCACGGACAGCACTCGTGCTGAGATGAAGAAGGTGCTGAGTGAAATTCAGTCGGGTCAGTTTGCCCGTGAGTTTGTGCTAGAAAACCAGTCGGGTAAGGCTGGGTTTACAGCGATGCGTCGTCAGGAAGCAGAACATCCCATTGAGGACGTGGGTAAGGATCTGCGGGCGATGTTTAGCTGGTTGAAGGAAGCCTAAGTGTAGGAGGACTTGGGGGCACCTGCCCCTAAATCCCCATTGAGGCCCCCGCTGGGGACGGTTGCGTCCCCAGCCCCCCTCCGAAAGGGTTTGGTTTTCTTTCAGTTTTTCTATGGATAGGTTTTAGAGCTTAGGGAGCGCTTTGTTCTTGTTCTAAGGCTTTTTCAGTGCGTTCGTAGGGTTTGGTTTTGGGTCGCCAGGAAGGAAAGATACCTGCGATCGCGGAGTTCAAAGCAGTACGGGTGCTGAGGCTGGCTCCACTTAAGGGCTGGGGTAAAAAGCTGTCGCCTAGCGCTACGAATAAAATGGCGACCAGCAAAATGAATGGGATTGGCAGTTTGCGAAACATGGTGGAACTTACCTAAAGGGAACGCGCATCCTCAATTTCAGTTTTCCCTTCAACTTCAGGCCATCCGTCTCATTAAGAGCGGCGTAATAATTATTTAAATTGCTGAGTCTGCTATCAACTCAATTGCGAATTAGGGTTATGCGGCTGCAACTTGACCGAGTTCTTCGGGTTGCAGGTGGGAGTGCAGTACTTGACCATCGCGGAACCAAACGATGCGCTTGGTGAGTCGGGCAACATCGGGTTCGTGGGTGACGATGACGATGGTGATGTCACTGGCGTTGAGTTCGGTGAAGATGTCCATCACTTCTTTGGTAGTGCGGGTGTCGAGTGCGCCTGTAGGTTCATCGGCCAAGAGCAAGACGGGGCGATTGACGATCGCACGGGCAATGGCGACTCGTTGTTGTTGTCCACCAGAGAGTTGGTTGGGTCTATTGTTCATGCGGTTCCCTAAGCCCACCCGTTTCAGGGCTTCTACGGCGCGATCGCGGCGTTCGTCGTTGGGGACGTTGGCGTAAACCATCGGCAGCATCACATTCTCTAAAGCGCTGAGTTGCTGCAATAAATGGAATTGTTGGAAGACAAACCCAATCTTGCGATTGCGGATATGGGCGAGCTCGGCATCTCCAAGGCGAGCAACATCAACACCATCTAGGTAGTAGCTGCCAGATGTGGGGCGATCTAAGCAGCCAATCATGTTCATCATGGTGGATTTCCCGGAACCGGAAGCGCCCATGATGGAGCAATATTCTCCTTTTTCAATCACCAAGTCTACATCTGCGAGCGCTCGGACTTCGGTTTCACCGGAGCCGTAGGTTTTCGCAATATCTTCTAGTCGGATAATCACAGAGTTTGGCATGGCGATCGCTCCTACAGCTCCTTAAGCAATTTTCCGATGCATTTTTTTATGCGCTTTATGCACTTCTCAATGCGACGATGGGGTCTAGTTTCGCGGCTTGACGGGCAGGCACAACTCCGAAGAACAAGCCAATGCCACCCGAAACGCCCACTGCAACCAGAATTGCGATCGGGGAAACGCCTGCTTTTAAGGGAGTAACTGCACCCACTAACCCAATGCCACCAACTCCGATAAAGGTACCGATCGCGCCTCCTAACGCAGCTAAAATCACTGACTCAATCATGAACTGAATCAGGATGTCTTGCTGGGTTGCGCCAATAGCTTTGCGGAGGCCAATTTCATGGGTGCGTTCTCGCACGGATACCAGCATGATGTTCATGATGCCCACGCCACCAACAAAAAGGGAGATACCTGCGATCGCCGCTAGCATAATGGTCAGCGCTCCAGTGACGTTGTCCACTACCTCCAAGGCATCTTTTTGCGATCGCACCGTGAAGTCATCATCTCCAGCGATTTTATGTCGCAGTCTCAGCAAATTGGTGATTTGAAACTGGGCAGCTTCCACACTTTTCTCGTTTTTGGCCGAGGCGACAATGAAGGTTAAGTCGATGCCATAGGGAGAGGTGCGCCCCACAATGCGGCTGGACATGGTGGTGAGTGGGATATAGAGCGTGTCGTCTTGGTTGTTGCCCAGAAATGCTCCTTTCGCCTCCATCACCCCAACGACTTGAAAGCTGACATCTTTAATCCGAATCTGTTTACCGACAGGTTCTTCACTGCCAAACAGCTTTTCGGCAATTTCAGCGCCAAGTGCAACGACTTGGTTATTGCGTTCTAAATCCAGTTGGCTGATAAAGCGGCCTTGGCCGACTTCAAAGTCACGGGCGGTGAGAAATTCTGGTGTGGTGCCAATGATGATGGAGTTGCTGTTCTTATTGCGATAGGTGATTAGTTGCTGACTGTTGATTTGGGGAGCAACGGCACTGACAGATGGAACTTGAGTCGCGATCGCCTGAGCATCAGCCAGGACCAGCGTTTTGGGAACTTCGAAGGTGGAGCGCTGGGCTTCTCTAGAACCAGGCACAATGAACAACACGTTCGGCCCTAAGGATTCAAACTGCTCGGCAGCGTACTTCTGGGCTCCTTGCCCAATTCCTACCATCGCAATCACGGAAGCGTTGCCAATAATGATGCCGAGCATGGTCAGGCTACTTCGCAGTTTGTTGGCAGTAAGGGTGGTGACTGCCATCTTGACGCTTTCTAGCGGATCCATGCTGTGACCTCACAAAGGGCTTGGTAGAACTTGAGCTGACTACAACTTCACCCTAGCGTACAGGCGAGATGTCTTGTTCATTAGACTAGAGCTAAGATCTTGAGGGCGCTTGCCCCCAAATTCCCGCTGAGGGACGGTTGCGTCCTCCAAACCCCCTCCAAAAAGTTGCTAGCTGAATTTAGCTGGCTGATCAGCCGCTTCATAGACTTCATAATGGAGGAATGCAGAGACGAAACTTTATCTGGGCGGGTGCGGCAATTGTTGGCTCGGCCTGGGGCTTATCTTATTTACGTGGGAACTCAAGCGCTATGACAACTACCAACGAAAACTTTGAAATTACTAAAACAGAAGCAGAGTGGCGGCAGATTTTGACGCCGGAACAGTTTCAAGTGCTGCGTCAGCATGGAACAGAACGGGCTGGCACTAGCCCACTCGATAAGCAATATGGCAAAGGCACGTATATCTGTGCGGGCTGTGAGTTGCCACTATTTACTTCTGAAACTAAATTCGATAGCCGTACGGGTTGGCCTAGCTTCTACGCTCCGATTGAGGATGCGATCGCGACTACTACTGATAAGTCTTGGTTCATGACACGAGTGGAGGTACATTGCCGCCGTTGCGGGGGGCATCTCGGTCACGTGTTTGACGACGGTCCTCGGCCTACAGGGCAGCGCTACTGTATGAATGGAGTTTCACTAAAGTTTCTTCCTAGTCAGGCAACTTGAGACCTAACCCCCAACCCCTTCCCTACTAGGGAAGGGGAGACAGATTTATAGTTTTTTTGGCTTGGGAGAGTGGATTGGGGGAGATTGGTCTTAGCGATTTTGGGGGTCGAGTCCCATGAGCAACCGATAGCGATTGGTTTCAGGGATATAGCGTCGCCCCCGGATTTCATCTGGGATTTGATTACGAATCACCTGTCGCATGTCAGTCACGACTCGCGGCACAGTCGTAAAATAGCCATGCTCGGTGGGATCGGTAATGCGGGAGATGATATCGGTGCAGTCGATCGGGTAGACGTTGCGAGGCAGTTGTTGTGGTTGCATAGGGCCATCGGTGCCCAAGCGGGGAGAGTTCCCTTTTAGGGTGTCGCTAGCCCACAAAGCTAAGTCGTTGCGGTTGAAGTAGACGCTAGTGCGGCGAGTAATGCGAGGCAAGGAAAATAGCTTGTAGTCAAAATCGAAGGCATCATCATCTTCATCGGCTGCCGTTAGCAACACTTGATCAAAGATTCTAGGTAACTGAACGACTTGCTTTTTGACTTCTTGCAAGGCAGCTCGTAACACATAAGCCCCCATGCTATGAGCGATCAGGTGCAATCGTTGGTTGCAGCGGGGCTGAGAGTTCTGATTAATATCATTAATAAAATCAGCCATTTTTAAGAAGGCGCGTGCAAAGGCGACCCCAGAGGCCGCAGCATCTAGGCGATCGTTTTTGTAAGCGACAGCATGGCGCGATCGCGGATTGGTCAACAGCAAGGAACCATCCGACGGCCAGGAAAAGACACACATATTCAGCCGCAGGGGACGTGTCGGCTCAATGGGGTCGTTAGCTGTCAAAACTTGGTGTAGCCGAGCTGCCTGACTTAAAGCTCCGCGAAAGGAAGTATTGAAGCCATGAATAAAGATAATGGTATCTTCACCTGTCTGAGCCATCTGTTGACGCACCTGCTCAAAGATGGCTTGGCTACCCAACACAGGTGGGTCTGCCAATAAGTCCTCAGAAGCGACTCGAATCTGAATTTGATCAAAGTTGCTGCCTGACACCTCGGCTCGACCAAAGCGTAAATTTGCTAAACCATCGTCGCTAAAGTTACTACCAAAGTCATCAGGGTCTACGGCTCGATTAGGACGGCGGTTAGTAGCAAAGTAAATTCTAGTCATAGGCCAACTTTGAGTGACTGTTTTTTAGCGGTAGCACTGTCTGCAATCATGTGGTTAGGTTAAGCAGAATTGAGCAGTCTACCTGTAAAAAATCAGACCATAATCTAGGATGGCTTGGGAGAGATTGCACGCAGTTCTTAATACTTCTGTGGAGTTTGATGTAGTATCTGAAACAATGGTTTGAATATGTATTCCTAATTAATTTTTTTGTGTCTCACTTAACGAATTAATATTTTCTGGCACCGTTCCAGGCCTGATTCAAACTCTAAATTCTAAAGAATATCTGGATCGCAAACTATCTTTAAGAAGGGTAGTTTGCTGAAATTAAAGTTTATGAATCCTGTCTTGTTTCACTTGGCTTTTCCAGTAACTAACATTGCTCAAACCAAAGCCTTTTATGCGGAAGGATTGGGATGTACGGTGGGGCGCGAAAATGCTACCTCTGTGATCCTCAACTTATACGGGCATCAACTGGTAGCTCACACGACTTCTGAACCACTCACACCGCAACGGGGCATTTATCCCAGGCATTTTGGGCTGGTGTTTACCTCAGAATCCGATTGGGAAGAACTGCTAGAGCGATCGCAACAACGGCAACTGCGCTTTTATCAAGAACCAAAACGCCGCTTCACAGGTTTACCTCTAGAGCACCGTACCTTCTTTCTTGAAGATCCCTTTCACAATCTGCTGGAATTTAAGTTCTACTGCCATCCAGCGGCAATTTTTGGCGATCGCGACTTTGCTCAAGTGGGCGATCGCTAGAGCCAGAACCCTGGAGTGGCGTTTGGAGACAGGAAGCAACTGCCTGCAAACTTTGGGGATGAGACACCATCCAAGCATGGCTCGGCACCCAAACTGGCACACTTTGACCCACAGGCATCAGTGAACTATTCGCAGGCACAATCATCAAGTCTAGAGGGGTCCAAATGGAGGTGAAGTTGAGCTGTTTCAAGATCTCAGCATCTTGATTCAAGTCTTGTAAAAAAGCACTTCCAGGCCGCATTTGGACACAACCAGGTCGCTCGGAGCCATAGGCGAGCCAGGTACCTTGATGGGGTGAAGCAATGGTGACGAAGCGCTTGACTTGAGCGATGCCACCTAAGCGCTGCACGTAATAACGGCTAACGATGCCACCCATACTGAAGCCAACTAAGTCAAAGTGTTGCTCCGGTGCAAAAGTTCTAGCTACATAATTAGAAACTTGAGCTGCTAGATGTTCCAAGCCTAAATGACCGTTGTTAGGCGTTAAGCTAAGACTGTGGACTGAGTAACCTAATTGAGTTAAGTGACGAGACATGGAGTGAAAAACAGCTTCGGTGTCGTTAATGCCGTGAATTAGCAACACTGGATGGCGAAAACCCATGCAACTCCTTAATGTGTTCTGCTTACACTTCTAGCTTAGACAGTAGCGATCGCAATTTTGAGCTTGAGTTAGGACAGCTAACGGACTGGCTAAAGACAAAAGCTAAGGGTAAAAGCTAAGGGCAAATAGTTGATTCTGAGCAGCAACCTAAAAGTCTGAAAAGCAGTTTGGCTTAATCTAGCTCTTGGGAGATAAGTATTTGTACTCCTTATGCTGTCAATAAACTTTTGTAAATTAATGTTGAGTAATCTTGTGCTTTTGAATCAGAAAATTTCATAATTTTCATAATTAAATCAATCAGATTAAGCAGCTCTAAGTCTCAGCTAGCTTCAATCTTTCAGGTTTTCATTCAACTCATCAGGACCAACGGTAGGAGCGGGTATCATGTTCGGTTTTATTAAGAAACTAATTAATGGAATTTTGGCCTTTGTAACTAGCTTCTTGAACAAGAAGTCATCCGCAGATGCGCCCAGTGCTGTGCCACAGCCTAAGCGGAAGTCAGGCTATTTCATGGAATTTGATGACTCCTCAGCGAATGGGCAACCTGCCAAGATTGAAGCTGCGAAAGCTGAACCCGTGAAAACCCAACCTGCCAAGGTTGAAGCTCCCAAAGCGCCAGAGCCCGCTGCTCAACCTGGGAAGGCTGAAGCCAGAAAGGCTGCCAAGGCTGAGGCTGCGAAAACTGAAGCAACGCCACCCGCTCCTGCTCAGCCCGCTCCTGTCGCTACTAACAACCAGAACGGTCAAAAGCAGTCTGAACCTGCGATCGCATTTTCTAGCTTTGGCGATCGCCGTCGTCCTGGCCCTAACATGAGTTCCTTCTTGGATATGGCTCGCCAAGTTAAAGTTCCTACCTAGTTGCTAGGTTTTGAGGCTCTCCTCTCCTAATTTGCCTCTTTTAAGTCTTTTTCAACTTGACTGCAAAAATACCAAAGCGCTATAGAGCTGAAAAGCAGGGTCCCAATGGGTCTCTGCTTTTCTTTCTATGTCAATTTGCGGTTTGATGCGGCTTAAGGGGGGAATATGGTCTGCTGTAGTTTCAGCAAAGCCTGTGAAATCTGACCAAGTCTCTAGATTGGGCAATTTTTGATTCAGAAACGCGATCAGGTGGTTCCAGTTAATTCGAGTGGTGGTCTGGGACGTTACCTGGTCAGCGATCGCAGCATCTTCTTGAAACAGATAGTTACTGTCGCAGAACCGTAGGATGGACTGACGGCCCGGAATATGCAAGTCCCAAACATGCGCGTAGTCTTGGGTTTGCTCTTTCCATTGCAGCTTGCCCCAAGCTCCTTGATCGATCACATCGCCAAAAATAGGCAGGAGTCCTTCAACCCGCCGCGTCACCTCTGACCACTCAAAGGTGAGTGACCCGACTTGATCAAATTCGTTGTGGCAAACGACAGTAATTTGGGGAGCAACTGATTGAAAATGTAGGACGCGAAAGACGCGCAACTTTTCAATTTCAGCTAAACCCGCCCAATGCACAGGAATCTGAGCGTTACGTAGCTCTTGGCCATAGACTTGCAGTTCCCCAACTGGCCCAGTGCGGTACAGTTGCCAACTGCGACTGGGTAGTTGCATCCGGGCGGTATAGGCATCCAGCTTCATGATGCGAGCAAAATTCTGGGCGGCGACGTTTCTGGCTTCCCCCGTCACTGGGGCCAGCATCAAAAATCCGAGTTCTGTGTTGGCAGGGTCAGCCGTTGCTTCAGCGATCGCTTGTTGTCGTTGCGCTTTTACAATCGCTTCCACTCGTTGTATCCCTTGTCGAGCTTGCGTCGCCACTTTGGGATGCAGTGAGTTGCGGAGGAGCTGCCGATAAACTGTCTCAGCCGCTTCTAGCTTCCCTGATACTTCATGCATGCGCCCTAGATACAACTGCACCCAAGGATTCTCAGGCATGCGCTGTAGCAAGGTTTTCAGCAATTGGGCGGCAGTGCGATAGTCCTTGCTGTCAAAGGCAGCCGCTACTTGTTCCAGCTCAGTCATATATTTCTTCAGCTCACCCTGTCAATGTGGTGGAGATGGGACTCGGAGTGGCCTCAGCCACTGCAGCGACTAGAGAGAGGGCTACTAAGGGAGCGGTGACAGCTTTGAGAATGCGCTGCCCCAAGGACACAGGTTGATATCCTAGCGCGATCGCTTGCTCAACTTCCGCCTCTGTCCAGCCACCCTCTGGCCCAGTCACAATTACCATTGAGGATAGCGCAGACAGCGACGGTTGCTGATTCCCAAACCCTAAATCTCTCTGTAAGCAGTTCAACAGATGGGGGGCATCGTAGCGAGTGATGCACAAGTACCCAACAGCCTTAGGTGTGCCCGGAGTTGTCGCTAGCAATTGCTGAAGTTGAGGCGCTAGTGGGACGGGTTCCAGAATCGTAGGCACCACTTGTCGCTCGGACTGCTCCGCTGCTTCTTGAGCAATGCGCCGCCAACGTTCTAGTTTTTGGGGACTGGGATGCAGCAAGGTGCGATCGCTAATCACAGGCGCGATGCAGCTAATGCCTAGTTCGGTGGCTTGTCGTACCACCTCATCAAATCCACTGCCTTTCGGTAAAGCCACAACTAGCATGATTGCAATAGGCAACTCAGTATCAACCGTCAAAGTTTGAATAATCTGTGCTTCTAGTGATTGATCTGGGCTCGCCAATAGCTCTGCTAGCCACCACTGACCTTGTCCGTTCATGGCAATAAAGCGATCGCCAGAGCGGAGCCGCAAGACTCGACTCAAGTAATGCTGTTGCTCTGCGGTTAAGCAAATTTGTTCTTGATGCAGTTGAGTGGGCGCGATCGCCAATCGTTGCAACTCAGCCAAGCGATACTCCTAAGCCAACTTTTCTATCCTGCCACTTAGTGTTCTGATTTATCTATTTTTCGGCCTATTTTAAGGTTCAAAAGGTTTCTGGAACTGAGGTAGGTTTTGACCAGTGCTTAAGCCCGCTTTACATTCGCGTGAATCTACATAAGCTTTTTGCCAGAGCAGGGAAGTGAATCCAAAACATAAAAAAGAATGAAATGGTTGATTACTCAATGACTTCCGTACGATTACGGCTGTACTGGGACGGTTGATAGAACAAAGTTTGAGATAGAACCACCTCTCTCTAATCCCTAGAATTCAAACTTTATAATTTAGATTTCTTGGTTCAGGAAAACTACTAAAGATCTCTTTGCTTTTAGATAAAGTCAATCCTGGCAATGCTCATCATGAAGCAAACTAACTGATGATTCAAAAGCTGAACTCATGAAAATAAAATAATAGATTTTATATGGGAAGTTTTTAGCAACTTTTTATCTTCGGATCAGTTTATTCCACATGGGCACTGCTATCTATGGCAACCCCACTTACTTTGGCTGCATGTGGTCTCAGATTTAGCGATCGCCCTAGCTTATTACTCAATTCCTGTTTTGTTGCTTTACTTTATCCACAAGCGCCGCGACATTCCTTTTCCGTGGATTTTTCTGCTCTTTGGCGCTTTCATTATTGCTTGTGGAACCACCCATATCTTAGAGGTTTGGACCCTCTGGCATCCAATTTATTGGGTGTCTGGCACAATCAAGGCTTTCACCGCCATAGTGTCTCTCTTCACCGCTCTGGAACTAGGCCCACTAATGCCAAAACTCCTAGCTTTACCGAGTTCTGCCCAGTTAGAAAAAACTAATCGGGAATTAGAGAAACAGATTCTAGAACGTCAACAAGCGGAATTAGCACTCCAAGGCGCTCATAGCCAACTAGAGATTCGGGTGACAGAACGCACTGCAGCGCTCGCTCAGGTCAACAAGGAACTGAGGTTAGAAATTGCTGAGCGGCAACACATGGAAGCCACGCTGAGAGAGAGTGAGCAACGGTTTCGGGCAACTTTTGAACAAGCTGCGGTCGGGATCGGCCATGTTGGTTTGGATGGGCAATGGTTGCGGGTTAATCAAAAGCTCTGTGACATTGTTGGTTATAGCCGCTCAGAGCTACTCAATCTAACCTTTCAAGACATTACTCACCCTGATGACTTAGCCGCCGATTTGGGACATGTTCACCAAATTTTAGCTGGGACAATTTCGACTTTCTCGATGGAGAAGCGGTACATCTGCAAAGATGGCTCTACAAATTGGGTTAATTTAACTGTTTCACTGATGCGGGAAGCGACTCAGCCCAAATATTTCATTTCTGTGATTGAAGATATTTCTGAGCGGCGGCAGGCTGAGGCAAAACTACAAAAGTCTTTGAAAGAATTATCAGATATTAAGTTTGCTTTAGACCAAGCAGCGATCGTGGCTGCCACTGACCAAAAAGGTACGATTAATTATGTTAATGACACGTTCTGTGAACTATCCCAATACAGCAGAGAGGAACTGATTGGGAAAAACCATCGCCTGATTAACTCTAGTTATCATGACTTAGGTTTCTTTCAAAACTTTTGGGCCACGATCTCCAAGGGCAAAGTTTGGAAAGGGGAAATTAAGAACCGTGCTAAGGATGGTAGTTACTACTGGGTTGATACGACCATCGTGCCTTTCCTTAATGAACAGAGTCAGCCGTTTCAGTATCTTTCGATTCGTTTTGATATTACTAACCGTAAGCAAATCGAAGAAGATATGAGAACGTCGCTCCGAGAAAAAGAAGTTTTACTGAAGGAAATTCATCATCGGGTTAAAAATAACTTGCAAATTATTTCCAGTTTGTTGAATTTGCAAGCTCAGTATCTGAACGATAGTGCGGCGCTGGCTATTTTTAGGGAAAGCCAAAACCGAATTGAGTCAATGGCACTAATTCACGAGAAGTTATATCAGTCAAAAGATATGGCTCGAATTAATGCTTCTGAGTATATTTATGATCTTGTGACTAATTTGTTTTACACCTATGAAATTAATTCTGAGGCGATCGCCTTAAGAATTAATATAGATGAAATTTGGTTGGGTCTGGATACTGCGATCCCCTGCGGCCTAATTATTAACGAATTGGTATTAAATGCACTCAAGCACGCATTTCCCAAGGGGCACACTGGAGAAATTTGTATTTCTTTTGGTCTTAGAGATGCTCATCACCTGATGCTTGTGGTCAGTGATACTGGAGTTGGTCTTCCAAAAGATTTAGATTATCAAAACACCGATTCTTTAGGTTTGCAGTTAGTGAACGCACTAACTCAGCAGCTTGAGGGGGTTATTGAAATTAATCAGAGTAATGGCGTCAAATTTGAGATTGTGTTTTCTAACTAAAACTCACCTAGGAAAATGACAAGTATAAACATAATGGTGGTTGAGGATGAAAGCATTGTCGCCAAAGATCTGCAAAACAGATTGAAGAAATTTGGCTATGCAGTGCCTGTGGTTGCTGCTTCTGGTGAAGAAGCTATTTTGAGAGCGTCTGAGAGTCACTTGGATTTGGTCTTAATGGATATTCGCCTCAAAGGTGCGATCGATGGAATCGAAGCAGCTAGACAAATTCACCACCGCTTTCAACTACCAATTATTTACTTGACGGCCTACGCTGATGACGACACCTTAGCTCGTGCTAAACAAACTCAGCCGTACGGCTACATATTGAAACCCTTTAAAGAACGAGAACTAAATACAACGATCGAAATTACTTTAGCCAGGCATCGGTTAGAGAGGCAGTTGCAAGAGCGAGAGCAGTGGCTGTCAACTGTTTTGAGAAGCATCGCTGATGCTGTGATTACGATTGACACGACAGGGTTGATTACGTTCATGAACCCCGTGGCTGAAAGTTTGACTGGCTGGCAGCAAGCCCAAGCTCTTGGGAAGCCCGCGATCGCTGTTTTTCAAACCGAGGATGAAGCCACTCAGAGCATCCTCCAGCAGCCCATCAGCAGCTTCTTTGACGCCAGCCTGGGCATGAAAACTGCTGTAGAAACCAGCCTCAGATGCAGTGACGGCCAAGATATTCCCATTGAGTACAGTATTACGCCGCTACAGAACGACCAACACTTAGTAATGGGCGCTATTTTAGTGTTCCGCGATCGCACAGAGCAACTCAAAGCCAAGGCAGCAATCCGCCAGCAGGCTGAACAAGCTCGGCTCGTAGCAGAATTACAAAAACTGAATCAACTCAAAGATGACTTTTTGAGCACGGTGTCCCATGAGCTACGGACACCGATGTCAAACATGAAAATGGCGCTGCAAATGTTGACGATCGCTACCAACGCTGAACGCCAACAGCGGTATTTGGAAATCTTAAAAGCAGAATGTGCTCGTGAAATTGACCTAATCAACGACCTACTGGATTTACAGCGTTTAGAAGCAGCATCTTATCCCACGTTTCTCGTAGAGGCGCTCAATTTACAGGATTGGTTCTCTAGCTTAATTGAGCCTTTCCGTTCCCGCCTGCAAGAACATCAACAGGTGATCAAGATTGACCTGCCAGAAAACTTTCCGCCCTTAATTACCGATCGCGCCAGCTTAGAGCGCATGTTAGTCGAATTATTGAATAATGCTTGCAAGTACACCCCGGCGGGTGGCCAAATTATTCTGAAGGCAGAGCAGGTGACTAGTACTTCACCACCTTTTGAGTCAGTTCCTCTCACTTGCCTAATTATTCAAAATCAAGCCGAAATTCCCCCAACAGAACTCCTGCGAATTTTTGATAAGTTTTATCGGGTTCCCCATGCTGACCCGTGGAAGCAAGGAGGTACTGGTTTAGGCCTAGCCTTAGTCAAGCGGCTCGTAGAGCAGCTACAAGGTAACATTCAAGTCGAGAGCAGCCACGGGTGGACAGTTTTTACGATGCAGCTACCACCCTTGAATTTAGTGACCAATCCAGAAAGCTAAGGCTCAGGATGGGCTTAAGCTACGCTGACTTGTGAGGTGTCTACTGCCTGGGTGCCGTCCACTTTGGCTGCCATACCTGTGATGTGTTCCAGAATCTCTGAGTTAGGCACAGAGCCTTTGAGGATAATCGTGCCCCCGTTCTGGTCAATTTCTAAGCTGTCAATTTCACTAATCTGGGGATCACGATCGAAGGCGATCGCAACTCGCTTCGCCAAACCCGCTGGGTCATATTCACCTTCAAGACCCATATGCTCTGGAGCAGGCGGAGGTTGATGCATACCCGCTTTCTCTCGGAGTTCTAAGTCATACTCACCTGTAAGCCCAGGAGTCATCCCCGCTTCGTCTGGGTGCTTCTGAGTCTCCGACTGGAATTTTTTACTGCACTCCTGCCCAAAGTGCCGTTCTAGCCAAGTCATAATTCCACCCCATAGGAGAGATAGGTTCTCGTATCCTCTATTACAAACTGGATGAGCCTAGTGTGGCATCTCTCGTTTGGTATGAGATGAAGGCGGAAAGAAGTTAGGAGTCAAGAAGCGAGAAAAGAAAAATCTCGAAACACTTACAATTACGTTCGTTTGCAGGGGATTTGGGGGACGCAACCGTCCCTCAGCGGGGGGTTGGGGGCGAGTGCCCCCAAGGTTCGGATTTCGTAGATCTTAATGTAGATCTTAAGAACTACGGCTTTTGGTTGGCTTGCACATAAGCTGCGATCGCTTCGGTAGCCAGTTGAGACACCTTTTTACCTTGCTGAGTGGCCATCGCTTGCAGACTGGCATAAAGGTCTTCTCGAACCGTAATGCGGCGGCGGATTTTGCCAAGCCCATCAGTCTCGCTCACAGTAGCGATCGCTTCATCGTTAGCAGTGCTGATGGTAGCGGCGTAGCTACTCACAAGCTCAGGCGGTTCAGATTGGTAAGCTACAGCAAACTGCCGAATTGCCTCTAACCCAACGCGATTGCAGAAATCGCCAAAGCTCTCTTCGGGTGTGCGAGATTGCTTGAAGTAGACAAAAATTGGTTCTAGCCCAATTTCTAAGTCATTGATGTGGAGCTTTTCCACATAAGGCTGAGATAAGCGGGTTTGGTTCGGAGAAGCCCCCAGCCAAACTTGGTAATGCTCCGGAGCACTGCCCACAAAACCGAGTTCTGCCAGGTAAGGACGGGCGCAGCCGTTAGGGCAACCTGTCATCCGAATAATAAAGTGCTCTTGCTCCAGACCCACTTTGTCTAGCAGGGTGCGAATCCGCTCCAGAATTTCTGGCATAATTCGCTCAGATTCAGTGACAGCCAAACCACAAGTCGGCAAAGCAGGGCAAGCCATCGAATAGCGAACCAGAGAGTCGATCTGATCGGGATCAACTTGTACGCCACAGCGATCGAATATTGCTTGAATGGCGGCGCGATCGCTAGGAGCAATGTCATACAGGAGCACATCTTGGCTACCCGTCAGCAAGATGGGCAGATTATACTGCTTCACCACTTCTCGCAACGCAGTTCTCAGTTGGAAGGTCCCTTCATCTTTGATGCGGCCATTCTCCACAGAGATGCCGAGAAATAGCTTGCCATCTCCCTGTTCTTGCCAGCCGAGAAAATCTAGATACTTAAATTCGGGTAACGGCTTGAAGGGTTGCAATGGCTTGCCAAAGTACTGCTCCACTTCGCTGCGGAACTTGTCAACCCCCCACTCTTCCATCAGGTATTTTAGGCGGGAGTGACGGCGATCGCTGCGGTTGCCATTGTCTCGCTGCGTCGCCACAATCGCTTTGACTGCCTCGTAAATGTCGGCTTTATCGACATAACCTAGCGGATCGGCAATGCGAGGAAAAGTGTCTTCTTTGCCGTGGGTACGGCCCAAACCGCCACCTGCCAGAATATTGAACCCTTCTAACTCGCCTTGCTCATTGGTAATCACCACCAAGCTCAAGTCTTGCGAGTACAGGTCGATGGAGTTATCTCCGGGAATCGTGACCGCAATTTTGAATTTGCGAGGCATGTAGTAGGTGCCGTAGATCGGCTCCTCACTGTCATGAAAAATGGTGCCATTACCGTTTTGTTGCCGAGCTGCCTTAACCTCTGGACGCTCCTCAGCACTGACAAACTTTTCGCCATCCAACCAAATTTCGTAATAAGCGCCTGTTTGGGGGGTGAGTAAGTCGGCAATGCTGTTGGCGTACTCATGAGCGTAGATATACTCAGGCCGATTTTTGTAGGGCGCGGGTGGTGCCATGACGTTGCGATTCAGGTCGCCACAAGCTCCTAGTGTGGAACCCATACTCTTGACAATCGAGGCGATCGCGGCTCGCAGATTTTTCTTTAGGATGCCGTGGAGTTGAAATCCCTGGCGGGTCGTAGCGCGCAAGGTGCCATTGCCATAGTCGTCTGACAATTGGTCCAAAGTCAGGTAGAGCTGGGGGGGAATAAAGCCACCTGGACTCCGAGTCCGCAGCATAAACTGGTAGTCTTTCTCCTGCCCTTTAACCCGGTTGTCCCGATTGTCCTGCTGATAGGAACCGTGAAACTTCAGGATTTGAATCGCATCTTCTGTAAAACAATTAGTATCGAGTAGCAATTCACTGGCAACAGGTTCACGTAAAAATTGGCTACGTTCCTTAAGACCTTCTACCTTAGAAGGTTTGCGAGCCACGGGAGTCGGAGTCGGAGTTTTAACCATCGGAGTTGCGGTACGAATTGAAAATAGTCAGAGGTGTGGAATACAACCAAACGTTGCAGTTAAAGTCAGGTCTGAACCATAAAGCCTTTAGTTAGTTCAGAGCCTCAGTAGTTCTAAGCTTTTTGATTTCCGGTAATCCGCCCGGAATTACGGTCAATGTATCTATTTTATCATTGCATTTGCTGGGTCAACCTGCTTGTCAGGAATTTTGCATGAAAGTCCACCCTAACTTACGGGAAAAGGAAGTTCTAAACCAAGCAGATTCAAGTCTAACGCTAGCCAACTTTACCCATTCAAGTTGTAACCCAGTAAGTTGATGATATCGCTTCAGAATTTCTCTGTAAACTCGTGTGAAGCAAAGCGAGAGAGCAGAGCCACAACCAGCGAACTCAGCATTACATTGACAAGCACTCCTTGTCTTTTGGAGTAACTTGCTCAAAACAAATATTTCGCTGTTATACAACTACTGTAAGCAAAATCCTTAAGTTCAAGGTGATGGCTAGGTTTGTTGTTGAAAATCAAGCCATCAAACTCAAAAATATTATTTATTGAGCTAACTTTTAGTAATTAAAAAAGCTCCTAACTTTGATGTTAGGAGCTGACTAAAGCTGAGTTGAATTACTATTCAGTCTTGCTGAGCTGATGTAGAGTTGCTGAAAGGCTGCATCAGAACTAACGGTTAAAAACTAGCAGATGAATGCCTACAACTTAGCCTGTTGTCATAGCGGTCTTCGAGACAATATTAAGCCTAAGTAGCTTCAGTGAGTTTAGAAGCGTAGACCTGCACCAGCTTGGAAGCTTAGAGAATCGGCAGGGCCATTTTGGTAAGCGTTAATGCCCCACTTGGTGTTACCGTAAACCACTACATCTTTGGTGACTTTGGATTCAACACCAGCAGTCAATATAACTGCATCATCGTTACCTACTGGGGTTGGCTGGCCGTTTGCTTCCACAAAGGAATAGCCAACACCGCCATAAACTTGGGTATTTTTAGTGATCCCTTTGTCATAGGTGATCATCGGAATGATAGCGCTAGTGTCATCGCTGTAAATAACAGAACCGCGCAGAGAAACGGGAGCTTTGCGGAGGCCGAAGCGACCATCAATCGTGCCGCCAAAGGTTGCAGCATCGTTGTTTTGGCCACCGTTGGTGACACCTGCCGCTACACCTGCACCAACATAGCTATCACTGAATCCTTTTCTAGGTTGAGCAGAAGCAGAACCAGCAGAAAGTAGAGGTGCGATCGCAATAACAGACAAAGCAGAAAAAGCAGCAATAGATTTCAGAGAGAGTGTCATTTTGGTTCCCTCAAAGGGTGAAGTTAATGTTTGCGTTCCTGAATTTATAGTCGAAGAACCTGCTTGGAAAGTTCCAGGATAAATTGACTTAATTTCAGATTTCTAGAGGTAGCAGATCTGGGATTTTTGACTCTCTAAAAAGACTGGCCAGCTCAGAATTTTCACCTTCAAAGCAAAAAAACCATTATCTATGTTTTCTAGATAAAGGTTTGCTGGATGTGATCCGATATGTCTAATCTAGCGTGTCGGATTAGTTTGAGTTGGTTGACACAGTCGCTTTCTCAACTGGCACAGATAGCATCAAGTCAAATTAATAGATGCCACTAGCAAGAAGCTACTCCGAGCACTAGGTTTTCTGATGAAGAATACATAATATCCAAACCAAGAAATTGGCCTCCGGATATTTATTGAAAATAGATTAATTAGATTGAGAAAATAAATGAAAGTCTGGTGAGATTACCGAACCTCAGAAGATTTTTCGTCGTCCTCTGACTCTAATTGCGCCTTAGAGACCACGACTAAGTTAGGCAGCCCATCTAACTTTTCTTCGATAACGGTTTCAGGCGCGGACGGTGCAAAAATAGTTAATCCTTGCGGGACACACTCTAGTTCGATGGGAGTTGTACCAATTAGTTCCCCATCCAAAACTACCTTCTGGGGAGGCTGAGTTGAAACTTTCAGACGTTTTGCTCTCAAATAGCCAATGTCATCCCGCTCGGTGGCGTTGCCAGTCAGGGCAGATTGCAGCAGATGATAGGAAGCTGCGATCGCCCCTGCCACATTGCGGGGAGCCACTACCGTTAGGTCAAGCAAACCATCATCGAAAATCACCCCAGCGGGTCCCTGCGCCAGAATTGAAGTGGGTGGGGCTGCATTGGCCACGGTAATCGCTGAAGCGGAAACTTGAATGATTTGGTCATCTGTTTCAATTTCTGCGTCAAAGGCAGGTAGCTGCCCCAGTTGCTTGACTCCGGCTAGGATGTAAGCCAGCATACCCAAGCGATTTTTAGAAGTGCGGTCTGCTTGTTCAACCGTTTCAGCTTCAAAGCCAATCCCAGCTAGCAGGAGCATGGGTTTGCCATTACAGTAAGCCGCATCTACCTTTTTAGTTTCTCCGGCCAAGATGGTGGCGCAAGCAGCTTCAATGCTGTCAGGAATGCCGAGTGCATTGGCAAAGGCGTTAGCGGTGCCTCGTGAAATCACCCCCAGAGGAATATCGGTACCTACCAGAGCGGCTGCGGTCGCGGATAAAGTACCATCCCCGCCAGAGGCGATTAAAGCTTCCACGCCTCGCTGCACCGCGTTATAGGCGAGCTGATCCGCATCGACTGTCTTGGTCGTCGATAGAATCTCTAGCTCCATCTCTGGCTCCAGCAAAGCCCGAATTTTAGCTAAATCTTGGGCTGGATCGCTTTGGCCAGCAATGGGATTGAAAATGAGGCAAGCTGAGCGGATCATAGGGATGCAGACGGGGGCTGTAGATGAAAGGTTGCAAACGTCTCTATTTCAAGTCTTAGAACTTGAAAGCTAAACGCCATCCTTCTCGGGAGGCGTTGTTAGGATATCTGTATGAGCGCGATCGCCCAAAAAGCTGAAACTCCCAATTTATAAAGCTTATGCCCGACCCATTAATGTACAGGCAGGACCATTTTGTGGTTTTGGCAGCTAATCAGCCAGAACAATTTCTCACGGCTGCTGAACTGCTCAGCAAGCTGGAGGCGATTTTAGCCCAACGCCAAGACAGCCTGCCTCAAGATTTGCAGAAGCTTAGCTCTATCCCAGACCAGGCCCAATATCTGCTAGACACTTCTTGCGAACTCGATATGGGGCCTGGGGATTTTTTGCAGTGGTATGTAGTCAGACTGGAAAAGTAAGGAACGTGGGGGTTGCAATTGCTCAGTCAGTGGCTTGAGGCTGGGCTGGGGGTGCAGTAATCAGAGCCACTTCAATCTGACGCTCTACTGGTTGGGTTAGTTGGACTCGAATGCCAGGACCAAAAAAACCTTCTATTTTTGCTTGCCTCTGCTGCCAAGTTTCCAAGGAAATGAGCGGAGAATTGAACTCCAAAACCAAGGCATAAGCGGCATCAATTTGCGTTTCCCGAATGCCAATCAGCTCAGGACGCTCCTCATTGGTAGGGCTTAACCCTAGGTGGCTCAGCGAAGAGTCTAAATGAGCAGATTGGCCGTACCGATAGCGAGTCACATCTTTACGAATCTGATTCTGGGTTGTGGTGGCTTGCTGATCCCGTAGCTCAGCGATCGCTGGTGGTGTGGGTTGTGTATAAGGAACTGGCTTGAGTTCTGAAGCTATCAGCGCCAACCCTCCTAGAAGTAGCGGAATGCCATAGAAGAATCCCACAAGATTTAAGGTGGCGTTACTAGAAAAGTAAGCTACAAAACCGATTAAGGTTAGAGCCCCACCTACTCCTAATCCCAGCGTTCCTAGAGAAGTTTGACGTAACATATTTGTTAATGAGATGAATTAAGCGGTGTGCAAAGTTAACCTTTATATCATTACCTTTACAGGAAGTTTGGTGGACCTAAGCTCCGACAATTTTTCTCTGAAGCCTAAAGTTTCTTGCCAAAAAGCAGAGCTAGAGGCCAGAAATCAGAGCTAGAAGATTGTGGTTAGCAAAGTGAGCGTTCATGAATAGCGAGATATGCTGGAGGTGCCGAGGCGCGATCGCCCACTTCAGCGGGAGGTATTCTGGGGAGGCTTGGCCATCTAACTCATCTTTATGGTTCATCTAGGTTCATCTAGATAGTATGAGTGCCACTCTCAGCGAATGTGATTCAGTCCCTCTTTACGGTCTTCAGTAGGTCCGAGCCATGATCAAAGACGAAAAGCAGCCATCCGCAACCAAAGGCAAATTATTAGAGCAGATTGATTCTCTCAAGCGAGAAGACGAAACGCTCTACAACATCTTGGCCGTGGATGTTTGGGCACTGGCTAAAACTATGGATGAGTTCCAGCCAGGATTTTGGGCCGCTTTTATGAAAAATCGCGAGAAGGCACTCAAGCGCTTTATCACTGAAGTAATGCGGACTAAGACAGGTGATAGCAAGCGACCACCTTTTCTGCACTAGTCCTTCACTATTTCTGCGCTCGTCTATCCTGAGACTGAGGCATTTCTATATTAATTAGTGTTACCAATTCAAGGTAAATCACAGGCTGAATCCCAGTGACTTGCAGCTCTTAACCTGGGCTAGGTCATAAGAATAGAGTTGAGTCCGTGACTAGGGCCGAAGATGGTTTATCTTACTTAATAGAAGTAAATATAAAGATACAAAAATGAACGCCGAAACCATTAAAGAGCGGATTACGCTGATTAAGAGCAAGCGGGAAACTTTACTAAGATTACTAGAACAGCCTGATTTAGGAACTCTGAGAATTGATGTGAATCAGGCCTTAGAAGAGATGGATGATTTGATTGACGAATTTCAACGAACCTTCCCAGAAGCAGGAAATCTCTAAACCTCCATCGCCTTAACCCCTTGCCTGGAACGATTTATCTTCCAGGCAGTAAAGGTTGTGGATGCTTAGGCACTCGCATTCTTAGCTGCTTGCCCTAGTTCTTTCACCAAAGCTACAAGTTCATGAGTCGCAACGTCTTTCTTGCAGAAAGCGTCAATTTTGGCTGTTTGAATCATCACCTCTGTTTGAGGATCGTCTACTGATGAGTAAGCGATGATGCGAATATTGGGAGCAAAGCTTTTAATCTGGGTGGATGCGCTTAAACCATCCAAAACTGGCATTTGTAAATCAATAATAATTACATCAGGGTGCTGATGCTTAACCAGCTCAACTGCTTCTTGACCATTACTCGCTAGACCAACCAGTTCAATGTTGGATTGGTTCTGTAAAGCCAGCTTGAGGCTGAGTCGAGTCAACTCATGATCATCGACAACAAGGACACGGAGGGCAGAGCGCATACAGGATAACATGACTACTCAGTCAAGTAAGAGACATTTCAGATTTAGACAATTTTAGTCTAGTAGTAGGCACTACTGAAATCCCTCTACCGTTGGGGCGAATCGCAAGAAGGAATTTCCGGCTAGCGGGTGACTGCCAAAATCACGGTGGTTTAGGTGGGATTTTATACCTTAAAAACTATTTTTGATGGTCTTGATAGTTATCTCATGTTTAGCAGCTTAAGCATTGAGTTATACAGGCAAGGTGGCGTTCCTAAGCCGCTTCTTAAGTTGCTTAAGTTGTTGAGCTGGCTGCCATCTCCATGAGAATTTTTTGCGAGCTGAGTTCTGGACAGTCCGCGGCGGGGCGACGTTGAATGTAGCGGCCATTTGGTTGTAGTTCCCAGGCATGGCGGTTGTCGGAGAGCATGGTTCCCAAGATTTCTTGTAAGTCTTTTTTCAGGTCTGGGTCTTCAATGGATACGACTGCTTCTACACGGCGGTCTAGGTTGCGTGGCATCCAGTCGGCACTGCCAATAAAGACTTCATCTTCCCCTCCGTTGTGGAAGTAAAAGATACGGGAGTGCTCTAGGAAACGGCCTACGATACTAACAACACGGATGTTGTCGCTGACACCTTTGATGCCAGGTCTGAGGCAACAGATGCCACGAATGATCAGGTCAATTTGGACCCCTGCTTGAGAAGCTTCGTATAAAGCCACCATAATTCGCTTGTCTACCAAAGCGTTCATTTTGGCGACAATGCGACTAGGCAACCCGTTTTTGCAGTTTTCAATTTCTCGGTAGATCAAGCTCAACATGCGATCGCGCAAGTTAACTGGAGCGACTAACAACTTGCGATAGGACTGTTGGCGGGAATAGCCCGTTAGATAATTGAACAGATCGGTTAAATCAGCTCCTAACTCATCGCGACAGCTCAACAAACCAATATCGGTGTAGATGCGTGCTGTTTTGGGGTTGTAATTTCCGGTACCAATGTGGACATAGCGACGAATGCGGTTCTCTTCCCGGCGCACTACCAAGGCAATTTTGGTATGGGTTTTCAGTCCTACTAGGCCATAAACAACGTGCACGCCGACTTTTTCCAGCTTGCGGGCCCAGTTGATATTGTTTTCTTCGTCAAAGCGAGCTTTGAGTTCTACTAAAACAGCTACTTGCTTGCCATTTTCAGCAGCAGCAATCAGGGCGTTGAGAATGGGCGAGTCTCCAGAGGTGCGGTAGAGCGTCATTTTGATCGCCAGCACGTCTGGATCATGGGCGGCATGGGTAATGAAGCGCTGCACCGTCCCCGAAAACGATTGGTACGGGTGATGTACCATCAAGTCTTGCTTCCGAATCAAGCTGAAGAAATCTTCGCCATCTTCTCCTTCTGAGCCATTGCGATCGCTTGTAGGTTGACTCAAGCGCCGCAAACGAGCTGGGACAACGGGAGACCAAGGAGCATCTTTAAGATCTGGCCGTGGCAAGGCCAAAAAAGACATCAGATCGCTCAGTCCCAGCATGCCTTCCACTTCGTAGACATCGCTTTCCTCGAGCGACATCTCCTGAATCAACATTTCTCGTACTGCTGGGGGAGTGGAAGATTGAATCTCCAAACGCACCACGGAACCGCCAAACCGCCGCTTCCGTAATTCCTGCTCGATCGCGAGCATCAAATCATCGGCTTCATCTTCTTCCAATTCGAGGTCGGCATTGCGGGTAATCCGGAAGGGATAGTACTCTTGGATGTTCATGCCTGGAAACAAAGACTCCAGGTTATGAGCGACTACTTGCTCCAGTGGCACTCCTGTCCAAGCTCCGCCTTGGCCCTTGGGCTGTAGCTGTAAGTTTTCTGGTAACTGCAAGAAGCGGGGTAGCACTTTAGGAACTTTGACGCGGGCGAAAAATTCTTCCTCCGTCTCTGGATCTTGAATCACCACCGCTAAGTTGAGGCTGAGATTGGAAATGTAGGGGAAGGGATGGCTCGGATCAACAGCCAAAGGTGTGAGCACTGGAAAAATTTGCTCTTCAAAGTAGCGCTGCAAATAAACCCGCTGCTCTTGGTTTAAGTCCATGTAGTCGAGCAGATAAATGCCTTGGTTGGCGAGTTGGGGCCGTAAGGCTTGCTCAAAATGCCGATGCTGCTTGATCACCATAGGACGGAGGCGATCGCAGATGGCATCCAGTTGCTCTTGAGGATTGCGCCCCTCTGAGGTGAGCTGGCTGACCTTCGCTTCTACTTGCTGTTTTAGTGCTGCCACCCGCACCATAAAATACTCATCCAAGTTTGAGCTAAAAATAGCCATAAACTTGCAGCGCTCTATTAGCGGGGTGCGAGGGTCAAAGGCTTCATGCAAGACCCGGTTATTAAACTCCAGCCAACTCATCTCGCGGCTGAAATAATACTGGGAGTCAGTGAGGCTGGGCTCAGCAATGATCTTTTTAGTTTTCGGCATGGTTCTGAGGCAATCACGGCAGCGTTATCTGGACAGCAGGAGTAGCAGCGTCACAAGCCAGCTCGCTTAAAACACTTGGTCTTCCATCCCTATCCACCATTCTCCTAAATTCATTAGAGATTGGTGGATGTCAGCTAGCTCATTAGCATATTCATCGGCGGGTATGCTGTCTCGCCGCTCTTGCAGTTTTTGCAAGCGTAATTGCAACAGTAGCCAGGGCTTGGCCATACCATTGGTGGCCTCAATATACTGAGCGATCTCGTTGCTATTCATTGCTAAATTTATAACTAATTTTCTTAAGCTATTTCATTGTAAGGATTGATGCTGCTGAAACACGGCCAAACAGAAAACAGCCACGAAATAAAACGTGACTGTTTGAGTGTGGTTGCAGTTGATTTGGCTCAGCTCATGACTGAGAAAACTGTCAACTGCTGCGATTGAGAGCCAGTCGTTTAAGCCGCTGCTGCCAAGTTTTGAGAAACGAAGTCCCAGTTCACGACGTTCTCTAAGAAGGCTTGAATGAAGTCAGGACGACGGTTTTGGTAGTCGAGGTAGTAGGCATGTTCCCAAACATCCAAGGTTAAGAGGGGAGTTTGGCCGTGAGCGAGCGGGTTTTCAGCATTGGGGGTCTTCGTGACCTTGAGGGTGCCGTTATCAAGCGCCAACCAAGCCCAACCGCTACCAAACTGAGTTGTGGCTGCGTTCTTGAACTCTTCAACGAACTTATCGAAGCTGCCAAAGTCAGCATTGATTTTGTCTGATAGAGCGCCGCTGGGAGAACCACCACCGCTGGGCTTCAGGCTGTGCCAAAAAAAGGTGTGGTTCCAGACTTGAGCCGCGTTGTTGAATACACCGACTTTGTCTGGGTTTTTGAAGGTGGCCTGGATCACTTCTTCCAGCGATTTATCCGCCAACTCAGTGTCTTGGGTGAACTTGTTCAGGTTAGCGACGTAACCTGCGTGGTGCTTGTCGTGGTGGAACTCTAGGGTGCGCGCTGAGATATAAGGTTCTAGCGCGTTGTAGTCGTAAGGTAAAGGGGGAAGTTCAAAGGCCATGTGTTCAATCCTCTCCGAATGGCTGGTGGAGCGATCGCGGGTAGCAAGCCCAATTCAATCGGCGATCGCTTCTATCCAATGCTGCATGACAGCACTGGTAGAGACAGCAATTTACGATAGGATTTTATATCAAAAGTCCGGTGAGAGCTAGAGCAAACCCGGAATCCTAATCATTTAGCCTATTTCAAAGCTTTATTCAGGGCGTTAAAGCTTTAAGTCGACGGCAATTCGATGGGCACAGGCAAAGCCAGAGAAAGCGACCGCATTAAGTCCTTGCCCCGGAAAAGTGCTGTCGCCCACACAGTACAGCCCTGGCACTGCAGTACGATTGAAGGGCATACCCAACAGTCCCAACAATTTGCGCTTAGGGATAGGGCCATAGGTGCCGTCTTGCCGCCCTAGGAAGCGGCGGTGAGTCCGAGGGGTGCCCACTTCTTGGTAGTCCAGTGCTTGCTCTAACCCAGGAAAAATCTTCTCTAATCGTTGTACTAGAGCTGCTGCGGCTGCTTCTTTTTTTTCTTCGTAGTCACTGGGAGATAATCCTTGCCATTCCTCCAGGTAACTGGGAGTAAAGGTATGGATGATGTGATGATCTGGAGGTGCTAAGTCAGGGTCGAGCAAAGTAGGGATCGAGACGAAAATCGTACTTTGAGATTGCTCCATCCGCTGCCAGTCTTCCAATAGAATGTGATGGCATTCCGTGTCAGTCGGCAAGGCTTCGGCTTTCACCCCTAAATGCAAGCTGAGAAAACTAGGAGATTTTTGATAACGTTGTTGCCACTTCTTCTCAGCAATGGGCATTTTGTCGGTTGGTAGCAGATGCTCGAAGGTATCCCAGCGGGTGGCATTAGAAACGATTCGCTTAGCTCGATAAACCTTGCCAGAAGCGAGTTCTACTCCGACTGCTCGGCCATTCTCCATCAAGATCTGCTTGACTCTGGCTTTGTACTGAATCTGACTTCCCGCTTTCTCTAAGCCTTCGACCAATTTTTGGGCAATTTGACCGACACCGCCTTTAGGGTAGTTGATGCCGCCATAATGGCGATCGCTAAACACCATTCCCGCATTGATCATCGGAGTTTTATCAGCTGGAACTACAGACCAGCAGTAGCACTCCATGTCGATAAATTTCAACAGTGCCGGATCTTTGATGTAGCGGCGGGCAATATCTCCGACATTTTGGGGCAAATACTGGACCAATCCCAAACAAGCCAAGGGATGCTGAAAAAACACGCGCGTCAAATAGCGAGGTTCTTCCAACGACAGCAAATCCATCGCATTGAGACAGTTAAAGACTTTCCAGCATTCATCGTAAAACTGCCGAATGCCCTCGCGCTCGTGGGGAAACTTGGCAATTAGTTCTTGCAAGAACTTCTCATAGTCTCGGTGAACTTTTAGATCTAACCCGTCGGGTAGGTGGTAGTGAATTTGCACTGGGTCTGGAATCGTTTCCAGACTCATATCCACCGCCTGCAAGGCTCGCGTCAGCAAATTTGTAGTGCCTTGCTGACCAAAGCCAAAAATCATCGAGGCTCCCACATCAAACCGATACCCAGCCCGCTCGAAATAGCCAGCGCTCCCCCCAGGAATCAAGTAACGCTCTAAGACTAATACTTGGGCTCCTTTAGCCGCGAGTTGAGTCGCTGTTACTAAACCGCCAATCCCAGAGCCAATGACGATAGCATCAAATTCTGTGGACTCAGCAAAGGCACTTTGACCAGAAGCAACGGGAGATGTATTGAAAGCAGGCATGACCCAAGGAGATTGCAGAACAGTGCAGGAAGCAGGTAATCAGGACTAAAACAACGAGTTGGCGATCGCAACTCACCTTTGCCAGTCCACCCGCTCCTCTGTTCAGTGTATCTGAGTCTGTATATCTATAACGGCGATCACCATAACGGCAATCATGGCCGTGATCAGCAGTGATCAATCGGGGCGATCGCTAAATTGACAACGAAAATATAACCAAAAAAGAGGGGACCAGTCTGCTGCCGCTAACCGATCCCACCTGCCGATCCTTAGAGAGGAGAACACTTGAAGTTAATATAATCTTATTGAAAATGATTGTCAATCACTAATGAAAATGAATTGCAACAAGTATGATGAATTTTCGGTGGCGATTGCATCAGAATCCGATGAAGTGCCCTTAGTGGTTCGCATCTATGCAGAGGGGAAAGGAGTATCATAGTGAACGCTTGAGACCTGGCAATTTCTACCTCTTTAACTTCTGGCTATGGCTTTGCAACTGCGAGTTTATGTTCCGCCCCATCCTTTAATTAAGCACTGGCTCGCTGTAGCCCGTGACATTTCGACTCCCCCCGCCCTCTTTCGCAGTGCCATGACCGAGTTAGGGCGCTGGCTAACCTACGAAGCCATCCGGGACTGGTTGCCTACCGTAGAAACCACGGTGGAAACTCCCCTCAGTCCTTGTGCTGCCACGTTTGTAAACCCAGAAGTACCGGTTGTGGTAGTGCCGATTCTGCGAGCAGGTTTAGCACTATTAGATGGAGCGCAAGCTCTGTTGCCCTTGGCCTCAATTTATCATTTGGGTTTTGTGCGAGATGAAACTACCCTAGAAGCCAGTTGCTATCTCAACAAGTTGCCAGAAGTATTCCCACCCGAAACCCATGTCTTAATTAGTGAACCGATGTTGGCAACGGGTGGCACCATTATGTCAACAATGGCAGAATTGACCCGTCGAGGGATTGATCCAGCTTTCACCCGCATTATTTCTGTAGTAACGGCTCCTCCAGCTTTACAAAAGCTGAGCACGGCCTATCCCAGCTTGACGATCTACGCAGCTGCCATTGATGAAGGGACGAATAGCCACGGCTTTATTGTGCCAGGGCTAGGAGATGCGGGCGATCGCACCTTTGGCACTTAGGGCTTCCCTACTCCATGAATTCGTAGTAGTTACGCTAAGCTGAACACTAAAGCAGGACAGTACAAGATGAGCAATCGAGACGGTTTCACAGGCGGCTTTATCGCAGGAGCCCTCTTTGGCGGCATTGTGGGTGGCATTCTAGGCACCCTCCTGACTTCCAATCGCTTGCAAGAGTCGCTTCCCGGTGATGACGCTTTGAGCGGTAAAGGTAAAAAACGCAATCTCAAGCCTCCCACCGAGCAGAGCATTGAAGCGTCCCGTCGTGGCTTAGAAGACAAAATTGCCCAGCTTAACGAAGCCATTGATGATGTGCGCGAGCAACTCAGCACTGTAAACGGCAGACCAGAAGAACGCGAAGTGGTGGGTTGGGAAGAGCAGGCCCAGCGCGATCGCTAACCGAAGCGTGTCAAACCAAAAGTTTCAAATAGTTGTCCTGCCAACTCAAGCAACAAGCTGTAATACTTCCCAAGGTGTAACTTCTGCTTGACCAATCTCGAAGGCACTGATATTCGTTAAAGTAAATTCAAGCCTAGATTGCTTGTATCTCTTCTAGAAGGAAGCCAGATTATTTATGAATTCCTCAGTAGCGTTGCTGACTGATACCTTTGCTACTTTCTTGAATATCTATGTGGTTCTGTTGATTTTCCGGATTCTTTTAAGCTGGTTTCCTAACATTAGCTGGTCTGATCCACCGTTCTCCATTGTGAGCCAGTTAACTGATCCTTACCTCAACTTATTCCGCTCTTTTATCCCTCCCTTGGGTGGCATGGATTTCTCCCCAATTTTGGCTATTTTCCTGCTGCAATTTTTGGCTCAAATTTTCAGCAGCTTGCAGCAGGGTTCCTACGGGATCTAAACGTGGAATTAGAGCTGCCTGTCGTTAAAGCAAGTTGACTCAATCGCTCAACTAACGACGGACCTTGCCAGTAAAACCTGCCGCCTTGAACTGCTTTAGCTTTAAAGGAGTAGGTTGGCTGGCTGGAACAGTAATCCTCAATTGAAAATCGCTGACACCCGGTGGCAACTCATCAATAGAGCCCAATCGGGTACGATTTTGCATGACTAGATCATTATTGGCATCGTAAATGCGGCCAAAGATATCTGCATTAATCACAGGCTTGCCGGAATCGTTTTGAGCTTTGCCAGTCACCAGAAAGCAGTTGGCGGGCATGGCTGCACCGCCACTCGTGACAGTTCCCTCGGCTAACTCCGCCGGACATTCATGATAAGAAATGTCAAACAACTTAATTTGGGTGAGTGCGATCGCAGCAGGACTCACCAGCCAACTGCCTACCGAGAATAGGCAAGCAATCACAAGGACAGCAAAGGCCCGAAAGCGCATAAACTTCACTGTAATGACTCAATAACGACTAGGTGAGCTGATTGTAAAGCAGCCTAAACTCAGCTTAGCGTGAATTGGCTCTAAACCTTTTCAGTTCACTGATCCTGCTTCGCTCAGTCCTTCTGTAATAATAGAAATTTAATCTTCGCTGTAAAAAGTTAATATTTTTATTAATGATTGGTGCGAAGTTCAACTCCTAAAAGCTCATTAAAAACTCCAAAGATGACTCTCAAAATTTTGGCGCTTTGATAGTAAAGCTGATTGATCAGCACGGAGTGATGTAGGAGTAGACATTGGTTTTGAGGTTGGTTCATCCACTTTAGCTACCATCTGCCATGACCAAAGCTGAGATTGAAGCGGTCCTACAAGCAGCATTTAGCCGATGTGATGCCGTCAACTACCCGCTCAATGAGCAACAAAAGCAAATTCTGCTGGGCCTGGTAGTGGAATTAGAGCGCTTACAGCGCCAAAGCAACAATGGCGGTGATCACAGTGAAGCGAATCCGCTGGATGAATTGACCGCTGAGCAACGAAGGCTTCTCCTAGAATTTGTCAGAGAGCAAGAGCAACAAAACCATCCCTGGAAAATTAAGCTGCTCAACGATTGGCTACACAATCGCAACTCCGCCTCAATGCAATTTATTCGAGAGTTGTACGGTCCTCAGTGGCTCAATCGAGTTCAACCTAAGCATGTGGCTGCCTACGCCGAGCTAGACAATCGCGAAACCTTAAAGGTCAAAGTGGGCGATCGCATTGAAGTTTGCAATAGCCTCTGGGAATGGGTCCAAGAATCAGGCCCCTGCGCCCCGGAATGGTTTCCTTGCACCGTCATTGGCATCGCTGAAAAAGACGACAACGGCCAAGCCTACACCAGTTGCCTGATCCGCTTCGACAGCGGCATGGAATACGAAATCCAAGGCATCTACCGCTGGAACCGCTACAACTGGCGCTGGCCTAATACATAAGTTAACTTTTTGCAGGGGGTCTGAGGGACGCAACCGTCCTTCAGCGGGGGTTTAGGGGCAAGCGCCCCCAATGGCTTGGTTTTAGTTAACCTACAAGCCCAAATAATCCCGTAACGCTTGCCGCATTACCTCCACCGGAGCCGACTGCCCCACCCAAAGTTCCAGGGCCGCTGCTCCCTGCTGTACCAGCATCTCCAACCCATCGATCGCGATCGCCCCTTGCTGTTGAGCTTGCCGCAAAAACCGCGTGGGACTCGGCGTATAGATCAAGTCATAAGCGATCGCACCTTGAGCAATCTGAGTTGCGATCGCGTCTTCTAATGGCGACGCTTGATCATGGGGATGCATACCAATCGGCGTACTATTCACCAATAAACCCGCATCAGGTAGGAGACTCGGCAACTCCTCCCAGGTGTGAATAGAAAGCTCAACCGGAATCGGAGAATTAACCCAGCTTTGTTGAAACGCCGCTAACTTCTGGCGATCGCGCCCTACCACTTTCACCGCCGCGCAACCCAACTGAGCACAGCCCGCCACCACAGCCCGCGCCGCACCACCATTGCCTAAAATCACCGCCGTTGTTTGGCTCCAATCGCGATCGTAGGTTTTGAGGGGAGCCAGAAAACCAATCACATCTGTATTCGTGCCGCTCCAGCCTTGCTCTGTGCACCAAACCGTGTTCACGGCCCCAATCGCTTGAGCCACATCCGACACCTGATTCAACAGGGGAATGATGGCTTGTTTGTGCGGAATTGTGATACTAAACCCGCGTAGGTCAATGGCAGCAAATCCAGCGATCGCGGTGGCTAGATCTGATGGCGCTACAGGCAGAGCTACGTAAACGTAATCCAAACCTAGTGCAGCGATCGCCGCATTGTGCATCACGGGTGAGAGCGAATGCTTGATCGGGTCTCCAATCACACCCAAAAGTTTAGTTGTGCCTGTTATTAACTTCATGCCCTGCTAGCTATTTAGATCCTGTTGTCAGAATAGAGCTAGCTGTGAGCGATCGCGCCTGTTGCATCCAAATCGCCACTGCTTCCACAGGAGGACACAAATCAGGTCGCTGCATCATGGCAACCTGCAGCCGCATAATTTGGGGATGCAGCCGATGCAAAGGCGTTTGAGCGAGTTGAGTGCAAGAGGCAATGCCTGCATGCAGCAACAGCCCGCAATATTGACAGCCCACATTGGGAATTTTCGCTAGGTCAGCTAAAGCCACCCATTTGTTGACATGCTGAATATGGATTTGCAGTTGAGCCGCTAGGTGCTGTTTCTGAGCGGGTGTAGCAGCTTGCTGCAATAGCTGTTGAGTAGTGTGAATGCCGTGGCCTTGTAAGCGAGTTTGGTCTTCTTGGCTTAGACCTGGCAGTTGTTCAATGGGCCAGCTACAGGGCCTTAGGGGTTGAGGACGAGACCCGGAACGATGGCGATCGCGCGTACGCATAGTCGTGTCACTGACAAAGAATCCTATTCTGGCGCATGTTGCCCGGATCTGCTGAGAGCAGCGTTCAGAAAAGCCACTGCCCGCCCCGGAAGCGCGATCGCGGAAACAGAATTCGCATCAAACTGTGAGCCGCTAGATAAATCGCGAGCCAAATTGAGCTGTAGTGCCACAAAAAACCGGACATGGATAAGTTGCGATCAATGCCAAATAAACCCACTGTTTTTAGTAACAACACAATAAACACCGCTTCCCATAGCCCCGCTAACAGTTGCAAGGCTCCCGGCCAGTCGCGGTCCCAACGCAACTTTTGCAAGTAGGTGTATAAGGCATCCCACCCTAGCCCAAACAGCGCTGCATAGAGCAGCACCCAGAAAAACTGGGCACTCGCACCGGGGCCAATGTAGCCGAGCGCAAACGGCAGAGTCACCAGGACACCGACTGTGGCGAAAAGAAATAACCGAGTTTGCCAGCGTCCAAATAAGGTAGGTGTCATGCTTTTACCCTCAATTTGAGGACCTCAGCCACTAGATTGATGAAAAACCAGTAGGTAAAGGATATTACAGAACTGTTAAATCTAATCTGCTATGGCTGAGCATATCGAGTTTCATGCAGCAACTTCTAGCTGAAGTCACCGCTACTTTTCTGGCTCTACTCCCCATTGCCAACCCCGTTGGGGCGGTACCTTTGTTCTATAGCTTAACCGCTTTAGATTCCAAAGCTTATCGTCAGGCGCAGGCTCGGAAAACCTCACTGAATGTGATTTGCGTCTTGATTATCTTTTTTCTAGCGGGCAGGCTGATTTTAGAATTTTTTGATCTTTCCTTAGGAGTCTTACGAATTGCGGGGGGCTTGCTAATCGCACACACGGCTTGGGAAATGGTGACTGTACGACCCAGGCTCACTCCCCCAGAACGAGAGGAAGTTGCAGAAAAAGAAGATATTTCCTTCACGCCAATGGCTGTGCCCATGTTGAGCGGTCCGGGTGCGATTGGTGTAGTGATGGGTTTGTCAGCGAGATCAAGCCATTTGCTGGACCAGTTAGGCGCTCTGATCGGAATTCTGCTACTAGGTGGCATGATCTACTTTTGCCTTTCCGTAGGCGATCGCGTCATGGCTCGTTTAGGTAAGAGTGGCGTGGGCGCTTTCAACCGCGTTTTAGGATTTTTCATTTTGGCGATCGCAGTACAGTTCATTGCCGAAGGGACGATCGCCCTCCTCAAAGATTCGCTTCCGGAGCTATTCAACTAGGTGGCTGCTAGGAGGGAGGTTGCCCAATCACCCACTTGAACCACTGACTCAGCGATCGCACAGGGTGTAAGCGTTGTAAACTAGGAGCGCGCATTTTTGCTAAGTCTGCCACTGCGCAAAGAGCCGCATATTGTAAGCCCAAAAAACTATCGACCGCCGCGTAGGGGCCACCTAGCGTCATAGCTCCCGCTGCATACATGCGCCCTCGACCATTCCGCATTTCTACCAGCTCAAAATCATTAGCTACACTCAAGCGACCTAACGGGTTGAGCGGCAAACTGTACTGCGTCACCAAATCATCTAGAAGCGGGTTTGTTTTGATCTTTGCTTCTAAACCTGTGGCATCAATGACAAAATCTGCTTCCAGGCGCATCTGCCCCTTCAAGTTTTGTTCTTGAATGTAAGTCACAGGGCGATCGCGAGCATCCTGTTCTACCCGCTCGACTTCCCCAAAAGTAATTTGGTACCAACCTTGACTCAGCCCCTCTTCTACCATGCGTCGCCAATCTCCGCGATCGGCTGTAGTCGTGCCGCCCCAAACTGCTAAAAGACTCTGACGCTGTTGCGGATCGGCTTGCTCTAGCATGGTTCGCAACTCCCCGCTCCAGCAAGCTTTCGGCCAATTAAATGGTTGAAACTCGTAATGATTCTCGACGTGGCGTTGGGCGAAGCCGAACTTGTTGCCTTGCGGTTTGGGCGATCGCATCAAATGCAAAACCGCAATGTGAGGATTTTTTTGCCGCGCTTCGTAGAGCCGTTGCACAATCCGCGAGGCTACAATGCCCCGCCCTCGAATTAATACAGTGCCCCCCTGCCGTTCCAAGTGTTCATACACATGGTCATGATTTTCGTAAGCATTCACCACCGATTTAAAGTCTTTCGTTTGCTCGCGATAGGCTTGCAAGTCAGGCAAAAACTGAATTGCAGGGTATCCGGTGGCGAGTTGCACATAGCGGGCCACCAGGAAGGCATGATCGCGTTGCTGCGAGGTTGAGCGAGAATAGGCGATCGCGTACCGTCCATCATTGGTTTTGCGAATTCCCCGCACCCGCCCGTAGAGAAACATTTGTTCCCAACCGATCCGTTTAGCTTCGCGATCGAGAGATGCAAAGACATTGCTAGCCCGTGGGGTATAGGTTTCAGCAAAGGTTGGCTCGGCAAATACCTGCCACAGATATTTCAGTGCTGCAAGAAGTCTGCCTTTGCTCAAGTCGTGCCAAGCTTCCCGCAACGCATAGCTGGGCCAGCCCCAAATATTGTCCGGGCAAGAATCAGAGTTGGAGCGCAGCCGTTCATGCGAGGGAATCTGAGAGTTGAGGCAGAGACGTTGATAGCGAGCATAGGGCTGAGGCTCCATGCCTAAAGCAATAATTTGGGCTGTGTGGACTCCACAAATCCGCAACAAATCAACCCAGCAAAGGCTACCTAACCCTGCTCCGATCGCAGCGTAGTCAGTTTCTTGAACGGGTAACCCTGTGGCAAACAAATCTTGTACTGAGACTTGCTGATTTTGAAACAGAGCGGGTGGAAAAGATGCATCAGTTAGATTGACCTCGTCGGGACTCGGCAACTCTGTGACGGCAAAACGAGGATCAGGTAACTGAGTTGCCGCCAGAGAAGGTGGAGTTGAAGGAGATGTGGCAGGTGCCGGAGGAGTGACGGCGAAGGAAATGGCGATCGCATAGGGGCCAATCTGGATCGTGTCGCCGTTGGCTAAGAAACTGCGATGATGCAGCACTCCGTTGACTAGCGTGCCATTAATGCTGCTTTGATCGGTCACGACTAAGCCATCTGGCTCGAAAGTGATCAATGCATGGAAGCGAGAAATATCGTCACTGGCTAGAACAACTCGGCAAACTCGTTGTTCGCCGACCAGAGCGGGCATGTGAGCAAATTCTCGTCCCAGAGCGATCGGCACCATCAAAACTGGCGATCGCCGCTCTCCTGTAACAGGTTCTTCCCAGCTCAATTGAATTTGGAATGGTGCAGCCCCCATCATGGGCAACTCCTATCACCTGATGGCTACGTTGGCGCCAGTATGACACTGACTGCCGCTGCTAAGGAAGCCCCACACCAATGACACCCTGCCGCTACATGCTCATAGGCTAAAACTTGGTGGCATTTGGGGCACTTGAGGCCGTAGACAGAACTAGCTACCGGAACCACAGCGGGCAGTGGACTGGAAGCAGAAGTGTGAACAGGAGTGAGAGCAGGAGTCATAGGAGTGGCAAAAAACTGGGGTGTTAAAAGCAGCGTGGCCATAATTGGCGCGATCGCAGTAACGGTGAGATCTACTTGACCTAACCTAATCTGGCTACCTACCTTGAGCGCTGCCTCGCCCTGCATCAAAGGCAAACCATCAATTACAGGAGGATTTTGATCTCGCAGATTGCGCAAATAATAGTGCTGCTGGCGCGGTTGCCAGAAAATCTCAACATGCAAACCAGAGACAGTAGGGTGCGATAGTATCCAATCACAGCGTTCTGGATCACGCCCAACCCGGAAACCGCCCGCATTCTTGGTAGGTTGAAAGGGATGCAGCGTTTGAGTTTTGGTCAGACCTGACTCAGTCCAGGCGAAGGTGATTTCGTACATCGTCCCAGCTTTTAATGACTTGCTATCACTTACCTCAGCTGTAGTGGGGGCAATTCCCTATTCTGTTTCGCCAGATTTATGAAATAGCTAGGATTTACAAGTCTGATCTTCTGCCTAACTTTGTGTTTTCTAATGAGTAAATTTGCTTATCAAAATTCGGCTGACAATCTTGATATTGTTTTTTTGCAACGCAATAAAAGCAGCGGATTATTTTCTTGTTTAGGTAGAGCAATCCTAGATGGGGTGCACCTCCCACAACCCATCAAATTGATCAATCATTTAGGATTGCTATATTTCCTTTAGATAGAAAAGTACAAAATTCTTCTGATTGTGATGTGTCTCACAGCAAAATTAATTAAATCTTTATTAAATATCAAAGAGATTAACTCAGTCCGTTGTTGTAGCTTTTCACGGAGCATAACTTATGGCTACAAGTGGCGCTCCCAAACGAGACAATATTAACCAGGATGAGGTGACTAAGTTTTGGGGGCGCGAGATGACAGACCTCGCCCCCCGAGAAAAAGAACTGGTGGTGATGCTCTGGCAGAAGCTCAAGCAACGCCGTCAGAACCCGTCCAAGTCACCAACTACATCGCACAGCTTAGATCTCCAGCTTTTTGGGTAAAGCGCAGATTTTCGCTGTAGTCCACTGGGCAATCGATCACGGCTGGGACATCCTGAGCTAAAGCGGTTTTCAAGGTGGGAATCAAATCGGTTGCAGATTCAACTCGGTAGCCTTTCAAGCCCATGCTTTCAGCCAGCTTCACAAAGTCAGGATTGGTGAATTTGACAAAGGCAGAATGGCCATAGTAGTTCTGTTGCTTCCATTCGATTAAGCCATAGCCACCGTCATTAAAAATGATCGTGACAAAGGCGGTGCCGACTCGTAGCGCGGTTTCTAGCTCTTGGCAGTTCATCATAAAACCACCATCTCCAGTTACCGCGACTACCTTACGGTCTGGGTGCACCAGCTTAGCCGCGATCGCGCCTGGAATGGCAATGCCCATCGCCGCAAACCCATTGGAGATAATGCAGGTGTTAGGGCGATCGCAGTGGTAGTGCCGCGCCATCCACATTTTGTGTGCACCCACATCGGAAATCACCACGTCCTCTGGCCCCATGACTTGCCGTAGGTCGTAGACTAGCTTTTGGGGTTTAATGGGAAAACCATCATCCTTGGCATACTGCTCGTAGTCAGCTTGAATGTCTGCCCGTAAGCTAATGGCATAAGGCTCTGGCTGACCTTGGCGGTTAGAGCGCTTCAAGATTTCTTCCAGGGAATCAGAAATATCTCCCACGACATCGGCGATCGGCATATAGCTGCTATCAACTTCTGCGGTGGTTTCGCCAATATGCACAATCGGAATCGTACCGTTGGGGTTCCACTTCTTGGGTGAATATTCGATTAAGTCGTAACCAATCGCAATTACTAAGTCAGCGCGATCAAAGCCACAACTGATGTAGTCGCGCAGCTGTAAACCCACTGACCACAAAGCTAAAGGATGGGTGTAAGGAATCACCCCTTTGCCCATAAAGGTATTCGCCACAGGAATATTGAGTTCTGTGGCGAACTTAGTCAAGGTTTCGCTAGCATGCGCCCGAATTGCTCCGTTACCTACCAGAATGATCGGATTTTTAGCATTAGCGATCGCCAATGCCGCTTGCTCAATGCTGTGGAATGAAGCGTAGACTTTCTCCATCGAGCACTTGGACAGGGGTTGCCCTGGAGCCGTCATGGCGGCAATATTTTCTGGGAAATCGATGTGAACGGCACCTGGTTTCTCGCTTTCAGCGATCTTGAACGCTTTGCGGACGATTTCTGGAGTATTGCTAGGGCGAACAATTTGGGCGTTCCACTTGGTTACAGGCGCAAACATGGCCACCAAGTCGAGGTATTGGTGTGACTCAATGTGCATGCGATCAGTGCCAACTTGCCCAGTGATAGCAATGAGCGGGGCGCGGTCTAAATTGGCATCTGCCACACCAGTCATCAAGTTGGTGGCACCAGGGCCGAGGGTGGAGAGGCAAACTCCCGCTTTCCCCGTCAAACGACCATAGACATCTGCCATAAAAGCAGCGCCTTGCTCGTGACGAGTGGTGATGAACTGAATTGAGGAATGGCTTAAGGCTTCCAGCATGTGGAGGTTTTCCTCACCGGGTAAGCCGAAAACGTAGCGAACTCCCTCATTTTCTAGGCACTTAACCAACAGTTCAGCAGTGTTGATTTGACCTGTCGTTTCACCCATGTCATTTCACCCAAACGGTTTTGATATTGACGAATTCATGAATGCCCTGAATGCCTAACTCTCGCCCATATCCCGATCGCTTAATGCCACCAAAAGGCAAGCGCGGATCGGATTTGACAAGCCCGTTAATAAATACAGCACCCGCGTCTAGTTCTTCGATCAGGCGGCTGGCTTCGTCTGCGACTTGGGTCCAAGCACTGGCTCCCAAGCCAAAAGAAGTGCTGTTAGCGAGGCGAATCGCTTCATCGATATCTTTCACCCGAAATAGCAGTGCCACCGGACCAAAAAATTCTTCTTGGTCGGCAGGGGTACCAGGGGGAAAGTCGGTGAGAATTGTAGGAGCGTAGAAATTGCCAGGGCGCTCTTTTATAGGATGCCCACCCACTGGCGCTCTTGCACCTTTTTCTAGGCAAGCCTGCACCTGATGGTCTAAATCTTGCAGGATGTCAGGGGTAGCTAGGGGACCAATATCAGTGTCGAGATTCATCGGGTCGCCCACTTTCAGCGCCTGATACTGCTCGACTAAGCGGCGCTCAAACTGATCGGCGATCGCATCAGCAATAATAAAGCGCTTGCCAGCAATGCAAGATTGGCCGTTGTTCATGAGACGCGCAGTTACAGCGGTGGTCACTGCTGCTTCTAGATCCGCACTCTCTAAGACAATAAATGGGTCACTGCCACCCAGTTCCAGCACAGTTTTTTTGATTTGCTTGCCACAAGCAGAGGCGAGACTAGCACCCGCATGTTCGCTTCCAGTCAGGGCGGCTGCTTTGACGCGATCGTCAGCAACTAGAGCCGCCACGCGATCCGAGCCGATCAGCAGCGTTTGGAATACTCCAGGCGGAAAACCAGCTTTATCAAAAACGTCTTGGATGGCTAAGGCGCACTGGGGCACGTTTGAGGCATGTTTAAGCAAGCCAACATTTCCTACCATCAGAGCGGGTGCGGCAAAGCGGAAAACTTGCCAAAAGGGAAAATTCCACGGCATCACCGCGAGCACTGCCCCAATGGGTTGATAGCGCACAAAGCTCTGACTGGCATCAGTTTGAGCGGGTACATCCGCCAAAAATTCTGCGGCATTTTCCGCGTAGTAGCGACAGACCCAGGCGCATTTCTCTACTTCAGCGATCGCTGACTTAAGAGTTTTGCCCATTTCCAGGGTCATGATTTTGCCAAAATGCTCTTTGTTCGACTCCAGAATTTGCGCCGCGGCTTGCATCCACTCCGCCCGTTGCGCGATCGCAGTTTTTCGATACTGCTGAAAGGCTTGGTCTGCTTGCTGAAGTTTAGCTTCTAGTTCTGCGTCTGTAAGGGGTTCAAATGTCTTGAGCGTCTCTCCCGTGGCTGGGTTAATCGTTGCGAGCCCCATATCCAACCTCCCGTTGAACACAAATGAGGTAGCTCATCTAGCTCGCCTTGGCTGACTCAAATACCCCAAGTGCCTCAAGTGTCTGATTCTGCTCAATTCATAGACGCTCAATGCGTAGAAACAGACATGGAGCCAGCAGTTCTAGAAAATTTTCAGCTTTCGCAGCGTGTTGAGAAGAGGTTTATCTGCTGTAAAGAAATGGCAGTCAGTTGGATACTTGGAGGGTAAGAGATTAGTCAATGTGCTTACTAAATCAGTTGTGTAGCTACCAGCTGCTAGCACGAGTCTAACAACAAATTTCTTGAATGGCGGATATTGAAACGTTAATCCATACCCCAAGTAGCAACAAGACCCAAAGCGAACTCCATATTCAATAAGGCATGCGGCATCGTCAACAGCTATTCCTACCGCCAAAGGTTGTGGCTGAGTTAGGCTTTTGGGATTAAGCTTTTTAGTCGACTACGAATTCCGAACCTGTTCCGTAGCTTTTGTAAGTTTTTTCGAGAGTCTTTAGTTTGGATTGCTAAACGACGACGTAGCAAAAAGCTCTTTTTGACTAGATTTGGAGAAGTACACCAGCGGTGATAGGCAGGAATAGCAACAGCTTCCAGGAAGGTTTGCCACCGTTTTGTTAACTCAGTTGGAAAGGTTTCTACAGCTCGGCATCTTCCATTCTGAATGATATTTCGGCGTAATTCTGAGTTGCCTTGGAGCTTTGCCAGAGCTTGAAGTGTGTCTGCTAAGGACAAAACTTCTAAGTAATCCAGCTCACTTTTACGCTCGTGGCGGAAGGCTGAGTCGTATCCCAGAATGGCGGGCACACCTGCGTGCCAAGCGTTGTACAGCTTAGATGCGGGTTTCCAAGAATACTCCTGACGGCCAAAGCTACGTATCGCCAGAATGGCATCAATCTCGCTGTAATTGTTCCAAAGGTCAAAGTCGCTGACTACACGCCAATTCAATCCTAAATTAGCAAGTTGTTCTCTCCAGGATGCGGTTCTTAGTTCAGGAACTATATTCTCCTCAAGGCCGAAAAAGGCAATATTTTCAAAGCGATCGCCTCGGCTTGGGTCGCGAGGAATCAAGCCAGGTTGAGGCCAAAGGGGCAAAAAGTAGCGATCGCCAGGTAATAGGAAGCGATCGCCTAGCGTCATGGTTTTGAGAGAGAGGGCTAGCGGATTTTGGACAACGTGAATCTGAGCGTAAGGGTGCCTTGCGCGATCTGCCTGAAAGCAAACAATCATCTGCTTAGGGCCAGGTTGTAGGTCAGGCGGTAAAGAGTCCCAATGAGCCAGGATAATGCCTTCATCAGGTAAGGTGCTAATCAGTTGGCATGGGAAGCCACTTGCATTCAAACGCAAGTACGTCTGCAATGTCCAGCAGTAGACTCCTCGCCTAAAACCTACCCAATAAGTGTCAGCGTTATCTGTCATGTCATCTGTCCAGTCAGCTTGAGGGAGATAGAAGTAGACAGGTGGCAGCTTGTTAGTCATGGATGAGGAGAGCGTCAGATGATGGAGTAGCTGAGAGGTAGCTTACTCCTGTTTGTTTCTCCTCATTTAACACAGTTTTTCGATTGGAACCCATCTATTCTGGCTCTCTTTATCAGCTTTTTACATTCTTTCAGATATTTATTGGGCCTGGGTTTAAGCGGTCTGATTAAAGAGTAGGACTGGAGGAAGGGGATGGAGTAGGAGCAAGCTGTGGTGGTAGTTGCGGCAACCCTGTGCAGGCACTAGGCACTTGTCCTGCTAAGCGCTGGCTCTTTTTGGCTTGGTTGAGTTGATGGACATATTGAGCCCGCTCTTGACCGCGCAGTTTCCCGCCTTTGTTGGAGCGCAGGTTAGAATCCTTAGCCGCAGCGTTTAGAGCATTCTGTTGTTGACATGGCAGAGGATTAGGAGCGGTTGAGCTAGGCTGCTCAGAAATCTTCTCCGTTTTTTGCGGCTTTTGCTGCTTTTGTGGTTTGCCCTTAGCCATTGCAGGCATTGTCACGGCGGCAAGGCAGACAATGATCATGCCCGAATACAGTAATTTCTTCATGGTTGTCTGGAGAAGCTTAGAAATGGTTGATGTTCTAGCGATCGCGAATTGCAGCGGGAACGAAGCCTGAGACCTGAACGAAGGGAAGGGAAATCTCTCTTATACAGGAATAGACGAAGTATAAATTTATACTGTTCCTGAGGAGTAAAAAATTGCAGAAATTGCTCTCGTCTGGAAGGCTTGGCCCACAGATAAAGGCTCAGAGTCCAAGATTCAGTATGCCCAACCTCGCAGTAAAAAATAATCGCCGCTTTGTCTAGGGGGATGACAAAGGGCGATCGCTAGAAAGTATTTAATTTGCAATTGTGGGTGAATCTTGGTTGAGGCTGCCTTAAAGCCTGAGTGATGGTTTCTGGCGTTGCTGCGATTGAGTGTACTTACACACCAACTGATTCATCGTTAACAGAAGAATCTGAAGTATTCCAATCAACGCCCCAAGAGTAAGCAAGTAGCTCTGTCCAGCTTTCAGCATCGCCATCAATGGCTCCAAAGCTGAGAAATGGATCAAAGGCACCCGCAATATCGAGTGGGGAGTCTTGCTCAGGAAATTTGTTTTTGTCTAGAAGTGCAGTTGGCTTGGAGTCTGCAAACATGGTCTTCTCTTGAATTCGTCATTCCATGTCAGCCCATGAAGTGTCGTGACACGAACTTGAGCCAATAGATATTTCTAAAGATGCGCCAAGACTCCGGACAAATCCTGTCTCGAAAGGCTAACGTGCTCCCCTTCTCAGGTTCAGTATAAATTGAGGGGAGCTGTCATGCTTACGGAGGACAAGCACTCAGTTAGTTTGCAATTGAGCTTCTAGGGTTTTAGCAATGCGATCGCGGGTTTCCTCTAAGTGAGCTTTGGTATACGTGTCTAGCTTGCGGCCTTGTTTGCGTAAGGTATCGCTCAGCGAGCCATGTAATTGTCGTAGCTCATACCATGCTAGGGTTCGGGCATCTTCTGGAGCTTCCCGCTTCCGCAGCACCATCGCAGTTAAGAGATTGAGATGCTCGCGTTGTAGGGCGCGATTGAGGCTGGAGAATTTCATCGGCTGGTCACTAGGTCGTACCACTCCTTGCCAAATGCTGGTTTGGAGGGTATCAAATAGTTCTGGCAGCGTTAAAGCTTTTCCAGGTTCAGTTTTGAGCTCTGTGTCTTGCAGTCGGCTGAGGCGATCGGCAGAGAGGAGATCTCGCAGCACAATGCTTTGGAGAAACAAGACGCGATCGTGAATGGGATAATCCAGATTGAACACTGGAACGTTGGTGCCCCAATGGTTCCAGCGTGAAGGAGCTAACTTGTTGAGGAGTCGGGGCGAGAACTGGAAGGACTCTTCATTGAACACATATTTCTGGACCAGGGCTAAGGCTTGCCGCTGTTTTTCCACCGGAATCGGTTCTAGCGGTAAACGCCCAGCTGCATCTCCCCCGTGGTAACGACTTAAGGATTGACCACCAATGAAGTTGTTGGCATTGAGGGCGTAGCCCAAGTAGTAGAAAAAGATGGTGTCGAAGACGTCCCGAACTTCGCTATAGCTTTCTCCTGCTACGGGATAACGCTTATCGAGCCGTTTCCACATTTCACGAGCGTTGTCCATCTGCCATTGTGAGTAGAGCAAAACATCGCCACTCAAATCAAAGGCGTTTACCTCTGGATCGAGACCTGCGATGACGTCTTCGTCGGTGGCATAGGCTAGGTGAGCTTGCGGAGCGCGTTGGGCGATCGCTTGTAACCCCCGAATTTCTGCCTGCGGCACCGTTGCGATAATGGGCTTGTACCCGTACTCGATCGCCCACTCATCGTAAGGACCGACCACCTCAGTAAAATAGTCTCCCTGCTTGCCGCCTTGAGGAGCTAGGTTAGCAGCGTTGTAGTCCATCACCGAGGCAACTAGGCCCTGAGATTGGGTGAGTTTAGTATTGTTGAGGTCTTGGGGCTGAATCATTGTGCTGCCGTGGAAATTATGCCGCAACCCCAATGTATGCCCGACTTCATGAGCAATCAGCTCTCGCATGAACTGATGGATATATTTCTGCATTTCCGCCCCACTGGGCATAGCATTCTGCAACAAGGAGAGGGAGAGGTGCCCAGCCGCAAACTGGTGGGCTAGCTCCATGCCATAACAAGCATCTTGCTCGTGGGTTTGCTGCACGATCCGAGCCACCGCAGGGGGAATGGCAGGCTGAGCGATCGCAGAGTCAGATTGCATGGCCCGCAAGTAACGAGGCTGAACTCCGCCTAGTGCACATAAGTTTTTGGCAGTGGCTGGGCCAGAAGGCTGACCAGAGGGCTGACCAGAAGGTTGGCTTTGGGACACCAAGGCCTGAAAACCTTGCTTGAGATAACGAATGAAGTTGCCATCGACAATAATGTCAGCGTCGAGAATTTCGCCTGTGAGCGGATTGACGCGAGAAGGCCCCATCGCAAAGGCGCTGTCGAAGGAGTTGAACCAGCGAATCGTGTTATAGCGAATGTCAGCAGGATCCCAAGTGGCGTTGTCAGGCATCTGCTTGACTTCGATCGCATTCAGGAAGCCAATTTTCTCAAAGGCCCGATTCCACATCAGTACGCCTTCTTGGACTGCCTCGCGGTACTCCAGCGGCACTGTGTTCTCAATCCAGAAGACAATCGGTTGCTTGGGAGGTGACAGCGCTGCATCGGGATCTTGTTTCTGCAAGTCCCAACGGTTGATGTAGCGGACGAACGGTTCTCGGCGGTTGTCATCGGAAAAATCTTGATAGGCCGTGATGAAGTAACCCACGCGATCGTCTGCAATCCGAGGTCGATAGGGATTGTTTTTGGGCAGCTCTGAGAAGCTGTAATGAACTCGTAAGGTTAAGGCGCGGCTGTCAGGTAACGCATTGATATAGGAGGGAGCACCCTCTCCGCCTCCGCCAGAAAAGCCATACACTGACTCAATTTCCACATTGAACGGAAACGCCTTGGCTGGACCGAAGTAAGACTTATTGGAATCGATGCTGTAGGGGCTTTCTAGCATCCAGCTTACGACTGGAGAGAGGCTGGCAAAGTCATTGAGTAGGAGGGGACCTAAATCGACCAAGACAGTCTTGCGTTTGGGATGGATACTTTTGATCGGTAGGGACGCGAGGACAGAATCACTAAAGGATCGGTCAAGGGATCGTTGGAGTGGATCACCAGCGCGGGTGCGGAAATAGGTGTTGGGCACCACGAAATGAATGTTCTGATTGACTCGGCGAAACTGAAAGAGAAAGTCTCCGGTGGGCAAGCCACTGTAGAGCCCGCTTTCCCCGATTCCAGATTCTAAAGTCATTGTGGCCAAGAAGTTTTGGTTCAACTGTCCTGGCTTGATTTCAGCGTAGAGTTTACCTGTCTCTTTGTTGCGGTAGAGGGTAAACAGCCCGCTGATTTTTTGAGTTTTCTTAATGACTTTATCGAAGGATTGCAGATCAAGTAAGTCTGATGCCTCGTCTGCGTCTTCGGAGGAATCGTCCGCTGCGGCGATCGCGAAGGGTTTGGAGTTAACCAAGGTTTCAGCATTTCCCCCTGCCTGATCCAAAGCCTGATCTATGGTTGGCTCGACCAGGGGTTGGATAGTGGCTGGAGCGCTTGTTACGAGTGTGGGGTTGGGCGCGATCGCTGCATGAGTGCTGACATTGGGTTCGTAAGCCTGGACTAGACCTACTCCTACAAATAGAAATAGGCCACAGAGAAAAGCGATATAGAACGAAAACTTTTTCATTTCACCCACTACGCCCCTACTGCCAATGACGAAAAGGTAAACGGTGCGGGAGGGTAGGGAAAACTCCTGCACCATTAAATGAAGCATTCATACTAAAGCTATCCCCAAATAACGGGGGAAATAGCGCAAATTTAAACAATCTACGGATTGTCGCAACTAGGACTCTGTATCGAATCCAGTCAGCACGCCATAGATCGCCCAAATCGCCATTGCCCGCAAATAATGGCTAGCTCGGAAGGTACCATTAGCAGTGATGGCTTCGGGTGTGCGGAATTGCAAACCGTGAGTATAGATTTGCTGGACTACTGCCTCGGTCAGTTGGAATGCTTCAGCCTTCCTCTCCATCTGTAGCAAAAAAGCAGCGAGTCCGAAGTTAATTCCAGTCCAAACTTCTAACGGATGGGTGGCTTGAGGATTTTCTGGTGAGCCATCGGGTTTGACTCCATTGGCCGCTCCAAATTTCCCCTCAAAGAACTTCAAGAAGCAGGCTTCGTAGACGGTGTTTAAGGCTGACTGGGCGCAGTCTAGAGGGACGACATCTGGCAAGCTGAGCAACCGCGCGTAGAACTGACCACAGAGTTGGTCGGCCATCACTACATCCGAGCCACTTTCACTGTCGAGGCGGTAGTATTGACCATTCCAGAGTTTGGCTTGGTAGAGGGGACGCGCTTGAGCTAGCCAAGTTTGATAAGTTGCGATCGCCACTTCAATCTCCGCATTAGAGGTATCTAGGGGTTGATTAATCAAAATCTGGCCAATCGCGATCGCGGCTTCCAGGGCAGCAATCCACAAAGCACCGCAGTAAGCACTAATTCCCTGCAAGCGCCAATCATCAAAGGTTTGGTCGGGAGCCCCAGAGTTTTCCGGGATGCCATCGCCATCGAGATCAAAGGTTTTGAGATAAGCCAGTGCCGCGACTACTGAGGGCCAGCACTCCTCCAAGAATTGAACATCATTAGCTCCGGTGAGCAGATAATCTCGGTAAACCTGCAGGACAAAATCGGAGGGCAAATCTTTCCAGAGGTTGCAGTCTTGGTAGCTGGTGTAGTTGGTTTTCTCCCAGACATGCTCGTTCGGCGCACCTAAATCGTGAGGAGTGGCGTTGGCAATTTTCCGCAATGCCGTTGGGCTTTCTGCTCCAATGGTGTAGTAGTAGCCAATGACTCTGGTGCGATCGTCAGCAGCAGGAATAGCGCGGGCAAAGGCTCGCATCACCGATTTTTCTAGCTCTGGCCACAGCATCAGCAGCCCGAAGGAGCCATACAACCGCACATCTAAGCTTTCGTACCAGCGGTAGTCGATACACTCTAGAACTGCAAACTGGCCAATGGGGTCGCGATCGCTTGCCGCACTCCATAGCGCCCCGCCATCCGTGAGATCGTACAGCTCATTAAACAGCGCCATCTTGAACCAGTTGGGCAAATCGGCTCGCTCTAGAATCGGTTGCTGCCACGCTTGAATTTTGGCGTTCCAGTCTTCGTAGTGCTTGAGCGCTGTCCGAGCCATGGACCAAGCATTTTGCCCACTGCGACCAAAGAAATCGGTATAGCGGCGGTAGTACTCCACCCCAGCGGCAAATTCAGTAACGGGGAAGTCCCAGGCCAACACAAAGGGAATCTGGCGCGACTCACCAGGCGCGAGGGTAAACCGGATGGCGATCGCTGCACCGACCTGCTCTCCTGCCGCCGCTGGAATCTCGTCGCTACAGTCTGCCAAAGAACCATCTTGGGCAAAGGTCTGCCAGAGTTCAGCGCCAGTCCCATCCGGGTTCCAGCGGGTGTGGTAAAACACTTCTGAGGTGTAAGGAGGTGCTAAGGAAGCGATCGCCCACTGCCCCTCTCCTTCCTGCGGATTGGCGTTAGGGTCTCGACCGACTCGGTCTAACAAGCATCCCACCCGATGACGATCCACCACCCATTGGTTAAAGTTGCCCTGGCTCTCGCTTAAGCGCGGCTGGTACTCATACACGGGACTGCCATCATCCCGCACTCGGATATCTGGCGACTTGTTGGCATTGGTAAACCAACCCACCATGTTTTGCCAGGTCAGCATGATGCTGAGAGTGATGGGCTGGTCGGTGGGATTATGGGCAGTCCATTCAAAAACCGCGATCGGATAACTGGCTTCCTGGTAGTTGTGCGCCCAAATTGGTGAAAACTGCTGGCAGGTCAACTCAGCTTGAAACACACCGGAGTAGACGAACCAACTTCTGGGATAGAGCGCGTGATAGGTGCCAGATTGTTGGGGATACCATTGCCACTCGCTGAGGCTACCGTCTGTAGGGCGTTCGGTGCAGAGGGCGTAAGCTTGAGGGGTGGCTGTGCCAACTTGCTCGAACACACTGAACTGGCAGGCTGGAATCGATTGAAAAACATGTTCTCCGCCGTCGATGTGCCAGAGATTAAAGTCTCCCCGTGAGGAACGACCGATACATCCAGCCCCAAAGCCGCCTAAAGGCATGCCATGCCAGGGACCGTCGTCTAAATTGCTAGCGTAGCGAACTGTGTAGGGCTTGTCCCAACCAAGGCCAATGGGTCGTTGCCAAGCACAAGCAGGAATTGCTGAGAGAGGATTCTGATTCGTCATCCCCCGATTTTAGAGGGTGCTGCCCCACTTGAAAATTTGGGAGTTGAAATTCTGAAGAATTTACTGAAAACGATACACAGAAGTTGTGGGTGTTTCCCAAAGCAGCGTTGCATTTCCTGAAAAGGGTTTAGTCGGCGCAACCTTAAGCGCAGGCCACAAATTATCTTCTAAAAACTGGTAGTAAAACTTGGAATGTAGAGCGTAACTGCCTGGTTGACACTCAGCGGCGATCGCAAACGATTTCTTGGTGATGTATTTGTCAAGATAACGGTATGGATGATTGACTTTTCTCCATCCTCTGATGTTGCGATCGCAAATTGTAGACCCAGCGGGTAATTGATTCAGCACTTCTACCATTTCTTGAGTGGTAATGACCCGCTTGGCTCCATACTTGCCAGACATATACTCATAATCCATATTGAGATTGATGCCAATTGAAACCACGATGCCTAATAGCAAAGAGAAAATCGTAATATTGTCAACCAGGGTTTTTGACTGGGAATTAGTGCCAAATGCTGCAAGGCTGAGAACAGTAAAGATAATCGGACTAAATAAAATCGGCATTTTAAAGTGGATGGGATACACACCTGTATGGTTAGAAGCGGCGTAGAAATAGACCAGCCAGGTGAAAGCTAAAAAAGCAAAAATAGCTTTATTTCCCTTAAACTTGAAGCTGCCTAAAATTAAAACCAAAAATAAAAATACAATGGCAATGATAGTAAAGAGCCAAGAAGCATTTAGAAAATAAGCTTGTCTGCCCAATTCTGCATAGTTGAACAGAATTCTACCAATTTTCTCCCAGGGTGTATAAGCTTGGACTTCTCGATTGGAATTAAAGACAGTGAGAAAGATTTCCTTGGTATTTACCCAGCCACGGCTAACTTCACCTTTCCAATAAGGCAACAAACAAATGATTGCCGATATGACGGAAACAATGGGCAATAAGCACTGCCGCGATCGCTTCCGATTTTTAGCAATAAATAAAATAGAGCTGGCAATGAAAACGACAGGCATCACAAACATGGTGCTGGAGTGAAGACTAGCCAGAATCGCTAAAACCACGCCATAAGCTGCCCAGGAAAGTATTTGAAGCTTCGTAGAAGCGTTATTTTCTAGCTGAAATTGGTAGAGTAGTGCAAAACAAACTAAAAAGAACGGAATTGGACTAGGGTTCCATTCATAGGTGCTTAAGTAAATGTCAACAAATAAGCTGCTATACCAGAATCCTGCTAAGCCTGCCAAAAACAATCGTTTTGCCGGAGTTAGATTTTCTAAAAGTTGATAGACCAAATAGATTAGAAGTGGAATTGATAAAAAAGAAAATAAAGCATTAGGTAAGGCTTGAAAAACTGGCTCAGGTCCAAAGATGGTAAACGGAAATACCAAATAATAATAAAGTGGCAACGTATTATAACCGCCAATTGAAGAGGCTGGCCCTAAACTTGGCCAAACTCCTCGCCACATTTGCATGTAGATATTGGCATCTCGAACTTGATCGGGAGAGAATCCTACATCAAAAGTGTTGTACTGAAACACACTCACCACTCGGCTAAAGAAGCCAAAACCGATCGCTAGAAGAACGAGAATTTTTCCAGCTAATTCGGTTGGATTGGCTGTGTGCGTGAGGAGCAGTTTTTTAAGTCTCATTGCTAGCTCAAAAGTTATGAGTGATTTAGGTGTTGATGTAGAAGTTAACCCTGTGAACTGAAGATGATTTAAGCAACTGGAACGAACAGAGGCCGAAGATACAAGACTGTACTAACGATCGCGATCGCTACCACAAGTCCCCATATCACCCATAAAACCCTAGCGCTCGGTGCTAGCGTGGGCTGAGTATTGGCTTGCTGACTGAAACTAAAGGGCAGAAGGCTGATTACGTTATATTCCTTCAGGTGATCACTGATTTTTGGCGGTAGTTGGCTTGGACAGCGATCGGAGATAGAGCTGTTGGCTAAGCAGGCAATATTAATCGCCCGTTGACCCAAACGAAACTGGAGGCGTGAGCCCGGTGCGCCCACTAGCGTTTGGGTTTCCTCCATTTGTCTGGGCATTGCCACTGAAGTGAGTTGGATCGCGATCGCCAGAGCAATCAACCCCCGCATTACCCAAGCTGTAAGTCTTCGGCTATGCAGTAACCGTTGAATAAACAGGGCGAACAGAGGGATGAGCAAGAGATGGACAGAGGTGACGTGATATCTCGCTCCCCAAGCCGCATCTCCATGCCAAAACACAAAGCGACTGTAAGTCAGGAGATGCAGCCCTAAGTTAATCACACCAGCCACTAAGTAAAACTTGAGAAATGGATGCAGTTTTCGCCAAAGCACCACGCCTAGAACTAGACAGGGGATAAGGAGGGGGTCATAGAGAAAAATGCTTTTGGCTGGTGAGAACAGTGCCCCCAAGATACCAACCGAGGGATGATTAATGAACGGATAGTTGGCTGGTAGATCAGGCAAACCATTCCACATTGGATCTGTCGTTAGCTGTTGCTTCTCGACAATCTTGCCAGCCGCCCAAAAGTTGCCGTAGCGCCAGTAATCTAGGATGCGACTCAGCAACGCTAAGGGTAAAAAGCCCACAAACCAGAGAAAGATGGCTTGTGCAGTCTTGGCAATATTACGGCTTTGGTAAAGCTCACAACTCGCTAAAAAGAGTAGTACGGTAATGACGTGTAGGGTGCTGGTGGAGCGGATCAGTAGAGCGGCACCTAAAGCTAAACCACTCAGAAGCACAAAATAACGTTGTCTGTGATGCACATAAGCCAAAGCGGTCGCGTATCCGAGCGTCACCAACAGCAATAACTGATTGTTATGTTGCGGAATTTGAGCATAATGCAGCACTGTAGTCGCGAGGAATAGTGTGGCACTGGTCAGCCCAGCCACTTGCTCGTCAAAGTTAAACAAGCGGAGAAGCCAGAAGCACGCCACAACAGCGGCAACATTGAGCGGAATAAAGATCAGAAAGTTGACAGCTAAGGTGCGCCACTGGAAGGAATCGATCGCAGGAAACAGCCGATGCAGTTGAGTGCCCACCCAGTCTCCAGGCAACATCAACATTGACTGCCCCACTTCATAGGCGATATACCGCTTTCCACCTGCGCCCATGACACCAAATCGGATATCTCCTCGCACCTTGGGAGTCATATCAGGCGTGATGATTACTTCTTCTGTGCCAGTCCACCAGGCATGAGCCATTTGTAATCGCAAATCGGTGTCTAGCCCTATCGTGTCTGAGGTGACGGCGATCGCCCAGAGCCAAGCAATCAGCGCGATCGTCAGGATGGTCTTGACGGCAGTTTTTCTAGCCAATTTTGGTGGTGTATCTTTGGCTTTAGTGAGCTTGCCGAGTGGGCTGAGCCGTTGCATGATTGTGTGCTCCAGTGGATCTCAGGGGGCTAATACCTTGATGCAGTAAGGTGTCGAAGTCTAGCTATGGTGGGATGAATCGGTTCTAGATTGGATGACTGACTTACTGATGTAGCAACTCAGAGGCGCCTGGGGCTGAATAGGACAAATAAATCATCCGTTTAGCTTCCCGTCGTCCTCGTGCCACGGAGTCTAAAACCATGCCACAGGTGAGGCTGAGGAAAGCCAGCAGCATAACCGAGGCGGAGAGGATGGCTGTCGGAAATCGCGGCACTAATCCTGTTGCTAAGAAGGTGGACAGAATTGGAATACTCAAACTGATCGACGTGAGGGCTAAAAGGAGAAAAATTAGACTGAAAAACAGTAGCGGTCGTATCTCCTTAAACAGCAGCAAAGCGGTCCCGACAATCCGCCAACCATCACTAAAAGTTTTCAGCTTGCTGGTAGAACCGGGGGGCCGAGATTTGTACCAAGTCGGTTCTTCCGCAAACGGCATTTTTAGTTCTAGGGCATGAATGGTGAATTCAGTCTCAATTTCAAAGCCATTGGATAGGGCTGGAAAGGATTTGACAAACCGCCGTGAGAAAACCCGATATCCCGAAAGCATGTCGGAAAATCGAGCACCGAATAGCATCCGGACAAAATAGGTCAACATCAGATTTCCACCCCGATGACCTCGCCGATAGGCGGCTAGTTCGCTAGGGGTACTCCGGCGCATGCCTACCACCATATCTAATTGATGCTCCAGTAAGCGAGCAACGAGATGCCTGACGGCACCCGCCTCGTAGGTGTTGTCGCCATCTACAATCACATAGATATCGGCTTCAATGTCGGCAAACATTCGCCGCACTACATTGCCTTTGCCAGGAATCGGCTCATAGCGCACGATCGCGCCTGCTGTATCTGCGATCGCGGCTGTATCATCTACTGAGCGATTATCATAGACGTAGATTTTGGCTTCTGGCATTGCGGTTTGGAAATCCGCAACCACTTGGGCGATCGTCAATGCCTCGTTATGACAAGGAACCAAGACCGCCACACTAGATGTCAGGCGAGCTGTGGGCTGAATGGTGGGAAACTGTTGCAGCATGAGCGGATGTCCTTAAATGTGAATGATTCGTGGGGCTACGAACAGGACTGTTGCCAAGTTGTTTTTTGATCTACTGGTTGGGGTTGACCAGGAGGAACGGTTTTCTCGTTTATAAAGTGGATTTCAAAGTTTTTTAGTTGCTTCAGCCCTTGATGGCGGGCATTCCAGTGACGACAGAGATACTCGCCATAGTAGGGATATAGTTTCTTGCCGATACCTCGATTCAGATTAATGAAATAGGTACGCCATTGCATGTTGTGATAGATGGCGTTGCGCGTCTGCACAACCGGTTTTTCATAAGAAACAGCGCTGCCATCCCTAAGCAAATCAACTTGTGTGCCATCCGCAAGCTGACCGGGAATCACATACCAACCATCGTCTCTAGGAGGAGAAGGCGCAAAGATACTCCACGATTGATCGAGACGAGTGACGCGGCTAATCCAATCTACAGAGTTGAGCGTTCTCCGGTTAAAGACTTCGGGAGCAAAGCTGCGTAGATTCCAGATAAAGGTATAGGCAAACAGCAGTAGCGTAATTAGATTCAAGGGACGAGGCGATCGCACCTCTATCGGGCGGAACTTGAGGGGTTTGGTAAACTTCCCAGCCGTGCGGCGATTGGAGGCAACAGTTTCGTAGAATTTAGTGCCAACTGACATCACGGGTCGCCAGCGCAGCACCGGAGTCAGGAACTTGAATACAGGAGATAGAGAGCAAATATAGGCGATCGCTTCAAACTTGTAATGTCTGCGTGCTTGCCAATCCACAACTACCCAGGAATTGTAGGTTTGCATATCTGCAAAGATGCTGGGATCATCCTGTGCCATCAGTAAGGGGATATTGGGCAACAGGAGAAAGGTGCGGAGGAGATGGACTACTTTTTTGCAGAAGCCACACTCGGTGTCATAGTAGATCCGCAGCCCTGCTCGTTCCGGCGTGTACAGGCGTTTTCCCCAACTATCCCAAACCTCACTGGGGATAAACACTAACCAGCAAAAAACACTTAAAACTGGAAAGATGCCGATCTGAAGACTGAGACCAAAACCGATGTGCAGCGAGATAAACGTGAGAATGGTGGCGCAGCGGAACCAAGTCGTGCGGAACGGCACGAAGAGAAATAACGGCCCAATCCACTCCAGCCAGAGTGTGCTTAAGGTGAAAAAAGTGAGTAAAGGTGGGAACTTGAGCAGCAATTGCCCAAAATGAGTTGCATATTGGTCAAAGCTGAGGGCGTAGTAAACGGCGTCTCCTTGCGGCCACCATATCGGGCTAGTGGTTTTAAAGGCGGCAGAAAACCAGTAGACAAAGCAAATTTGCAGAGTGAGCGCTAAGGTGGCTCCCGAAAGGATGCGTTTAGGTAGTGGCTTGGGAGAGGTGTTGAGGGCACGCTCGATGGAATAGTAGGCTCCTAAGGGGAGAAACATGCACCAAAATAGCAGCGCCCGCAACACATCATCAGCCGCGAAGATGAGCGCTGGATTGCGGTTATGGAGAGAGACAACCAAGGTCCAGGAGGCGATCGCAGCGAGGCGAGTTTGGTAGCCTACCAAGAGAGCTAAAGCCATGCAGCCAGCCAGCAAGAAGATCAAGGCTTGGACGAGGGGCTGACCGCTGATGGCATGAATGGACCAATAGCCTGGTTTCCACAATTCCTCTGTTAAGAGCGATCGCGGCAACACACCTGCATCGGTGTAGTGAGCTACTAGATCTCCCGAACGAATGAACAAATCTGTGAGCAGCAGTAGGGCGATGCCGATGCGAAAGAGAGCCAAGGAACGCAGGTCTAAGCCAAACAGTTCTTCTAGCTTGCTCCTAGTTTTGATTAAAGATTTAGATTTTTGCGCCTCAGCCACCATACTTCAACCTCAGAAAAATCTTTTGTTAAGTTCGCGTTTAGAGATCTCGTTGTTATTTTTAGTAGGGCAAACGTCGGGGATAGTGAGCCACCGTTCTTCGCGATCGCCTGGTTAACCGTTGCCAAGCTTGGCGCACAGGCTGTCGGGTTGGGGTGGGCAACCAGCGCAGGAGACCACTCGCCAGCCAATGTCCCATGACTCGCAAACGATGGTGCAGCGTTGGCATGCGTTGGAGATAAATCCAATGGCGAATTACACAGGCGATCGCGCCTTGTAGGGTAAGACCAAAGCTACAGACCACAGCGGCGTTGGTACCCAGAGTTAACATTTCTCCTAAATGCAGATAGCGAAAGGAAAGCAGTGGCTTCTCTGTGATTACAGCGCGGAGATTACGAGCAGCACAACTGGCTTGTTGGTAAGCGGCTTGAGCAGTCGCCGGAACCAGTTGTTTTCCCGCATCTTGAATCGCGGCTAAATCTCCTAGAGCAAATACCTCTGGATGCTCTACAAGTTGCAGCGTAGGTAACGTCAACAGTTGCCCTTGGGTATTTTGTTGGCAAGGGAGACTCCGGACCCAGTCTAGAGTTTGGGTGCCAGCGGTCCACAACACCAGATCTGTCTCGATGGTGCGAGTTTGTTCCTGGTGAGCTAGTGTGATGTGATTGGCGGCAAGCGCCTCAATGCCAGTGTTTAGCTCAACCTGTATCCCTCGTTGTCGTAAGGCTTTGTAAGCTGCTGCCCGACTGGCGGCTGAAAAAGTTTTGAGGATGCGATCGCCGCGCTCAATCAGCCGCACCTGGCCTCTAGTCTTGAGGCGATCGGCTAGTTTACAAGCGAGTTCTACGCCATTCGGCCCTCCTCCCACCACCGTAACTCGGATGTGATGTTGCCTGGATGCTTCCAGAAACCGCAATCTCTCTCTTAAATGCACAGCATCCGCCAAAGAGCGAAAGGGAGCAGCATGTTCTACAGCGCCAGGGATGCTACCTAAGCAAGTTTCTCCGCCTACCGCCAAAACTAGATAATCATAGGTGAGAGAGTCACCATTACAGAGATAAACATAACGAGCTGTTAAATCAATGCTAGAAACGGCTTCCTGGCAAAATTCAATCTTGTTATGTGCCAGCAGTTGTCGATAGGTCGGTGCAATTTCCCAAGCCTGTAGTTCACCTGTCACCAATTCATAAAGCAGCGGCGTAAATAGAAAATGATCTTTTGGTTCAACCAGAGTGATTTGATAGTTTTTTAACTGCGATCCTAAGGTGCGCTGCAAATATAAGGCTGTATAGAGTCCCCCAAATCCTCCTCCCAAAATACAAATTTGTACCGGACCTCGACCCGGACGTAAAACGGAAAGGGTTCCAGGTTGATCTGCAAGCCTATTTTTTTTGCAGTACATCATCTTTTCCACCAATAGGGTTAGCAGCGCTGACAGCCTGAGGGAGAAGAACGGATTACTCTTAGCTCTGTTGCAAAGGGCGATCGCTATTGCGAAGGTTGATTGATCGGTGATGATGCAATTTGATCTCCCATCACTTGCTTAAATTGTTGGGCTAGCTCGACCGAGCGTATTCTTCTAGCAGGTTGATTGAGGTGGTAATGGGTATCGGCAAAAAAGCTAGAGTCTGTTTTGAGATTGAAGGAAGTTGGATCGTGAAGCAGCGGTGCGATCGCCGCTAGTTTAGTTGCGGTTTTCTGCACATTCTCAATCGTCTGTGGGTCATCACTGGCATAGAGCCAAGGTAGTCCCAAGACTAAAGTGGCTCCTTTGGCTTCTACTTCTTGGCGAAACTGCACAATGCGCTGATAGGCGTAGTCAGAGATGGGAGCCTTGATTTTCATCTGCCACCACTTAGATTTGGTGCGCTGCTTCAACACCGTCGGGTCGCCGTTCTGGGTAATCGGGTCAGAGTAGTAACCTGTTAGCTTGCCTTTCTCCACCACATCTAAAGAGGATTTGGTCAAAGCGCGCAAAGTTGGGGCTCCCACCATTAGCGTGTCTTGAGCCAGTTGTTGAGTAGGAATTCCGCCTAGCCCAGGCTTGCCGATCGCGATGCCAAACTGACCAGAGCGATCGCCAAAGCCATCTTCATCTAGTAGCAGTAAGTATTCTGGGATTAGCAGCACTACATCTCCGGGACGAATCTTATCCTTGACGCTGGGGAGAATCACATCTAAACCAATCGGGCCATCCAAGCCCAAGTTCAGCACAGGTCTCCCTAACTCTTGCTGCATCACGCCTGCATCAACCGTGTAGTGTGCCCCAGAGCCACCTAAGATCAAGACTCGTTTGGATTCCTGAACTTGATCAGCTAGTGCCATCTTTTGCTCATACATGATGCGTAGCCAACTCAGTTCACCGCCATAGCGGGCGTTGTAGATGTAGCCAGCCGTCCAGGCTAAACCTGCGATCGCAACCCAACTGGTGAGGGTTAGAAGTTTTCGCATTAGAACTCAAAGTAGATAAATTGCGAGGGAGTATTGGCAGCCAGTAGAACTGTCAAAGCGAGTAAGGTTCGTGAGACCCAAGGAGAAGTGAGCAAGTCATATTCAGACTCACGTTTTTGCCAAACCGCTATATGTTCAAGTAACAACACTAAAGTTGCGAGTCCCAGGGTTAAGGCCAAGACGGTGGCTTCATTACCGCTGAAAGAACTAAAAGCACTGCCAATGTTGGCAAAAGAGTACGCTCCTGGACTGACCAGAGTTTGTAACTTGGTGGCTAAACGATGCACATTGGTCTCCATGAAAAACAGACATCCCAAGATGACTGAGCCAAAGGTCAAGATCCAGGAAATGAACTGAGGCATGAACAACCGCTGACCGACAAAGCTGTAAAAAGGCCGCCCCGCATAGCGCAGAACTAACAACAGCAGACCGTGATAAGCACCCCAAAGGATAAAGTTCCAGGCGGCACCGTGCCAAAATCCCGAGAGAGTAAAAGTCAGAAACAAAAAGAAAGGTGCCCACTGTTTCCTAGAACCCATCAGGGGTAGAAACACATAATCTCGGAACCAAGTGCTAAGAGTGACATGCCAGCGTCGCCAGAATTCGTTAATGCTTTGGGAGGTGTAAGGAGCCAGGAAATTGGTAGTGAGCTTGACTCCTACAAACTTGGCCAGACCCAAGGCCATAAAGCTGTAGCCAGCGAAGTCAAAATAAATCCTTAAAGTAAAGAGATAAGCCGAAAACCAGACTAGCCAAGCATTACCTGTCTCTTCTAGGTCGATATAGGGAGAGATGTTATCGGCAAGGACAAATTTCATGAATAGGCCAAGGGAGAGCCAACGTAGACCTGCCTCAAAGTTATCCAGCGTGAATTTAAAGCGAAACGCTTCAATTTGGGGGAAGAAATCGGCTCGGCGTTCAATCGGACCTGCAACAACTTGGGGAAAGAAGGAGACAAAGTTGACATAATCAACGATTCCAATGGGGCGCTTCTTCTTGCTAGTAAAAGAGTCAACCACAAAGGCAACCATCTGAAAGGTATAGAAGGAGAGACCCGGTGGAATCGCTCCCATGCCTGGAATTCCACCTTGCGCCTGCCAACTAGTAGCAACCCCTGGCAAGAGTAACCCCAGGACATCCTCCACAAAGAAGTTGAGGTACTTGAAGTAAGCAAGGATGGCAATATCGATCGCGACTAAGCTAGTGGCAATCATCTTGGCTTCCCATCCTTGGCGACGCAGCATCAGCCGTACCAGGATGTAGTTAAAAATAAGTTCGCAGGCAAAGATGATAAAGCTAGAGCGCGAGGCATTGACAAACAGGAACAATGACATCGCCGCTAAGCCAACACTGTCAAAAGAACCTCGCCAGAGGTTGAAGTATTGGCCAATCCAGCGAACCGTGAAAAAAGGAATACTAAAGAGTAGTAATACCCACCAGAAGGAGAACTCTGAGAAGTTCAATTAACCCATCCTCCCCAAGCTGCAATTCATCCGTTCCGAACCTTGACCAAGCTTGATTTAGAGATTGATCAGTAGAATCTTAGAGAGCCTTAAAAATCCCGCTTGGTTTACATCAGCCACACATTTAGGCTCTCGAGTTGTCAACTAGCTACCACTAATGCGGTTCCACAAGCCACCCCAACCAGAAGCTTTCTCCACCTTCTCTGCGGGAGCATTGAGGGCTGGCTCAGCTTTAGCGCCGCTCAGTGCGGCAGCAATGTCAAACTCTTGCACTAAGAAGTTTGCGGCCTTCTCAACCGTGGGGTAATCCCACAAGAGAGTAGAAGGAAGTTCTAGCTCAAGCCAGTCTTCTAGCTCTCCTACCAGAGTTACTGCATCAATAGAGTCGAGACCATAACGAGTAAGCGGCTCTTGCACCTTAATGTTTTTGGGATCAAGAGATAGCTGCTTGGCCAATTGGCTGACTAGCCACTGTTGAATCGCTTCGACCGGAGAAATCTCGATCGCCTGGCTGGTGCCTAAATCAATTGGGCTCAAAACTTCGCTAGGCTTGTAGCTGGAGTTCTGAAGTTGCATTGGTTTGATCCCCTTGTATTTTTGACGTTGCTAACTGAAAAGGAACAATAGAGAAGAGTTTGTCTTCTTGGTAGAGCCGTAATAGCTCTTGAGCGATCGCTTCGTCGTTAATCCGAGAAGCAAGACTGTGAGCGGGACGGAACTTCAGCGCCAACCGTCTGAGGCAAAGCACTAGCCATTCTCCCTGGGCAAAAAAGGCACCGAGATGACTCCGGTTGTGGAGCCACATATAGAGGCAAGATGCAGCAGCATGTAGGGTGCAGTACTGCTTAGCCAGGTCAAACAGTTCTGGCGATTGGTCGTGCCCAAATTCAAAGGTGGAATGTTCTAAGCTGTGATCAAGAGCATTGAGTTCTTCGAGCAGCAGATAGGTGAAACCCACAATTTGTTCTAATACCGCTGGCTCAAGATCCGCCTCTTCCTCTAGGGCTTGCAGTTGTGCCAACGCTAGCTCCAGACCTTGCAAGACATCATCTGCGCCACGGCTAAATAGCTCCAATCTGCGACCATCAAAGGTGGGAACTGACTGTTCTAAGGAGAAACAGGCAGCTAGGCGAGATTGCAGTGCTTCTGAATTTTTACCGCGTTGGCGCGATCGCTGTTTTGCCAGTTGGCGTAATTGCAGCAGTAGGGCATGTAAGTTCACCACCGTACTGCCATCAAAAACGCTGATGATAGCGTTGTCTCGCACAACTTTTTGGAAGATGCCCCAATCATGGGCGTCCCGCATGTAGTAGCGCGCCCCCAGCACCACTGAGATATCTGCCACTATGCTCTCTAGCTGGGTGGTGACGAAGTACTTCACGACGGCTGACCAAACACTAAACTGCTCAGGCACCACATGGAAGCCTCTAGCAGCACCGATGGTGGCGCAATCGCAGATCAAGATATCTAGAAAAGCATCCACTAGAGTTCGCCGAGGCTGCGGCATGTCAAAAACTGTTTTGCCATACAGCTGGCGGTTCAGAGCGAAGTTGAGTGTGGTTCTCAGCGCAGTATCTGCGGCTCCTTGGGAGAAAGCGGCACAGAGAGCCCGAGTCACCTGAAATCCTTTCAGCGCCCATTCTAAACCTGCACCTTCGGCCCCGATGCGGCTGGAATCTGGGATAAAGCAGTCCTTGAAACCAATACCGCTCATGTCAGAACCACGAATGCCGTGGGTGAGGATCTTGGGCAGGTTGTAGTAGGAGTTGGGATCGAGTTGGCTTTTCTCCACCATGAATAGGGATAAGCTGCGCGCTCCACCGGATTCATCGGTTTTAGCCAGGACAAAGGAGACCCCAGAGATCGTAGCTCGGTTAATTGGCCACTTCTCCCCATTCAGGAGATAACCGCCTGGAACTTTAGTAGCACGGACATCGCTGCCAACTAAGTCGCTACCGTGGGCACGTTCCGAGTAGGCAAGGCACATCGCGCCATTGTGGTCTTTGATAAAGCTAGCTAAGCGTTGTTTCTGTTCCTCGGTACCTGCCATCCAAACCAGATAGGACCAGAACAAGGTGGTGAAGCTGATAGCCGTCGTCAGATCTCGCCGAGACATAACTCGAACAAAGGCGACAAACTCCTCAAAAGAAGTGAACTCACCTCCGCATTCGGTAGGGATGTAGTAATGATTGAGTTTCCAGTTGTAGAGCCAGTTGAGCAGCGCTTCAGGAAACTCTTCTCGCTCGTCTAGCTCAACCACCTGTTGAAAAGACATCACGCTATCTGGATTGCCAGGATCTCCGAGATCGCGTTCTAGGGCTTCCGCGACCCAGTATTGTTTGAGTGAATGCATGACATTCTCCTTGGAGCGATCGCAATGTGAGCAGAGGCTACAGTAGAGCCGTAGTCAAGGGTTAGTGAGTGGTTTGGATGCGTTGAAGGAGAGAGTTGACATCTCCTTGCAAATGGCGGAAGTTAGACCGAATCTGAGGATTCTCGCTCCAATCCGCTAAGACTCCTAGTTCTCCAGCTAAGAAGCTAGACCGACAAGCTTGGCGTTGAATCTTGCCGCTGGAAGTTTTGAGGATATTGCCTGGTTTGACGAGGACAACTCCATAAACTTGCAGCTCATGTTGCTCCGCGATCGCCTGCCGAATTTCAGCAATGACTTCATCGGCATCCAGGTTTTGAGCTTGCCGCTCAACTTCTTGGACCACCACGAGTCGTTCTTCTCCCTCAAGCTCGACAGAGAAGGCTGCACCGTAGTCAGGCCGTAGAGCTGGGCTTACTTCTTGCACTGTCCACTCAATGTCTTGGGGATAGTGATTTGTGCCTCGGATGATGATCAGGTCTTTGATGCGACCCGTGATGAATAACTCCCCATTTTGCATAAACCCTAAGTCGCCGGTGCGGAGGAAGGGGCCTTCTCGGGTGTCTTGCAAGTAAGCCTGGAAGGTCGCTTTGGTTTCGTCGGGACGTTGCCAGTAGCCTTGAGCAACACCGGGATCTGAGACCCAGATTTCGCCGACTTCGTCCGCTGCACAACGAGTTAGAGTTTGAGGGTTGGCGATCGCCACTTGAGTCTCACAGACTAAACGCCCACAACTGGCGATCGTCCGGACTCCTTCTGTTTGGGCAGGGGGTGCCAGCACGATGCGATTTTTCTCGATCGCGGCAGCCTCAACCGTACAGATGACAGGCGATGTCTTAACAGGACTGGTGGAAACGAGCAATGTGGCTTCGGCTAGTCCGTAAGCGGGCGCAAACGCATGCCACTGAAAACCGCAGGGAGAAAATGTTTCATAAAAGCTTTCCATGACCCTCGGGTTAATCGGTTCGGCAGCGTTGCCTGCTCCTTGCCAACTGCTGAGGTCTAGCGTTTCTAGTTGAGTGGAAGTGACTCGCCGCACACATTGGTCGTAGGCAAAGTTGGGGCCTTGGCTATGGGTGGCTCCATACCGTGAGATGGCTTGCAACCATCGGACAGGCTGTTTAATAAAGGCAAAGGGCGACATCACATAGCAAGGAGTGCCGTTGTAGAGCGGCTGAGTTAACCCTTCTACCAAACCGTAATCATGGAAGTAAGGCATCCAAGTGACGGTCACGCTCTCTGGAGTATATCCACAAGCTCTTTGCAGATATGCCGAGTGAAACATGAGATTCTTGTGGCTGATCATCACCCCTTTGGGTGTAGAAGTCGAGCCAGAAGTATATTGCAGATACGCGAGTGTGTCGCTTTCAACTTCGGGATCTCGCCACTGCTCTGCCAAGGTGATATCAACCTGCTCGGTGTCGATCCACCGCATACTTTGAAACTCAGGAAACTCCAACCCTGCGTTGGCCAAGATATCGAAGATACGACTAGTCGTCAGCACCACCGAAGCTTGAGCATCTTTGACGATCGCTCGTAACCGAGGCAATGTCCGCTTCAGACGGCTGCCGTCCGGAGGAGGAACAGGGATGGCAATCACTCCAGCGTAGAGACACCCACAAAAAGCTGCGATCACGTCTAAGCCTTGAGGATAGAGCAGTAAAGCTCGTTCTCCTTGAGCTTGGTATTGTTGCAGCAACGCTCCGATCGCACGGGCTTGACGATCCAGTTCGGCATAGGTGAGGGTAGGTCCTGCCGTTTTGCCATCAACCAAAAATGTGTAAGCGTGGCCTTCGGGCTGCTGCTGCGATCGCCAACGCAATAACTCGATTAGTGTAGAAAACTCAACGATGGGTTGAGAAAGACATTGGGTCATCTCTAGACTCCGCAAGGATAGAAACCAACTCTAGGGAGTTCCTCGGTTACGCTCTGGCCAAAGTTGGAGTTTTAAGCTTTTTATTATGTGAATTTACTTAAGCCTTACAGTGAACAAGACCTAAGTTGCTTCTCTAAGTAGATACTGAACTTACGTGCAGATACTGGCATACCAAAACTAGCGATCGCCAGTCTTTTAGATTAGATTTATCAAAAAAAAATTTTTCATACTCCTAAAGAGTGAGATATTGCCTCAGTGAGTCCCCCAAAATGCTGGTTTTGGGGCAATCTGAGTTCAACTAGAAATCAAATTTTGCTTGAAAGAAATATAAAGTTTCTGTATAGTTACCGATTTTGTGGTCGAAAGTACAGTTAGCTCTGCTAAATACATGCTCAGAGTAGATAACGAATCCTCGGTAATTACGTAAACATTTCTTAATCAAACAGTGCCGATCGCCTGAGATGGGTATCTTCTCAGCCTGGCGATCGCCCACTTGAGCCTAAAATCGCTTGGGAAAAGCCCTGCTCTAGCTAGTAATACGGCTTTTATTGGCTAATTAGCTCACCTGGCTGGGGCTAAATCTCTATTTAATTTTCAAGGTGCAGTAAAAGTACTTAGGTTTTTGGCTGAACCATGAAGCCTGTCTGAAGCGCGCCTTTCCGGCTGTTGTCACTACAACAAAATTGCACTTCCAGCCAGCAATAAAACAAGTACTTAGCACAGCAGCCGTAAATTCACTAGGTTCTCTATCCATCGATAAAGACTGAGGAAAGAGATGTTGAGCGGCAAAGCAGCCTAAGTGATTCCAGTCCTGCCTTTCCGGTCAAGGTGCAGTTTTAACGAACCTCAAACTTGCTAACTGAGATTAGCTATGTCTACCAGCGATAGATACCCCAGTGTGATCAGCTCTATTTCGCAAAACATGAGTTTTCTGATTTACCAGCAAACCGAACCCTAACGCTAAGGCCCCCTTAGATAAGGCAACCATGAAAATCCTGCGCTTTAATCTCCCACTCACCATCATTTTTATCGGTATTTTATTTTCTTTATGCCTGCAAGCTCTGGTACCCAACGATGTCTTTTACAGCGGAGATGGTGGACTCAAAGCTTTATTGGCACAGCAGTTTAGCGCTGGAAAGCTCCACTTTGATCTCCGCTTACCAGCAAATAATTGGATACAGAATCTTTGGGATGGTGGGCTGTATCCTTTTCGGCCTCCTTTTGTCTACAACGTAGAAAGCCGTTACTTTATTACATTTCCTTTCACATTTCCTCTGATTACTGCGCCTTTTCACGCTTTGTTTGGGTTTAGAGGTCTTTACGTCATTCCTCTGCTGGCCACCTGGGCTTTATGGTTGAGCTTTTATTCAGCTTGTCGGCGATTGAAACTGGGTAGAACAATTACGGCGATCGCTCTAGTGCTTCTGATTTTTGCTGCACCACTTTCTTTATATAGCGGCATGTACTGGGAACATACTTTAGCAGTTGCCTTAGCCTTTCAGGGTTTGGCTATAGCATTAGTTCCACCTGATCAAGGTCTCTCTACTAGAGATGCAATTGTTAGCGGTAGTCTAATTGGTTTATCTGTATGGTTTCGGCCTGAATTTTTGTGTTTGGTTGGCATCATATTTTTTTGGTTATGTGCAACTCAGATCAAAGCGCTACAAGATCTTAAAATCATCTCAGACAAAGCTGCTGCTTTTGCCGTAAGCATGCTTTTAATGACGGCATTGTTTTTCAGCCTTAACTTGCTTATCTACCAACATCCTTTAGGAATCCATTCGGTTCAAATTGTCGAAGAGTTCTCGCTAAAAGAACGGCTAACAGAGGCATTCAGTAATTTCAAACAATTACTATTTAGCCTGTCCTATTACTTCCCAATTGTTTTCTTTTCATTAATCTACGTCTGCTTAGCCTTAGTCAGCGGTAAATTAAAACTGACTGGCAAAATGCAGGTAATTTTACTAGTTAGCACTTTGTTTGTCTTGGCAGTGCCTCTGATCGTGCCCGCAGGCGCAGGTGGCAAACAATGGGGGCCGCGTTTTTTATTAATCACGGTGCCACTCGTTTCTTTACTAGCAGCAATGCAGCTCAAGCTACTTTTGCAAACTTATCAACGAAAACTACAGTTGGCATTATTAGGATTATTTGCTGTATTTTTGACCACTGGTCTGTATATCAACAGTTATTTGGGAGCCGTTGATTTAGCTCGTAATTACCAAGTAATCTTGCCCGCGGTTAAGGGGTTGCGATCGCAACCTGATCCGATGATTGCCATGTCTCATGAGTATGTCGCTCAAGCCCTGGCTCCATCTTTACCCGATAAAACATTTTTCTTGACTGAAGATAGCCAAGCGGTGAAGCATCTGGGTGGAACGCTGTTAACTCAGGGATATAAAAAGTTTTTGTATGTTTGCTACCCCCATCGTGACTGCAATACTCCTCAAACTAGCCCTGATAATTTAAAGTTTTCGCAAGCAAATCAGCGATTTACGCTACAGTTCTCGGATTTGGGTAAGTTGGGTAAGTATCCCATCTATGAAGTGTCGATCATGCAGAGTTCTAGCGACGCAGACGCTCCATCTAACCAAGTTTGAAATGAGGCATAGATAGCCCAAGCTTATGTATAAGCACTTTAAAGTTCTTGGATTTAAGTTTGTTGTTTCCCTAGAAACTCTGCTGATCCTGGCGATCGCGATTGGTGTTTTGCTCCGCTTGATTAACTTAGGTAGCCGCGAGTTTTGGTACGACGAAGTCTTGTCCCTGCTTTTGTCAACTGGGCAAAAAACTGCTTATCGTGGACCCAAGGATTTACCTGTTGTCTTAGCCCAATACACTCCTTTACTGGACTTACCACCAGAAGCTACAGTCAAGGATGTTGTGAAAACAGTGGTCAACCTCCTGAAAGGTCTTGCAGGCGGAGAGCCCCATCCCCCCCTCTTTTTCCTGGCTCAACATGTATGGCTCCGTCTCTTTGGGAATGGAGTGGCAGCAGTGCGGAGCTTGGGGGCTTTACTCAGCGTGGGAGCGATCGCCAGTTCCTATGGTTTAGGACGAGTGTTGTTAGGACATCGCGGTGGCTTGCTCCTGGCAGCACTCCTAGCAACTAATCCCTTTTATCTCTTTCACTCCCTCAACGTGCGGATGTATGGGCCGCTAGTGCTTTGGGCCGTGCTAAGTGCCTGGGCTCTGCTAGAAATCATTGGTTTCAAGCAGCAGAAAGCCAACGATGTTCAACAAAAAGGCCAGAAGACCCAAGAAATTCTTTGGAGCCTCATCTTCATTGGTTCCGTAACGGCTGGACTGATGACGTTTTACCTTTTTGCCTACTGGGTAGTAGCTCTGGCGGTCGTGGTGCTCTATTTAGACTGGCGGCATTGGTGGCATCATGGGCTGCGTTTTGGATCAAGTGTGTTGTTGACCGTTCCTTGGGTGCTGTGGGGAACTAGACAGCAACTCCGAAACGCAGACTTAGGGCGCTTTGATGCTCCAGCTGGCTTTTTAGGAGCCGCGATCGCCCATTTGGGAGATGTTGTTAATACCCTAGGGACGCATCTGCTCTTGGGAGACTGGGTGACTAGCCTGCCGCAAAGCATCATTACAACTGCGGGTGTAGCCGTAATCGGGCTGCTGTTAGTCGCAGTGCCCAGGCTCTGGAAGCAGAGTGAAAGGCGAACCTTAGGAGTCGCTTTGATTTTAGGAATTTTTCCCTTGCTGCTAGCCCTGGGTTTGGACGTTGTCACAGGCAAGTTTACTTTGGGGTTTGGTTGGGGAAGGAGTATGATTGTCATCCTGCCCGGATGTTTACTGTTGCTCGCAGTGGGCTTAGAACAGGCATCTGTGAGCTGGCGTCAATCGGTAGCTGCATCTGTTTTGCTGTTGTATATCGGCATTAATGTTGGCGACTTTACCCTCAGACCGCGCTCGATGTTTCATGAGTTATCAGAGATCATCACCGCTACATCTCAGGCAGGGACTAGCAATCCGACATCTACTTTAGTTGTGATGAACTCTCAGGCCTGGGGACATGTAATGCGTTTGGCATACTACATTCCTCCTGAAGCACCTGTGACGCTATTAGCGAGAGAGAGCAGTGATTTAGCACCATCCCTAGAAAAGGTTCTGGAGGGACAAAGTATTTCCGAAAAAAGCTGTAAGGAATTTTCAGCATCTAACTGTTCGGCTTTAACTCTAACTGCATACGATCGCGTGTTCTGGTTAGAGAGTGCGAAACCCGTGTGGTCTCCTAGCACCACCGAAGCTGAAAAACAGCAAGTGCAACAGGTGCTGGATCAGCACTACAACCCAGTCCAAACTCAGCGGTTAACTGGCACGATGCTTTTGGATGATTTGACTGTCCGTCTTTATACCCGTTCTCCTGCAACCTGAGGCTTCTTAGATGAGTACTGACCCATCCCGTCCCCTTTTAGCTCCACCTTCTGGCTCCTTAACGATTAGTGAACCCAAGGTTGATCCTGCCCTCCAACTGGATGCTCCTGAAGCATCTCCTTCTTCTAGCGTTTATTTATCCCTGGTGATCCCCACTTTCAATGAGAGTGAGAACATTGAAGCCATGATTGAGCTGCTGAGCAAGCTGCTGGATCAGGCGCTCCCAGGTAACTACGAATTGATTGTGGTGGATGACGATAGCCCAGACTATACCTGGAAAATTGCGCAGGAGATGGTGAGTCAATATCCGCAACTCCGAGTCATGCGACGGCAGCAGGAACGGGGACTCTCCACTGCTGTGATTCGGGGCTGGCAAGTGGCTAGAGGAGAAGTGCTTGGGGTCATCGATGGCGATCTCCAGCATCCCCCAGAAGTTTTGTTGCAGTTGGTCGCCGAGACGCAGCAGGGGGCAGATTTGGCCACAGCGAGCCGCCATGTCGAAGGAGGTGGCGTGAGTAGCTGGAGCGTGGTGCGGCGGTTTCTATCGCGTGGCGCTCAATTAATTGGATTGATCATTTTGCCAGGGGTGATTGGTCGAGTTTCAGACCCGATGAGCGGCTACTTCTTGGTGCGACGGAGCGCGATCGCCGGAAAAACGCTGAGTCCTGTAGGCTACAAAATTTTGATTGAAGTGTTGGGCCGAGGCAACATTGGCCGAGTTGCGGAAGTCGGTTATGTGTTCCAGGAACGCCAAAGCGGTGAGAGCAAGGTGACTTGGAAGCAGTATGTCGAATATCTCCGTCATCTAGTTCGTTTACGTTTAGCCTTGTCTCCCTTTGGTCGCTTTATCCGCTTTGGCTTTGTGGGGCTAACAGGCTTGTTTGTGGATATGTCGGTGTTCTATTTGCTGCGGGAAGGTTTACAACTAGGACTAACCAGAAGCAACATCATTTCCGTGGAGTTGGCAATTCTTAATAACTTTCTCTGGAATGATGCCTGGACCTTTAGCGATATTTCTAGTCGGCAACAAGGATGGCGGCAACGTGCCAAGCGCTTGCTGAAGTTTAATGTGATTTGCTTGATGGGTTTGATCCTCAATACTCTTATTGTCAACTTTTTGTTCAATGCCTTAGGCATGAACCAATACGTTGCCAAACTGATCGCGATCGCAGTGGTACTGTTCTGGAACTTCTGGATTAACCTGAAATTGAGCTGGCGAGTCACCGAAGTTAAATAGAAGTTAAATAAGAGATAGACAGCGGCAGCAAAAGCGTTTTGTAAACAGGCGCTCAACCTAAATTTGTGCGAGACTGATCGACTTGGAGGAGAGTACGCAGATGAGTTGCCGAAATTGAGCGTGGCAATTCATAATCTGGGTGACTGACCTTTGATTCTGGAAAGCGCTTGCTTTGGGTGCTAGCACTTGAAAACTTTGCTTCACAGCCGCTGGCTGCATCTCCTACTGCTGTTGTTTTGGCTAGTGATTGGCCTAGGGTTGCGTTTCCTTTGCCTTGACTTGAAGTCGGTCTGGACTGATGAATTTGCCACTTTGGTTTTCAGCTTAGGGCACAGTTTTCGGACGATTCCTCTAAATCAAGCGATCGCCTTAGACACGCTCCTGCAACCTCTACAGCTAGAACCACAAACAGGAGTCGCTGCGGTACTGGAGCATTTGATGCAGGAGAGTACCCATCCTCCGCTCTATTTTGTGCTGGCTCATTGGTGGCTGCAATGGTTTCCGTCCCAGGAAGGCTTGGTGTCTATTTGGGCGGCGCGATCGCTACCTGCTATCTTGGGAGCGCTCTCGATCCCCGCGATGTTTGGCTTAGGCTGGCTCGCTTTTGGGTCTCGCTTGGTTGGGCACTTGGCAGCCGCTGCTATGGCTGTTTCTCCTTATGGCATCTATCTAGCCCAAGAAGCGCGTCACTATACCTTAGCTGTGTTGTGGGTGATTGCTTCACTCAGTTGCTTGGTTGCCACTGTGCGATCGCTACGGATGCATAAACCTTTACCTGTCCTGATTGGGCTGGGTTGGGTTGCAGTCAATGCTCTAGGGATGGCAACCCATTACTTCTTTGTTCTAACTTTATTAGCCGAGGCTTTGGTATTACTAGGGTTTTGGCTTTTGACTGCTTGGGCATACCCCTTCAAAAAGCATGAGCAGACGTCTCAGTGGCCAGCGTTCAAACTTTGGGGGCGAATTTATGCGGTGGCCGCTGGCACAATAGCTGGCATTGTAGCTTGGCTGCCCGCTTGGCAAGGGGTTTATGGCAACCAGCTGACTGATTGGATCTATAGCGGCAGTCGGGCTGGACTCGGTTGGTTCGATCCACTGCTACAGGCTTTGGTGGGATGGATCACCATGTTGGTCTTTTTACCCGTTCAAGCACCGAATCCGATCGTGGTGATTGTTTCTGGCCTGGGTATGCTGCTCTTTGTGGTCTGGTCAGTGCCCTTAATTTGTCGAGGGTTAAAGCAGCAAGGGCAGCAGTTCCAGAGCCGATTAGCGCTGCAAGTATTGGGGGGCTTTGTTCTGAGTGCGATCGCCCTGTTTTTTGCGATCGCATACGGTCTCGGAACCGAGATTAACAGCGCCTTTCGTTTCAACTTTGTTTATTTTCCCGCCGTCATTGCCTTGTTGGGAGAGAGCCTCGCCGCTGTTTGGTCTGGGTCTGTCGGGTCTCAACCGAGGCCATCTACAGCCAGAATAGTGGGTGATTTCTGGAAATGGTGGCAACCTAGCGGTAAAATGGTGGTGCTCGTTATTTGGCTGGTTGGTCTGCTGAGTGGCCTAACCGTTGCGACAGGATGGGGTTATCAAAAAACGCATCGGCCTGATGTAGTGGTGCAGCATCTCCAGCAAGCAGCTCAATCTCCTGGCTTGATTGCGATCGCCCATGCGACTCATGGACAAACAGGCAGGCTGATGGGTCTGGCTTGGGAACTGAAACGCCAGCAGAACACTGGGGCATTAGTCAATCCGCTCTTTTTGCTGGCCCACCAAGATCAAAATCCGTTATCCAGTGCGATCGCACTTCAGCAAACTTTAAGCCAATTGCCTCGACCGCTGGATCTATGGTTGCTTAACTTTCCTAATCCAGACGAGACACCGAGTTTGGCTTCCCTACTGGCGGCAGAGCGCTGTGTGGCCGACCCACAACACAAACATCGCACCGATGGCTATCGGTACCGTCTATATCGTTGCTAGAGAATTGGGATCACTTGCTGAACTGCACCTGATAGGCCATTAGCTCCAACCCAGACACAGAAAGGTTGATCGCTTCACAAGTCCAAGTGCTGGATTGCAACTGCTGAAACGCCGACTCCGTGAGTAAAATCTCATTAGTTCGGGCCAGGTCTTCCCCTAGCTTGGAAGCTAAGTTCATCTCGTTGCCGTACAGATCTGCTCCTGCTACCAGCAACGCTTCCCCGTAGCCAATGCCAATGCTAGCGTACAAATCCATTGCATCTGGTAGGCCAGAATTGACAGCCGCTAGGCTTTTTAGGATATCCACCGCAGCGCTCACCGCAGCATCAACAGTCGGAAAAATCGCAAATAAGTTATCAGCTTCTTGTTTGATTACAGTCCCTCGGTCCTGTTCGACTAGAGGCTTTGCGATCGCGCCCAAGCGATGGATCATGGCTAGGAAGTGCGTAATGCCATACCGAATTGTGAGTCGAGAAAAGCCCGACATATCCAGTACCAAAATTGCGTGAGTTTCGGCAAAAATGGTGTGAATTTGAGCATCAATTTCAGCTGCCTTTTCGGGATGCTCGTTGCGAACTTGAAGAAGGCGGTGCAATTCAGCTTTGGTATTTTGAGGGTGCATAGAGTCAGGAGAGATATGTCGATCGCGACTACTTTAGCAACCCTCGCATCCTGCCTAAGACTTTCCGGAAACTAATGGCTGTAAACGTTGCACAATCTGTGTCGCCTGCATCACACCTTCCATGCGATCGATCGGTTGCCCACCCTTAAATAAGACCAGTGTGGGCAGCGCATGAATTTGGTATTGCGAGGCTAATTCAGGGTAGGTTTCGGTGTTGATTTTTACGACGCGCAGTTGCTCTTTCATCTGAGCATTCACTTGCTCTAGAATCGGACCCATGACTTGGCAAGGACCACACCAAGGCGCATAGAAATCTACGAGTGTGGGTAACTCAGAACCAGATAACAATTCTTGAAAATTACTGAACTGTTTTTTGGTAGCCATAATACACAACCCAGTTGCTGATCATTGCTTTGATCCTAGTGCAAATCTTTTGTGGCTCATCTGTCCTCGGTTAAGGGGTATCTCAGCTAAGGGGTGGTGGTACACGGGTAATGAATCATTACCAAATTTAGGACTACTCGTTAAGCAACGGAGTGGGGACGTAAATGGCCTAAGATGATTGAGCAATTGGCCACTGAGTTTGAAAAGAGGAATTAGGTATGGAGGCGTTGCAAGAGACTGCATCGAAACGATTGTCAGGACAAGTCGCGATCGTCACTGGAGCATCTAGAGGCATTGGTCGCTCTATTGCGTTGGCGCTTGCGGCTGAAGGAGCCAATGTTGTAGTCAACTACGCCAGTTCTAGTACTGCGGCGGACCAAGTTGTGGCTGATATTACTGCGATGGGCAGTAACGCCATTGCGCTACAAGCCGATGTCTCCAAAGCGGATCAAGTCGATGCCTTGTTCAGCGCTGTGATGGAAAAGTGGGGCCGCATTGATGTTCTGGTCAACAATGCTGGGATTACACGCGATACCTTACTGTTGCGGATGAAGCCAGAAGACTGGCAAGCGGTGATTGATCTCAACCTGACTGGTGTGTTTCTCTGCACCAGAGCGGCCAGCAAAATTATGCTGAAGCAACGCTCTGGCCGCATTGTCAATATCACGTCCGTGGCAGGACAAATGGGCAATCCGGGCCAAGCAAACTACAGTGCGGCTAAAGCTGGGGTGATTGGTTTTACCAAGACTGTCGCCAAGGAATTAGCGAGTCGAGGGGTAACAGTTAATGCTGTGGCTCCCGGTTTCATTGCCACCGATATGACCAGTGGCTTGAACAACACAGACGAAATTCTGAAGTTTATCCCCCTAGGCCGCTACGGACAGCCAGAAGAAGTCGCTGGCTTGGTGAAGTTTCTAGCCGCTGACCCCGCCGCCGCCTACATCACCGGACAAGTGATGAATGTCGATGGTGGCATGGTAATGGCTTAAGGGCCTCGGGAAACTGTAGGGGCAATCTCTTGGGGTTGCCCATCCACTATTGGCTATTGGCCCACTATTAGCTCAAAGTGACTTATCAACACCTGCACCTCCATAAAGGCAATATCGCAGTTATTTGATAAATCCTGAAGCGGACTCTAGAAAAAATTAGTCTCAGCAAGCTAGAACTGTAGAACAAGACCATGATGGTTTAAGAAGGCGCAAATTTCCCAATTGGGACACTGCTGAGGCAAAGCAATGAGGAATGACGACAGAAAGGCGATCGCCCGTGAACTCAGAAACCATACTCTGATTTTGGGCGGCTTTATTATCTGTATTTGGTTGCTAGAAATTGTTGATTCGTTTGTTTTAGGCAATGCGCTTAACGTCTTTGGCATTCGCCCTCGAAGTATTAGTGGCTTGCGTGGCATCCTATTTGCACCGTTTCTACATGGCGGCTTAGGACATTTAATGGCCAATACCATCCCTTTTCTAGTGTTGGGATGGTTCGTGATGCTCCGAGAAGTCAGCGACTTCTTCATCGTCAGTCTGATTACAATTCTGGCGAGTGGCTTAGGTGTGTGGTTGTTTGGCTCCCCTAACTCAATTCATATTGGAGCTAGCGGTTTAATTTTTGGCTACTTTGGCTTTTTATTATTACGGGGCTACTTTGAAAGAAGTGCGGTAGGGATCGCCTTTTCACTTCTAGTGGGCACTCTCTACGGCAGCTTGATCTGGGGAGTTTTGCCCGTGAGTAATGGCATTTCGTGGGAGGGCCATTTATTTGGTTTCCTCGGCGGAGTCTTAGCGGCTCGTCTTCTAGCGCGACGCAAAAAACCTATCTAATAAAAAGGGTGAGCCAGGGATTAGACTCACCCTTTTTACTATTAGCTAAACTGTCCTGGCTGCAACGCAGCCTTCACTAGGCGCTGAGTTAGATGCGAGGATTGGAGCGATCGATAATTCCACGACCTTGGTCGTCAATATCGAGTTCTTCGCGGCGAATTTGCTCTTCCGCCTGCACGGTATCACGCTCTACTTCTTTGCGGATCTTGACTTCTTCCCGCAGCACTGCTTCCTTATGGATGTCAGCTTGCTCTTCGTAGATCTCGACTCGAGCTACTTCTCCTTCGCGGAAATCAGCTTCTCCAGCGGGAACAGCAGTTCCTGCATTTGTGGGAGTCGTACGCTCTACAACGATCCGCTCTTTCTCAACTGGAACTTGAACTCGGGTAGTTTCGGTTTCTACACGCTTGCCCACGTTAACTTCCCCAGTTTTGACGCGGGTCTTGTCAGCAATCAGTCTTTCTTCGTACAGATTCACTTGCTGAGTGTTTTGGGCAGACAGATTCCGGTCAGTTAGATTGCTACCAGAAATGTCGCGATCACCGCTGTCAGAACCCTTCACTTTATTTTCAACTTTGTCCCACGCATCACGAGCGGCATGCTTGGCTTTATCCCAACCTAAGCCTGCATTACCCTGACGCGTTTCATAGTGGTTCCGTAAGTCTGGCTCAATCTCGTCAAACTTTCTCCCGGTGTTGGCATGCAGACCATATCCTTCATACCCAGTCTGGTAGGCTGGCTTGTAATCGTCATACGTGTGGCCTGGTTCCACATAAGGCCGAGAGTTGTAATTGTTGCGCCAGTAGTCGTCTTCTACAGTAGGGTCAACGGATTCAGCTGCACTCTTACCAACTAAACCCCCAGCGACTGCTCCAACTGCACTACCGATAACTGCACCTACTGGACCACCAATCACACCGCCCACAACTGCACCTACTGTCCCAATTCCAGCGGCACCAATGCCAGTGCCTACGGGGTGAGCACCAGGTTGACCAGAGAGCGGATCACGATTTGCATCGGGCTCATGGGTGTCGTTTTTTTGATTCAAATCATGGTTTTTATTTTTGTCTAAATCAGCCATATTTTTCCTCCTGTTTTCTTATGGTTGGCAAACAACAGACCTAAATTCTGTTTTACTGCCACCTTCCCAGCCTAGGCGGTGGTTTTGGCAGGGCTTTATACCTCAAGTAAGACTTAGGGGATTTTGATAAATTTTTATGGCTTAAGTCAGATCTAAATCCACTCGATGTAACCCGATCGAGCCGGAAAATCTCCAGCTATAGGTACTTTCCAGCAGAGTGATTTGAGAGGGGAATAGATAAAGAAACTTTACGATTTTTAATCTTGAGAGTTTAGATGGCTTTGACGACAGCAATATCAGAATTTCATAGCCTCAAGCAAATTTACAACTTAGGTTTTTTATCCCTGAAGTAGCCTCAATTCTGTAGAGTGATAAGAGGCGATCGCCAGCTTATTCTGTAGTTAAACGTTTATTAATTCTTTGTTAATCATGGGTCTAAAAGTTCTTGAACATTTCGATGGCAGCTTTGAGCTAGAGCCAGCTGCTCAAGAGAGTTTATTTAACCTATTGCAAAATGAAACTTTTTTGCAGCAAGTTTCGCAACAGTCGCAGTGCCAGCAAGTAGAATTTACGAAATTATTATTTCAACCTGTGCCTTATAGCACTTCAACTCCTAAAGGAATGCCCCACGAATTTGAAAAGTATCATGAGTCTAATGACTATGTGATTGTGAATGTGCCTCCTAATTTTATGTTTAACGCTAAAATTTTTCGGCCTACCCGCTTATGTGCGGTTTATCACAAACTTGAATAAAACTATCTCCTTGAGCAGAGTATGACTTCCACAACTAATATCCCTGTTCTCGCCGACCTAGAATATATTGCCTACATCGATGATGCGGGTCAAGTGAATGACCAGTACCAAGGTAAAGTAGGCGTCTATGCTATTTTTGACCAAGTGAAACTCCTACAGTTTATTGGTTATTCTCGTGATATTTATCTCAGTCTTCAGCAACATTTAGTGCGTCGTCCGCAATCGTGTTACTGGTTCAAAGTTCAGACGAGCGATCGCCCCAACCGTACCGTTCTAGAAGCCATCCGAGATGCCTGGATTGCAGAAAATGGTACTACGCCTATTGGTAATGCTGAGGAGCAAAATCTTTGGAATCAGCCAATTGATGCCAAGCTAACTATGACCGAGGAAGAACAGACTGATTACCGGGAAGCTGACGAAATAACTCAAGTAAAGCTACTCAAGCGTGTAGCCAGACGAGTGGAAGAACAAGTCTTAGCAGAATTACAAAGCAGAGGCGTGCAAATGCAGATTCGCTTTAACCCCAAATTAAAAGAAACAGGTTTATTAGATCTCAAATAATTAGATCCGAATTTTCAAGAAAGCTAAAGGTGTAGCGATCGCCCCTTATCAGGAAAATCCCAAAAAAAGGAGCCTAGTTTATTTAGGCTCCTTTTTAATTGAGACAACTCAAATAGCAGTATGACTGCTTACTTAATGCTTGCCTTAGCACCAGCTTCTTCGAGTTGCTTCTTCACATCTTCAGCATCAGCCTTAGCCACGTTTTCTTTAACGGGCTTAGGTGCAGCTTCAACGAGGTCTTTCGCTTCTTTCAAGCCTAAGCCTGTCAGAGAGCGGACCACTTTCAGAACCGCAATCTTCTTGTCAGCAGGAACTTCTTCAAGACTGACAGTGAACTCGGTTTGCTCCTCTACTTCTTCCGCAGCAGCAGCGCCGGGGCCAGCCATCATCATCATGCCACCAGCGGGAGCAGCAGCGCTAACACCGAAAGCTTCCTCGATTTGCTTCACCAAGTCAGCTGCTTCTAACAAGGTCAGAGACTTTAGTTGTTCCAGAATTTGGTCAGTTGTAGCAGACATGAGTTAACTCCTAAAAATTTTTTGCGTAAACCGTTGGGCTAGGAAAGTTAGAACTTGGTAAACATCCAAAATCTAAAATCCAGAAACAAAAAGCATTAAGCAGCTTGTTGGTCGTCTTTCTCAGACACAGCCTTGATGGCACGAGCCAGAGAGCCAGGAACTTCGTTGATACCGACAGCCAGCTTGGTAGCGACACCATTGATTGCCCCAGCAATCTGAGCAATAAGCTGTTCTTTAGACGGTAAGTCACCGATCGCTCTGACATCCTCAGCACTGAGGACACGACCTTCCATCACACCGCCGCGAAGCTCAGTCTTCTTCGTGGCTTTTTGGAAATCTTGGTAGGCCTTGATGGCACCGCCAATGTCGTCCTTCACTAGCAAGAAGGCAGAAGACTGAGATGCAAGTTCAGTCATCGGTTGCCAGGTTTCATCCCCGTCAACCGCAATCCGCATCAGCGTATTCTTAGTTACTGTGCATGTCGCGCCTTTTGGACGTAAACGTCGCCGTAGATCAGTAATCTCAGCAACACTCAGGCCCTTATAGTCGATCACGAACGCAAGTTGGGCCTCGCTCAACTGTTGTTTGAGTTCCGCCACAATTGCCTTCTTATCTTCTAGCGTTCTACCCATACTTGATATCACCTCCTTAAAAAAACGCAGAATGCCAAACTTTAACCCGTCCCCTCATCAAGACAAACGTAAGCCAGAAAAAAACCCGGACGTTGAGCCGGGTTAAACACTACAGTGGTTGGTCTTCAAAAACTAGACTGACCAATTACTAGTAGAGTTAAAACCTCGGCAGGAGATTAAGCAATTTGCGCCTGCTGTCTCTGGCTTTGTTGATTCAATTGGGAACTTCTGGGTAAAACTTGTTGCTCCTCCACTCTGGAGAATTTGTTTTGATGCAAGACTAACCTTAAGCTACGTCAGTCAGCTTCAAGTCTCGGAGAGCATTGATGTCTACTTCGATTGAAGGCCCCATCGTTGCAGAAACAAAGACCGATCGCCAGTAACGACCCTTGGCACCAGAAGGACGGTTGCGGTCAATCGTCTCTTGCAGGGCTTTTAAGTTAGTCAGCAAATCTTCGGTTGAAAAGTCAGACTTACCAAAAAGAACGTGGACAATTCCCGTCCGGTCAGCTCTGAATTCCAGTTTCCCGGCTTTGAATTCTCCGATGGCCTGACCTAAATCAAAGGTAACTGTACCACCTTTAGGAGAAGGCATCAAACCCCGAGGACCAAGCAAGCGACCTAATTTAGCCACTTGAGGCATCATGTCAGGCGTTGCAATTAAGACATCAAAGTCCATCATGCCCTTTTGAATCTCGTCAATCAACTCTTCCGAGCCAGCGATATTAGCGCCAGAGTTGTTTGCTTCAGCTACCTTTTCACCACGGGCAATGACCGCAACCCGAACCGCTTGTCCAGTGCCTTTGGGTAAAGCCACAGTGGTTCTCAGTTGCTGATCAGTGTATTTGGGATCAATACCGAGACGAATGTGTGCTTCTGCTGATTCTGTAAACTTCGCAGTTGCTGTCTCTTTCAAGAGGTTGAGCGCTTCTAACGGCTCATACGCTCTTTCTTCTACTTTTTTGTTCAGCTCTTGGAGCCGACGCGATACCTTTCTTACCATTTTCTTCTCCTGGGGTATTTAACGAAGCGCTGCTTCTCCCCCGTAATTGATTGTTTAATACTCGATTTCTAGTCGCCGACCGTAATACCCATGTTACGTGCAGTGCCTTCCACAATTCTCATGGCAGCATCAACATCGTTAGCATTTAAGTCGGGCAGCTTCGTTTGAGCAATCTCTCGCAATTGAGAGCGGGTGATCGAACCAACTTTTTTAGTATTGGGTTGACCAGAACCCCGGTCTACACCTGCGGCTTTGCGAATAAGCACAGAAGCAGGAGGAGTTTTGAGGATGAAGGTAAAACTGCGATCCTCGTAAACAGAGATTTCTACAGGAACCACTAGGCCTGCCTGGTCCGCAGTTCTAGCGTTATATTCCTTACAGAACATCATGATGTTGACACCATGCTGACCGAGCGCAGGGCCGATCGGGGGTGCAGGGTTCGCCTTGCCTGCGTTAATGGCCAACTTAATGACCGTAACTACTTTCTTTGCCATTTATCTTCTAGCTCTGTTTTTGAACCTGATTAAACTCCAGTTCGACAGGAGTGTCCCGCCCAAAGATGGAAAGCAAGGCTTTGAGCTTGCTCCGCTCTGGACTCACTTCAATCACTTCCCCTTCAAAGTCTTTGAAAGGACCTGAGAGCACCAGAATTTTATCTCCGGTTGCCATGTCAATCTTGATGACTGGCTTTTGCTCTTGCGCGCGCTTGAAAATGCGTTCCACTTCTGCCGCACCCAGTGGCATGGGCTTCACGTGGCCTCGTCCGCGTCCATAGCGACGCTTTTGTTCAGCGCCGACAAAGTTAATCACATTCGGGGTATTCTTGACAACCTGCCAAGTTTCATCATCCATGACCATGCGAATTAACACATAGCCAGGGAAAACTTTTTCTTCCGAATTTTGTCGACTGCCATCTTTCCGAATCTTGACAGCAGGAGTTTGAGGAATCTCTACCTGGACAATTCGCTCGGCGACATCCATCGTTTGGACTCGCTGTTCCAGGTTGGTTTTTACCCGCTTTTCACAACCAGAAGCGACCTGAACGGCATACCAATGAGAAGCATTCGGATCAAATGACTCTTCATTGGTTTCCATATTCGCCTCTGGTGCGATGGAGTTGTATGATTCATCCGATGCAGAAGTCATCAAAACACCTTTCCTGCGACCCAGTCGAAGAAGTTGTCCACCAAGTAGATGAGGGTTGCGGATAGGGTCACCATCAGCAGTACTGCTAAGGATTCACTGACGAGCTGTTGACGACTTGGCCAAACAACCTTATCTAGCTCTTCTTTGGATTCTTTGAAGAAACCAACTGCATCAAATCCTGAACTTTTCTCTTGTGTTTCTACTTCGTCTTTTTTGGCCACAATTGCCTATTCCCCTATCAGTGCAGCTATGAGCGGTTTCCCGCTTAAAGTTGGGCAACCCTGCTCAAGAAATCTGCAAGCAAGTATGCACTGTTGCTTCGCCCAAAGTAGGAACTCAATTACAATGCTCGGTGGATCGCCCAAACAACAATTCTACCCGAAAGCAGGTGGTTTTAGCCCCCGTTCACCCGTTAAGGAGATACTTCCGAGTAGAACCGTCATGGTAATCATCCAGCGCGCCCTGGAGGACTCGAACCCCCGACATCAGGTTTTGGAGACCTGCGTTCTACCAACTGAACTAAGAGCGCCCAAGTTGAGCTCAGGCTCAACGCTCAGCTTTTGCATTGTAATTCTAAAGCTGCGTTGCGTCAACCTTAGAGCGGTGGCGGCTGAGCTTGATTTAGAGGGCGCGATCGAAGCGCTGTTTAATGCGAGTTGCCTTACCAACGCGACCGCGTAAGTAGTATAGCTTAGCGCGGCGCACCTTGCCTCGACGAATCACCTTGATACTATCAATGCGAGGAGAGTTTACTAGAAACACTCGCTCTACACCCACGCCTTGGAAGACGCGACGCACCGTGATCGTTTCGTTGATGCCACCATTGCGCTTGGCAATGACTACACCTTCATAGGGCTGAGTCCGCTCTTTTCCTCCCTCTTGAATGATGACGCCCACCTTAACGGTGTCGCCCACATAAATGTCAGGGAGATTCGTCTTTAACTGCTCCGCTTCTATTGAGCGGATAACTTCCTGCGCGTTCATAGGTTTTCAAAAAACTCACAGTCTCCAATAGTAACTCGAAGAAGGGCTTTCGGTCTAGTTTTTTGTTTTTAGAATTGCTTTGCTTACTGCAATTTTTCCGCATGCAGCGGTGAGGGCAAATAACGTTTTTGGCGTTGTTGGTAACGGGTCCACCCCAGAACGAGGCTAAAAACTAGGGTGGAGAGCAAGACGACGCTGGCTCCAGAAGCAATGTCAAAGTAGTAGCTAATGTAGATACCCACAAAGGCGATCGCGGCTCCCAATCCGCCGGAGAGCAGCATCATGGTGCCAAAGCGATTGCTTAAGAGGCGAGCGATCGAAGCAGGAATCACGACGGCTGAAATGATTAAAGTTACCCCCAACACTTGTAAAGTCGCCACTAGTAACGTTGCCATCATCAGGGCAAACAGCGTATCCATTGCAAAGACTGGTACGCCATGCACCTTCGCTACTTCCCGGTCAAAGCACCAAAACAGCAAGGGTCGGTAGAAGATGAAAACTAGACTGAGCAAGAGCACCGTCACGGCTGTCACGACCCACAGGTCTGTAGGCGTAATGCCCAAAACGTTGCCGAAAAGAGCGGCTTCAAAACTCTGAGTGAAGCTGCGATAGGTGCTGATAACGGCAACGCCCAAGGCAAAGCTAGCGGTGGTGACGATACCGATCGCGGCATCAGAGTAGATTTTGCGGCCCGTGAGGTATTGAATCAGCAGGGCAGTGCCAAACCCCCAGATTCCGGAGCCGATGTAGAAGTTGAAGCCTAGAACATAAGTAATTACAGCACCTCCCAAAATGGCGTGAGATAAACCGTGGGCGATGTAACTCATGCGTCGGGTGGTGATATAGACTCCCATGACACCGCACAACAGCCCTGCCATCATCCCGACCCACATGGCTCGACCAAAGAACTCGTATTGAAAAGGTTTGAGCAGGAACTCCATAGTCAGTCCAGACGTTGGGGCAAGAAATTAGACAGATTTAGAAGGTAGAGATTTGTAGAGGGCGGGAGGCAGGTTGGCTTGCATTTCGTGCAGCAAGGAGGTGGCTCCACTGGCAACCAAAATCCGATCATTTTGTCGAAATACCACCATTTCACCTCGGAAGGTTCTCCCCAAGCTTTCGGGCGTGAAAACGTCTTTGGGTGGGCCTTGGCAGATCAGGCCGTGGTTGAAGCAGATCACCCAAGGCAGGTGCGTGGCAACCGAATTGAGGTCGTGGGTAGAAATCAAGATGGCTAAGCCCTGTTGTCCCAACTCGGCTAACAAGTGTAGTAGCTCGTGCTGCACATGCAAGTCGGAACTGCTGGTTGGCTCATCGAGTAAAACGATTTCGGGATCGCCCACGAGCGCTCGCGCTAGAAACACTCGTTGCTGCTGTCCGCCGGATAGTTCACCGATGGGTTGACGCGCTACATGCTCAATGCCAACTCGGCTGAGTAGTTCTCTGGCCTTGGCGCGATCGCAAGCAGAGGGCCAAGGCCAAATCTTTTGTTGTCGATAACGCCCCATCATCACCACTTCTTCTGCGGTGACAGGGAAACCCCAATCTACTGTCTCTACCTGAGGAACATAGCCTACCTTGATGGGGGAAGTTCCTGGTTTTAAGCGGCGTCCCCGATACCAAACTTCTCCTGACCAAGGACGCAGCAATCCCACAATCGTCTTGAGTAAAGTACTTTTACCACTGCCTGAAGGCCCCACTAACCCTGAAAACTGGCCTGGGTACAAAGTGAAACTGACATCTGTAAAAATGGTTTGGCTTTGATAGCCACAGGCAAGATGTTTTACTTCCAGCAAAGGTTGCATGCTTTCTACCTTATGGCTTGCTTATGGCTTGGCTTTAGCGGTGGCGGTTGGTCCGACAATGTTGGCCGTTTCCAGGCTATCTACCAGGCTCGGATCACCGCCTAAGTTCTTCGCTAGGATACGGAGGTTTTCGACCATCATGCCGATGTAGGTGTGTTCAGGATTGGTATTTTCCATCGCATTGGCCGAGCCTTCACCCGGTAGGTCATCATCACTGGTATTGTCGGTTTTGACATTGGCTTCGCGGGCAATCTGCTCTTCCACTTTGCTAGGAAATACTTCCGACCCAAAGATAGCAGGGACTTGGGTAGCTCGAATTTGATCGATCAACTTAGCGACATCCTGAGCGGAAGGTTCGTTGAAGTCGGAGGGTTGAATGGCACCAATTATGTAAACCCCATATTCACGGGCCCAGTACGCCCAAGAATCGTGATAGGTCAAGAGTTTGCGATTTTCGGGTGGAATGCTGGCGACCACTTTTCGGGTGACTTGGTCGAGCTGGTCTAAGCGTTGTAGATAGCTTTTCAGGTTGGCGGCGTAGTAGTCAGCTCCAGCGGGATCTAGAGCGGTGAGTTGATCAGTAGCTTGCTGAGCATATGCCGCTGCATATTTGGGGTTGACCCAGAGGTGCGGATTGGGCTTACCGCCTGCTTTAGGGAAGCTGGCATCAAAGATCCACTGGTCTTGGGTGATGGTGTTGGTACCCACTTCGTAGATTTTCGTCTCTTTGGGCTTAGCAGCCTCAGCCAACTCTAAGGTAGGGACTTCTAGCTGTAAACCATTCGCAATAACTAAATCAGCTTGCTTGATCAACTCACCATCGGAGGGACGAGGTTCAAAGGTATGAGAGTTGGTTCCTTCTGGAACAATGCCTCTAACATCAGCGCGATCGCCCGCAATATTGCTGACGATGTTCGTCAAAGGAGCCACCGTGGTGATCACAACTGGCTTATCTTGAGACTGGCGATCGCTCGACTGGCTAGATTGAGCAGAGGAGTTGGCAGGGGCTGAACTAGGAGAAGTGGCAGTCTGAGTTGGGTTGCAGCCTAGCAGTAGCAAACTCAGCAGTGGCAGAACGACAAAGGGCTTCATCCTGACTTTCCTTCACGGGGGGCATAGAGAATTAGAGCTTTAGCTTGCTTAAACAAGCAATGCCCCGCTGGGGCATCTGAGCGCTAATTTTTCGCTTTTTAAGAATAAATTTGCTTTTGTTTTGCCTAAAATCTCTCTAAAGAAAGACTTTAGGTGAAGAGATCCAAGCAATGTTATTTTTTCGTGTCAAGTTAGTCACAATGGCCTGACTTCCCCTTAGTTTGAGTTATGAGGAAAAGCGCGGCGAGGAAGAGCGCAGCGATGGGGAAAAGCGATCGCAATTGCCTGATTAGATTGCCTCAGGCTGAGTGTAGGAGAAGTGAACTAGAGTAGATGTCAGGCTCACGCAGCCCTACCTAGCTGAATTTTCAGTTAAGGCGATTCGTAATTAGTGCAATTATTGCATCGTGATTTCTCATGTCATTGCCAGCTTTTGTGCGTCGCGCTACCGGGCCTGCTTTACTCGCCCTTTGCTTAACTACGGTTTTATTGATTTCAAGTGAAACTGCCGCTACCTTGGCACTTCCCACCGTTTCTGCCACTCCTAATGCTAAGACTAAGCCTGATATGAAGTCGTCTTCTAGTGTCATGCCTGCTGCTTCCTTGACTCAAGGGGTAAGAAAAACTGTCCTAGGTAACGGTTTAACGGTTTTAACTAAAGAACTGCACACCGCTCCTGTGGTCAGCGTGCAAGTGTGGTATCGGGTTGGTTCGCGGGATGAACAAGCAGGTCTCAATGGGATTTCCCATCTGCTGGAACACCTCATGTTCAAAGGAACCAACAATCGCCCGATTCAGTTTGGGCGTTTGTTTAGCGCGCTCGGCAGTCAGTCTAATGCGTTTACCTCCTATGACCAGACGGCCTATTTTGGCACTGTAGAGCGAGACAAGCTGCAAGCGCTGCTAGTTCTAGAAGCAGACCGAATGAAGAATGCGCTGATTAATCCTGAACAGCTCAAGAGTGAAAAGCGAGTGGTGGTCTCGGAGTTGCAAGGCTATGAAAATGAACCAGGTTACCGTTTAGAGCGAGCGGTGCGGAAAGCTGCATTTCCCCAAGAGGCTTATGGTTTGACGATTGGCGGCACTAAAGCGGATGTGGAGAGCTTTACAGTTGATCAGGTGCGAGACTACTACCGCAAATACTACAGTCCTAGCAATGCCACACTCGTGATTGTGGGAGATTTTGAGACTGAACCCACCTTGCAAGCTGTTAAATCAGCGTTTGGACAAATTCCGAATCAGGAGAGGCTGGGGACCGCAAAACCCGTACCAGCGATCGCCCCAACGACTCCGAAACCTGCCGCTCCTCAGGCACCGATTATGCTGCGAGAGCCTGGAAGTGCATCCCTGCTACAAGCAGTTTATCCGCTGCCTAATTTGAGCCACCCGGATGTGCCTGCGCTTCAGGTCATGGATTACATTTTGACCGGAGGCCGTAGCTCTCGTCTGTACCAAGCTTTGGTGGAGTCCGGTTTAGCCAGTGAAGCGGGTGGCTATGCTGCTAACTTACTCAGCTCTGGCTGGTATAGCTTGTCTGTGACCGCAGCCCCTGGCAAAAAGCTGAACCAAATTGATCGAGTTGTGCAGCGATCGCTCGCCAATCTCCAAGATAAGCCCGTGAGCAAGGCAGAACTCCAGCGAGCTAAAAACCAACTACGCGCTTCCCGACTGCTGCAAAACCGTGATGTCACGAGTCAGGCGATGCAGTTGGCCGATGACCAAAGCGTCGCGGGAGACTACCGTTATAGCGATCGGTTGTTGGCCGCGATCGCTCAAGTCAGTGCAGCGGATGTGCAGCGTGTCGCCAAGACTTATTTCCAGCCAGCTAGCCGTACCGTTGGCTTCTTTGAACCGACTCAACTGCAAGCAGACACTGGAGGGACTGGAGCGGGGACGACCCAAACGACCGAAAATCTTGGTGCGGGCAAACCCGTTGATCCGGCGGAACTAGAGCGATATCTACCCCCCTTAGAGACAACGACCTCTAAGAACAGCCAAGCCTTGCCAGAAGCAGTGACGCTGGACAATGGCTTACGCATCCTCTTGCTACCAGACACCAGCACGCCAACGGTTACGCTGAGTGGTCATATTGCCGCTGGCACTGAGTACGACTCCAACGAGAAAGCAGGATTGGCTGATCTCACTGCCGAAAACGTGATGAACGGCACCAAAACCAAAGATGCCTTGACGTTGGCTGAAACGCTGGAAGATCGCGGAGCTGACTTAGCCTTTGATACCAATCGCGAAGGGGTAACGATTGATGGCGATAGCCTAGCAACCGATCTGCCTTTGCTGGTGCAAACTTTGGCCGATGTCGTACAAAATGCTTCCTTCCCTGCTGATGAGGTGGCGTTAAGTCGGCAGCGAGCTCTGAGCGACTTGCAAGAGCAATTAGATGATCCCCGCTCTCTGGGTCGTCGCCAATTTCAGCAAGCCATCTATCCAGCCAATCATCCCTTCCACAGCTTCCCTACCCCTGAAAGCCTGAGGCAAATTACCCGTGAGGATGTAGTGCAGTTTTATCGCACGCATTATCGACCGGACAAAACCGTTTTGGCTTTAGTCGGGAACTTTGACCCCGCCCAGGTGCGATCGCTCCTGAAGCAACAACTGGGAACTTGGCAAGCGGCGGGGCAAGCTCCGAAGCTAAATTTCCCAACCGTGCCTGCTCCCCAAAAATCGACTTATTCAGCGGCTCCTTTGCCCGGAAAAACCCAATCAGTCACTTACTTGGGCTACCAAGGGATCGATCGCCAAGATCCCCGCTATTACGCAGCTTTAGTGCTAAATGAGATTTTGGGAGGTAGTACGCTTTCTAGCCGACTCGGAACAGAAATTCGCGATCGCCAAGGACTGACCTACGGCATTTATAGCTATTTCCAGGCTGGCACCTCGGCAGGACCATTCTTGATCTCCATGCAAACTGCACCTGAAGACTCCCAACAGGCGATCGATAGCACGTTGGCTTTGCTGAACCAAATGCGTGAGCAGGGAGTCAGTGCCTCTGAAGTCGCGATCGCGAAGCAATCTTTAGCCAGTGGCTATCCGGTGGAACTGGCTGACCCTGAGATTCTCTCTGAGCAAATTCTGCTGAATGAGGTTTACGGTCTCAAGCGGGAAGAGCTGCAGCAGTTTAGCGACAAGATTCAAGCCGTGAGCGTTGAACAAGTGAACCAAGCCATCCAAGAATTGCTCCAACCGGATCGCTTAGTGGTAGTGACCGCAGGTGCACCAGCCGCAGCAGCCCGCTAAAGAATTAGGACAGCAGAATTAGGACAGTGATCGCTCTGCTGTCCTAGAGCAAATTGGGTTAACTTAGATCTAAAGATCAGCTCCTATCAGTACTCCTCGATCTCCATGAACATCCTCAGCAATTTGATTCCTCAAGCGTCTCAGCCACCCCGTGTTAAGCAACGTCGGGGAATCGAGATTAAGTCTCCGCGCGAAATTGAGATTATGCGGGAGTCAGCCAAAATTGTCGCGACCGTGTTGAAAGAAATCTCCCAAATTATTCAACCGGGGATGACAACTGCTGACTTGGATGCTCATGCAGAAAAGCGGATTCGAGAAATGGGAGCTACTCCTAGCTTTAAGGGCTATCATGGCTTCCCTGCCTCCATTTGCTCCAGCATCAACAACGAAGTGGTGCATGGGATTCCCAACGCCAAAAAGGTGATTCGCACTGGAGATGTGGTCAAGATTGACACCGGAGCTTACTTTCAAGGCTTTCACGGCGACTCTTGCATCACCATTGGTGTGGGAGAAGTGACCCCGGACGCAGCTAAGTTAATCCGAGTAGCTGAAGAAGCACTTTACAAGGGCATTGAGCAGGTCAAAGCGGGCAAATACCTGCTGGACTTGGCGGGTGCGGTGCAAGACCACGTTGAGGCGAACGGTTTCGTAATCGTAGAAGACTACACCGGGCATGGTGTAGGTCGTAACCTGCACGAAGAGCCTTCTGTATTTAACTTCCGCACTCGCCAAATGCCCAATGTAAAGCTGCGGGCAGGCATGACCCTAGCGATCGAGCCGATTCTGAATGCTGGCTCCAAAGTCACCCGCACCTTGCAAGACCGCTGGACCGTGGTGACGGTAGATAACTCCCTCTCAGCCCAGTTTGAGCACACCGTTTTGGTGACTGAAGACGGCTACGAAATCCTCACCGATCGCACCAAAGTCTAAAACTTCAGACGAATCTTTAGACGAACCAATAGGAAAGCGATCGCTTGCGACTAGGTTTCTGGAGGGCGATCGCTCTTTTATGGCTCTATAACCTGATGAGTCTATAGCTTGGGGCCGTGTCTCAGTGGTTGACGAGGCCGAGTCATGGTCTTGGTAGAAATACCATCAACGCGACTCGATAAATCTTTGGCCTGAGCATTTAGCTCCCGTTGCCGTTCAATCAATGCTCTAAAGTCGGCCTTAGTCGCTAAGTTAGCGCGGTTTGTCGGAATCTGCTGCTCGATATTATTCAGGCAAGCATTTAAGCCAGCCGCAAATTCGTAGCGAGTCACCGGGCGATCGCCGCGAAAGGTGCCATCCGGATATCCAGAAATGCAGCCAGATTGAGGTTGTGGATTGCTGCTAGGAGCATTCGCAGGCGCAGTTTGAGCTAAAGTTTGGCTGGGCAAGGAGGCGATCGCTGTTACTCCTAATGCGATCGCTATTCCCAAAGAAGACCTGATTGCTTGACCGACAAACGCAACTCTAGACATCGCTGCTGCTCCTTCCCACTAATTCCACCTTATCTCATCAGAATTTGATTGGAGGCCGAGAGTTCCCATCATCTTGTCGTGGTCGGAAACCACTGGCCCTAGTCCCACATTTATACTGACCTTTTTCGTTGTACTTTGTGCTTAAGTGCTGAAGATACGTAGATGCCGCGAGGCCGTCTTTGCGCCTCAGCAGTTCCATGAGTCAGTCGTAGTTTAGTTCCTGTCAGAATTGATCATGTTAAATACTTTTGCCCAGCACCTCAATCTTGCTACTACTGATGTTGAAGCTTTGCTAGCCTGCAACTTGTCCCAGTTGTTGGCGAACCCCGCAGTTCAACAAAAGCTAGCTAGCCTGAATGTTGAGCTACTACGGCAAACCTTACCCACCGCAGGTCAAGTCTTAGCAGAGAACCTGCCCCCGTTCTATATCTGGTTGAAAACAGAGCTAGATGTGCAGCGGGTGCCAGATAGCCCCGACCATGCCACTCGCTGGGTGGTTAACTTCCTCAACAACCAAGAAAGCTTAACCCGCTTAGTCGAACTGCACCAACCCGTGCCCCGTCCCGCAATGGAACGCTCCATCCCACGGTTAGTCAGCTTATTTGATGATGTAGAAGACACCAGCGTTCGCCAAGAATGGCAAACCGCGATCGCCGCCCTATGCTTAGTATTAGCCGTAGGAGCCCGCGAAGCAGACAAAGCCGTTGCTACAGCTTAAATAACTCGCTAAACCTCCCTATCTTTCCCCCTAAATCCCCAATACTGGGGGACTTTGAGCAGGTTTCTTCAGTATTAGGGGAGACTGGATTCAGAAACTAGAACAAAGCCTTACCTTTCTGGAGGAGGTCTGGAGGACGCAGCCGTCCTTCAGCGGGGGTTTGGGGGCAAGCGCCCCCAAGGGTTCGGCTCTTCAGCAGAGATGAAAAACCAGAGGAAACATCCCTCAAACCAATGACCGCTTTCAGCACAGCACCCGTAACCAACTCACCCCACCGCGATCGCGCCCCCATCGGCAACCCCCTCAGCGTCGCCCCCATGATGGATCGTACCGATCGCCACTTCCGCTACTTCATGCGGCAAATCACCCAGCGAACCCTGCTGTACACCGAAATGGTGACGAGTTCCGCAATCCTGCACGGCGATCGCGAACGATTACTAGCCTTTTCCCCCGAAGAAAAACCCTTAGCGCTGCAAGTGGGCGGAGATAACCCCAAAGACCTTGCTATCTGTGCCCAAATTGCCGCCGACCTAGGCTACGACGAAATCAACCTCAACGTGGGCTGCCCCAGCGATCGTGTCCAGAATGGTAACTTTGGTGCTTGCCTGATGGCCCAACCGGAACGAGTCGCTGATTGTGTCGCTGCGATGATGCATGCATCCAGCATTCCAGTCTCCGTCAAGCACCGCATCGGCATTGATGATCGCGATCGCTACGAAGATATGGTGGAGTTCGTCCAAACGGTTGCTGCCGCAGGTTGTGAGCGCTTCACCGTCCATGCTCGCAAAGCTTGGTTGCAAGGACTCAGTCCCAAAGAAAACCGAGATATTCCCCCCCTCCGCTACGCAGACGTGCATCGACTGAAGCGAGAATTTCCTCACCTATTCATTGAGATCAACGGCGGCTTCACTAACCTGGCGCAGGTGCAAGAACAATTGCGATCGGTGGATGCAGTGATGATCGGTCGTGCCGCCTACGATCAGCCTTATCTGTTTGCCCAAAGCGATCGCCTCATCTACGGCGAAGAAACTACCCCTCCCACTCCTCAGGAAGTGGCTGAAGCGATGTTGCCCTACATTGATTTTTGGACGGCTCAAGGTCTGAAACTCCACAAAATTACCCGTCACATGCTGCAACTGTTTGCGGGGCAACCAGGAAGCCGAATTTGGAAACGACATCTCACAGAAAATTCTTGTCTCACAGGTGCTGGCTCTGAAGTCGTCCGTGAAGCTTTAGCACTGGTATCCAAAGGCGCAACCGCTAGGATGCTTGCAGAGGTAAGCCATTCAGGTAGTGATTGATCTACCCAATCTCGACAGGTTCAGCCGGGGATTCTTTCACGAGCTGCTGTGTCGTTTCTGCGATCGCCACCTGCGTAGCTTCTGGTAAAGCAAGCTTCTCAGCACTGTGCGGGCTTTGGAAGGTTGCTTGAGCGTCGGTTTGCTGGCAAGCAATCATGGTTTTGACATGCTCTAGCTCATCATCTCGCACTGCCACAAACACATCATAGAGCGTCTCAATTTGGGGACGGCGCTGCTCCGAACCCAGCGACATTTGAAACTCATCAAACAGGTACATATCACCTTCCAAGTAGTACTTGGTGGCAACTTCAGGTGCGGGCTCGGCCTTGAGAGCCGCCTCATGTTTTTGTAAAAAGGTGTCGTAAGTCTGGTAGGCATGTTCTTCCACCAACTGCATAAAGTGATAAGCGGTTCGTGGTGAAATCATATAGACAGGCACTAGAATCCAGTAGTAGACAAACGCCCCTGCTCGCGCCAGCAATCGATCGAGCCAAAAGCGATCGCCCCCCAGTGCTTCCGCAATCAGGAGATGGTGCAACTCGTTCCAAGCTTCAGCGAAGTGAATTTTTAACCAATCCGATTTGCGCCACCAGCCCATCGTTTCGTACAGATGCAGCACTGACAGATAAGCAAAATAGGGCACCCGCGCTACTGTTTCCAGCACGAAAAAGCGACGGTAGACCTGTACTGATAAATCAGGGCCATCGTCCTCTCTATAGAAGGTATTCAACACAGCGACCAGCAAGTTGACCAGCAGGCGAATCATAAAGCGAAATTTCTACAGCTTCTTCTATGAAACTGATGGAACCGTAACTCGCATCAATATTAGGAAGGAACTCAGGCTGTCATGCAATAGTTTTGGTATTTCCGGATACAGAGCGCTGATAGGCCGTGAAATATTCAAGTTTTACGGGTGGAAAAATTAGAATACGAGGGTAGATGCTTGGCCGTTGCCGTCATCATCCCTAGCCCCAAAATAGGTAAAAATTATGCTGCTACCAGAGCATAATTAACGTTGGGGCTGCAACAGCGTTTGCTGCGTTAGGGGTGTCATGGTCACACCGAGTGTTTTGTCATATCTTGATTTTGTTTTTGCAGTTCTAATAAGCGATCGAAGAACCTGGAGGAATTGTGATGTCGTCCTCGGAGCAACGCTTTTTTCCGCTTCGTCAAATTAGTAGCTACGCCCTGGTGATTGTGTTGAGCGTTGCTTTGACTTTGGCTGTGCTGTGGACTTTTCCCTCAGCTTGGCTTCCCAAGGTTTCAGCGCTGATCAATCAAGCCACGCAGATCAACCCTGCTACCGTGGAAGCTCCTGCTCCTGCGATCGCCCCCGATATCGCCCCTAATATCGCGCCTAGCCAAGAAACCAGCCGGAATTTTGTGGCTGCTGCTGTGAATCAAGTCGGGCCAGCCGTGGTGCGGATTGACACCGATCGCACAATTACCACTCGTCCCGCCGATCCCTATTTTGATGATCCTTTTTTTAGCCCCTTCTTTGGCGATGGCTACTCCCGCGCCCCGCAGGAATATCACCAACGCGGTCAAGGCTCTGGCTTCATCATCGATCGCAATGGCATTCTCTTGACCAATGCCCATGTTGTGAGTGGAGCAGATACGGTTAGCGTGACGCTAAAGGATGGTCGGACCTTCAAGGGAGAAGTGCGCGGCATTGATGAACCCTCTGACTTAGCAGTGGTGAAAATCAACGGCCAAAATCTGCCTGTGGCTCCGTTGGGTAACTCTAGCGATGTACAGGTAGGGGATTGGGCGATCGCCGTCGGCAACCCCTTAGGGCTGGATAACACCGTCACCTTGGGCATCATCAGCACCCTCAACCGTTCCAGCGCCCAAGTGGGCATTCCCGATAAGCGCCTCGACTTTATCCAAACGGATACAGCCATCAACCCCGGAAACTCTGGAGGACCGCTGCTGAGCGATCGCGGCGAAGTGATTGGAATTAACACCGCCATTCGCGCCGATGCTCAAGGCATTGGTTTTGCCATTCCCATCGATAAAGCCAAAGCGATCAAAGATGTGCTGATTCGCGGCGGCAAGGTACCCCATCCCTACATTGGAGTGCGCTTGCTCACCCTTACCCCAGCACTGGCGCAGGAATCTAACCGCAACCCCAACTCGCCTTTTACAGTTCCAGAAGTGAATGGCGTTTTAGTGATGCAGGTGATGCCCAATAGCCCAGCGGCAGCAGCAGGTTTACGCCGGGGTGATGTAATTACTGCTGTGGATGGCCAATCGGTCAAAACTGCTGAGCAATTGCAGCGATCGGTCGAAAAAAGTCGGGTCAATCAGCCTTTACAGTTGCAATTACAGCGGGGTGAACAAACTCAGCAACTATCCATCCGACCGGGAGATTTGCAAGATGCGCCTCGTTCCTAAATAAAATGACCTTGAAACTTAAGCCCCAACCCCTTCCCTGGCTGACAAGGGGTGAGAAATTCAAAGTTCCTCTCTGGAGCGGCGAGGGGTTTTGGGAGTGGTCAGCCTGGTAACCAACTACGGTTCAATAGCCCTACCGAGTCCTTTTTATGCTGGATACCCTGTTCCGTGCTTACACTCCGTTGCTGATTTGGCCAGGGTTAGGGCTATTGCTCCTCCGGTTCGTGCCTGAGCGGTTTCCTCAGTTGTTGGGGCAAGCCTTGTATTGGGTGGGGGTGCCTTTACAGTTACTGGTGCTCGGACGACAAACTGAGTGGTCCGATCGCGTTGGCTTCATTCCAGCGGTAGCAGTTGGGGTGTTGTTGCTGAGCTTGGGGTTATCCTTAATTTTTTGGTGGACTGCACAAAGGCAATCTAGCTCCATAGAAATTACTGCTGACTCAGCTCCGAGTCCAATCACCTCAACCTCTATCAGTGCCACTGTATCTCCCAGAGCGACGCTCGGCAGCTTTATTTTGGCAGCGATGTTGGGGAATACGGGTTTTGTCGGCTTGGCTCTGGCCCAGGTGTTGTTTGGCATCGACGATTTAGGCTGGGCAGTGTTGTTTAGTGTCACTAGCAACGTGGCGGGCAACTATGGCATTGCTGTATTTATTGCTAGCTACTTTGGCCACAGCGCAACCAAGAATCATTGGTGGATTCAGTTGCGGGATGTAGTAACCGTTCCGAGTACCTGGGCTTTTTTCTTAGGATTTAGCACCCGTTCAATTGTGCTACCAGAGGCGATCGCGACTGGCTTGGATCAAGCAGTGTGGGTCGTGATGGCTAGTGCTTTGTTACTTGTCGGGCTACGTCTCGGTTCTATTAAAGGCTGGCGCAGCCTCCAACGTGCTATCTTGCCTACCCTGCTAAAAGTTTTGATTGTGCCTGGGTTGGTGGGACTAGGGGCAACATGCTTTGGTGTGACAGGGGTACCTCGATTGGTTTTGGTGCTGATGTCGGGTACACCCACAGGGTTGTCGGTGCTGATTTTGGCGGAGGTTTATAATCTCGATCGCGAGTTGCTCACAGGTAGTATTGCCCTCAGCTTTATCGGGTTGTTGTTGGTGCTACCACTCTGGCTGACCTGGTTTAGCTAGCACCCGTTAGTTATTTCTTATTAGTTATTTTTTCTGGTCGCCTTTAGTTTTGGTGAAGTCTTCTAGCTTCTTGTTTTCTGGTAACTCGACAAACACTTTTTCACCTGTTTCTAACCCTTGCAAAACCTGAGTTTGGTTGCCAATGGTAGGGCCAATGGTGACAGGCTTAAAGATGGGTTGATTCTTGGCATCGGTCACTAAGACCCCAGTTTGGCCTTCCTGAGTCACGATCGCGACTGTCGGAACGACCAAGGCTTGGTCTAACTGTTTGCCTAAAAAGGTGAGATCAACATTCATGCCCGATCGCAGCTTATCTTTCCCCGTCACCAAAGCGACCCGGACTTGGAAAGAAGTCACATTTTGCTCCTTAACCGCAGCAGGGGCAATCAAGCGGACTTTGCCCTGAAACACTTGATCAGGAAAGGCATCGGCCACAATCTCCACACCCTGACCTTCTGACACTTGGTTAATATCTACTTCAGGCACTTCAGCCAGCACTTCTAAGCCACTGGCGAGGGCGACGACTGAGGTAGAAGTGGCGGAAGAGTTAGTAGAAGCGGAAGTGGTGGGGGTGACAAACGCTCCTTCTGTGGCGTACTTCTGCGTAATGATTCCGGCGAAAGGGGCACGCACAGCCGTATCGTCGATCTGAGTTTGCACCGCTTGAACTCGGCCTTCCGCTTCCCGGACTCGCGCCTCGGCCACGGCAATATCTTCTGGACGCGAGCCGTTTTGCAAATCTTCTAGACGTCTTCTAGCTTCTCGCACGCCTGCTTGGGCTTGTTCGACACTAGCTCTGGCTCGGTCGGCTTCACTAATCACTTCGTCCAGGCGATCGCGAGAAATGGCTCCCTCTGCGGCTAAACTTTCGTTGCGGCGGACGCGATCGCTGGCCAGAGCTAGTCGAGCTTCAGCTTCACGCACTTGGGCTTCGGCTTGGGCCACGCTGGCTTGTACCTGACCAATCGCAGCAGTCGTATTGCCAACGCGAGCCTTGGCTAGGTTAGCTTGAGCTTGAGATAAATTTGCCTGCGCCTGAGTTAGCTCTGCTTGGAAGGTGCTGCTATCCATTCGGGCAACCACCTCATCTGCTTCCACACGATCGCCTTGCTCGACATAAAGCTCTTTGACAATCCCGGCTGCTTTGGGGCTGAGATTGACGCTTTGGATGGGGACTAGCGTGCCGTTAGCAGTAATGCGGACCCGCAAATTTTCAGCTTGCACAGGCACAGTCAACTCGGAAATATCTTCTCGGGGAGCTGCGGCTCGGTTTACGAGGAATGCAGTTCCGGAAACACCTAGCACTCCAGCCACAATTAGCCCCATGATCCAGGGGGCCGGTTTCTCAACTTTGCCAATTATGGGCAGTTGCATGGAAATGCTCCTAGGAAGTAGCCGCTCAAAATAACCACAGAGACAAGGTCGCGCCCAGCATGGAGAAAGCACGAAATAAAAAGGTGCAACATCGCCATACGCTAGGGCGCAATATTACAAAGTGTGACATATCTTAGCCTGGCATTGATGGGGCCTTACTTCATCCTACTAAAGGGAGTAAAGCCGCAGGCTCAGGCTAGCGATCGCCCTGTTGCTCACCCTAGCTGGTGAGTTAACCCATCTAATTCTTGAGCTAGTTTAAGCATGCTTACGGAAGAACCGGAGAGATAGAAAATGGTGAGCAGAAAATTCTTGCGCGTGTTCGTCTACTTAACTGAAATTTATTTATGAAACGACAGATCAATCAACTTCCCTTTACCGCTAGTTTGGCGCTTGGAGCTGTCTTGTTGAGTCTGGCTATCAGCAATCTAGCGATCGCTCCAGCCCAAGCTCAAGTGCTGCAATCCGGAACTCTAATCATCACTCAGACCTGCCCAGCCACCAGAGCGATCAATGGCCCCAACCCAGGCAATATCCAAGTAGCGCAGAATCAACGCTATCAAGTAATTGGATTTAATAGCGCCGAGCGGCGATTTGTCTTAATCAAAGTCCCCAATGCTAATCCTGAGCGCCGTTGGGTTAGTGCTAACTGCGGCACCTTCCAAGCAGGTTCGGCTGCTAACGGCAATACCCCAAATAGCAATGCCCCAAATGGCAGTACTAGTGAGACGAGAACTCGTCCCTCCAATCCTAGCAGCACAGCCCTGCTTCCCTTCTTTGATCAATCCAACAACTTAGAAGTACATCGCTTTCCCGCAGGTCGCCCCGCCGATATTACGCCACCAGCACCTAGCTTGACCGCCTTTGACCAAGCCGTGTTGCAAACCTGTGGCCCCATTGGCAGTACAGTCAATGCCAACCGCTTCAAGCAGCTAATGGCTAATCATCCTGAGGTGCTGCGTCAAATTCAAACCGCTGTGGGGGGTGAACTTCTGCCTGGACGGAACACGCAAGCAGAATTTCTCGATGATCTCACAGCAGCCTGGTCAGATCGGGGTGGGTTCGAACATATCTTTTGCGGGGAGCTAGAAGGCCCACAGAAAATTGGTGGGCTACACTTTGTCGGTCGCTACCTACAATTGCAAAACGAGAAGATAGGGGGCCGCTTAGGTAACAACCTCAACCGCGAAGAAGTAGAGCCCGGCGTGCTTTATACCTTAGGAGTGGTGGTTAAGCGAGGCAACCAAACCTGGACCGATACGATCAAAGGCTACCCGCTAATCAGCGATGCTCAAGAGATGTTATTAGACGCAACGAAAGCCTTCAAAGCCCGGGGCAACGCTCAGGGAGCCTGCTTATATCAAGTTCAAGACCAGCCCACGGGCAAATCTTACCAAGCCGTGTTCGTCAAAGATCGCAATGCCATTGTTACCTTTTATCCCGATGCCACACCCAGCGGCAGACCTTGCCGTAGCTAAGGTGCATCTTTAGGGTGAGGAGAAGTCATAAAGCTTTTAGGGTTTAGCATTTGACCCAAGTTGGGGAGCCAGAAACGTGAATGAGTGCCCAACCAAATGCTAAACCCTTTGAGGGCGATCGCAGTCAACAGTGCCTCATCAACTCCTTTGGGCTGGGTAAAGCATTCAGTTCTAGCTCGATAGTCTTTGCTTCTAGCTCAACGGCTGAATGCTTTACCCCTACCGACACCTCTATCACAGGCTACTGCTAGCTTGCAGCTTTGGGTTCTGGGATAGTGATGTCTATGGGAGTGACTTTGACCTTGGGGCCGAGGCTCGTTAATGGTGGTGCGATCGCTTTGGCGTTACCCACCACTAGCGTCACAATATTCTCTGGTTTGAGATATTTTTGAGCCACTCGCTGCACATCAGAACTGGTGGTTGCTTCCACCCCGCGCTGATAGCGGAAGATAAAGTCTGCTGGGTAGCCGTAGTACTCATAGCGCATTAATCGCGAGAGAGTTTGTTCTGGGTCTTGGAAGTTGAACACAAACGAGTTGAGCACTGAGTCCTTGGCATAAGCGAGTTCCTGGGTGGAAACAGGAGTGGTGCGAATGCGCTCAATTTCTGCCATAACCGACCGAATAAAGGGCACGGTGGCATCCGATCGCGTTTGTCCCCCTGCTAGGAATACGCCTGGATAGTCGTAGCGAGCACTCCAAGCTGAATAGACCGAGTAAGCCAAGCCCTGGCGCGATCGCACCTGATTGAACAAGCGTCCACCAAAGCCATTCAGCACGCCATCCATCACCGTTAGGGCTGGATAGTCGGGGCTATTGAGTTGGCCGCCTAAGTGCCCCACTTGCACATAACTTTGGGTCAATTGCGGTTGATCAACTAGGAAGACCCCGCCCTGATTCGCCTGAGTGACTGTTGGTAAAGTCGGCTTAATTGGTTGCGTAGCTTGCCAATCACCAAACTTGGCCTGAATTAGCGATCGCATTTGTTTGCTGTCAAAGTCACCGACAACGCCCAAAATCATGTTGTTGGGGTGAAAGTAAGTTCGGTAAAAGCTCAACACATCATCCCGCGAAATATTGTCGAGGGTGGCGTATTCCACAATCCGAGCGTAGGGGCTAGTTTCTCCATACAGCAATTGTTCAAACTCTCGACCCGCGATGTCGTCGGGAGTATCATTGCGTCGAGCAATTCCGCCTCTGGTTTGAGTTTTAGCGAGATCTAGTTTGTCTTGGGCAAAGGTGGGCTGACGCAGAACCTCAGTGAATAAACCAAATACTTCTCCCAAGTCTTCTGCCAAGGCGTCAAAACTGGCACTGCCTGAGGCGGCGCTGATGCCTGTCTCTACAGAAGCAGCCAGTTGTTCTAAGCGTCGGTTCAGGGCATCGGCGGGATGCTGTTGAGTGCCTCCAGTGCGAAGGACAGTCCCGGTCAATCCGGCTAAACCTACTTTATCGCTTGGTTCTAGGCGATCGCCTGTGCGAAATAAAGCCGTCCCACTGACGAGGGGCAACTCATGGTCTTCCATCAAGTACACAATGATGCCGTTTTTGAGTTGAAAGCGGCTGTACTGGGGAATTTGAACTTCTGGTAGGGGAGGAAAGTTTAATTCGGTGTAGTGTTTGGCGGTGAGGGCTGAGGCAGGCGCAGGCCTCAATGCTAGAAGGAGCAGCGTGAGGAAAGCGAACCCTACGGCCAAACGACGCACAAATTTTCTGCCAAGGCTGCCTTTAGGCAACTGAAACTGCCGCACGATCAATCGAGCCTCCTGTGGCTATGGATAAAACTGAACATAAGACGAAGAACGGCCATCAGGTAGTTATGAAGTTTGAGGTAATAGCCGTCCGATGGTGCGGTTTTCGGGGCGGAAGGTTTCCCGGGCCACTCGTTGAATATCAGCAGGCGTGACTGCCGCGATCGCATCCAATTCTTCAAACAAATTCCGCCAACTACCCGTTTTGACTTCGTATTCCAACAGTAGGCTGGCCATGCCAGAGTTGGAGGTGAGCGATCGCAGTAAGCCAGCGCGTGACTGAGTTTTGACGCGATCGAGTTCTTCCGCAGAGACGGGTTCTGTTTTCAGCCGTTCAATTTCTGAGCGCAAGCTGGTTGCCACCTCATCAACAGTATGGTTGGGGGCAGTCAGGGCATAAAACAGCATCAAGCTGGGATATTTGTCGCCGGGAAAACCGCTAAATCCTTGAGCCGAGAGCGCAATCTGCTGCTTTTCTACCAATGACTTGTAAAGCCTCGAAGTGCGTCCGTCACTCAAGATGCTACCAATCATCTGATAAACCACATGATCGGGATGGTTCATTGCGGGTTGGTGATAACCCTCTAGATACCAAGGCTGTGAGAGTAAGCGCACCGTCACCTCTTTGGTTTTGGTTTGGGGTGGCTCCACGACAGCTAGCTTAGGTGGAGCAGAGCGAGCTTTGTAACGACCAAAGTAAGTTTGGGCTAAGCGTTTTACTTCTGACGGATTCACATCCCCCACCACGGCAATGGTTAGGTTGTTGGGGACATAGTAAGTGTCAAAAAATTGGGCAATATCTTGGCGCGTCAGGTTTTTCAGATCTTCCGGGTAACCGATGACAGGCCGACGGTAGGGGTGCTTGTCGTAGGCAGCATCTAGAAAAGTTTCGATCATTTGGCCGATCGGTGAGTTGTCCACCCGCATCCGCCGCTCTTCCAAAATCACGTCTTTTTCTTTGTAGAACTCACGAAACACGGGTTCTAAAAAGCGCTCCGACTCCAGCGACATCCACAGTTCTAGCTTGTTAGCTGGAAAACTGTAGAAGTAGCGGGTGGCATCTGAAGAGGTAGTGGCGTTGAGGCCCACTCCTCCGGCTTGCTCGACAATACGGCCATACTCGTTCTGTTGAACGTAGCTGACTGCTTCAGCCTCAGCCTTCTCAAAAGCTTGCTTGAGCTGCGCCACTTTAGCTGAATTTTTTGCAACTTCAGCAGCCTTGATTTGTTTGGCTAAGGTATCTAGGCGATCGAGTACTGCTTTTTCTGCCCGATAGTTCTTGCTGCCAATGCGTTGTGTACCTTTGAAGGCCAAATGTTCTAGAAAGTGGGCGACTCCAGTTTTGCCATCTGGTTCGTCGGCTCCTCCTACATCGGCATAGGTGAGGAACGAAACCACCGGGGCTTGGTGCCGCTCCAGCACGATAAACTTCAAGCCATTGTCAAGCCGAAACTCAGTCACCCGATCCATGACTCGATCCAGATAGGGCTGAATCGAGGGAGCAGGTGCAGGAGTCTTCGCCTCAGTTTGCGGGGTAGCCGCAAAGGCTCCACTAGGTAACATGGCGCAGCTCAGCAGGAGGCTAGCCAAACCGATCGCGATCGCTTGTGGCCACTGGCGCGGTCCTAACCGTGGGATCGGCTGTGGTTTGACGAGCGATGTCAAAACTCGAAAAATTTGATTGAACTGAATCATGAACTTTGAAGCGAACAGCACTGATCTACAGGATAAAGACTGCTCAGCCATCTCGTTCGTTTCCGCCGCATCTCGGCCCAAAAACCCAGTTTCGGTTTTTACTGATGTTTTGACTGATACTGTTGCGATCGCCGTGAAAAGATTTGATAACTTACAACGCCGAATCCCGTAACTTCAGCGAGATCAAGCGAAGCTAGAAATAGCAATTAGGTTTGCGTGACGTTCCGCCCAGCCATTTGGTTGGGCTTTCTGCTGGCTAGCATCACAGAGCTTAATGGTTGCGGAGATTTTGGTAGCGGTAAAAGTTAAAGGTGTCGAATAAGCCGCCAACTATACCGCAGACGAAGCCAATAATCACGAGACCTTGAAATGGCTGTCCACTGCCGAATGTAGCCAAAAACTGTAAAACTTGCTTAACTCCCGTTGCCCCGACCGACTCTAACAAGGGGACGAAGCCTAGTAAAGAGAGACCGATTAAAATAGCTCCCACTAAGATCAGAGGAGCAGTGAAGCTCAAAACGCTTGTCAGCAGTAGCGAACGGAGAAAAGGGGTTAAAATACTCATGCAGGGAAGGATACTCCGGTGGGACTGACAATGAGTATGGGGTAAGCATACTTACTGGTTTCTACAATAATCGCGATCGCGCTAATTAAAAGTAGATTTCAAAAATCTTAAATCTTCATTAAAAAGGTTGTTGAAGAACTGTGGCCGATCCCGCCATTTGATTGAGGCGATCGCTCAGAAACTTAACAGTGCTTCATTAGATTGAGTGGGGTTTCACCTTTCAAGCAGGCATGTTCTGACCGTAGTTCTCAAATCATGATCTACCCGAATCAGGATCTATCGGCTTATTCTGGATAAGGTTGTTGCCTGTTACATCCTCCCATTGAGCGAAACGACACCCGGTTCCAATTTTGGTTTATGGACTCAGCGATTGCTGGCAGCGGTTCTGCTAGGTGGACAAGTTCTCATCCATCTCCTAGCCGGTAAGATTCACCGTCGCAACACCCTCGATCAGATGGCAGTGGCGGGTCCAGATTCTCTGATGATCGCCCTCGTTACAGCCGCTTTTGTTGGCATGGTGTTCACGATTCAGGTAGCGCGTGAGTTTATTACCTTCGGAGCGAGTAATGCTGTCGGAGGCGTCTTAGCCTTATCTCTCGCTCGCGAATTAGCACCAGTTCTGACTGCGGTGGTCTTGGCAGGGCGAGTGGGTTCTGCGTTTGCGGCGGAAATCGGGACGATGCAGGTGACTGAGCAGATTGATGCGCTTTACGTCCTCAAAACTGACCCGATTGATTACTTAGTTATTCCGCGCGTGATTGCCTGCTGCCTAATGCTGCCAATTTTGACTCTCATGTCTTTTGTGACTGGCATGGCAGGCGGCTTATTGATTGCGACGAATCTCTACGACCTCTCGCAGTCCACCTTTCTCAACTCAGCCCGGAATTTCCTAGATGTGGGCGATTTACTGAGTTCTGTGATTAAGTCAGTTGTGTTTGGGGCGCTGATTGCAGTCATTGGTACGAGTTGGGGCCTGACTACTACAGGCGGTGCTAAAGGGGTAGGGCAATCTACGACTACCGCAGTGGTGACAGCGCTATTAGCGATCTTTATCTCTAACTTTTTCCTGTCTTGGCTGCTGTTTCGGGGCACAGGTAGTGCAGTGCTGGAAGGGTTGTAAAGCCGCAACCCCTTAGAATAGTAGTGCACTCAACAAGAGGGTTAGCACCTGTGACTGCCACTCCTGCTTCCAGCCAATCCACTTCTGTCGTGGAGCTATCGCCTAGCTACGTTTTGCCAGTAGTTCTGGTTTTGAGTGCGGTGCCGCTTTTGCTAGTTCAAGTTTGGGTTGGCTTGGCGATCGCGCTATTTGGCCTATTCTTGCTGTTCCAAGCCGTCACACTGCGCCTACGTTTCACTTTTACCGATTTAGACATTTATCGTGGTGAAACATTAATTCGCCGTTTCGCTTACCAAGATTGGCAAAACTGGCAGATCTTTTGGCCCCAGGTACCCATTTTGTTTTACTTCAAGGAAGTGCAGAGTATTCACTTTTTGCCCATCTTGTTTGACCCTAAAATGCTGCAAACTTGTTTAGAACAACATTGCCCCAAAGCGAATTCCAACTAAGAAATATAGTTTGTGATAATTTCCTATGAACTCAGACGAACTTCCAACGCCAGAACCCACCTTTGAAGTCAAGCTATCTCCGCAGCCGTTGAACTTTGGGGACGCGATCGCCGAGATAGGGCCAAATGGTACCGCAGACCCAGCCCAAAGAGTGGCTGAGTTGGAGCGTCGAGAACAAGCGTTACAACAAGAGATCCAAGCTCTGCAAGCAACCTTAAAGCAGCAACAAGACGAACTAGCGGAAACCCAGGCCACAATGGGGCGCTTGGTGCAAGAAGGGCTGCGGGAATTAGAGCAGCGCAAGCAGACGCTACAAATTGCTGTAGAGCAGTTGGAGCGACGGCAAGAACGTGTTCGGACCGAAATGCGAACCACCTTTGCGGGCGTGTCTCAAGACCTAGCAATTCGGGTTCAAGGATTCAAAGATTATTTAGTGGGTAGCCTGCAAGACTTAGTCAATGCAGCCGAAGAACTGGAGCTCGTACCTGAAGCAGAAGAAGCTCCAGTAGCGGTGGTGACGGAAACAAAGTCAGCAGAGCGCCAAGCTGCCCCCAATCCGCAGTTCGCGGAGCAATCTTTTCAAGACCAAACCAAGCAAATTCGTAGCTTACTCGATCGCTATCGCAACTCACCCGACTACTATGGGCCACCGTGGCAGTTGCGACGCACCTTTGAGCCGGTCCATGCTGAGCGGGTGTCCAACTGGTTCTTTACCCAAGGGGGCCGTGGAGCACTGCGGACAATGGGCAGCCGCTTACAAAATATTTTGGTTTCTGCTGCCATTGTTTCCATTTTGCGTCGGCTGTACGGCAACCGCGTCCGCACTCTGATCTTGGCTAACACACCGGAACGATTGGGCGAGTGGCGACGTGGTTTGCAAGATTGTTTAGGCATCTCTCGTGCTGACTTTGGCCCAGAGCAAGGCATTGTGCTATTTGAAGCGCCAGAGCCGCTGATCCAAAAAGCCGATCGCTTGGTCCAAGAAAATCAATTGCCGCTGATCATTGTGGATGACACAGAAGACCAAATTAGCTTGTCTCTATTGCAGTTTTCCCTGTGGTTGGCTTTTGCACCGGACCCTCAAATGCCAAGATTTTTCTAGAGACTGAATGAGTTTGCAATCTGAACGGGTGAGGGGAAAGAGGCATGGCACTTTGGCTAGCGGTAAACGCAATTCTGTTAGGGGTGGCTTATCTTTTGGGGTCAATTCCACCAGGGTATTTAGCAGGTCGTTTGCTCAAAGGCATTGATATTCGGGAGCATGGTTCTGGCTCTACAGGAGCCACTAACGTTTTACGCACGTTGGGTAAAGGGCCAGCGATTGCGGTCCTACTCATAGATATTTTGAAGGGAGTCCTCGCGATCGCCTTGGTGCGTTGGTGCTATTCCCTAACACTGACCCAAGCACTCGCAACCGCAGCAGGCAGCGTCCCAGGTGGCTCAGCCTTGGATTGGATGGTGACGCTAGCAGGACTGGCAGCGCTACTGGGACATAGCAAATCGATTTGGCTCAAGTTCACAGGTGGTAAATCAGTAGCGACTGGCTTAGGAGTATTGCTGGCATTGTCTTGGCAGGTGGGCCTATCTACCTTCGCCGTTTTTGGTGTGGTGATGGCGGTTTCGCGAATTGTTTCGCTCAGCTCCATTACAGCAGCGATCGCGGTGTTGGTGTTTATGGTGCTGCTCGGCCAACCTTTGCCTTACCAGTTGTTTGCGATCGCGGGTGGCTTGTATGTAGTGCTGCGGCACCGTGCTAATATTCAGCGACTATTGGCAGGGACCGAACCTAGAATTGGGCAGAAACTAGCTTCAGAAACGGAGCAAGGTTTGGAGAGCAACTAGTTATTGTAACGACCCCATTTGAGTAAGGCAGTCACGATATAGAGCACGATCGCGGAGCCAATAATGGCAGGGATAATTGGCACACCTTCAATCCGCCACTCTAAAAATCCGAAGCTGAGATTGTATTGCCGCTTCAAGAGGTTGGTGGTCCATTCACCTAGCCATACCCCTGCCAACCCGATGATGAGCAAACCGAAGATCTTGCCGGGGATTTGGCGAGGAATCAGCATGTTACCCACGCCAGCACACACCATTGCAATGACAAGTTGTACAAACAAACGAGAGATATCCATTCCAGCCTCTCTGGTAACTTCTGATAAATATGTGTATCTAAGCTACCACTGGCCATCCTGAAACTAGAAAAAGTAGCCAAAATGCAAAAGAGGCACCTTTGGCAGGTACCTCTTCTAAACTTAAAACGCTATCCTATAACCGAAAAATGACCACCGAAAAGAGAAATGAACGCGATTACTTTTGACCCGTTACTTTGCTAACCAGGTTGCGAGTGCGGTCAATTTTCTTCTCTAAGCCACTAGTCTCGGGCACGGCTTCTTGGTCAGGCTTGATCTCCCTAGTGTAAGGATCTTTCATCTTGGTTGGGTCTTGGCCTTCTTGTTGGCGGCGTTGATATTCCTCCTCCCGGATGCCTGTGCCAGCGCGGATACTATAGGCCCGGTCTATCTTCTCTTCAGGGGTCAAAGTGTTGCTGGTGCTGGCAGAAGCGTAGCTAGGTTGCTGTAAAAAGGCTAGTGAGCCACCTAGACTGATTAACGTAATCAATCCTAAAACTAGGACTTGTTTCAGTAGGGCTTTCCCTAACTTCAAGAAAATTCCTGGCATTAAAATTCCCTCATAATCTATTAACTCAGGCTGAAAGGCATCCTACAAGCCAGCGATCGCACTGCCTTCTGTCAGAGGGAACATTCTGGCTGCACAAAGCATCTTGCCCTATGCTTTTGGGCTATTGGATTGGATAGGTTCCCAGGACTGGTGAATCTTCAGACCTCGACTTTCCATGATCTGCTCAAATAAGTCGGTGGGTAGGGCTTGTTCTACAGGCCAAACGCCTGGTTTCTTAAGTTTGCCCGCCAACATCAGCTCCGCCAAAGTCCCTGTGCCGTACCCTGCTGCGATCGCCGTATTTTCGTGAACTAAAGTAGAGCAACAACGCACCGCCTCGCCTGCTTTTTGACCCGTGACTTCAGAGCGAATAGCGACACCAATGCCACTAAAGCGATCGGTAAAATCGGTCATACGATGGCTGACCTGAGACAAAAACTCAATCACCGCAGAGTTTCGCAGCCAGCTAGAAGGCCACCAGTGGGCAACGCTCCAAGTGAGATAGTTATAAAAATCTGGGACAGTCCCAAACTTCGTCACTACAGTTTTCACTTCGGGAAAGGTGTCGGGCAGCGTAAAGGCTTCGGGCATGTCGAACCAGTAAACCCCAGTTCGCCCGTAAGGTGCTGGAAACTGAATGGCTTCGCGATCGCTATAAGGCTTGATCTGTTGCCATTGCTGATCTCTCCACACCTCAAAGGGACGGCGCAAACCTAAAAACGTGGTTCGCATCACCGTAATGCCAGCACCTCCCGATCCACCCACCACATAGCTCAAGTGGATGCGCTCTGGTTGGTCTAACTGCTCGACATCCCGGCGCACCATGCTGTTGGAGATGCCTGGAAAAATTCCAGTATTCACGATCGCGGTCACGCCTGCAGCTGCGGCTTCTGCCTTGTAATCCACCGCTTTGCAGGTAAAGGAGCGATGATCACTCACATCGAGATAATCCACGCCCAGCTCAATACAGGTTTTGAGCACACTGGCATCGCGATAGGGAAAAGGCCCTGCACAGTGGATGACCAATTGGGATTGGCCGATCGCCTCTCGGACTCTATCAAATTCTGCTAAGTCAAGCGCTAGAAACTGGACCTGCGGACCTAGGCGATCGCCAACCGCTTGTCCAGCGATCGCATCCCGCCCAGTAATCGTAATCTGAGCTTGTGTATGAGCTGCAATATCTGCTGCCACACTGCTGCCGATCCGCCCACTGCCACCGAGAATTAAAATTTGCTCCGTCATCAACCCAACACAAATCAACTCAGCAAAGGGACACAGCCCCATCTTTATAGTTCACCAGCTTCACTGAGTTTCTACCTCAGTAGTGGGAACGACCTTTTTCTCTACTTAAAGACTGAACTATCGAATTTCCCCTTCCCTATGAGAGAAGGGGCGAGCGATGAGGTCTTAAGACATCCGAAACACTGATTTCGCGACTGACTTGAGAGAATTACCCGCATCAGAGATAGCTGATGCGAACGGTTGTTGAGCGTGGATGAAGACACGGGCACAGTTACGCCCAGGCATCCCAGAAATAGATCCACCCGGATGCGTCCCTGCTCCAGTCAGGAACAGCCCATCAATCGGTGTCTTGTAGTTTGCCAGCTCTGGAAGCGGGCGGAAGAACACCATTTGATCAAGGGTCATGTCGATGTGGTAGTAGTTGCCCTTGTAAGAGCCTAAGCGCTCTCCTAATTCAGCAGGGCTTTCTACCCGACGGGCAATGACAGAGTGTTTCAGATTGGGAGAGTAGTCTGCCAGTTTTTCCACACAGCGATCGGCCACCTTATTTTTCAACTCATCCGTCCACCCCGTACCGCGTAGCCCAGTGCCTTCTGCACCATGAATTTGGTAAGGGGCAAAGAACTCGATCCAGACTGTATGTTTGCCTTCAGGAGCTAGTGAGGGGTCGAGCATTGAGGGCATGACCACATACATGGATGGGTCAGAATCGGGGATATTGCCCACGCTCGCTTCACTGTGAGCCATTTCTACATGCCTGACGGAATCGGCAATCAAAATCGAACCGATCGAGTATTCATCTTGATGGTTATAGCGCTCAAATCGTAATGGCTCCGAGAGAGCGAGGTCAATCTTGAGGATTGTTTCGTTGTTGTTGACAATCCGCCGCTCCAGACGCTCCCGTAATTCCGGATCAGCACTATCCACATCCGAGTGATCCATACATTGCAGGAATAGCCGCTTCGCATCAATGTTGGAAATCACGCCTTTGGTGGCTCTGTACTCGGTACCACCCGCCACCCGAACGCCCACCGCTTTCCCATCATCAATCAAGACTTTTTCTACATGCTGATCGGTCAGGACTTTACCGCCCAAGCTAGTCACTAAATTCAACAGAGCTTTGACTAAGGCCCCAGTGCCGCCTTTGGGCCGAGCCATACCGGGGTTATGGCGCATTGCCATCATGATCGCGCCTACCGCATTAGTCTTTTGAGAAACAGGGGTACCCAACTCGGCGGCTAATCGAGCCAAGGGAGCCTTCAAAAACTCAGAATCAAACCACTCGTTGAGAATGTCTTCCGCGCTGGTGAGCATCGTGCGGATAAAGTCCAGCGTCTTATTGGTAGAGCCAATGACAGAAAATAGGTCTTTCATCTTTTTGATGTCGTAGTTGCCCACGATATCAATGATGGATTTGGGTGGCGCATTGAAAATCGGTACCATCGAGCCAATCACCCGCTGCCAGAAATCTGTGTACTCCGCATACTTCTGGGCATCCCGTTCACTGTAGCGAGCAATCTCTGCACAAGTCTTTTCGACCGAGCGATGGCCTAAAAAGTACTTGCCGTCAGGGTGAGGACAGAATACGACCGGATCGCAGTAGAGGTACTCCAAGCCATGCTTTTCTAGTTCCAGTTCCTCTACAACCGGACCTAAGTGGATAAATTCATGGTCGATCGCGCAGAGATTGAACTGAAAACCAGGAGCTTCTTTAGGTAAAGCTTCTTCCGTGGTTGCTGCGCCACCAGGCACAGACCGCTTTTCTAATAGGAGAACGCTATAGCCCGCTTTGAGTAGGTAAGCAGCACAGACCAAACCATTGTGGCCTGCACCAATAATGACAACGTCGTATGTTTCCATGAAATGAAGCTCCGAAGGCGTAATCCTAAATCAATCAAGTAGGTGGGATAACAGCTCAGGTTTAGACTCAGTCTTGGGCTAACTTTTGGGCTAGCTTTTGGGCTTAGGTTTGGCGATCGCGCTAGTTTAGTCTCGCCCATCAGCCTTTGCTAACTTTTGGCCTCAGCACCAAATCGAAAATCGCATAGAGCTAAGCCACAAACCGCACCAGCCGTCTTTAGACGGAAGTGCACGATCTAAACAGACTCTAAGAAGCTGTTAGGAGAAAACTAATTAAGTTAATCAAAAAATAACTTTTTATAGTTTATGAATTTTAGCCTGATAAGAAGTATCAGCAAAAGAATATAGATTTTTCGAAGTGATTCTATACCTTTGGGTGGATGACGGAACTAATTAGATTTATTAAATCTTTGAATGTTTCTTGAATATTAATAAAAACTAGCTTTAGATTGCTGCTGACCTGAAAATTTATAACTTTAGTTATTCTTCCAATTCTAACTAGATCTGCTAACCTTTGTGCAACACCAAATCAAAGGTTTCTTCCTACTGAAACAGCCTTTTTTATCAGCCGGGAGAAGGATGAACCTGGCTAAACGCCTGAGTAATCTCAGAGATAGTTCCGATCCTAATGATTACTAGCAGGAGAGTTTAGAAATGGTAACAACGCTTGACGATACAAAGCGGATGATGATTGGTACCAAGCTAGCTGATATTAAAGCTCTTCAAGAGCTGGTCATCGCTAATGAGCAAAGATTCATCAGCGAAATCAATGACCAAGATATTCGTCATCGTTTCCAAGAGATGCTCAAAGATGACCAGAAGAACATGGGCGTCTTGGAAACCGTAATTGTGCAGTACGGTATCAAGTCTGAGCCTAAGCAAACCATCCGTCAGTTCGTTGACAAGTTACAAGAATTGATGGGCGGTTCTGAGCTAAGCATTTTTGAGAAAGTGTTCCAGCATGAACTACTTAAGCATCAACTAGTGATGAGCGGAGTGGTCGTTCACAAAGCGGCTCAAAAAGTCGGTGCTGACGTTGAACTCGCCATTACTCCCCTCAACACCGTCAACTTTGAAAACCGGGCGCACCAAGAGCAACTTAAGGGCGTACTAGAAGTGCTAGGTGTGCGTGAGCTCACCGGGCAAGAAGCGGACCAAGGTCTGTGGGCACGGGTACAAGATGCCGTTGCTGCTCTCTCTGGTGTAGCTGGCAGCGTGATCACTCAGAACTCAGATAAGTCTGACCTGAACATCCAAGATGTGATCCGTTTAGACCACAATAAGACCAACACTCTGTTTACCGAAATCCTCGGCTCCAACGATCCTCAAAAGATCCAAGAGTACTTTGGTCAGCTTTACAAAGACTTGAGCGTCCATGCTGAAGCAGAAGAGCAGGTAGTTTATCCTGCCGTGCGTCCCTTCTACGGTCAAAATGACACTCAGGAGCTATACGACGAGCAAGCTGAGATGAAGCGCAAGCTTGAAGAAATCAAGGCTCTCAGCCCTGCTTCTTCCGAGTTTAAGGATAAAGTGCGCCAGTTGATGGAAGCTGTGGGCGACCACATTCGTCAAGAAGAGAGCACCATGTTTGCGGCAATTCGCAACAACCTCAGCAGCGATCAGTCTGAGCAATTGGCAACTCAGTTTAAGGCTGCTAAGAGCCAACTTCAAGATCAAATGTCTGCTTCCAAGAAGTAGTTATTAACTGCATTTGAATCATTATCTGTTTAGCAAACCTCAATAACCTCAATGTTCCCACCACTGTAGTGGTGGGAATTTTCTAAGTTTTGCAAGTAGCAACATCCAAGGAGTTGCAAGTGATGGCTAAAGACAAGAACCAAAACATTCTGGATTTAATTGCTACTGACCACCGCAAAGTTGAGCAGATCTTTTCTCAAATTGAGAGTGCGTCTAATTTAGAGCAGTTATATCGATACTTCAACCAGCTCTATAAGGAAGTTAATTTGCATGCGCGGGCGGAAGAACTTGTTTTCTACCCTGGGCTGAGGGAGTACGAAGATACAGATGCAATGCTCGCCGAAGCAGAATCAGAGCATGAAGAGGCAGCGGCACTTTTAGAAGAAATTAAAGCCCTTAGCCCTGACTCAGCTGAGTTCAAAGAAAAAATTGCTGAACTGAAGAAAGCTATTCTGCACCACGTGCAGGAAGAAGAATCAGAAGTATTTGAGACTGCGCGAGATGGCATGGATGAGCAGCAACTCAAGCAGCTAGGCCAAGAGTTTCAGGAAGCCAAAACTAAACTCGAAGATGAGGTCGTAGAAGCCGCTTCTCTCTAAAGCTGCGAGGCAACTGGGCGATCGCCTAGTTAAACCGCCAATTGAGTTGACTATCCAAGCTAAAATTCCAGCAAAGACAGATTTTAGCAGTTTGATAATATCCCCTTATAGGGTTCGATCGCCGTATGAAGCGTTGAGTGCAACGCCTCGTGCGGTTTAATTTTTTGAGAAAACGAGTAGGTTGGGTAGATGATAAGAAAATGATGCGTTGCCAAACTGCTTGGGTCACGATCGCCGCCACTGATTTCGATCGCTTGCTGGAGTTTTATCGCCAATTCTTGCAGCAAGATCCTCAGCTTCTCTTGCCAAATGCCTATGCTGAGTTTCGGCTTCCGGGGTTAAAGTTAGGAATTTTTAAGCCGAAAACTAGCCATCAACCAGAGTTTCAAGCTCCAGAACATAGCGCCATGAGTTTATGTTTGGAGGTGGAAGATTTAGATACAGCGATCAGTCATCTAGAAGCGATCGCTGCTCCTCCCTCAGGCCAAATCATTGTGGCTACTCATGGGCGTGAAATCTACGCTTACGATCCGGAAGGGAATCGTTTGATTTTGCATCAAACTATTTAGACAATAGATGAAACCGAGTCTAGATAAGGCTCAGCGAAGGCAGATGTAATAGGCGATCGCGGCCGTTAATCCCTATAGAACTGTATAGGCGATCACACAGAGAGTAATATTACTAGGGCCAGTTTTGCTACGGTGATAGTTAGATTAAGAGTGATTACTATGTGCTTCACCAACGCCATTTACTTCGATCAAAGTTAATCGCTTGAATGACACCTTGAATTCAAATGATTCAAGGCTCTAAGCTTGGCTGTCCTTGGCGTCCTGTCACCCTACAACCTCACACAGAAGATGGACTCAACATCGACTCGTCTGCCAAAAGGCCAGCAAATTCAAAATCGCTTGCTGGCTAAATTACCCAGTGAAGAGCTAGAGCTTCTACGTCCGCATCTAGAAGAGGTTGAGCTGACTCATGGTCAACCCCTGATTCTGCCCTATGAGCCGATTCCCTACATCTACTTTCCGACTACGGCACTCGCTTCTTTAGTGACGGTGTTGGAGGATGGAGCAACTGTAGAGTCTGGTTCGGTTGGCTGTGAAGGCGTTGTGGGTTTGCCTGTCTTCTTAGATGCTGGCATCACTCCGATGCAGAACATGGTGCAGATTCCCGGGCAGGGCATCCGAGTTAGGTCAGACATTGCCAAGGCTGCCTTCGATCGCCGGAGAGACTTCTATAGCCTGATTCACCGCTATATCCACACCCTCCTGGTTGTCGCGTCGCAGTCCGCTGCTTGTAACCGCCATCACGCCATAAAAATGCGGCTCAGTCGCTGGCTACTGATGAGTAGCGATGGGGTAGGTTCAGAGGAGTTGGCTTTAACTCAGGAGTTTCTAGCAACGATGCTAGGAGTGAGACGCTCTGGCGTGACAGAAGCAGCTCTACAGCTACAGCAGGAGCAGTTGATTTCCTATGGTCGCGGCAAGATCCGGATTCTAGATCGGAAAAGATTAGAGGCATCATCTTGTGAGTGCTACCAAATGGTTAAGAATGAATTCGCTCGCCTGTTGAGTTTGGCAAGCGATCGCCCACGTTAGCTAGTTGCTAACCGCGTCCTCTATCTCCGCGCTAAAACACTGCGGAAACAGGGCGGCTGCAAATGTATTGGCATTATTAGCAGGAAGCATTCCGGCTGGGAACTCTAAATTTTATTAGAGTGCTTTAGCGTGGAGTGCTTTAGTAGCCTTGTGAATCACCGTAAGTTGAGGGAAGCCTATGCCCGTACAAGTGCAAACCCAGCGATCGGGCCGCTTTATGGACCCTTGGCCTTACTTAACCTTGGCTACAGCGGTAGTAATGTTGCTGGCGTTAATCAATGCTGGTTTTGTAGGCAAGACGTTGCTCGCTACGAGCCTGAATGTAGACCCTGAAGAAGCGACAGAACTCCAACCCATTCAGGTTGAAAAAACACCGATTGGCGCATTGCGAATCGACACCGAAGCTACGATTCCAGACAACGAGTGGGTCACCTACGAAATTCAACTGCGCGATCGCCAAGGCAACCTACTCGCTAGCGGGATTAAGCAAGCCTGGAATGAGTCGGGCACCTGGAGTGAGGAAGGCGAATCGGGCACTTGGCAAGAATCCGATTTAACGGGTGGTTTGGATGTCCGCCCTAACCAATCCGAACCGATTACGATCGCCATTCAAGTTTTGGACTATACCAGCACTTCCGGGCAAGAAATTGATCAACCTGTGCCGATCACAGTCACAGTGCAGAATGGGGTGGTGGATGGTCGCTATCTATGGGCTGGATTGCTCGGCACTGCCAGCTTAGCCCTGTTGTCGCTAATCGCTGTTCCGCTCACAGGCGCTCAGGTCATCGAAAAGACCATCCCAGATAGTGATGTGGGCGATCGCGCGGTAATGGGTGGGAGCGATCGCTTGGTGCGGGTCACAGTAGACATTACCTCCGATGAAACTTCTCCGAAAGCATTAGAAGTCGAGTTGTTCGTTAAAGACCAGAACGGTGAGCAGATCTATACCAATTCGTTTCCGGTCAAGCTCAGCTTGTCTAAAGAAAACGGCAAAGTAGATGAAGGCACTGGCACACTCACCGTGTTCTTTCTACTAGAGCCGCGCAGTTCCTATGGATTCTACGTCGAAGTGGTTCCTGACGGTCCAATTGACAAAACCGAGTTAGTCGTTCGGGATGGAGCCAAGACTTTAATTCCTGTTCAGGTGATTCACCTAAAAACCATTTAACTCAATGTTTGTTGGTCCCTATTTGTTGGTCCCTATAAGTTAGGAATGAGATCATGACTTCTGCATTTGCGATCGCGGCTCTCCTGGTTACAGGCATTACTCTCACCGCTGGGTATACCCAAAGTTCCTCACTGCATCTGCGGGAAGAACGGCAACCGATGTATTGGCCCCGCTACGGCACTAGTTTATCGGGTCGCTACCACAACCGCCTTTGGCTGGCTAACCCGGAGCGGAACAGTTACGGGGAGTTTCGTGGGGGTGGACCCGGAGCAGGTAAGTAAAATGGCATCTCTAGGGCAAGCGACTATGCAGGCTGGGGAGCCAGAAAACCTCAGTCTAAGTCGGCGGCAGCGGCATTTGTTGTTAGCAGCAACGGCGATCTCTTCGAGTTGCGGATTAGCGATTGAACTGCTCCTGGGCACTTTGGCGAGTTACTTAGTTGGCAATCAGGCGCTTGCTTATGGGATAGCTGTGGGTGGTTTCTTGGCCGCGATGGGAGTTGGGTCTTATTTGAGCCGGTTCATTGCAGTCCCTAGCAATGAACTAGTAGGAGTCCAGGCAGAGAGCGATCGCCTGCGACAGGAGCAGCAGCAACTCCTAACCACCTTTGCCCAGATTGAACTTGCGATCGCGCCGCTGAGTGCGCTGCTGCCACTAGGGCTATTCATTTTATTTGTGGTCAACGGTCCCGTCTGGATTGGGTTGTTTCTAGTGACGTTGCTGTTGGGCACCCTGGCAGGTTTGGAAGTGCCGCTGCTGACTCGAATCTTGGAGCAAGAGGCGGGAGTACGAGATGCTCTCTCTGGGGTTTTAGCGCTGGATTACTTGGGGGCACTGGTGGGGTCGTTGGCGCTGCCTGTGGTTTTGTTACCCACAGTAGGGATGTTTCCGTCGGCGGCGTTGATTGGGGCGTTACCTGCTCTCATGGTGTTTGCCCTCGGTCGGACTTTCCCCCAACTACGACGTTGGCGGCGCTGGGGGCTAGTAGTTTGTTTTGGCCTCTTTGCCTTGGCTCCGCTGACGGTGCCATTGGGCGATCGCTTAGAAAACACGCTTTACAACGCCCCAGTGATCAGCCGCATTCAGTCGCCTTACCAGCGAATTGTGCTGACTCGCCAAGCGGGAGACGTGCGCTTATTTCTGGATGGCGATTTGCAGTTCTCCACTCTAGATGAGTACCGCTACCACGAAGCCTTGGTGCATCCCGCCATGAGTGCCAGTCGCGATCGCCGTCGGGTCTTACTCATGGGTGCAGGCGATGGTTTGGCATTGCGGGAAGTGCTGAAATGGCCCGAAGTGGAGCGGGTCTTGTTAGTTGACCTAGATGCAGCAGTGATTGATTTGGCGCGACGACATCCTTTTCTCATGCAAGCCAATGCTCACGCTTTGGATGATCCGCGTGTAGAAGTCCGACAGGCGGATGCTTTCCTAACCGTACCGACCCTGCCCGAAACCTTTGATGTGATCATCGCCGACTTTCCCGATCCTGACCGCGATACACTTGCCAAGCTCTACGCCCAAGGCTTTTACCAACGATTGTTAACCCGCTTAGCCCCTGCTGGGGTATTGGTGACGCAAGCTTCTAGTCCCTTCTTTGCCCCACGAGCCTTTGCTTGTGTTACTGCGACGCTGGAGTCCGTCGGTTTATCGGTGCATCCTTACATCACGGATGTCCCCAGCTTCGGGCCTTGGGGCTTTGTCTTGGCAATGCGTAACCCCTTGCAAGCGGCAACGCTGAAGTTACCTGTTGCCACCAAGTTTTTGACTGAGCCACTGCTGCAACAACTATTCCAACTGCCTAAAGATGTGCAACTTGGCAACGTAGAAATCAATCGCTTAGCGAACCCAGTGCTGGTGAAGTATCAAGCTGATCCACGTTGGGCGGCTTATCACTAAGAAGGAGAGGTGGAGGATGATCACATTAGTTTGGCTGGGCGTGATTGCAGTGGTGGTAGTTGGTGTGGTTTTGGTCGTGCGCCAGTCGCAGGGGCGTCTACCTAACCAGGGCGATCGCGCTCAACTCTCCTCCCGGGCTCGTACCATCTTCAGCTTAGAGGTGGGAGATATTGTGCAATATATGGGCACCGACTGGGTCGTAGAGGGCAAGCTTACCTACGACAGCAACGGCTACACCTGGCTAGAGTACTTGCTCCAAGACGGCGATCGCCTCCGTTGGCTTTCCGTAGAAGAAGATGACCGAGTGGAAGTCAATTTCTTGGAGCCAACCCAAGGTTTAGATATTCCTAGCACGCCTCCCACGCATCTCACGTTTGGCGGTGTGGCTTATCGGCAAGTGGAAGCGGGCACAGCGCGAATGACTCGTGCCGGCACCACCTTAAACCGCCAAGCCGAACAATGCCGCTACTTTGACTACGCCGCCTCTGATGACACCTCTAACGACCAAGTGCTCTCCGTCGAAGATTGGGAAGGAGATTTAGAAGTCACAGTCGGAACTCGGATTCGTCCTACGGCTCTGACTCTGCTACCTGGAGATGGCCGCCGAGTTTATGGTGTCTAGATTTCTCTTCTAGGTTTCTTCGATTTTTCCGATTTTTATAGATGATTGGCGATCGCTCATGACCACCTCCACACTTAGCTCTCACCATCTCTCTGCAATTCTTCCAGCTGCCGCCGCTGTATATCACTGGACAGAAGCTGATTTTCTCAGCTTGCTGCAAAGCGTGGTTGGGCAAGTCGGGTTGACGATAGTGGGAGAGTTGGCGTTTACCTTTCAGCCCCACGGCGTTTCTGCGATCGCTATGCTAGCGGAATCCCATGTGGCTCTACATTTCTGGCCAGAGAAAGCCAAGGTCACGATTGACATTCATGTCTGCGATTTTGAGCAAGGCAACCAGCTCAAAGCTGAACAATTGGCGCAACTGCTGAGTCTGCAAATTACAGGTGAGAGTTGTGTAGAGCATTGGCACTGTTTGTCGATTACTAGTTAATCCTGTTGGAGACAACGCTGGGGGATGTTGCTAGTGGCTGCGCAACACGGATACCCCAACGACGCGGTCCTTGACTCCAGCGCGGAGGTCAGATGAGGTGGGATGTACGCCCTTAGCGTTTCCACAGGATGGGATGCGGGGGAAGGCAAACTTGTAGCGTTTTTTACCTATTTTTGTTTTGTGTAAGCCGATCTGGGGTTCAAGGGAATTATGGAGATAGCATCCGCCTAGCGATTTCTCCTCACTAATCCTTATGCAGACTTCGGTAAACGATTTAACCTTGTCCCAAAGCTTTCTGATGAAAGTGCTCAATGGGATGCCTGATCCCATTTTCATCAAGGATCGTCAACACCGATGGCTGTTTCTCAATGATGCTTTCTGCGAGTTTTTAGGCCACAGCCGCGAGACTTTACTAGGCAAATCAGATTATGATTTCTTTCCGCAGCACCAATCAGAGGTCTTTTGGCGGCAAGATGAGCTGACCTTCACGACGGGCAGGCCTCAGGAAAACGAGGAGAGCTTTACCAATATCCGTGGAGAAACCTATGTCATTGCCACGAAAAAATCAGTCTTTGTGGATGACACAGGCAATACTCTGCTGATTGGCAGCATTCGCGACATCAGCGCAGCGAAGCGTGTCGAAAACGAACGCCAGCAAATCGAAGCAGAACGCCAGCGATCAGCTCTAGCTCTACAACAGCGTGAAGAGCAAGTGCGCTTATTCATCGAACATACCCCTGCAGCAGTGGCGATGCTCGATCGCGAGATGCGCTACCTGATGGTGAGCTGCCGCTGGCTAGAAGACTACGGTTTAGGCGATCGCGACATCCAAGGCTGCTGCCACTACGACCTCTTTCCAGAAGTTCCCGATCGCTGGCGGGAGGTGCACCAACGTTGTTTGGCAGGAGCGGTGGAATGCTGTGACGAAGAAGTGTTTGCCAGAGCAGATGGCACGGCAGATTGGCTGAAGTGGGAAGTACGGCCTTGGTACGAGCGCACTGGTGAAGTGGGCGGCTTGATCATGTTTACCCAAGTGATCACCAAGCGCAAACGGGCAGAATTGGCTCTGCAACAAGCCAACGAAGAATTAGAGTGTCGGGTGGAAGTCCGAACCGCCAAGTTGCAGCAACTCGTCGCTCGACTCCAGCAGGAAATTGGCGATCGCGAAGCCAGTGAAGAACGCTTCCGAGCTATCTTTGAAAACTCTGGTATGGGAATTGCGGTCGTGGGGCCAGACCTGAAGTTTCGCCAAGCTAATTCTTGCTGGCAACGACTGCTGGGCTACGGTGAAGCAGAATTACCCACCATGACCCCCCAAGACCTGACCTTGCCGGAAGATTGGGCGATCGAAGCACCCTTGTGTCTGGCTTGCATTGCGGGCACCAGAGACAGCTTCCAGCGAGAACGCCGCTTTCTTTGTGCTGATGGTAGCTTAGTCTGGGCCAACTTAACCGTTTCCACCATTCGAGATGCCAGGGGGCAGTTTCAATTCTTTGTGGCGATGGTGGAGGACATTACCGAACGCAAGCGGGCCGAAGATGAACGCCAGCAAGCGGAATCAGAACGCGATCGCTTCTTTACCCTGGCTGGCGATATGTTGGGCATTGCTGGAGTGGATGGCTATTTCAAGCGGATCAACCCCGCCTTTGAGCACGCACTGGGTTACACAACTGAGGAGTTGACGGCTCAGCCATTCATCGATTTTGTCCATCCTGAGGATCAATCGACGACCGCTGCCGAGGCGGCCAAACTTCTCAGTGGTAAAGGCAGCATTTCTTTCGAGAACCGCTACTGTTGCAAAGATGGCTCCTACCGTTGGCTCTCTTGGACTTCCACACCCTACGCCCAAGAAGGGCTGATCTACGCCACTGCTCGCGATATTACCGAGCGCAAGCAAACCGAAGAAGCGCTCAAAGCTAGTGAAGCCCAGTATCGTGACTTAGTGCAGACGGCTAACTGTATCATTCTCCGCTGGGATACAACTGGCACAGTTCGGTTTATTAATGATTACGGAGCCCGCTTTTTCGGCTTTGCCACAGACGAACTGATTGGTCAGAATGTCGTTGGCACCATCGTTCCTGAAACCGAAACCTCTGGCCGAGATCTGCAAATGTTGATGATCGCCATTCATCAGCATCCCGAAGACTACGCCCACAACGAAAATGAAAATCGCTGCCAGGATGGACGACGGGTGTGGATTGCCTGGGCGAATAAACCGATTTTGGATGAACAAAATCAACTGGTAGAAATCCTGTCGGTGGGCACGGATGCGACCGAGCGCAAACAGACGGAAGAAGCTTTGCGTCAGAGCCAGAAACGCTATGCCACTTTGGCTGCCACAGTTCCGGTGGGCATCTTTCGGACCGATGCCGAGGGTGGCTGTATCTATGTAAATCAGCGCTGGTGCCAAATTACGGGTCTGACTCCCTCAACAGCTAAGGGTAGCGGTTGGGCAGGGGCGATTCATCCTGAAGATAGCGATCGCGTCTCGCTCGTATGGCAACAATCTATCCAGGCTAAACAAGCCTTCCGCCTGGAGTATCGCTTTCAGCGTCCTGATGGCTCCATTTCCTGGGTCTTTGGTCAGGCGGTGGCAGAAAAGGGCATTGAGGGTGGAGTGGTAGGTTATGTAGGCACCGTGACAGATATTAGTGAACGGAAGCTGGTTGAAGAAGAGCGCAAACAAGCAGAAGCGCAATTGCAACAGCAAACCACAGACCTGGCAGCGGCCCTGCAAGAACTCCAGCGCACCCAGGCCCAAATGGTGCAAAGCGAAAAGATGTCGAGCCTGGGGCAATTAGTGGCAGGAGTCGCCCATGAAATTAATAACCCAGTCAACTTTATTTATGGCAACCTCAGCCATGCTCGCACCTACACGCAAGATCTGTTGGGCTTGGTGCAGCTTTACCAGGAACACTACACCACGCCAGTTCCAGCGATCGCCGCTGAAGCGGAGGCCATCGACCTAGAGTTTCTGCTAGAGGATTTGCCGAAGCTGCTTGATTCGATGCAGGTGGGAGCCGAGCGGATTCAGAAGATCGTGACTTCGCTGCGGACTTTCTCGCGCATGGATGAGGCCGAGGTGAAAGCAGTAGACCTACACGATGGCATCGACAGCACCGTGATGATTTTGCAGCATCGCCTCAAAGCTAAGAGCGATCGCATCGAAATTCCAGTGATTAAGCATTACGGCGATTTGCCACGGGTAGAATGCTACGTCGGCCAACTGAATCAGGTGTTTATGAATATCCTGAGTAATGCCATTGATGCCCTAGAAGAGGCGCTAGAGCAGGGTAAGCAGTTTATCCCCACGATTCAAATTAAAACCGAACTAACTCCTCATCAAGAGGCAATCATTCGGATTTCAGATAATGGTTTGGGCATTCCTGCCGCCATCCAGCAACGACTCTTTGATCCTTTCTTCACAACTAAAGCGGTGGGCAAAGGCACAGGCATGGGGCTGTCAATCAGCTATCAAATCGTCACCGAAAAGCATAGTGGCTCTCTGGCTTGCACCTCCCAACTGGGTCAAGGCACCGAATTTATCATTACAATTCCGTTGCACCAAGCTGCTCACCTTAACTAAAACTATCAGAGCTAGCAATGGTAACGACATTTGCAGAACTTTTGTTGGCTCATGGAGCCGCAGCTTTTGATCAGCAGTTGTGTTTGAGTGAATTGCTCGGCGAGCATACTTGGTGGTTTGACATGGAAGCTGGCACGTTGGAGTTTAATGAAACTTTGACCTTTCCAGTGCAAATTCTAGGCAGTGAGTCAGATAGTAGCCAAACCTGGTTGTGGAGCTGGGCTAATGCCGAGAGTCATATTCCTGAACAGTTCTTGCAAGATGCATTGGAGTTAGCGGCTTTTGGCGATCGCGCTGCAATTGCTGAACTTAAGCAACCACAACTATCGCTTAGCGATGAAATCAACGGCCATGCTTTATCAATGGTTGCGAGTGGGCTTTGCCAAGCTAATGCTTATTACTGCGCTCCCTATGCAGGTGGAGCTTTGTTCGTCTTACTCAAGCAAGCCGATTATCGTTGGCCGATTGATGACCCGATCGCCCGAATTGCGTTTGTGTTTCCACAGTTCATCTCAACTTTTTCGCTCAGCAATCACCGCCAAGCCTTTGCCTGTTACCTCGGCTTTTACAACTTAGAAGTTTCAGAGCAAGAGAATTATGTACTGGGACGATTTAACGGCGATCGGGCGATTACCGCAAAATTCGATCAAAACCAGCGATTGATTGAATTGACAGCATCAGATTAGGGCCAGTTAACCAAACCTAGCTTTCCATTCGGGACGGAGGAGACCGTAAAGGTACATATCGTGGCGATCGCCGCTGCGATGGACAAACTCTCGATAGATGCCTTCGCGCTGAAACCCAAGTTTCTCGTATAGAGCGATCGCGCGATCGTTGTAGCTAAAAACAGTGAGTTGAATGCGGTGCAGATTGAGTTCCTCAAAAGCGAAGGTCAGCGCCAGTTGCATCGCTTCAAAGCCATAACCGTGGCCCCAGTGTTCCTCCCCAATGGCAATGCTGATCCAGCTCACTTGGTGATTCCACAGGATTCCATCTAGTTCTACATAGCCCAATAGCATGTCATTGGGGGCTGTAACCGCAGGCTCATTGCTGCTGACAGCACGCACCGCAAAGATGAAAGCATGATTAGATTTTTGGCGTTCTTCTAGCCATTGGCCTAAAAACGCTTCAGAGTAGGGGTAAGCAGGCTGAGCGTCCAACAGTCGCAAGAAGTCAGATTGTTGATACCAATGCGCCAAAGCAGGTAAATCTTGGGGCATCCAGCTCGTTAATCGGACTCGGCTTCCAGACAGCGAAGTTTTAGCCAGCATGAATCACTACACTCCGCTGCCTACCCGTTCTGCTACTCGCTCTATAACCCTGAAACTTAAAGGCATTAGCTCTCAGACTGTCTGGCTAAGAATTGCCGCAAACTCAAAAGCGCCACTGTTTGCCCCGCATTTAGCGGTAAGAGCGAAACCCCTTCTAGCCGCGATTGCAGCCAGCCGTCGCCCCAACACCACTCATGGAAGCCATCAACGCCTTGGCTCAAGAGCAAGCGCAGACAATTCGGTTCCGCCACATCCACTTGATGCTGAATTGCGATCGGACCTAGCCAACTGGTGAATGATAACCCAGCATGCAACTGTTCTGGCAATCCGGGGGATAAGCGTTCTGGCCACAACCACTTTTGCAGTTGAGCGGGTTGGAGCAAACTATCCCGAATAATAGCGGCTGAGGCATTCACCTCAATTCGCAAGTTGCTTTGTTGAAAAGTACCCCACATAAGCTTGAATGGCGGCTCCGCAGATCAGTTGGTTCTCTAGTTCTTTCAGTATGCCAAGTTCAGGCAGTTCTTAGCCGAACCGTGAGCAACGCGATCGCTTTGGCTGCGTCTCTAGCTTGCTTCAGGACCAGAAAGACCTTGGCGAGATCCTGGCGATCGCTCCCAAGGCCATCAACCCACAACTTAGAATAGAAATAGTGAATTAAGAAATGTAAGGTTTTTTCATGGCGGATCAGTTAATGCGGGCAACTGCGGCTGATGGCGGCATTCGAGCGGTAGGAGTGATTACAACTCGCCTCACCGAAGAAGCTAGACAGCGGCATCAGCTCTCCTATGTAGCAACAGCAGCTCTGGGTCGTACCATGTCCTCCGGATTGCTGTTGGCCTCCAGTATGAAACGGCCCGGATCGCGTATCAATATCCGGATTCGGGGTAATGGGCCTTTGGGCGGCATTTTAGTTGATGCGGGCTTAGATGGAACTGTTCGCGGATATGTCGATAATCCAGAAATTGAGCTACCTCCCAATGACAAAGGCAAATTGGATGTCGGTGGTGCGGTAGGTCACGAAGGTTATGTTTATGTGGTGCGGGATGTGGGCTATGGCTATCCCTACTCCAGCACTGTAGAGATCGTCTCTGGTGAGGTTGGTGAGGACATCGCCAACTATTTAGTGACTTCTGAGCAAACTCCTTCAGCCTTGGTGGTGGGCGTATTCGTCGGTGCGGAAGGTGTAACCGCCTCAGGAGGCTTGTTGATCCAAGTCTTGCCTAAAGCGGCTCGCGATGAAGAACTAGTAGCAACTCTAGAGTCTCGCATTGGCCAATTGGCTGGGTTTACCCCGCTGTTGCAAGCAGGCAAAACGCTGCCAGAAATGTTCGAGCAACTGCTGGGTGATATGGGATTAGAAATCTTTCCAGAAACTCAGTTGGTCAGGTTCCACTGTGGTTGCTCCTTCGATCGCATGCTAGGGGCGCTCAAGATTTTGGGCGAAACGGAACTGCAAGACATGATTGAAAAAGACAACGGCGCTGAAGCCACCTGTCACTTCTGTAATGAGGTTTATCAAGCCAGCAGTGATGAACTCGCACAACTGATTTCCGAGTTGCGAGCTGAATCTTAACGGAAGTCCGGGAGGCTAGAGAAAGTCTACGAAGAGTGTCATCTAAACCTAAAGATTTGACTTTTTGGGGCTTGAGGAGGGTAGGATGACAACTACTGCATTTGCTTTGGAGCAGCCAGAGCCGTTGCACTACGAATTGTTAGGTGGGAGTTGTTAGGTGGGCTATGACCAGAGATCGCGGAACTCCAGACCGTAGGCCAGCCGATCGGCCTCTCCGGATGAAGAATTCAAGCAACCCCGACCGCCCCCCTGCTCCTCGCCCCTCAACCCATCCGACTCCGCGTCCTGTGGTCAGAGCTGTGCCTCCAGACCCAGTTCGGCCTGTGGTTTCGTCGCTCGGTCAGACGGAGCAACCTGCTTATGCCGTACCGGGGTCTGCTCCCCCGCCGCTGACCCAGCCCCCCAGCCCCCGCGATCGCAGACGGTTACGATTGCCCACAAGCATAAGATTCTGGGGCTTGACTACCTTGTTGCTTACGGGAGGAGCGGCAGTTGTCTCGGTGGCGTTGTTGGTCCGATCACCTGCGTTGCCGAATTGCCCCTCGATCTTCTGGCCGATGGCATCTGCTTCCATGCGGCTCTACTGTGCTCAAGTTGCAGCCAACAAGCAGACCGTGAAGAATTTGCTAGAGGCGATCGCGCTAGTTCACAACTTGCCTCTCGATCACCCTTTGCGGTCCGATATTGACCGCTCGATTCAACAGTGGTCATCAGATATCCTCAACTTGGCTGAGACTTCTTTCAACGCAGGCAAGCTTGACGAAGCGATCGCTACAGCTCGCAAGATTCCAGAAAACACATCGGCTCATGCCCTCGTGAATGAACGGATCGAGCGCTGGCAATCGATTTGGGAGAAGGCAGAGGCAATTTATCAAAAATCAGAATCCGCCATGCGAGAGCGCAAGTGGCATCAAGCGTTTACCGAGGCAGTGCGCCTGCTTTACGTGGGTAATACCTATTGGGAAACCACGAAGTATCAAGAACTTAACGAACGCATTCGAGTTGCTAAGGAAGAAGGCAACAAGTTAGCCAAAGCCGAAGAACTGGCAGACATTGGCGGTCTCGACAATTTGCTCAAGGCGATTAAGCTAGCGGAGTCGATCAGCCCCAACAGTTACATCTACAAAGAGGCACAAACCGCGATCGCCAAGTTTGGTCGCAAAATGCTGAACTTAGCCCAAGCGACCCTAGAGGAACGCAACGCGACAGAAGCGATCGCCATCGCCCGTAAGATTCCTGATAGTGCCAACTTAGAGGAAGAAGCGCAAGACTTTATTGATCTGGCTGATGCTCAAGCTCAAGCCTGGCAAGGGACGGTCGCAGACTTAGAAGCCGCGATCGCTCAAGCGCAAAAGCTCGATCGTAAGCGTCCCATGTACGCTAGAGCGCAGCAGTTGATTACCCGCTGGCAGCGGGAAATTGAAGGTGTGGCCCATCTCGATCGGGCCCGTCAATTAGCGCAAGGGGGGACTCCAAATGCCTTAGGATCGGCGATCGCAGAAGCAAGTTTGGTTAATCGCTCCAATCCTCGCTGGGATGAAGCTCAGAAAGAGATTGCTCGCTGGCGTGGCCAAATTGAAACTACGGAAGATCGGCCTTACCTCGATCGCGCCGATGAATATGCCTTGGCGGGAGATGCTAACTCGCTGCAATCCGCGATTAATGAGGCCAGCCAAGTCGGTCCGGGTCGCGCTTTGTACGGTGAGGCCCAAGACAAGATCCGCCAGTGGACCAGGGAAATTCAGCGGCAGCAAGACCAACCCTACCTAGACCAAGCAAGAGCCTTTGCGAGCAGTGGAGATTTGCCCAGTGCGATCGCTACCGCCGACCAAATCACCTCTGGTCGGGCGCTCTATGATGAGGCGCAGGATGAAATCCGCTCTTGGCGCAGCTTGATTCAAGCAGAGCAAAATTGGCAAGAAGCTCAAAGCTTAGCGACTGCCGCAACCCCAGATGCCTTAGCAGCCGCCATCCAAAAAGCAGATCAAATTCCCGCCTCTAGCTCTCTACGAATTGATGCTGAATCCGCCATCAATCAGTGGAGCCAATCTATTTTAGTGTTGGCCCAAAACCAAGCCAACTATGACTTGCCTAGTGCGATCGCGATCGCCCAAAAGGTTCCTGCTCGTACGGAAGCCTATGCTCAAGCCCAGCTCCAAATTGGCGAGTGGAGGAAGGCTCTACAACCCCCTGAACCTCCTAAAGTTCTTGTAGAACCCACTCCTCCACAGATTCGCCCGATCAACTAAAGTTTGGAGCTACTCCCTTGAGCCACCTGTTGATAAAAGGACTCAAGCGCTTTCACACAACTTGAGTCATCAAAAAGCTGGGCATGGCCTTGGGTAATGCGCTGCCCGATCTCCTGCCGCCACGCAGAATCCAGCCCTAACTTCACGGCGATCGCCACATATTCTTCTGGAGTAGCCGCGATCGCCTCCGGGATGCTCAAGGCTTGCAAAATTCCTGCTGCATGTCGTCCCCGCATAAATTCGCCTGGGCAAGTGACGACGGGTAAGTTGCATGCGATCGCCTCTAGGGTGGTATTGCCGCCAGACCAGTCAAACGTATCCAAAAAGATATCGGACAAAAGATTGAGCTGCAAATAGCCCGTTTGGTTCTGTCGAGGCAAAATCACACAATAGTCCTCGCTGTTTAAACCCATCGCGGCGAAAGCCCGTTGTAAGCGCTGACGAAACTTTTCAGTGACAGCAGCACTAAAGTGAGCGAGAAAAGCAAACTGGGCGTGAGGCACTTGTTGCGCGATCGCGGCAAACACAAAGTCGTACTGCGGCAAGTACTTGAACAGCGACTGACAAGACAAATAGACCACAGCATCGGGGCGCAATCCAAAATCAGCTCTAGTTTTGGTTAGCTCGGGAATAGCAGGTTTGGCATAGGCAATACCGATTTGGGGTAGCCGTACTAATTGCTCGGAGTAGTGTTCCTCACCATTCTCCGGTTCCATCAGGTCGCTAGAGAGGAAATAGTCAACCGTGGGTAAGCCCGATGTTACCGGATGCCCCCAAGTCAAACATTGCACCGGAGCCAAACGCAGACTGGCAATCTGGCTAGCTTTGGGGTGCATGCCAATGTCGAGGAACGTGAGTACGTGTAGTTCATCGTTTAGAATTTGCTGACACATGCCTGTCAAATCGCCAGAAATCTGATGAAAGGCATCGCTGTAACGTTGAATTCCCTGCGTAATCGCGTCCTGCTCTCGATTCAGGGAATAGCAATGAATTTCAAATTTTTCGCGATCGCAATGACGCAGCCAGCCCAAAAACAACTTGCCTACTGTATGCAACCGTAAACAGTCGGAGAGGTAGCCAATGCGAATTTTGCCACTTGGGCTTAAAGGTGGCATCGGTCGATCCTGCACCCACTGGGGATAGTTGGTTGCCATAATCTGATGCACCAACAGCCCGTATTGTTGTTGTAGAGCGCGATCGTTTTCACCCTGGTAAGCCAGGTAGAAGTTAGCGTAACGACTAATGCCTTCGAGGGCGTTTTTGCTGGCTTCCGGTGTAGACAAGTCGAGTTCAGCCCCGATGCGGGCCAAGCCTTGACTGAACCGCTGCCGAGATACTGCAATCTCCTCAGTAGTTGCGTACAAAATGGGCAAAGTTAACTGCTGGGCCAGCTTGAGAGAAAGATCATTCGGTAACAAACTCAAAGCTTCGGTCGCAGCGGCGATCGCGGCTTCAGTTTGGCCGTCATCTCGCAAGGCAGAAATTAGGTCAAAGTAAAGCTTCGTGGCAGTCGGATAAGCCTGCACCGCTTCCCGGTAAAGCTGAATGGCGGCTTCATACTGGCCCAAGCGCTGAAAACAATCGCCCAAGCACTTATAAACTCGCTGAATCAGTTCCGGGGCGACTCCTGTTTTCTCGGACCTGAGGAATTTCTGATACCGCTCGATCGCCGCTTGGTATTTGCCTTGACGGTATAAAGCAAACCCTAGATAAAAGTCAGCCTGCATACGAGACTCATCTGCCTTGGCTTTGTAGGCAGTACCCAAATCCTGGAGCGCAACCGGATCGCGAGGACTCAATTGGTGAGCTTTTTCCAGAGCTTGAATGGCATCTTCTAGCTGATGCTCTGCGATCAAGCTTCTGCCCATCTGCTGGTACTGCTCATAGGTTTCGAGGTTTGCGGGTGGCGTGGGTAATGGGAGCGCTATAGGCTGAGGTGGCAAAGCCGCTTGGCTACCAGAACTGGCAACAGGGTTAGCAGCAGGGCTAAGACCCGAACTGGTGTCAGGATTACTATCTAAAGCAATCAAGCGCCGATTATCCACCGCTGCGATCGTCATTGGAGCGCTGTAAGGCGTTGATGGAGGCGCTTGCTGAGCTGCTGTCATCAACGTTTCACTTACAGTTTTTGCCATCTGGAGCCAAGAGAATTGTTTAGCCTGCTCTAAACCTGCTTTGATTAGTGGGTCGCGCAAAGTTGGGTTCTGCACATTTTGCAGCGCGACAGTCAGTCCTGCAACATCTGAGTCCTTGACATAAAGGGCAGCTTGGCCCGCCACCTCTGGGATGGAACCATTGGGGCAAGTAATGACGGGACAACCACAAGCCATTGCTTCTAAAATAGGTAGCCCAAAGCCTTCGTACTGGGAAGGGTATACGAGCGCGATCGCTCCAGCGTAGGCCATTCGTAATTCGGCATCGTTGAGTTGCAGCAGATGAACTCTGGTGCCTGCGGGTAAACAAGCACTCAGATCAGGTTCCAGCGTGGGGTTTCCACCTGTGCAAACAATACTGAAGTTGGCAGCGTTCTCTAGTTTGGCGAAAGCTTTGCAGAACAAAATGGTGTTCTTGTAGCCGTTTCTCGTGCCGACCATCAAGAAATAGGGTTGCGTAATCTGGTGCTTCTGTTTAAACTCATTCACTTCTGCGTCACCAGCCGGGACAAAACTGGGTTGTACCCCACAAGGCGCAACAGCGATCGCTTCCGGAGCAATGTAAGGAAAGAGTTTAGCTAAGTCCCGCGCAGTATTTTGAGAAATTGCGATGTAACGGTCAGCATGCTGAATGGCATAGTGCTTGACCCGCCACATAAACTCGTCTACATCCCAGCCAATTTGCTCCGGAATCATGTCATAGGCCATGAATACCGAAGGCGTTGAAATCGGAGTGGTGTAATAAGTGGAAATAAATAAGCTAGCCTGCTCCTCGTCACAAATTTGCTGGAGAATGGCGCGATCGAGAGCAGCGTTGCTATAGCTATAGGGTGGAATCAGGCGATAGCGAATCCCAGGAACTCTCGGCGCAGAACCATTACGGTCTAACACTAAAAGATGATCAGCAAAATTGCTTCTAGACCATTCCGCTAACAAGGTTGACCAAACACGAGCAATACCAGTATTAGAAAACTGAAAGAACATGCCATCAATGACAATCTTAGGCATTTTATTCAGGTAATACTTTTGAATGAAAATGCCGCGATTACGGACATGCAACTTCAATTGATTGAGTCGTCCATCTCGACCTGTTGTGTTTTGGTTGTGGGTAAATAGTTGATGCTTAATCTCTTCGGGAATTGGAGTGAGTGAATACCCACTGGATTTAGCGCGATGACAGAAGTCAACATCATCCCAATATCCTGGCCCATAGTCTTCACACCAACCACCAAAGCTTTCTAACACCTGTTTTTTGACACACAAAGCCCAGCCTTCTAAATAAACTTCCCCAGTTTCAGTTTGTTTAGGGCCTGGGCCTGCCAATCCTTCGCCAGCAAGTTGACATAGGTAGGGGACCGGAGCAGTTAGTACCTCAATGTCGTTATTAAGAAATAAAATATACTCGTTGCTGGCAACTTGAATTCCTTGATTATTTGCTGCGGCAAAACCTCGGTTTTCAGAATTACGAATTAACTTAATATTATGAGTCTGACAAAATCTCTTTAGAGCATCTCTGGTAGGGGGTTGACTACCGTTGTCAATAAAAATAATTTCAATATCAGATAAATGCTTTAAGTTGCGTTCCCAAATTTCTAATAACTCACCGTGATCCCACCAAGGTACAACGATACTCGTGGAATAAGCCACCTTATCTAAAGGATTTGTATTCTTAGGCGCTTTACTAGCTTCTACCCAAAAACAACTCTGTTCGTGGGACCAACAATCTGCAATGCTAATGTCACGAAAGCCAGCTTTTGCTAGCAATTGACGTAATCGAGGAGCCGTAAAACCAGTTTTGTGAAACTCACCCGGATGGCTTTGAAGACCAAAGATAGTATCAAGCTGCCAGCCCCAACGCTCTGATTCTGGTTTGTCAAGCCATTGCCGCAGGCACCATTCTAGGTTGGGCAAATTCATTACCAGTTGGCCTTCTGGCTTTAGAACTCTAGCCCATTCTTTTAATACTTGAGGCACTTCATACTTACTCAGATGCTCCAACATGTGCTCAGTAAAAATTTCATCCACACTACTTGGAGGAAATGGCAGGTTAAAGACGTCCATTTGGGTGATATTGGGACCAGCTAAGTATTGGTCTACATTGATATACCCTGGTTTGATTTTTCGGCCACAACCCAAATATAGTTTTAAAGGATTAGCTGTTTGCTGAATGGATTGATTAATCATTGGTTTTGAATTCAAAGTTATCTTGAATTGGAGGCTAAAAAAGCTTGTTGATGAACGACTTGTTGATAGAAATTTTCTAATGCCTTGACACAGGTAATATCGTCATAAAGGCGGGAATGGGCAGCCTTGATTTTTTGGGAGATTTGATGACGCCACTTTGGATCTAAACCTAAACGAGCTGCAATTTGAATGTATTCTGCCTCGTTAGCAGCGATCGCCTCTGTCATTCCTAATTGTTTGAGCACGGCGTAGGAGTGGCGGCTACGCATCATTTTTCCAGGGCAAGTCACCACAGGTAAGTGACAAGCGATCGCCTCTAGGGCAGTATTGCCTCCTGACCAACTAAACGTATCTAGAAACACATCAGTAATGCCATTTAAGCTTAAGTAGCTATTGTGCCCTTGGCGAGGCAAAATCGCGCAGTAGTCAGGGCTTTTGAGGCCATACTGAGCAAAAACTCGCTCTAAACGCTGAGAGAACTTTTCAGTAATCGCAGCACTTTTGTGCGAAATAAAAACAAATTGTGCTTGCGGTACTTGTTGAGCGATCGCGGCAAAAATGTAATCGTATTGAGGGAGATATTTGAATAGGGTTTGACAGGATAAATAGAGAACTGCATCTTCTCGCAAGCCAAAATCAGCGCGAGTTTTTGTGGCTTCACTTAGATCCGGTGGACTGTAGGCAATACTAATATTAGGTAAACGTACTAGTTCTTCTGAATAGTGTTTGTCTCCATCTTCAGGTTCCATCAATTCACTTGATAAGAAATAGTCGATGGTGGGAGAGCCTGTAGTAACTGGGTGCCCCCAAGTAACGCATTGAACTGGAGCCAGACGTAGACTAGAAAATAAGCTCATATAAGGATGCATTCCTACATCCAGAAACACTAAAATATCAAGCTCGTCTTTTCTGATTTGTTCACCGACTGCTTGGATGTAATCCAATTCGATCGCTTCCTTAACAGGTAGATGACGAAAAACATCACTAGAAGCTCGGAATTTTTCCGTATGCTCATCGGAATGGGGATGCAAGTGATAAGAGTAAATCTCAAAACTTTGACGATCGCTATGCCGCAACCAGCCTAAAAATAGGACTCCAACTGTTTGCTTCCACATACAAGCAGAGGCATAACCAATTCGAATTTTTTGCCTAGCGCTTGGGGTTTTAATCGCTAAAGGTTGGCTCAATTCTGGATGTTGAGCAGCCATCAGTTGATGAAGTAACTGAGCAAATTGAACTTGCTGCTCCAGATCATTTTGGCCTTGGTAGTGCAAATAGAAATTAGTTTGAGACCCTAAGCTCTTCAAAAAAACAGCGCGACTTTCTGCATTATTAACATCAGCTCTTGACTGCACATATTGAATCAGCTGAGCTAAACCTTGGTTAAACTGCTGTCGATAAGTTGAGATCTCTGTGCTTGACTCGTACAGAATTGGCAAAACTAGGTGGCGATCGCGCTCAAACAGCACCATCTCTGGAAAGAGTTGAGCGGCTGTAGCGGCTGCGGCGATCGCACTTCTCGTTTGGCCGCTGTTCCGTAAAGCTGCAATCAGATTAATGTGAAAGTCAGGCTTTTGGGGATACTGTTTTACTGCGGCTTGATAAATTTCGGCGGCTCTCTGGGATTGATTGAGATGTTGCAGGCAGTCGCCTAAATAGCGATATACTCGCTCAATGGCCTCTGAGGCAATTGCTGGTGTTAGAGATGCGAGAAACTTCTCGTAGGGAGCGATCGCGGCTGCATAATTGCCTTGACGGTAATAGCTAAATCCTAGATAAAAATCAGACCTCAACTCTGATTCATTAGCTTGCAATTCATAGGCTTGCCCTAAATCACTTAAAATTTTGACATCACGAGGATTGCGATCGTGAGCGATTAAATAGTTGCTAATAGCAGCGTCAAACTGTGATTGAGTAACGAAGATTCGTCCTAAAGCTAAGTAAGCCTCTACCAAATTGGCATCTAGCTTGATCGTGTTTTCATAAGCTTGAATCGCTGATTCGATTTGCTGAAGTTGCTCAAATACCATGCCTAAACGGTAATGATGCAGAGCCGTGAAGCGGCTGATTTCTAACGCTTGTGATAGCGTTGAAAAAGCCTCTTGATGACGACCCATTTGATAATAAAGATGTCCTAAGTCACTCCAGATTTCTGCTTGCTTGGGTTCCAATTGCAGGGATTGCTGATATTTCTGTTCTGCGGCTGTTAAAGAATTTTGCTTTTCTAGAGCTGTCGCTTCTTGATATAAAGTTTGCCAATTTTCCATGCTGTTCTTTTAACTCTAAGCAGCTCTAAATCAGAAGTCGTTACAATGACCAAAATTTATTGCTTTAGTGATTCCCAATGACGCGCTGGTAGAATTCCTCTAAAGCTGTGACACAAGTTAAATCATCATAAAGAAATGACTGGCGATCGCTCATTTGCTGCACAACTTGACTTCGCCAATCACAATCCAAACCCAATTTAACGGCTATTTCAATGTATGCGGCTTCGTCTTTAGCAATTGTTGCAGTTACACCCAATCTCTGCAAAATCGCGTAAGAATGCCGTCCTCGCATAAACTCGCCGGGGCAAGTGACGATAGGTAAGTTACAGGCGATCGCTTCCAAGGTAGTATTACCGCCAGACCAAGCAAAAGTATCTAAGAAAATATCTGACAGTAGATTGATTTGCCAATAATCAGTCTGGCTTTGCTTGGGCAAAATAATACAGTGCGATCGGTAGTTGAGATGATATTGAGCAAAAGCAGCTTCTAAACGTTGTTCAAATTGCTGAGTTAATCCTGGATCAAAACCAGAAATAAAAATGAATTGAGCTTGCGGCACCTGCTGAACGATCGCCGGAAAAATGTAATCGTATTGAGGGAGATATTTGAATAAAGATTGGCAACACAAATAAGCGATCGCATCTTGCGGAATCTGAAAATTCGATCGTGATTTAGTGAGGGGTGGCAGTTGTGGTTTGGTGTAACTAATACCGATATTGGGCAGACGCACTAACTTCTCTGAGTAGTGAGCTTCTGCGGTTTCTGGCTCCATCAAGTCACTAGAAAGGAAATAATCGATTGTGGGGGAACCAGAGGTGATCGGATGTCCCCAAGTGACACATTGGATTGGGGCAAGGCGCAATCCCGAAAGCGAGGTCACAAAAGGATGCATGCCAATGTCTAGGAACACCAAAATATCGAGTTGATCAGCCCGAATTTTGCTTCCAATATTTTGAAAATCTGCCTCTAGAACTTCCTGCAAAGGTAAATGATTGAACTCATAACTATGCTGACGAATTTTCTCTGTTACCTGGTCAACTGCTGGCCCTAGGTGATAGCAGTACAGCTCAAATTGGTCTGAATTATGATGACGAATCCAGCCAACAAAGAGTTTGCCAACTGTATGCTGCCACAGAAAATTTGAAATATAACCGATTCGGATCTTTCGCTGCTGATTAGGCTGTAGAGAACGAGGTTTTACCTGAAGCGGCTTGACCCAATCAGGATAGTTGGCGGCCATAATTTGATGCATTAGCTGCCCATACTGAACCTGTAGCGCTAAATCATCTTGACCTTGATATTGCAAATAAAAATTAGTTTGGTAGCCAATTCCTAAAAGCGCTTTTTGGGCTACTTCAGGTGTTGTTAAATCAATAGTTTTTACTAAGTAATTTAACCCTAAAATAAGATGCTCTCTCCACTGTTCAATCTCAGCTGCATTCTGATACAGAATGGGGAGCATTAGTTGCTGTGCTCGCAGCAGATGTAGATCGTCGGGAAGGTGCTGTAAGCCTTGAGTAGCAACCGCGATCGCTTCCTTCGTTCGTCCAGAATTTTGCAGCAGTGCTATCAACTCGTAATAAAACTCACTAGCTTCTGGATAGCGTTGAATCCCTTGGTAATACAGGGCGATCGCCTCGGCAGACTGCTCTAGTTTTTGTAAGCATTCTCCCAAGTACTTATAAGCCCGCTGCATTGTTGGGGCGGCTGCTTCAGGGTTAGGAATGTGGATGAATTCCTGGTATTGCTCTGCTGCTGCTGCATACTTTTCTTGGCAGTAGAAGCTGGAACCCAAGAAAAAAGCGGCTCTGGCTTGATAGCGACTAGCTTGCAGATCTAAAGCTTGACCCAATTCTTGCAAAGTCTGGGGGTCGGCAGGATTGAGCTGATGCGCTACTTCATAAGCTTTAATCGCTTCTGGAAATTGAGCTTTAGCCGCCAGCACTTGACCTAGCTGGAAATAGCTCTGAGCCTGCTGGGGATGAACGGCGATCGCCTGCTGATACACCCCCTCCGCTTCATCAAGCTTGCTGGATGCCACTAACAATCGCCCTAGCTCGCTGTAGGCATCACTCAATTTTTCATCGAGTTGAATAGCGTTGCGGTGGGCTTGGACCGCTTGATCGCGATCGCCTAGTTTCTCCAGAACTAAGCCTAATTTGTAGTGATAGCTAGATTGCTGGCGATTGAGTTCGAGAGCTTTCAGCAGCGCTTGAGCCGCTAATTGGTACTGCCCCATTTGGTAATAAAGCCAGCCTAAATCGTGCCAAACTGCGTCTGCTTGACTCTGGACTCGCAAAATGGCCTGATATTGCTGCTCTGCTGCTTGAAAGCGTCCCTGCGCTTGGAGGGAAACTGCTTCACGATGCCGCGCTGCCCAAGTTGACTCCATAGGAATTCGCGATCGCCAGAGAAATCATGGCAAGCTCACGGCCTGCCCTTCTCTGAGTTTGCCTCAATTTGCCGAACAACTGTCAGGGCTGAGTAACTAACTCCTGCGGTGCCCTCGCCTGGATGAGTGGAGTCACCTACTAACCAAAGCTTCTGAATCGGCGTGCGGTTGGCAAACCCGAAGGGGCCAAAGGTACTGACTCGCTGCCCAATGCCACCGACAATGCCCTGCTCGCGTCCAGTGTAGTGAGCAAAAGTTCGGGGCGTGGCTGATTCTTGATGCAGAATATTTTCTGGTGTGAGATGGAAGAATTGACCTAGCCGAGCGATCGCCGTTTCGGTATATTGCTGCTTCAACCTTTCATAGTTGGGGCACTGCCACCACAGCGTCGGATCGGTAAAGGAAGAAGCCACGATAGTAGCCTGACCTTCTGGGGCACGGCCATCACCGGGATGGCTCACCGAGACAAACAACGAGTTATTTTCCCCAATTGGCCCATCGTAGTCGTAGAGGAACTGGAGGTGGGGTGGACAGCCCTCGGGAATGGCGCTTTGGTCTACACCGAGATAAATCACAAACGCTCCAGACGCTTGAGGTAATTTATCAACTCGTTGTTGGTAGCCAGAGGGAATGGCTTCGCCCAGCAGCGGCACTAAGTTTTGCACCGTGACATTTGCCACCACCTGATCAGCAGGTTCTGTCCAAACATCATTGGTTTTCTGATTGTGAATCGTGACTGCCTTCACCACCCCTGCTTCTACGTGAATCTGCTCGACGCTGTGGCGCATCAGTAAACGACCCCCATCTCGCTCTAGAGCTTGCACCAGGCGATCGCTGAGCACCTGCATACTGCCCTGTAAGTGAAACAACCCGTGGGGTGCTTGAGAGACCCCCAAAGCTGTAGCTGCGTAAAGCAGAGCTGTATTCTCCGCGTCTACTTGGGAGTAAAGCTTCAGTTGCAAATCTAAGAAAGTTCGCAGGCGCAAGTTATCAGCTAAGCGATAGCCACGCAGCGCATCACCCACGGTCGAAAAAGTATGGGGCAAAGTTAGAAGCGTATCAGGCCGTACTGCTTTGGTGAGCTGCCAAAAATCCCAAATATTGCGGGGCGGCAAAATTGGGTCGCGCCCTTGGAAGGCCCAACTGTAGCGAAACAAATCAGCTAAAAGTTGCCAAAACGGTTTGCTGCCCGGAAATTGTCGCTGTCGCTCAGCTCGCCACTGGTCTGGATCGCGCCAAACATGAATCGGTTCAGTTTCACCCGGAAGCAAAACGGCACAGGCAGGGTCGCAGGGTGTTGCCTCCGGAGGCTCAATTTCTAGCTCACTAAAAATTCGATGATGAATGCCGCCTGGTTCTAGCCCCGCAACTTGAGTTGCTCCCACATCAAAGGTAAAGCCGCGACGTTTAAAGGTAGAAGCACAGCCCCCCGGAACTAACGCTTGGTCTAAAACAAGAACTTGATAACCACGATGAGCCAGTAATGCGGCTGTGGTCAGACCACCAATGCCTGCTCCTACCACAACCACGCGATCGCCCTTGCTGCCCATAAACGCAAATTCTTAACTTCTTTATATTTCTTAATAAATTATAGGCAGGTGCTGTTTTTTCTGGGACGAAAGGGGGTCTTGAATTGCCGTCTTGAACTTACATTGAAACCAGCGATCGCCCTGCTGATACCGCATTAGAGGCATTGGGACAAACCAACTTCAACAAATACAAATCGTTTCTACATGGAATCTTGAAGAAACGGCTCAGTTCTCAGACAGTGCTCAGACTATAGTGGCGGTAGAAATGGTTGCCCAAATTGAACCCCAATTAAACTCAGGGTTTGTTAGACTCACACCGAATCGCTCAGACGGCCATTGCATCTTCTCACCGTCGTGGTTTTGGCTGCTGCTTGGCGGATGCCATGTCGAATTTCATGCAGTTTCTTTAGCGTTGGTTTTGTTCTGCTTAGCGATCGCTACAGCTCCACTAGCAATTTCACGAATTGTTGTGGACTTGTAATCATTTAACTAACAGCACTCCTGCGCTTACTAAGATAGATGAAGAACTCAGCTTGTTCGGAAGATTCATGACCCCAACCCTGATCAAATCGCCCCAGGCTCCCCGACTGAACGCACCCACGGTTCGTCGCTTAGCGAATGGCCTGACGATCGTTGCAGAGCAGCTACCGATTGAAGCGGTCAACCTCAACCTCTGGCTGAATGTAGGCTCAGCGATTGAGACTGATGCCATTAATGGCATGGCCCATTTTCTAGAGCACATGGTGTTCAAGGGAACCGCGCAGCTAGCGAGTGGAGAATTTGAGCGCTTGATTGAGGAGCGGGGCGCAGTGACGAACGCTGCCACCAGTCAAGACTACACCCACTACTACATCACGACGGCTCCCAAAGACTTCGCCGAGCTAGCACCTTTACAAATGGATGTGGTGCTGAATGCAGAAATTGCAGATGAAGCCTTTGAGCGAGAGCGATCGGTAATTTTAGAGGAAATTCGTCGCTCAGACGATAATCCGCGTCGCCGTACCTTTGCCAAAGCGATGGAAGTCGCATTCGAGAAGTTACCTTATCGCCGTCCTGTGCTTGGCCCTAGTTCAGTGATCGAGCAACTAACTCCCCAGCAAATGCGGGACTTCCACACCCAGCATTATCAGCCCCACTCGATGACTGCGGCAGTGGTAGGCAATTTGCCTGTAGAGGAACTGATCCAGATTGTGGAAACATCCCTCGCCCAGGTGCAAGCGCATCGGCCCGCGATCGCTGCTCAATCTTCTCTCCATGATTTGCCCAGCTACAGCCTAGAGCCTGCCTTTGACCGAGTTGTACGGCAAGAAGCCGTGGATGACAGCTTGCAGCAAGCTCGTTTGGTAATGGCCTGGCGCGCCCCTGGACTAGCAGACCTCCAAGAAACCTACGCGCTAGATATCTTGGCAACCATTTTGGGTCAAGGCCGCACGGCTCGCTTGATCCGCGACTTGCGAGAAGAGAAAGGACTGGTTACCAGCATTGCTGCCAGCAACATCACTTTTGAGATGCAGGGAGCCTTCTACATCTCGGCCCAGCTGCCAGCGGAAAATATCCCAGTCGTAGAAGCCGCGATCGCCGAGCATATCCGTCGAATTCAAACTGAACCCGTCACCGAAGCAGAAATTGCCCGCGTTCGGACTCAAGTGGCGAATCGGTTCATCTTTGGCAACGAAACCCCCAGCGATCGCGCCAGCTTGTATGGCTATTACCAAGCAATGGTGGGAGATTTGGCTCCAGCCCTCAACTACCCTGCGCACATTCAAGCGTTGGATGCGGTCAGTTTGCAAGCCTCGGCCCAGCGCTACCTATCCACCGATGCTTACGGAGTAGTGGTACTGAAACCTGCTGCTTAAATCAGACTCTAATCAGCGTTATGTGGACGACCATCGCTGCGCAGATCACTCAAGCTACAGGATACGAATTCCAAGTCAGCAATCAGCGCTCTGTAGGGGGCGGTTGTATAAACCAAGGCTACGCTCTACAGGGTTATCTGAAGGGCAAACCTAGCTCTGGCAAATCATCTGAGCCAACTGCTTGTACTTACTTTGTCAAGTTAAATCAAGCGGCCCAGGTTGCTATGTTTGAGGCCGAGGCTTTAGGGCTGCAACAAATGCGAATCCAGCCGACGATCCGGGTTCCTGAACCGATTTGTTGGGGCGTGGCAAAAAACTCCGCTTATATAGTCTTGGAGTGGATTGAGTTGGGACGGGGCGATCGCCAGTCTTGGGAAGCAATGGGCCGCCAGTTAGCTGCCATGCACCAAGTAACCAGTCCAGCGGGTTTCGGTTGGGATCGCCCTAATACCATTGGTTCCACGCCCCAAATCAATCCTTGGACAAAAGATTGGGCAGAATTTTTTACTCAACACCGCATTGGTTATCAGTTAAAACTAGCTCAGCGACGGGGAGGGCACTTTCCTCAGCAGGATCGGTTACTAGCCGCTATTCCTGAACTGCTAGCTAATCACCAGCCGCAACCTGCTCTCGTGCATGGAGACTTATGGTCGGGTAACGCTGCGGTGGCTGCAACTGGCGAACCTGTGATTTTTGATCCTGCTACCTATTTTGGCGATCGCGAGGTAGACATCGCCATGACCGAACTATTTGGGGGCTTTCCACCGGAGTTCTACCAAGGCTACAACCAAGCTTGGCCTCTAGATGCAAGCTACAAACAGCGAAAAACGCTCTACAACCTCTACCACGTCTTGAACCACTTCAATCTTTTTGGCGGCAGCTACGAATCACAAGCCAACCGCATGATTGAGCAAATCTTGGCCTAGGTACCGCCACCCCTAACTCTGAGAATTTCTAGCGATTAACCCGATTTAGCAGCCAAAAAGAAGAAACTAGTCCCGCAAAGTGACCCGCGATCGTATTTGTGTTAGCTTGCACCACAAAAAAGTCGAGGGGCTGAATAGTCGGAATATTATTTACACCATATAAAAGAGGAGAATTTTGAGGCTGGGCGATCGCTCGGGCAATCAAGCCACCGACGATGGCCTCCGCTCCTACAATGGTCAACAACATGCCGACCAGATTGAGCACAATGCCAAGTTGCAAAAGTTGAATCGTATCTGCCTTACTAGGGCGCAGGCTAGTATTAGGCGCTCGTAGTTGACGAGAGATCCGCACATATCGAAATGACCAGTAGATACTGATCCCTAAAGCCACCAATCCACAGACAGCAAAGAAAATGCCAAAGCCAGTACCCGCTCGCGTGGCATTGGAAGCTGCTCCAGCTCGACCGCTAAAGCTAGCCAGAATTAAAACCCCGGTAGAAACAACCCCTAAGACTGCTTGGATGCTGAGGCTAATCCAGCCAGTCCAGCGGAAGTTAGTGGCAATTTGACGAATTGCAGGCGGAATTGCAGAAGAGTCTGGCTGATTCAACATGATGCTCTAAACGGGCGTAATAACCTGGCTGTTCATCTATCCAAGGTAACTAAAGCATAACTTTATTTGTTATCAGGCTCAGCCATTTGTGGCGTAGGTCAAAAGAATTGTTTTAACGACCTTGGGTAAGAGTTGCAAAGTGATGAATTGCCTACAGAGCGATCGCTCTAATCCAGCCTATTTCTCTATTCTGCAACCCTAATTGCTATCCTCAAGCTTGCCTGTGCTCTTAGTTGCTCCTCAGATTTTAATCCATGCAGATCATCCATTTGGATGAAAGGTGAAATCTGATGAAAATCTGGCAGACGAACTCAGAATTAAATGTCTAGAATTAATATTACGCCCTCTAATTACTTGAGTAGAGGGGATGAAGGACGGGCACTCTAGTCTGTAATTACCAAGCTAAATTCAACATGACTCTCTGAATCTAGTGTGAGAGTTAACGGCACTATCTAGAGCTTTTCGAGAATATGCATCTACTCTCCTTTAAGTCATGCCAAGCTCACTGTTCTAGAAACTAGCCACGAGTTTAGGCACCACAGGCTTACACCAACTAAGGGCAAATAGATAGCAACAGAGGACTAATCAGATGGGTTGGCACTCTTGCGCTATTGCTGTTGTCTAAGACTGTAACGTCAACACCCTAGCTTTAAAGTGGATTGATTAATTATGGGTTTAACCATGCGATTTGAAGATATCTACCAGTTTTTTCAAGATCCCCCACCGATCTATCTCAATAAAGAACTCGCCGTTTGTTACGTCCTGTCAGTATTGCAGCGAGGGGATTCTTATGGAACCGAGTTGATTCAACTTTTAGAGAACGAGTATCGCACCTACCGTCTCTCAGATACAGTCCTTTATAGCGCTCTCAAATTTCTGGAGGATGAAGGAGCCATCCAGGGTTATTGGCGCAAGGTAGAAGGACGAGGACGGCCACGCCGGATGTATCAAATTCGTCCAGAGTGGTCTGAGCGGGCTCAAGAATTATCTCGTCTCTGGCAAGGATATGCAACTGGCAACTTGCCACCCGGTGACAACAACTAAGCTTGGTGGGCCGTAGTTCCTAGAATCTGTCGTAAGGCTGCGATCGCGCTAGTCCCAAACAGAGCTACGGTTGTGCGGTCTCACCTACTACCAACTAGAAGCAGATTAAAACCTTTCTATACTTATGTAAAGTATAGGGATATCGTTTGTTGTTCCTACCCCATCTTTATGAACGCTGCCATTCTGCCATCTATATTCGTGATGACCTTACTGATGGTGGTGGGTCTTATGTTTTTCATTCGAGCTTCCGTCAAAGACAGAACGCGAGCAGTACAACTGATTGCAGAACAGGCAGAGGAATCGTTACTTAACCGAGTGCAACAATACTTTGACCAACGCGCCTACAAAGTTGCAGCCCTCGATCCAGCCCAAAACCAAGTAACATTTCAAGGCGTGGTACGGCCTAGCTGGTTTTTGGCCGTCTTCTTAACGGTATTGGCTGCCGCAGGCATTTTGTGTTTGGCTCTAGTACTGTCAATGCTTTTGCCTGAATTGACCCAGATTTTGCTAGGAACTGTGCTTCTGGCACCTTTAGCAGGCTTCTTTTACTGGCAAAAAGCGAAGCGCCCAGAACAAGTTTCCCTCAAGATTGAACCCCTTGAGTCAGAAAAGTCTCAATCTTGGAGCCGCGTTACAGTCACAGCTCATCGAGATGAGTTGGCTGAATTGCAGCGAGCTCTTAACTTAAGAGCTTGTGATTAATTCGCTTCTCCTGCGCCCCAATATCTAGAGAAATCTTGAGAGCTAAATCAAATGACCCCATTCAAACGTTGTGGTTTGAGTGGGGTCCTTGTTTATATCAGTCCAACTGATTTCCCGTGTCAGCAAAGTATTAAATGTTCCCAACAGACTCATTTGCAAGCTCGACCAATTGAGCTTTAGTGACTGGTGACAGCCACAGGCGCATCTTCTGTATCACCAATCAATACTCTCAAACTGGGAAACAAGAAATGGTTCTCTTCGACATACTGCGCACTGAAGAGCCCTTTTTCAGCCCAGAAGTACCGGTCCGTGGTATGCTCGTTCCGCCTTACAAGTAGCAAAGCTGGGGGAAGAATAGCTTGTGCTTGAATGAATTTTCGAGCAGCTGTAACTGGTTTTTCTTCGCCACTTTCAATGCTAAACTGAGGCACTAACTCCAGAATCCTGCGCCCTTCTAGGCGACGACGACTTTTGCGCTTGCGTCTCCTGGCCAATCTCGATACCTCCTCTTTCTGCCGACAGGTGTAGTGATAGTTACAAAACCGTCGCAAGTATATCGGCTTGAGTTCAAAATTTCAACTTCTTTTAAGTCGTTGATACAAAACTCTACAACTGGCTTCAATAAAGACTAGATAGACCTTTTGAAAGGTTCTATTAACCAGATGAACTCCTGATAATCTTAATAAGACTTTAAAATTCTTTATATTAAAAACACAAAACTAGACTAGAAACTCATAAAGAGCCGATAGATAGATGTATATGGTGACAAAACATGCTCAACAGCGGAGCGTTAGTTCAGGAAATGTAGAAGGGTTTGTTTTGAGGTAACCATCTGCGGCTGTCTGCATGCTGATACCTACTAGCTCAGAATTTGTGGCGCTTTGTCGCGCTCAGGTAGAACTGTTGACCCAGGGGTTAGGAGCCTCTCTCAGCGTGGTTTACCTGACCGAAGAAATGGCGGATGGCACGGAGGCCAAGCTAATTCCAGTTGTGGCTTATCCTGAGAGCGCTGCTGCTTGGGATGATGAGCACTTTTTATTGCCTGCCGCAGAAGCAACACTGCCGCGCTTGCTAGCGGCAGATACTAGCCCTCCTACGTCTACTCAGTCTGCTTTGAGCCCACCGTTCTTGGCAGAGGATGAAGTTGGCCCCAATCCAGAGCAATTTCATAACGAGGCTTTACAGCATCAACGCCAAGTTGTACTGCCTTTAATGCATGAGGGTATGGTGATGGGACTGCTTGTAACTGAGCGAGACGATCGCGCTTGGAGTGAACAAGAGCGATCGCAAATTGAACAAGTAGCTCATACCTTAGCGTTGGGCTGTGTCTTAGACCAACGCAGTCAATGGCTAGAACGGGAACAGCATCAACAGCGGCGGCTCCAGGCTCAGCAATATAACCTGTTCGACACCTTGTTACATCAGTTTCGCAATCCCTTAACGGCGATGCGAACCTTTGGCAAGCTCTTGCTGCGACGCCTTGGCACCGGAGACCCAAACCGGGATGTGGCCAGTAGTATTGTGCGGGAGAGCGATCGCTTACAGGAGTTGTTACAACAGTTCGATCAAGCCATTGATTTGGGTAGAGCTGATTCAACGCCTTTAACACTCGCTCCTGCTCAGACAGATAGTTCTACACCACCCAATAGCGCTGTGCCTGCCAGTTCGCAGTTTGAGTCGTCGGTTGACTTTGCCATTGACCGCTCTGAGTCAAGTGTCAATCGGGCGAGTAGTATTCGATCTGTGCCTTCTGTGCCTTTACTGCCCGCGGCTGGATTTCTGACAGGTGCCAATCTCAAGCTAGAGCCTTGCGCGCTCGCTAGTATCCTAGAGCCTCTGATTGCTTCGGCGAGCGCGATCGCCCAAGAACGAGAGCTAGCGCTGTATACCCATATTCCATCTGACTTGCCTTGGGTGAAAGCCAATGCCAAGGCGCTCCGAGAAGTATTAAGCAACCTGTTGGACAATGCCCTGAAATATACACCCGCGCAAGGGCAAGTCTATGTGGAAGTCAGTACAGGCTGGTCTGTGCCCCTACCCCGCAGCCATGCTGAGTGGTTAGGCATCGCTATCTGGGATACAGGACCAGGGATTCCTCCTCAAGATCTGGCGCATTTGTTTGAGCGGCACTATCGAGGAGTACAAGCTCAGACTGAGATTCCGGGGACTGGCTTGGGCTTAGCGATCGCTCATGATTTGGTGCAGCAAATGCAAGGCGAAATTCAAGTGTTTAGCCCCGCGCAGCAAAGCGGCGTTGTGCATTTTGTGCGACCTCTCCCCCTGACGGTGGGACCAGGAACCGCTTTTGTCGTTTGGTTACCGCTCGCTTCCACGGCCAAAGCCGCCTAAAAAAGCTGCTAAACAAAAATCTGCTAAACAAAAACGATCGCAACTACGAAGGTCACGATCGCTGTTTGGTTGAGTGGAAAGTTGCGTATCTAAATTGGAGTGCTTAAGTCAAACTGAAATGTTTGCAGTTTAACTATGGCGCTTATGACGCTAATTGAGCTTACTGATTGGTAGAACCTGTGGGGAGAACCAAATCAGAGTTCAGCGTTAGATTCAGGTCTTGGTTGGGATCAACTCGAATCAAGGTAACGCGATCGCGGCCTAGGAAGAGCCCGATTAGACCACCGATGCCAGCACCACCCAGTACTTCTTCAGTGGCGATCGCTCGGTCTCCAGTCACAGCAGCCACCGCTGCGGCAGCAGCAGCACCCAAAGCAGCATCCTTGACGATGGTGCCCGCGCTAGCGCCCTTACGCACCTCTTCGGTCGTGGTGATTACTTCAGATCTAGCATTCAGTTGAATTCGCTGACCACTGGCCAAGACGAGTTCTCGGGCAACAAACTGAGACCCACCTTCAGCGGGGCGCAACTCACCGACTACTTGGCTTCCCGATGGAATGAGTACGGTCCCTTGAGAAGTGGTGATGTTTTGAGCGACTGTGAGAGTCAAAGGCGCGGTTTCATCGGGTGTGACCAAAATTCTCTCAGCTTCGCCATATTTCACCGGAATGGTGGTGCCAGAAGGAATTCTGACTTGAGTTGGCGTTTGGACAGGGGGACGCTGGCCTACAACATAGGGAGAGGTAATGGCCGTTGCTTGTCCAGAGCTAACCAAAGCTTGGTAAATAAAAGCTGCAACTTCAGCTCTAGTCGCGACTTCGTTAGGATTCAGCAGTCTGATGTTGGGGTAGTTAACCACAATCTGCTTGTCTGTGGCCGCCGCGACGCTGCTCCGAGCGTAGCTGGGAACTTCAGCTGCATCAGTGTAGTACTGTTGCAAGACGGTTTCTACTTCAGTGCTAACGGAGTAGTCTAAGCCGTTTGCCAAGGAAACCAGAACTTGAACACGAGGAATATTTTGGTTGGGTCGGAAGACGTTACCAGGATAGCCAGCTAAGAAGCCAGTTGTATAGGCTTCCTGAATCGCGCTATATGCCCAATAGCTCTGAGACACGTCCACAAAGTTTACAGCAGACCGCTCTTGAGACCGACTAAAGGCTTTGCGGATCATGGCTGCGAACTGAGCGCGAGTTACAGGCTCGTCGGGACGGAAGGTGCCATCAGGGAATCCAGCGATGACATCTCGCTCAGAGAGTTCACGAATAAAACTAGCGGCCCAATAGCTAGAAGAAACGTCAGAAAAGCTAGTGGTTTGTGCTTGAGCAGGCATCATCATAACCATTGGGGCAGATGCTCCGGCAATGGTGCTCAGGGCTAAAAATGCAGCGGTTCCAGACTGCCAACGGTTGAAGCTAGACATATTGAGGGCGTTCTCCAAAAAACAAGAAGCAAATCCGTTATCTTAATCAACTAGACCTTATAGGAGGTAATTTGTTCCTAAAACTATCTAGGGTTAGAAATCCAGTGATTTCGCTGACAAATTACCTGGAATTCCGCAATTTCTGGCCTAAGTTGACATTTGACATTCTTAGCTTATGGACGTATGGAGAACTCAATTAGTTTCTTCAATACGGAGAATTTAAGCGGCCAATTTTAGGGTTGCTAGTAAAAGGGATACAAGTGCTCTGACCCAAATTCGGGCACCAAAGCGAAAATGGGAGCTGAAGCAAGTTCAACCCCCATTGATTAGGACCCATTGATAGGACAGCGATCGCCATCCGTCTATAAAATCTTGTGCTTACCCTGCTTGGGGCGCGTTGGCGCAAACGTAATTAATAACTGCTTTGGCACTACTGCCTATGGCAGGGTTTGCGAGTCTACCGCGATCGCTATAGTCAAACTTCTGGAGCACTTTGCGGCTCTTATCATATGCAGTGAGCCGTCGCAGCCGAGTAGTGCCTGCCTTACAGTCTACAGAACGGTAAATTACAGCGCCGTAAACAGGTTGGTTGACTGGGGAATCTAGAAACACGTTATTAGGCTGCTTGAAGTCGCGGTACTCCCAATACCACACGCTACCGCTGCGATTCTCAATGGAACTGGCATCGACTAGAAAGCGATCGCCCACTGAGTTGACGGTGACTTGGACCCATTTTTCGGCTAAGGCTGTGGGAGCGTGAGCCAGTAGAGCGGCAGTCACAGCTAATTTGAGCAAATGTCGCATAAGCATTGAGTCTTTCAGGAACGGCTATGTTTAATTGTCCTGGGCGTTGGTGCCAACCGCACGTTCTAAAACTGAACCATCCACGGTTTTATAATCGGCAATTTTCCAGGCTCCATCGATTGATTCCAAGCTATAGCGAACCAATCTGGTTTGAAAATCGGTTTGGCTCGGATCAACTTTGCCGTCACGGTATAGGGTGCGGTCTTCAGTGATTTTTAGCTCTACCGTAGCTTTGTTTTGATCAGCCACAAATCGCTCGACCGACTCTACTTTTTGCACGCCAAAGCGGTAGTAAGCTTGGTTGTCTTTGAGCCAGGCGATCGCGCCATCGTCCCTAACCAAGGAACCATACAGTTCTCCCGTGGTGAACTGCTGCACAGGTTGCCGATCGAAAGGGGGAGCGAAAATGCGTGACTTGGCTGCCAGCCATTCCGTAATCAGCCCCACCGCTTGATTCTGTGAGAGAGCTGCGTTATTGGCTGCGCCTGTCTGAGTGGGCACTACCACTCCTGAGGTTTTCGGGGAGGAGCCATTTTGGTTCCTCGCAGGTTGGGTGGCTGGTGGCTGAGCAGAGTTTTGGTTGGTAGGGGCTGAGCCAGAACGGCTCCGTGTTAGATATCCCTCCACGTTTTGAACTGCCTTTTGAGCATAAGTATCATTCGGGCGCTCATCTACAGCTCGCTTAAAGTTCAACAGCGCTGAAGGGTAGTCTCCCTTTTTGGTTGCGGCATAGCCAGCCTGCATGTAGCGCTCATATTCGTTTTGCGAAGCAGGGGAAGCCGTATTAGCAGGCGTAGCGGAGGCGGAAGTAGAGGAGGTAGAAGCCGCGTTCCTGGAAGAAGCCGCAGGTCTAGAGGCGGAGTTGGGTGACTTCAGTTTCTGATAAAGACCAAGCACTTTGTTGGTATAAGGACTGGTGGCGGCGTTGGTGTAGCGGGTTGAATCGCCCGTCATCCACCAAGCGGCGACTCGTTGCACTGCGATCGCTTCACTATTGCCACTCGCAGAATACTCATCTTGTAGGGCATCTTTGATAATGCAGGTGATGATAGTCCGCGCCGTATTAGCGTTAGCGCCAAATTGTTCTGGAGTCACTTCTCGACCCGTACAAAATTTTGCCCAACGAGGGATATTTCCCGGCTGCACTTGCCAATCACTGTACAAACCATCCTGAGAGGTCCCGGTTTGCGGAGCGGCTTGTCGAATTGCTTCTACGAGTGCGTTTACCTGAGCGCTAGAGACTTGCGCTTGCGCTGGCAAAGTCCACAGTCCCAAACTGACAATCAGTCCACCCAGAAATAACTTCATAGCTTGCCTCGTACCAACTCTAAGCAACTCGCAATAGTAGAAGTTAAAGCAATTATACAAATTTGTCTTTCCCTCATCAGACAGACCCTGAGGGAGATTAGTAAGTTCCAGGTGAGTACCATCCTAAAAAAAGGGTGGATTTGATGCCCAGATCTCCTGGAACTCTGGAGGTCTATGGCTCAATCCACCCCTATTAAGATATAGATAAATCCATTCGGGCCATTACACGAGTTGATTAAAGCGGTCGATAGGCGCGGTAGTTGATGCTGGGGAAGATGTTGTCAATCTCCTCAACTTTTTCTAGCCAGCCTGAATCAACTTTGCCCTGGTTTAGGTCGTCGTAGAGTTTGTTAAAGCGCATCAGGTGCGATCGCGTCCGGCGGACCGCATAGGGCACCATTGTCCCAGTCCGCATAATGAAGGCCCAGTCAGAAGATTGAGCCAGCAGCAGTTCGCGAGCGGCTTGGTTGAGGGCACGCCACTCTAGTTCATCGGCAGGCTCTCGTTTGCCCAATTCAATCATCCGCTCCGCCGCTTTGTGCAAATGCGGGTAGATCCAAGCATTGGTTTCATTGAGCCAGTATTCGTGGAAGCCTTTGTAGCCCCAGCTTGACTGCGAAGGCTTACAAACCTGCTGAGTTGGGTTTAGGCGCAGGTAGTCGGCTAAGTGGGTCATCTGGTAGGTTTGCTGGTCGTACCAAGACTTGCGGAACAGGTAATCGATAAACCAGGGGCCTTCGTACCACCAATGCCCAAAGAGTTCAGCATCATAGGGGGACACAATGATTGGCGGTCGCTGCATAATGCCATGCAAGTGCTCCACCTGACGCTGACGGTTGAACATAAAGTTGCTGGCGTGGTCTGCCGCTTTTTCCTTCGCCCAATAGGGGTCATACAGGGCTTTATCACCTAGGCCGAGACCCCGCCCGGTAATCTTGTGGTACTTAATGCCTACATTCTTGCGCTGACCGTTGGGCATGATATAGGGCTTGATGTAGTCGTAATCGGCTTCCCAACCCAAATCTTTGTAGAACTCGCGGTATTCGGGTGCACCAGGATAGCCCACTTCTGAGGACCATACCTGCTGCGAAGACTCGTGGTCCCGTCCAAAAGCAGCGACCCCAGTTTCAGTAAAGATGGGGGCATAAGTACCAAACCGAGGCCGAGGACGAGCGTAGAGTATACCGTGGCCATCGGTGAGGAAGTAGCGCAGCCCTGCGTCGGCCAGCATCCGCTCTACTCCTTCGTAGTAAGCACATTCTGGGAGCCAGATGCCTTTGGGCGGTTGACCGAAGTTTTCTTCGTAATGCTCGCAAGCGACTTTAATTTGGGCCCACACGGCTTGCGGATACATCTTCATGAGCGGGAAGTAGCCGTGAGTTGCCCCGCAGGTAATAATTTCTAAGTTATTGCTATCTAGAAACTGTTTAAATCCTTTAACTAAATCGCGATCGTAGTGCTCCCAGGTTTGCCGAACTTCCTTAAATTCTTTGGCGTAGTATTCAGCGAGGTAGCGAATATGCCCGTTGTGCTCGTTGTGATCAATTTCCTTCTCTAATAACTCTTCTAGTTGAGCGAGATGGTGATCAAAGCGTTCCTGTAATAGTGGGTCACGCAGCATAGACACCAGGGGCGGCGTCATACTCATCGTGATTTTGAAGTCAACCCCATCCCGTTTTAAGCCTTCGAATACCCGCAACAAGGGCACGTAAGTTTCAATAATTGCTTCATACAACCACTCTTCTTCCAGAACGTAGTCACTTTCAGGGTGTCTGACAAAAGGTAGGTGCGCGTGCAGGACGAGGGCAAGATATCCGATGCTCATAGAAATTCTAGGATAGACCGTTGTTTGATTCGGAATTCGGACTTACAGGATGCAAAGATTGTAAAGCGAAATTACAACAACAAGTAAATTACCGGGAAAGGCTGTGCTGTCTACACCTAGAAAAGTATCTTGAGAAGCAACTTAGCGGTTGATGGCAGTGGCTCAGTCTAGCAACTCAGCGCGATCGCTGTTTTTTATTGTTCACCCACCTGTTGTAATGCCGGAAAGTTTCTCTTATATGCAAAAGTCTGTTCTCTTTGTTGTTTGGGTGGTCACGAGCAGTCTGTGGGCAAGTCAAACAGCTCAAGCTGAAAGTTCCAAAGCTTTTCTAGCTCCAGTGCAGACGCCACTGCCAGCCCAAACTCAGCCGCGATCGCTCTTAGTTGCTGATGGCGCTGTGAGCGATCAAGCTCAAAACAGCAAACTAACTAAACCAACCCTGATGTTGCAAGACTTGCCACCTGGGTTTCAGCCGCTTTCAGGACCAGAGCTGACAGAACTGAGCCAAAGCTTGTCGGCAGGCGGGTATGAAACTGAAAGCTTGTTTGCGTTCCAAGAAGCCGAACATTTCGAATACATCATCGGCTTCACCACCCCCCTATCGACACCAGAAGCACAAGCTGCTTTTGACTCAGAACTACGCCAAGCTGGTTTTCTAGAGCAATTTGCCCAAGGATTTCAACAGGGTGCAGCTGGTATTAAAATTTCCAACAAAGGCGCTTTGAAGAACTTAGATGGTATTGGTAATGCGATCGCAGGCTTCGGCTTTACGAGTAACATTCAAACTATTCCAATGCGAATCGAGTTAGTCGTCTTCCGGCGAAACCAAGTCGGCGCGTTTCTCTGGATTATGTATCTTGACGGCGATAAACCCGTGATTTCAGTAGATCAAGTTGCTCAAAAACTAGACAGTCGTGTATTAGATGCTGCTAAAGCTACCCAAGTACCGCAAGTAGTATTGGACCAGTAAACCAATAAATTCTGAATAGAGCGGATATAGATCTGTCTAAATTAATAGATTCGACTGCAAAAGTTAGAGTATCAAAAGTGATAGGAAATCCGTACTTTTTCTGACTCAGAGGAGATGAAGAAGTAGTCTGGGTCAGCCTTTAATAGATTTGTGAGAGTCGCCGATATAGCTAGCAGTCGTGAGAGCGATGCTCAGTTTTGCCTACTTAGTCGTCTGGAGCACCCTTGATCATGACTGATCATGCCGTCAATTCTTCCACTCCTCCCCTCAATACGCCTCCCACAAATGTGACTGGTCAGAGTGCAGCCGCTGTTCCGGACGTTGTATCTACCCTAGATACTCCAGAAGCGATCGCAGAGGCACAGCTACCGATAGATGGACCGATGGATGCACCGATAGAGGCAAAAGATGAAATCACAGAGCTGCCTGCCAAACAACACGCCTCGCTGTGGTCAGCCGTAACTCACAATCTGCACAATTTGAGTGATACGGTCAGTAATCGGGCCAATCAAGTTGGGAAGGCAGCTCGAAACACAGCTACAGGAGTGGGAGGTGCGATCGCCCAGACGACTTTAAAAGCTGGCCTTCAAGCGGGTAAAGCTGCCGTCGAACTGGGGGAAATCACAGCTAAGCAAACTCAGCAACTCTTGACTCAGGCAACTCAAGGGGCAGGAGAAGCCGCAGCCTTCGTCGGCAATAACCCAGTTTTACGCAAAGTTGGTACTCGCCTTAATTGGGGTTGGTTGCTGGATGCTACCAATCAGGTTGATTTAGCGAAAGCTGAGACTGCTGTTCAGGACTTGCGACGTCAGCACCCCGACCATAGCCCTAGCCAAATTGCCCATACGCTCATGATGCAGAAAGCGGTGTATGCAGGGGGCGTGGGTCTGGCAACCAGCATGATTCCGGGCGTCGCCACAGCGCTCCTGACAGTAGACTTAGCAGCCAACATGGCTTTGCAGGCCGAGATGGTCTACCAAATTGCCACAGCTTATGGCTTAGACCTGCGTGACCCAGCTCGTAAAGGCGAGATTCTAGCTATTTTCGGGGTGGCTTTGGGTGGGGGCCGTGCGCTCAAGCTGGGGCTAGGATTACTGCGAAATACGCCGATCGCCGGAGCCTTGGTAGGTGCGAGTGCAAATGCCGCCATGCTGTACTCATTGGGTTACGCAGCTTGCCGCTTTTACGAAGCCCAACTCAACGAAGATGTCTCAGACGCCAAACTCTCTGAAGTGCAGCAAGCGAGCCAAGAGTATTTGCAAGTGGCGATCGCTCAGCAAGCGATTATGGATCAAGTTTTGGTGCATATGATTTTAGCCGGGACCGACAAACGCTCTTGGGACGAGATTCTACCGACCCTGAAAACGCTCAATTTGCATCCTTCATCTTTGAAGACCATTGCCGAAAATTTGCAAAATCCCCAACCTCTATATCTTCTGCTCAATCAACTCAATCCCGATTTTGCCGTACCTCTATTAACCCAGAGCCGAAAAATTGCCTGTCAGAATGGCAAGGTCACACCCCAAGAAGCTAAGATTTTGGAAAGTATTGCCGAAAAATTTGAGATTGAATCCTCGGATCATGGAGCCTCTCAAGAGGACGCTGGTTAGTGCTCATATAGTTCAAGCGGTAAGCCATCCGGGTCTTGAAAAAAGGTAAACCGTTTCCTGGTCAGCGGTTTAGGAAACGAAAATAGCTCGATTTGGTCGCGATCGCCGACCCGCAAATCCAACTTATTAAGAATCACGCTCCGCCCGAAACGTTTCTTTGATAATTGGAAACTCTAAAATCTCTACATAAAACTTCTTTAATCTTGCATAGTCAGAACAAATAATTGCCACATAAGAAATTTCATTTATGTGCATTGGAATACCTCACTTACTTTAGTCGTTTCATAACAAAAATCAATATCAACCCTTAAGCAATTTCTCGGGATTGTCTCTCAGTAGGCCAGCTTAGAATAAAGGTGTCCAACTTTGGATTAGTCCATCATGGGACAAACCTTATTAGTTTTAGGTATTATTTTCTTCTTAACCACTTCGGGCCTGAAAATGGACCGGGAATACCAGCGTGGGGTAATTTTCCGCCTAGGCCGAATCAGGGGAGTTAAAGGCCCAGGAATGTATTGGATTATTCCTTGGGTTGACCAAAAATCTCAGTTAGATATCCGGACCAAAACCGTTAATATTGAACCCCAAGAAACTGTCACTGCTGATAGTGTCACTATCAAAGTCAATGCAGTTTTGTATTATCGAATTATCGATCCTGCTAAAGCCATCAATAAAGTTGAAAACTATGAGATGGCAGTTTATCAAATTGCCCTCACAACTTTACGTAATGTTGTAGGACAAAACATTTTAGATGATGTGCTACAAAACCGCGACAAAATTAACTTCAAAGTTCAAGAAATCGTGGATGAAATCACTGAACCTTGGGGCGTAGTAATCGAGCGGGTAGAAATGAAAGACGTAGAAATTCCGCCCAATATGCAACGAGCAATGGCCAAAGAAGCCGAAGCCATTCGAGAAAAACGGGCGCGAATCATCAAAGCAGCCGCAGAACAAGAAGCTTCCGTTAAATTAGCCGAAGCCTCCAAAAACATTACCGAAAATCCATCTGCCCTAGAACTGCGACGCTTGCAAATGCTGACAGAAATCGGGGCCGAGAATAACACCACCACCATCATCATGATGCCATCGGACTTTGTAGCAGTCGCTAAGCGTTGGGCCGAAGGTGGCGCAAACGGATCTACGCCCGAACCAACCCCCTACCAAGGCACTGCTATTCCCTTTGTCGCTCCAATAGAACGTCCCCTACAAGATGCTTCAGAAAGCGATCGCTCCACCTAAAAACTCTTGTACCTTCTACCCCCTGCCCGTAAGCAAACCATTCATACCCTTTTGGAGGGAGCCTAAGGGACGGTTGCGTCCCTCAGCGGGGGTTTGGGGGCAAGCGCCCCCAAGGCATTTGATTCTAGCGATAATTATTAAACTGCAAAGCCACAGGCAAATCCTCCTGCTTTAGCCGTTGAATCACCGCCTGCAAATCATCCTTATCCTTTGCAGACACCCGCACCGCATCCCCTTGAATCGATGCCTGCACCTTCTTAAACTCATCACGAATCAGCAAAGAAATTTGTTTTGCAATCTCTTTGCTGATTCCTTTCTTTAACTTAATTTCCTGCCTAACTCGGTTGCCACTCGCCGGCTCCACGGTGCCATAGTCAAAGATTTTGAGCGACAGATTACGCTTTGCAGATTTCGTTTGTAGCAGCGTATGAACTGCATCCAGCGTAAACTCGCTATCTGTATTAATTGTAATGACATCTTCACCAAGCTCGACCGTCGTCTTGGTGTCTTTTAGGTCAAAGCGGCTTTTGATCTCACGAATTGTTTGATCGATCGCATTCACCAACTCTTGACGATCGAAATCACTCACAACATCAAATGAAGAAGTAGCAGCCATATAACCACAAAGAATATTAAACGTTCAAATTTAGATTAATACAGGGAAGTCAAGCTCGTACCCATCAATGTGGCAATACACAGAGTACCGATGCCAAACATCAGCGATCGCCCCAGCGGAATATCCAGAATGTAAAAAAGCGAAAACAGCAACCGTGCTACCAAATACGCGATCGCCGCTCCCGCTACCCAAATAGAATCTTGCTGCGTCACATAAGCCATCAACGCTGCTGCCGCAAACAACATAAACGATTCAAATGAGTTTTGGTGTGCCCAAGTTGCTCTCTGAGCGTAAGGAGGTAACTTCTCAAAAACCGCTCGTGGCGCTCTGGAGTCATACCCAACCTGTAGCCGACCATAGGCGACAACCAGAAAGGGAATATAGATAAGCAATGCAGCCCCAGCAATGCTGTAAAGCAAAACTGCTGCAACTGGCAATGGCAGAGACATTGTTTACCTCAACAAAGAGTTAGTCAAAGTAAAACAGGGTAATAATTCGGCGCTGCTCTTCAGCGTCTTGACAGGTTTTGAGTAACGTCTGACTGTCATGGAAGGCAAAACAAATGAGCTGCTGGCAGCGAGAAACAATCTCTAGGTTGCACAGCGCACTTGCTTCAGCCAAAGTTAAACTGTCATTCTCTGGGTTCTCTACCAGGTGCATCACCTGGGCCAATTGTTCGCGAGATTCGCGGGGTTGGCGCTCCAAACTTTGAGGCAGAATTACCGTCAGCAAGTTTGGGTCAGCCCGCATGGCACCCCGAATGGCTGCGGAATTGGTTCCTGTTGCCCCGGAGGTAATGAGACGATTACCGGATAGCACCAAGGCATAACTCATCATTTCAATTAAGTGTTGATGAGTAATTGGAACGTGACGTGACCCCAGCAAGGCGATGCGTTTAGACCCTGTTTGCTGAATGGTCGCCAGCTCTTGTAAGAAATCGTCTACTTTAGGCAGATCTATCGATTGACTCAAAGCCAGTCTCAGGCTGAACAACCTCGCTATTTTACCAGACAGAACCTTGATTTAACTGCCTGTATGCTCAAGTCGCACATAACTCAACTGAGTAGCTGCATTGCTTCCTCACACCAAGCTAGCCAATCTGCCTCATAGCCGATGCCTTTGCGGAGAGTCAAGTAGCGAAACTGAGCTTCTATTGGTAACGCTTGAGGGTTAGCAAAATGCTGCTCCTCAATGCTGCGATAGAAGGCTAACTGTTTGGCATGTAAGTCACGACGTCGCTCTAGTTCTTGCAAGATTACGGCACGGGGCACTAAGTTGCCTGAAAACATTTTGACTAACAAGGCTTCTCTAGTTGGGCTGGGGTCACTAGCTTGCCCCATCCAATTAATCAATTGCTGCTTACCCAGTTCGGTGACGTGATACAGCTTTTTATCTGGTCGGCCAGCCTGAGCGATCGCTTCTACCTCAACCCATTGCTGTGCCTCTAGCTTGCCTAACTCCCGATAAATTTGCTGATGACTGGCTTGCCAGAAAAAGCCCACCGAGCCGTCAAATTGTTTTGCGAGGTCATAGCCACTTTGAGGACAGTCCGTTAAAAGCACTAAGATTGCGTGAGCCAAAGACATAGTTCTTAATAATTGACATATGCAAAAGATTGCATATAAACTGGTTGACATACTCAATTTATTGCATATCAATGTATCTCGACTAGCTTGAATCTCAAATTTCAGCCATTTCAACCCCGGAGTAACTGTTTTATGGTTAGTACGGCTCAACCCACCCAAACTCAAACAGCCTGGTCTAAGGCGATTCCCCCCACCAGTACAAATGCTATCCCCCCACCTGTTAAAGAATTTCATCTCACGCCCTTAACCGTAATTTCGGGCGCAATTCCTTCTGGATTAAGAGGTTCGCTCTATCGCAATGGCCCTGCTCGGTTAGAACGAGGCGGCTACGATGCCCAGCATTGGTTTGATGGCGATGGTGCAATTCTCGGCGTGCATTTTACCGATAGTGGTGCCACTGGAGCCTACCGCTTTGTCCAAACGGCAGACTACCAGACAGAAGCCCAAGCAGGCCGTTTGCTCTATGGCGGCTATGGCACCATGCCTTCAGGCTCCCTATGGAATCGGCTGACGAAAGGGACAAAAAATGCCGCGAATACCTCGGTGCTGGCTCTGTCGGACAAACTTTTAGCGCTGTGGGAAGGAGGGCAGCCTCACGCCCTAGATCTCCAAACCCTAGAAACGTTGGGCATAGAAAGTCTGGGCCAACTGGGTGGAGAAAAGCGCTATTCGGCTCACCCCAAACGCGACCCGCAAACTGGCGAGATTTTTAACTTTGGCGTGGGTTATGGCAAAACAGGCATGCTGTACGTCTACAGAAGTGACAAAACAGGCCAAATTTGCCAGCACAACGCGATCGCCTTGGATGGTTTTCCCTTAATTCACGATTTTGTCCTAGCAGGGCAATATCTGGTGTTCTGCATTCCCCCTGTGCGGCTCAATCCTTTCCCCATCTTGCTAAAACTGCAAAGCTACAGTGATGCCCTGACCTGGAAGCCCGAACTCGGCACTCAAATTTTAGTTGTCGATCGGGACACTCTCGCTGTAGTGAGCCGTGGCGAAGCAGATCCTTGGTATCAGTGGCACTTTGGCAATGGCTACGTGGATGCCAATGGCGCAGTTGTCATAGATATAGTTCGCTATGCAGACTTCCAAACAAATCAGTATCTACAGGAAGTCGCAACTGGAAAGACCCACACGCTCGCTCAAGGCACTTTATGGCAACTCCAACTCCAGCCTGAGTCAGGCAAGATCCTCGCCATGAATGAAGTGCTCGATCGCGGCTGCGAATTTCCTGTGGTGAATCCCCAAGAAGTTGGGCAGGCCTCTCGCTTCACCTACCTTTCTACTCATCGTCCTGGTACGGATATCAGCCAAGAACTGTTTGGAGCGATCGCTCGTTTTGATCACCAAACCGGGCAACTAATGACCGCAGATTTAGGCGATCGCTGCTATCCCGCAGAACCCATTTATGCCCCTGATCGCGAGAACCCTGACCAAGGCTGGATTCTGACAGTGGTGTTTGATAGCAAAACAGATCGCAGCGAAGTCCAAATTTTTGCTAGAGATCGCCTGAATGATGCTCCGGTTTGCCGCTTAGCACTACCCAGCATCATTCCCCTGGGCTTTCACGGCACCTGGAAACCAGCCTAGGTTTAGATTACTGGCGGGTGACGGCTGGCTCTAGATTCAGTTTTGCCATGAGCTGGTCAATGTCAAAATGCTCCGCTACCATTTGCTGAACGTATTGCATCTTGATCGGCTCATGCAGGCGCACCTGACCAAAAGCACGGTCAATAATTTCTACCGTGGTTAGCGTATCGAGATCCACAGAGAGAATGGGAATCTCTAGGTCGTCTGCCCGACTAATAATGGTAGGGGTCGGCGGCAAATGCCCAGTCAGAATTAGGCACTGCGTCGAGGTTTCCAGGGCGGCAAGCTGAATATCTGTGCGATCGCCTCCCGTGACCACCGCCATATTCCGCGCTTTCTGGAAATATTTCAAAGCAGAACTGACATTCATCGCCCCGATCGTCAGGCTTTCCACCATCAGATCTAAGCGATCGCCTCGGCAGAGCACTTCAGCATTGAGCTGATGAACCAGTTCGCGCACACTGACACTCCGCAGCAAATCACTGCGGGGAAATAGCCCCAGCACCGGAATTTCATGCTGCGCTAAAAACGGCCGCACCACCTTGTCCACCGTTTCTAACTGCTCTTTGGGAATATCGTTAATTAACACGCCAATCAAGCGATCGCCCAATTGCTGCTTGGCAGCCAGCAACCCATCCACCAGCAGCAACGAGTGACAACGCGCCACCAACAACACAGACGCATCCACCGTTTCTGCTACCTGGAGGAGCGAGAGATCAAACAAACTCCCCTCTTGCAGCGTTCCTGGTCCTTCTAAAAGCACCAGGTCTCCTCCCTGCATCTGCAAATATTGCGTCAGGATCTGGCGGTAATTGGTGTGGTCCAAGCCTTGAATCCGATTTTGCACCGTCTGCTCATCCAAAGAGAGCAACGTTGGCTGCAAGCGATTTTCAGATAAATTTAGAACTTGAGAGAAAAACCGCACATCTTCATCCAGCGCATCCGTTCCAGATTCGCTTAAGCAGGTGCCCAAAGGCTTACCATAGGCAATGTCTAGGCCTCGCTCTTTCAACTGGTAAGCCACACCCAAGATCATGGCTGACTTACCACTGTAAGCTTCCGTTGATCCTACTAACAAATATTTCGGGGACTTTGGCACGTCCTCACTCCTGAATTAACCGCTTTGAACTTCGCTTGCTATCCCCTTTATTGTACGGTGATAGAATGCTCGACTCGGAATTTGACTTAGTCCTCTAAGCGCAAGAGCTTGCGGTAGAAGGCTTGCGAGAAATCAGCATTGCGACTGCGCTTGAAGGTCATCAACAAGTCAATCAAGCAATCGACAAACTCAAAGTTAGCCATCATTAATTCGTAGCTCAGCTCCGCATTGCCTTCAAACTGCATCCGGCAACGAGTTAAGTCTGCGGGCAGCATGGATACGTTCCAAGTAGCAATAAATGGAATCCCATCCCCGCCCTCAATTTTGCGCTGTCCTTCCAAAGCTCCCTTCTGATAAAGGCTGATGGCAAGGGGCAGCACATTTCGCTTGTTGCCCTGATAGTAGGGCATGTAGACGTTGACATCCCGGCTAGCAGCTGGCTGGAGTTGTTCGATGGACATGCTCGAATTTTCCTTAATTTCGGCTTTATTCAAACCCCGTGACAGGCAGGATACCTAGAAACTTTCTTGGTAAGTTGATGACTGCCAGTAGATAGTATTCCCGATTCCTCTCAGTATTTAAACACCTGAGCGACTTGGTCTTGGGTGAGCTTGCCTGCAACTCGACTAAGACGCTCCTTAATTACGGCAGAGCTGGCAGTTAATTATGGCTTTGCTGTAGTATTCTGAGTTGACCTCATGCACTTCGACCCAGACGTTTCGAGTTAGGCAAACGACCCGGATTCCAGATGCCTCTGCTGAATTTTTTTCTGCATCTGGAGCCAGATTGCCTATTCTGATATTTAACACCTGCTTCAGAATTAAAGTTATGGCACCTCTGGTTGCAAATTACTACTTGACCTATCGCTGCAACGCCCGCTGCCACTTCTGTGACATCTGGGCATTGGAGCCGCCACATGAAGCGAGCTTTGAGACTATCAAGCAGAATCTACAAGATCTACGACGGCTGGGAGTTAAATATGTAGACTTTACAGGTGGTGAACCACTGCTGCGAGCCGATGTAGCGCAGATCTATACGGAAGCAAAGCAGCAGGGCTTCCAGACCAGCATGACGACGAACACGATTCTCTATCCCAAGAAGGCGAAAGAGATTCAAGGTCTGGTTGATTTTCTTAATTTCTCGCTGGATGGCGGTGACGCTGAGACTCATGATCAGTCGCGGGGCGTGAGAATTTTTGACACCCTAGTTGAATCGGTTAAACTCGCTCATTCCTTGGGAGAGCACCCGGTTCTTAACCATACAGTGACGGCTCAAAATTATGAGCGTATTGGCGAAGTGGGTGAGCTGGGTCTTCAGCTAGGGGCGCGCGTTTGGCTCAACCCTGCTTTCACCGCTCACAGCAACTACAACGATAAGAAAAACCCAACGCCTGATATGGTGGCCGCGATCGAAGCGGCTGCTAAGAAATTTAACAATGTTGGTTACAATAAGGCTGCCCTGGCTTTTATTGAGGCTGGTGGTAATGACACCAAAAATCCACGCTGCAAAGCGGTGGATGCTGTGATCGCTATTTCACCCGACGACAAATTGCTCCTACCCTGCTATCACTTTGCTCAAACGGGTGTCCCGATTGAAGGACGGCTGTATGAACTTTATCGCCAAAATGAGGTGGTAGAGGAATATCGTCAGTCGCAGGGCAAACTATCTGTCTGTGAAGGCTGTACGGTTTGGTGCTATCTCATTCCCAGCTTCTTCAAGGGTGTAGATAAATATTGGTGGTTGAATCAAATAACCTATGCGGGAGAATTCCTGGCCCGGAAACGATTCCTTCAGCGAGTTTGAGTCCCTTGGCTCTCTTTTAACTGACTTATCGGAGGTAGAAGAGGATTTAGAAACTCCCTCTTATAAGGGTTTTAGAGGTCGGCGACGCAAAGCTGCTTTTACACTCACAATGATTTGGAGTGGTACGATCGCCCTCCATTTATTTTCTTGGGGCATTTGGGTGGTGATTGGCTTAACCACGGTTGTGGGAATCCACGCCCTGCGGATCATGCTGGCTCGACCTTTACCAACTCCAGAACCTTTGGCAGAAGTGGATCAAGCAGATTGGCCTTACGTCTCTCTGCTGGTTGCGGCCAAAAATGAAGAGGCAGTGGTTGGCAAGCTGGTCAAGACGCTGTGTAATCTGGATTATCCTGCCGATCGCTACGAGCTTTGGGTGATTGATGACAGCAGCACCGATCGCACCCCAATTTTGCTTGATCAGTTGGCCAGGGAGTACCCGCAGCTTAAGGTTCTGCACCGAGCGGCAGGTGCAGGTGGTGGCAAATCAGGAGCTTTAAATCAAGTTTTACCCTTAACTCAAGGGGAGATTTTGGCGGTCTTTGATGCAGATGCTCAGGTGTCTCAGGACTTGCTTCAGCGAGTATTGCCTCTGTTTCAACGGCCTCAAGTGGGTGCGGTGCAGGTGCGAAAGGCGATCGCAAATGCTGGCACTAACTTCTTGACCCAAGGGCAATCGATCGAAATGGCGCTGGATGCCTTTTTTCAAGAGCAACGTATTGCCCTTGGCGGAATTGGTGAGCTGCGCGGTAATGGTCAGTTTGTTCGGCGCTCAGCTCTAGAGCGCTGTGGCGGCTGGAATGAGGAAACTATTACGGATGATTTAGACTTGACTTTCCGCTTACACCTCGATCAGTGGGACATCGATTTTCTAGCGGTGCCTGCGGTTGAAGAAGAAGGGGTGACTCGCTCAGTAGCCCTTTGGCATCAACGCAATCGTTGGGCAGAGGGAGGTTATCAACGGTATTTAGATTACTGGCGTTTCCTGGCTCACAATCGTCGGCTTAGCCCTCGAAAGACGTTTGATTTATTCGTTTTTTGGCTGATCCAGTACATTTTGCCGACCGCTTCCGTACCTGATTTGCTGATGGCGCTCGCTCGCAATAGCTCTCCCCTCCTCAGCCCGCTGGCTAGCTTAACGCTGATGCTCTCGTTTATGGGCATGTTTGTTGGTTTACGCCGCTACCAACAACCTAAACTAGCGGCAACTCCAGTCGAGGCTCAGGCAGATTTAGACACTTCTTTCTGGACGAGGCTGTCGCAATCTTTGCAAGGAACTGTCTATATGTTCCATTGGTTGGTGGTTGTAGCCAGCACAACGGCGCGTATTTCAGTGCGACCGAAGCGCTTGAAATGGATCAAGACCATCCATCAGGGCGCTGAAGATGAAGTTTGGTTGGATCTGCCAAAGCAAACCTAAGCGGACGAAAGGGCGATCGCGATTAAGACCGCTGTAAATAGAATTTCTGGAAACGGTTGGTGTTGAGCCAGCCGTTTTTGTTTAGAACGGCACTTCATCTGCTTCTGCGCCTGGGTCGGTTTCATCCCACTCGCTAATCGGGGGCGCGACCACTAACTCGTTACCGTCAGAAGTCCAACCGCTTTCTAAATCAACTACCTTGCCTCCGAAAAACTCTGCTAGCCGCTTGGCTGCGCGTGTGACTTCGTCTTCTTCTTGCCAAGGAATGTTTTGCAGTGATGGCGGCTCGATCGCGGCACTCGCATCTGCTGTGGCAACGGGTTCTGATGAAGCAGCGGTGGTAGATGTAGTTTGGGTCGGCTGGGAATAGTTCGACTCAGGAGCAACAACAGGACGACTAGCGTTTTGTGGCCCTGGGGTTGGAGGTTGAGAACTACTTTGTGGTGGTCTTTCGGTCAGCCGAGGGGGCTGAGGTGCGATCGCTCCAGAAGATTGAGCATTGTTCTCAGGAGATGTTTGGATGGCAGGCGCGGGTTCAGCGGCAGTGGCTACGACTAGAGCTACTTTGACGGGATATCCCACGGCTTTCTGAAACGCTTCCTCGACTATTGGCAAACTGCGCTGAGCAATCTTGACCAAAGGTTGCGATCGCACTCCCACTTTGGCTTGTTGTTTGTCCAGTCCTAGCAGGTAGCACTGTTGACCCAATAATGCTTGTGTACCCCGTAACTCAATACAACCTAGAACTTTTTGCCATAACTGCTCTAAGTTCAGCAATGGGGTAGCTTCGGTTGCTAGCATCCCTCTGTCTATCGGATCAACGAATGCTGGCTCTTGTTCAGCCGCTTCTTGCCAATTATCGGGTTCGCTAATGGAGGTAATCAGAGGTTCAGGCTCTGTCAATTCGATTGCTGTGGTTTCTACAGCGGCGATCGCTTCATCAACTTCTATATGAGTGGTTTCAACCACATGAGCTGCGCCATTCTGAGCGGTTTCATGGACTACAGTTTCAGTTACAACTGCCGCTTGAATATGACTGCTGGTTTCTACCGTTTCTGAAATCGATGCAATAGTGGGCTGAGGGGCAGAAATTAACGCACTCAAGGCACTGCGAAATTCCTGGTCGTGCAAGAGAGCTTGGGCGATCGCACCTGCCAGGACTTCCAAATCCGCCGCTGGAGTAGAGAGCTGATATTTGCTGGCAACCTGACTCAACAATTGCTCCAACTGACCAGCCACACTGGGTGTTTTGCCATTAGACGAGCTGACCGCTGTTGGTTTAACAGGTAAGGAAGCTGAAGATGTTGGGACAGGTTGAATTGTCGGTGGAACTGGAATCCATTGGGGTGCAACGGGAGCAGCACTCACGACAGACGTTTCTACTCCTAACTCAGAAGGCAACAAACCTAACAGCGTGACTTCCAGCCATAGACGCGGCTGAGTCGTGTTTTTAATTTGCACCTCGGCAGCTCGGAGATACTTTTGCCCCTCTAAAATTAGAGCGATCGGGAGTTGCTGAGCAAACTGACACAATTGCGCCCAAGTCGGTGGCGTAATCGCGACTAAATCTCCTCGACTCGGCGCAGTTCTGGCAATGAGTAGATCGCGGTAGAAACTGGCTAGATTTTGTAGGACGATCAGGGGTTCTCGACCCCGATTCATCAAGTGACGTGCCCCATCAAGAACTTGAGCAGGGTCGTTGGTGGCGATCGCTTGCAACAAAGCCAACAAGTCTCGCTCTGGCACCGCTCCAACCAAATCCCAGACTCGCTCAACCGTCACTTGTCCTTCTAGCAAGCTCAGTTGATCTAATAAGCTCTCGGCATCCCGCAGTCCACCCTGGGCAATTTGACCTACCAGTTGCACCGCATCAGGAGCAATGTTGATCGATTCATTGTGGGCGATCGCGCTTAAATGATGCACCATCGCCTCTAGCGGAATCCGCCGGAAGTCAAACCGTTGGCACCGCGAAATAATCGTAGGCAGTACCCGCTGTGGATCGGTGGTTGCCAATACAAACACCACGCGATCGGGTGGCTCCTCCAACGTCTTCAGCAGCGCGTTGAATGCGGCAGTACTAAGCATATGACATTCATCGACCACATAAACCTTGTGGCGACACTGAACCGGGGCGAATTGCGATCGCTCGATCAATTCCCGAATATTGTCTACCCCGGTGTTGCTGGCTGCGTCGATTTCAATTACGTCTAGCGCAGAACCGTTGGCGATCGCTCGGCACACTTCACATTTGCCGCAAGGGGTTTCTGTGGGTGCGTCACTTTGCAGGCAATTGAGTGATTTAGCCAAAATTCGGGCGCTGGAGGTCTTACCCGTTCCCCTCGCTCCTGTAAATAGATAAGCGGGAGCAATCCGCCGCTGCCGCAAAGCATTGGTGAGTGTCGTGGCGATCGCTTCTTGACCCACCAGTTCTGCAAAGGTTTGGGGCCGATATTTGTGGTGTAGCGGTTCGTAGGGCATCGGTTTAAGGGCAGTCCCAAAGCACTGGAGTCAAAAAAATCTGCGGCAATGGCAGAGCAGATATCAGTATAGAGTTCTATACTCTAACCACTGCAATCCTATAGTTTGAACGCAAGTTTTCCATGTAGCAAAACACTATGCCACAGAAGATCGTTTGAAGGGGTGAATAGTACAAGCGTTTCAGTCTATTTTATCGTAGTGATTTCGAGATTGTGTGATGAAGGCGATCGCTCTTTCAACTCGCTTGTTGCAGTTCGGCGTAGTGCCAGCGGGTAACATTCGCTTCGGTGTGGCTGACCAAGATGCCGAGAGATTCTAGGCTTTCGAGATGGTCGGCGATCGCCTGTTTTTTCCGGGCAACTCCTTTGAATTGCGCCACAACTTGCTCTACTGTCCACTCACCACCATTAGTTCTGAGTAGATCACGAATGGCGGCGAGTTGATCTTTGGGTTTCTTGGGCCACGCGATCGTAAATTTTTTGGACCTATGTTTATTTTAAGCAGTCTCTCAAAACCCATTGGAAACACAACCTGCTAGAGTGATGCAGCGTCTCTCTTTGCACCAATGACTCATGCCTGATTCTGCCAAAATTCAAAGCATTTACACCGATGGAGCCTGCTCTGGCAATCCTGGCCCCGGTGGGTGGGGAGTCGTCGTTTACTTCACCGATGGTTCCAGGCAGGAATTAGGCGGTGGCGCAGCGGCAACCACCAACAACCGCATGGAAATGCAAGCCGCGATCGCTGCGTTAGAGTTTCTTGCCACTGCTAAACAAAGCGAACCGATTAGCCTTTACACCGACAGCGAGTATGTCAAAAATGGCGTAACCAAATGGGTCGCGGGTTGGAAAAAAAAAGGGTGGAAAACCGCGCAGGGCAAAGCCGTTTTGAACCAAGATTTGTGGCAAACCCTAGATGAACTGAACTCGAAACAGGTAGAGTGGCGATATGTTCGCGGCCATGCGGGAGATGTGGGAAACGAACGCTGCGATGCGATCGCTCGTAGCTTTTCCCTGAGCAGACCTATAGCCTTGAAGCAACGCTCGCCCCAAACAGCAAACTCTAAAAATTCCCTAGAGCCAGAGTTAGACTTAGTCGCGACTACACCCTCAGGGTTGCCCACAACTGCCACATCTGAATCAGACACAACTGACATTGCTAGCACCAACGCCGTACAATCCAGTGTCAATCTTGCTGAGCTTTCCACGATGGATGTGACTATGACAGATTCCATTGCCCCCGCCCCTTTAGAAAACCTCGATAATTTGCCCCGCGAGGTTCGTGTTGCCCAACTCCGCAACTTAATTGAAACGCTCCGCATCTCGGATGAGATTGCCAAGCAGGGATATTTAATTAGTAGTTCCGAATTAGCTGATTTGATGGATGTCAACGCCAGCGCCGTGACCAGCCGAGGTGACAACTGGGTTTGGCGCAACTGGGTCGTCTCGCGAGTGCGCCGTGAAGGCAACCAGATCCTCTGGCAGCTAGAGCGGGTAGACTAGCTGCAAGTAACGTTCAAATATTCAAGCTGCATGGTAATGGAAAAACGACGTTGGCTACAAATGGCTTTGCAGCTAAAAGGCTCAGTCATTCCGTCTGTATTTCCTCGAACCCTGTTATGTGGTTTTTTTGGCGTTTTTATTTCCATTCTGTTCTACTTCGGCTTACCAGTTGCGCAGCCGATTTTCGCGAACGTGATTCCTAGTATCGTCCTAGGTTTGCTGCTCGTTTTTCGGACCAACACCGCTTACGAGCGTTTTTGGGAAGGTCGTAAGTGCTGGGGGCACTTAGTTAACACGGTACGGAACCTCGCCCGCCAGATTTGGATTGGGGTCGTAGAGCAAAGTCCCCAAGAGCGCACCAATAAAATTGCTGCCCTACGCTTACTCGTTGCTTTTGCGGTTGCTACCAAGCTGCATCTGCGCCAAGAACCCGTTAGTAGTGAACTCGAACCTTTGGTGCAGCGATCGCAATATTTCAAGCTCCAGGAAATGAATCACCCGCCGTTAGAAATCGCTTTCTGGATTGGGGATTATCTACAGGAGCAATATAGTCGCGATCGCGTCAATCCCTACCAACTCTCAGGCATGCTCCACCTCCTTGATGAAATGGTCAACGCTTTGGGTGGGTGCGAGCGGATTCTCAAAACTCCGATGCCGATGGCTTACGCTATTCACCTTAAACAGTTGCTCTTGATTTATTGCCTCCTATTGCCTTTTCCCCTGGTAGCTGAAATCGCTTGGTTTACGGGACCAGTGGTAGCGCTGGTTAGCTTTACCTTGTTTGGCATCGAAGAAATTGGAATTGAAATTGAAAATCCCTTTGGTCGCGATCCCAACGATTTACCGCTGGATGCCATTTGCAGCACTATGCTCCGCAACATCGAAGATCTAATCACGTTGGCTCCTTGCACTCGTTCTTACTCAGATAGCTCTGCGATCGCACCTCTAGAATCACCGACCTCTTGAAATGTTGCTCAAACTCAGAAATTTTTGTTGGGGACTGGCGCTTTCAAACACTTGTGCTATATTAAGAAGTTGGAACAAGATTTCCCGTCAGCACAGAGATCTACGCGTAGGTGCTGAATCTACCTGGGAAGTTGGTCAGTAGAAGTATTTGCAAAATTTATCGATGACGAAAGTTGTTATGAACCAACAGGTTATTCACCCAATGGTGAAGCTGCAGCGTCAGGTGCGATCGCTGGTTGACTCAAATTTGATCAAGCCAACCGACAGCATCTGGAAAATTGCCTTTCTATATGGCGACGAGTGGCCCCATTGGAAGCAAGAACTGCAAGCTTACGATTTCACAATGCAAGACCCGGTTATTGACCTCTTAGAAGTTGAGGCTTGGGAAGACGAAGAGTAATTCACGAAAACAGCTATAGCTTGAGGGCAATCCTGGGCGATTGCCCTTATAGTTCTCGTTCACCAACGTGTAAGCTCAGACTTTGAATTAAAGACAACTAGCCAACGCTTGGGCTAATTCTTGGGCTGTTCGGTAGCGATCGCCCACTTGCGGATGGGTAACTCGCTCTAGCACCGCTTGTAACCTTGGTGTAATGGTGGGAATTCCTTCTGGGCGAAAGCGATACTCAGCCCCCCGCTTTCGATAGAACTTATAAGGAGTTTCCCCAGTCACGAGAAATACTAAAGTAGGGGCGATCGCATATAAATCAGACTGCGTGACAGGTTGACCTTGCTCTTGCTCAGGAGCACTATATCCTTCTGCCCCAATGCGGGTGCCCAACGGAGTGCCAAATTCCTTGACTGCTCCAAAATCCAGCACCACAATTTGCTGATTGCGGTGGCGCACCATCAAGTTTGCGGGTTTAATGTCTCGGTGAATCACCGGAGGGTGTTGTCTATGCATGTAATCTAGCACCTGACAAGCTTGAACCATCCATTCCAGAGCTAGTTTAAGTCCCACAGGGCCTTGCTGGTAAATCCGCTTTTCCAAGTCCTGACCCTGGATCATTTCCATCACCAGGTACTTCTTGCCATCCTCAACAAAATAGTCAAAAAACTGAGGAATGCCAGGGTGCTGCAAAGTCTGCAAAATTCGAGCTTCCCGCTCAAATAATTCTTGCGCCTTTGCCACTGTAGCCATATCAGCATTCATTTCTTTCAACACCCGGAGTGGCGACCTTCCTAGCTGCTGCGGAGCGGTTTGTGCTGTTGAGGCGTGGGCCGCATCCCAAGCTAAATAAGTTGTGCCCATGCCGCCTTGACCCAAAGCCCGGAGAATTTGGTGCTGACGGATCTGCCGCTCCACTCTTAAGGGTTGACCACAATGAAGGCAAAAGAGATTGTCTGGTGGATTGCCCAGATGTGGGCATCCCACTACTGGAAGTTGATAACTCTGAACTATGGTGGTTTGAACTTGGAACTTGAGCGTAGGACCACCTTGAGCTAACTGCAACAAGGCTCCGTCCAACAGCAACCCTTGGGTAACCAAGATCCCATTGAGAAACGTACCGTTTCTACCTTGGTTCACCATCTCCCAAGGACTTTCGAGATCGGTCGCATCGGTCTGTCGCAGTTCTACATGGTAGCGAGAGACAAGGGTGCTATTGAGCACTATGTGGTTGTCAGGAGAGCGACCAATGCGAATAATTGGCTCGTTCTCGAAACACCAACGCTGAGGGGGAATCAGGGCTTGAGGGTCTAATAAGGTCAAGGTAACCACATCGGGAAATCCTTGCCACGATAGGTATCAATCTAGCCTTTTATTGTAAGGGAGTAGTTGGGCTTTCGGCTTGCCACTTAAGCAGCAGATTGGCGCAGTTGGGCTAAATTGGGCCGTACTCTGACTCGAATTGCGATCGCCGTAATGTTGTCGTGCCCGTTGTATTGGTTTGCCAAATCAATCAGTTGATTAACGCCCCGCTCTAAGTTGGATTGAGAACTCAGTAAGGGTTCTAAGTGAGTACGCCAATGGGTTTCTAGCAAGTCATGATCTGATAGGCCATCAGAGCAAAGTAGCAGCAGCGTATCCTCAGTCAAATCGATAAATTGCACGTCGGGATTAATAAAGTTTTCGTCCCGTGGCCCTAGCGCTTGGGTGAGTTGATAAGCATCTGGGCGAGCATAAGCAATTTCGGGTTCAACGCCTCGTTGAATTTCTCGTTGGCCGACTTCATGATCAACCGTCACTTGCTCTAAACCTTGACGACGGCTGAGACGATACAGGCGGCTGTCGCCAACATGGGCCACGACAGCAGTGGTGCCTTGAATTAAGACCAAGACTAAGGTGGTTCCCATTCGTCCACTACCAGAACGAGCATCTTCTTGATTGATGTCGTAAATGGCTAGATTGGCTAGACGGACGGCCTCCCGAATCTCTGCTTCTGAAGGGAGAGGCGGTTCGCGCCGCTCTGAGTTGTCTGAGTTCTGCGGTTCTAGCCAACGAGTTTGAAAATAATGCCGTAGCGTATCTACAGCCATCGCACTAGCCACTTCACCGCCTGCATGACCCCCCATGCCATCGCAGAGAATATATAGCCCTTTCCCCTGCATCGTTCGTCCCTGAGGGCTTTCAATCTTCTTGAGTTCGGTGTGGATGCCAAAATAGTCTTCGTTGTGCTCGCGTTGTCGTCCAATGTCGGTGCGACCCGCATCTTCGAGATTGACTAACTGCATTGGTAGGACAACTGTGGGCGCATCGTCGGCACTACTGTCATCTGTATCTGACAGAGTTGACAGCTGGACAAGAGGATTGCTAGAACTCTCTGACGAACTGTTGGTCGCTACAGTTGTAGTTTGGGCTGGGGCGTGACTCACTGGACCCACTTTGCCAGCCTCCATGAAGTTAGGGTCAGAGAATTCAGGATTCATCATAGGGGCTGTGAAAGTGCTTTGAAGTTCCTGGGCGATCGCTTGCAAGCGAGAACGGAGCTGATCTGTCGTCTGAATACTACCTTCCTGTAAATCGCGAATTAGCAGGGCCAGTGCAGCGATCTGGGTCCGTTGTGACTGCTCGAACAACCCTTGCCAGAGTTTGCCCAAATCCTGCAAGGTAGGCAACGAGCCTTCAAGGTCTCCATACAAGCGTTGCAAACAAAAGACTTGGTCTTCATCGACCCGCAAGTTGCTTATCTCTAACAAGCTTTGACAGCAGTTCCAAGCAGCTAAGACATCCCAAATCTCGGAGATTTCTCGGAGCCAATACAAAATCTGCAATGGCGAAATTGCACTATCCCGCCATAAATCAGCCAGCAGTGGCAAGTGAGAGCGGTCCTCTAGCAGTAACACCGATTGGTGGTCTTGTTGCCAAGCATCGTGAACTCCTGGCAACGTGTGGTAAAACTCTGCTTGCAAAGCTAAATAAGGCTCCGCGATCGCTGGAATGGCTAGTGCCGTTGTGTCCTCTGAGGGAATTGCATTGATTGCGGCACTTGTTGCGATCGCCTCTGGATCTACCATTTCCTCAGGAGTGGTCTCAGAAGTTGCTTCAGCAGTAGTTGGGGACGAGGCTGTTATCTCTGCTGTCGTCTCTGAAGGAGGCTGGGCATCACTGCCGCTGTAGACTTGATAGAAGAGAGTCTCCAAAAGCGACATCTGAAACGGCTGACAATCCAACACTTTAATCGCTACGCCCTGCTGAGCACCGTTTTGGGTTGGCCAAGGCTCTAGCAATTGGTAACGCTGGTTGGAGTCTAAGTAGCCCCAAGTCGAAACGCTATCTACTTTAATCGCTGTTTGCCCACAAACAATCGCTTGCCACACGGTTGCCGTCGTCGCGCCGCAGCTTTGGCATTGCTTAAGCTCAAATGGCACTGAATTACCACAGTCTGGGCAAATTTTCTGGGTCAGAGAAGTGCCACATTTCTGACAAAAATTATTGGTATCTGAATTTTCGAATTGACATTGGGGACAAACAAGCATGATCAAACTGCCTCAAATTCCCGTCATTGCTGCCAAGCCCTAGGATGGCGTGATTGTAATTGCGAACTCAGTGGTCTAAGTCAAGTTTCCGTTGGCTCTATCAATATCCAGACCTGCTATCAGTGATCCTCAAAGGTTGAATGAAAAAGTTGTTAAGGAACCAAACTTGGAGCTAAGGCGGGTGACGAATTCTTAGCAAGTTGACTTGTGTATAGGGTACCTAAAATTTCTAACCCTTCCTACCTGGGTTACAACCCCTATGGTTAGAAATATTACGCTTGAAAGTGGAAAGTAACTTTATCTCCTTTGCCTAGTGAGATGCGATCGCCGGGACGTAACCGATGGCGATCGCCGGGACGCAAGGGCAGGTTGTTAACATAAGTACCGTTGGAACTGCCTATATCTTCTATATAGTAGGCACCCGCTTCAGCTCGGATATCCGCATGAATACGGGACACAATATCAGAATCTGCAAAACCTGACACATCCAGATCCGGAGGCACGCGATCATTGGGTTTACCGATATGAATCACATCCAAATGCGGGGGTAGTTCCAGAACCGTATTGCTTTGCACATGTAGTAGGCGAGCTGTAAATTGCTGTAACTGCGTTTTAGCTGCGGTTGGCGATGGTGGTAGCGGGGTGGGTGCTACGGTTGCATCCGGCATGACGGCGATCAGTGGCGGTGGCGTTATGGCAGGCCCAATAGGGCTGGACTGCACTTCGGCTTGGAGGTTGGAGGCTGGGGTAGGAGGATTCACGATGGTTTGGGGTACAGGGCTATGGACAGACTTAACACTTTGCATGGCATAGCCACACTGACCACAATATTCAGCTCCAGCCGAAACAGCAGCCTTACAGTTGGGACAGGCTACGGTTTCAGGTAAGGGTGTGTAGCAGGCCTCGCACTGGGTGGCTCCCTCTGGATTAGGATGAGCACAATTTGGACAAGTAATCATAAGTTGCAAGAGCAAATTAAAAGTAATGATTAATATGATTTACGCAAAGGTTGGCAGAGGAGCCTGAAATTGAGAGAAGTCACAGCTGGGCTGATCTGTAATTTTGCCAGATTTAGAATGCCTTAGGATACTTTACGAATACACCTACACGCAGAGAGATTCGATCCCTAAAGTGCCATTGGCATGCTTATAGTTCCTTGTCTCTAGTGTTTAGCAGCCTTAAGGGGATTCAGCTAAACAGATTTGGTCCCAACTGAATTTCGGTTCCAGCCTAGTTATAGATACACACTTTTAGGGAGTGACTTCCGGAGAGAGCTAACTCGAAACTGTACGCGAAAATACGGAATTAGTTGTACCAAACGCCTCTTAGATAACTTAATTGCACGGTTGTTGACACCACCAAAAGGTAGAGTTTGCTGAAAACTTATGGAGTCATTCGTTAAGTTATGAGTAGCCTGGAGACTGCTTTAGTAATGCCATATTTGGTAATCCCATAACAGAGCGATAACGAGCTTCAACCTGCCGCAATTCCTGCGATCGCCGTTGAGTAACCCATTCGCTGTGCTGGAACAACTGTTGCCGTTGATTGTTCACGTCAATGGTGGTAACTTGACCTGCCGCCACAATGCGATCGCCTCTCACCCAAACGCTATCCACTGCATTGGTGGGTCGCCCTAAGATCAATAAACCGACGGGATCAGTGCGGGGTAGTAAAGACAAGCTGGTGAGGTCATACATTACTAAGTCTGCTTGTTTACCAATAGTCAGAGAACCCAATTGATCACTGACATTCAAGCCTTTGGCACCTCCCAAGGAAGCCATTTCCACTGATTGACGGGGGGTAATCCAGTGTTGGTAGTCCAGATCGGTGACGTTGTGTAGAAGTGAACCAATTTTGATTGCTTCTAACAAATCTTGCGAGTCGTTGCTGGCTGCACCATCGCAACCAAACGTGACGTTGACCCCAGCCTGACGATATTTCAGCAGGGGGGCAATGCCGCTACCTAAACGTAAGTTGCTCAAAGGGTTGTGCACCACAGTCGATCGCGTCTCGGCCAGAATTTCAATATCAGCATCGTCTAGCCAGACACAGTGGGCCAGAGAAGTGCGATCGCTGAGATAACCAATCTGTTGCAAATGTTCGACCGCACTACAGCCGTATTTTTCTTGGGCTAATAGCTTTTGGGCTTTGGTTTCGAGCAAGTGAGCATGGCGGCAGAGGTTATAGCGATCGCTCAGCTCAATACAGCCCTTAAACAAGGCATCCGAACAAAGTTGGATTCCGGTTGGTGCCACCAAAATATTGATCCCTTCAGCAGGACGGTGAAATTGCTGCACCATCTCCTCAACTAGGTTCAGAGTAGCTGTAGTTGAGCGCAGGTAGGGGTCATGGTTGATGGCTGCACCACCAGAAGGCACCCCAGCGCTGAGAGCTTCATCTTGAATCAGAGGCGCGACAAAGGCGCGAATGCCAATCTCTTGATAGGCTCGCACCGCCGCAGCTACGGTTTCTAGTTCTTGGCCCGGAATTAAAACTAGGTGGTCAACCACACTAGTACCGCCAGAAAGTAGGGTTTCTACCGCAGTGCCCAACGCACTGAGATAAATTTGCTCCGGGTTGAGCGGCGAAAACTCGTACAGTTCAGCAATCCACAGCTCTAAGGGAACGGGCGGAATGATGCCGCGCTGCCACATTTCCGAGGAGTGGGTATGAGCATTGAAAAAACCTGGTAACAGCAGCTTATTCTGACCGTCTACTGCTGTCCCAACCACTTCTAGCTGAGAACCGACCGCTGCAATTTGTCCTGCGTTAATTTGGACATCAACCGTCTCGTAAGTTTGGTCAACCGGGATTAAAACATTCTGAATTGTAAAGCTCACAAACCTGACCCAAGTGATGTTTTGAGGGGGCTCGACTCTGCCTTGATCTTAGGGAATGAGGGGTGGGAATGTATCGTTCTCACTGCTGATTGAGGCTTTGAAGCTGTATTAAAAAGTGCTGTCTCAACTGCAAAAGCCGTTTAAGGTGAAGCTGTAAACACTTGGTTCATCCTAGGTTGCTTGAACTGTTGGCAAACTATTTTGATAGCTTTTTATGAATCATCCCTCGTTGCGATCGCTCGGAGTTCCACCCAATGCTTGGTATGTAGACGCTGCGATCGCCGACCTTACCCGTCCACCCCTTGATCCCCAACTCATTACACTAGCTACCGAAACCAAAACTTTACGCCTAGACCTGGCTAAAGCAGCAGTCTTGGTGATCGATATGCAAAATGACTTTTGTCATCCAGACGGTTGGTTGGCTTCCATTGGCGTCGATGTCAGCCCAGCGCGGCAACCGATCGCACCGTTGCAGGGCTTGCTGCCTGTTCTACGCAACGCTCAGGTTCCGGTCATTTGGCTCAACTGGGGCAATCGCCCTGACTTGATGAACATCAGTCCTGCGACTCGACACGTCTACAATCCCACGGGTGATGGGGTGGGTTTGGGCGATCGCCTGCCAAATGGTGCCCCAGTGCTGAGGAAAGATAGTTGGGCCGCAGCAGTCGTTGATGAACTAGAACTAAAGCCAGAAGATATTGCCGTTGATAAGTACCGCATGAGTGGCTTTTGGGATACCCCGCTCGATAGTATCTTGCGAAACTTGAGTCGAACTACTCTATTTTTTACTGGCGTCAATGCTGACCAATGTGTCATGGCGACGCTGCAAGATGCCAATTTCCTCGGCTACGATTGCATCTTGCTGCAAGACTGTACCGCGACTACCTCTCCAGAATTTTGCTGGCAAGCCACACTCTATAACGTCAAGCAGTGCTTTGGTTTTGTCAGTAATTCCCATGCCCTGATTGATGGCATTAAAACCATTAGCCCTAGCAACTAGTCAATAGCTACCTTTCCCCTCAACCTTGGAGTCTAATGTCATGAATGCTTGTGTGATTCCGGTTGCTAAAACTCCCAACGATTATCAAGCTTTTCGCATCAGCCCTCAAGATACCAATCGATTGGCGATCGTATTTGATCCCAATATTGCCAACGCATCGGTCACTATGTGTGTCGAGATTTTTGATATTGGTGGCAAAACCCCACCTAACCGACATCAATTTGCCGTGGAAATGTTTTTTATCTTGAAAGGGGAAGGGCTGGCCCATTGTGATGGCAAAGTTGTAGCGATTCGGACGGGCGATAGTATATTGGTCCCACCGACAGGTACCCACGCCATTGAAAATATAGGCATGGGTCGTCTGTACGCCCTCTGCGTTATGGTGCCCAACGAAGACTTTGCCGAACTGATTCGTAGCGGCACCTCGGTTGAATTGGACGAGGAGGATTTGGCCGTTTTGCAGCGATCGGATGGGTGGGGCGCACGTTAGGCTTTCTATGTTTTCTGTGCGTCCTAAAGAAACCGTTTCAATGCTGACTCGCGATCGTGTCCGTTTAGATGCGGATGTCTATCGACCCGATGCGGTGGGTGAGTTTCCGGTTTTATTGATGCGGCAACCGTATGGACGGGCGATCGCTTCAACCGTGGTGTATGCCCATCCTACTTGGTACGCGGCTCACGGCTACATTGCAGTAATTCAGGATGTGCGGGGGCGAGGCACATCGGAAGGTGATTTTGATTTGTTTGCCCACGAAATCGAGGATGGCTTTGATGCCGTCAATTGGGCGGCGGAATTGCCTGGAAGTAACGGCCACGTGGGGATGTATGGCTTTTCCTATCAAGGGATGACCCAGCTGTATGCCGCGATCGCCCGTCCTTCTGCCTTGAAAGCGCTTTGCCCCAGCATGATTGGTTACGACCTCTACAGCGATTGGGCCTATGAAAATGGGGCATTTTGCTTGCAGGCAAACCTAGGCTGGGCGATTCAACTCGCTGCCGAAACTGCCCGATTGCGAGGAGATGAAGCAGCCTTCCAAAAGCTTTACGTAGCAGCTCGTAATTTACCTTTGCATGATCCGATTCCAGCGCGTCCCCATATTTTGAAAGACTTAGCGTCAGATTCTTTTTACCACGATTGGTTAGAGCACCCCACACCAGACGATTATTGGGCCAAGGTGTCGCCGAAAAACTATATGCAAAATCAGAATATTGATTTGCCGATGTTGCATATTGGTGGCTGGTTTGACCCCTACCTGCGAGGGACGCTGCATCTCTATCAAGATTTAGCGGCTCGCAGTCAATATCCTCAGCATTTGGTCGTGGGGCCGTGGGCACATTTGCCTTGGGGCCGCAAGTTGGGCGCGATCGATTATGGCCCAGAAGCCAATAGCCCGATTGACACACTACAAATTCGCTGGTTCGACCAATTTCTCAAAGGCATCAACACAGGATTACAGGACGAACTGCCTGTCCGCCTATTCGAGATGGGCAGCAACGAATGGAGCTTTTTTGAGCAATGGCCTGAAGGCAAACCCAAAGCCTATTTTCTCGCTAGCAATGGTCTTGCCAGCCTAGATGACCAAACAGGAACTCTGGTAGAAACTTCTCCAGAAGCGATCGCCCCCGATGTCTTTGTGCATGATCCTTGGCGACCTGTCCCAGCATTAGGGGGTCATGCCTCGTTGCCTGCGGGTTCCTACGATCGCTCTGCTCTTGATTGCCGTACCGATATCGTCACCTATACCTCTGCCCCGCTAATCGAAGATTTGCATATTGTCGGTGAGGCGATCGCAGAAATTCATTGCACCGCAGACCAACCCAGTTTTGATCTGTGTGTCGTGCTCTCGAAAGTCAAACCGAATGGCAGTGTATACAACTTGACTCAAGGCTACATGCGAGTGAATCCAGGCCAAACAATAGCTCCCCTCACGATTCCGCTGCAAGCGACTTGTGTGCAAATCGCTCAAGGTAATGCTCTCCGCCTCAGCATCAGTGGAGCTTGCTTCCCCGCCTATCCAGTCAACCCTGGCACAGGTGCTTTTCCTGCCGAAACCCGTTTGATTGATGCCCAAATTATTACGGTGGCGATCGCATCAGGCAAGCTCATCCTCCCTACCACTGAATAAAATCCTGCGCTTAATCGCTATTGCCCATCAACGCCACGTCCTCATAGAGAGTTGCGATCGCACTTTGGGAAGCAACGCTAGCCAGTTGAATTTCGGCGCTATTAGTATAAGGAGTTAGCACCCACTGATCGGCTTGGTTGCGACGAAACACATCCACACTCATCCGTTTTTGGCTCACCAAAACATATTCCTGAAGGCTCTCAAGCTGGCGGTAATCGGCAAACTTATCGCCTCGATCGAAAGCTTCAGTCGTGTCTGATAGAACTTCCACAATCAAGCAAGGGTAGCGCACAAAGTTGTTGAAGGCGCGATCGCGCTCATCGCAAGTAATGATTACATCTGGGTAATAATACGCGTTGATTGCCTCAATATGCACTTTGGTATCCGAAGCAAAGGTGAGGCAGCCTTTTCCACGCAAATGCGTTCTTAAAGCTGTGGCGAAGTTGACAGCAATCAGGACATGAGCATTACTCGCTCCTGCCATTGCGTAGATCTGACCGTCTCTATACTCGTGTTTCACAGAGCTATTGCCTTCTCCTAGCAAATAGGCTTCTGGAGACACATAGCTACCACTAGAATTTGCAACCGCTTCTCATATTCCAGTTCAGTACTTTTAGTTTAAGCAGGCTCACTTTTAGATGCTGGAAGACTGACTTTATTCTGCCTTGAGGGGAAGGAAATCAAGCTCTGTCAACGGATTTGCGCGATCGCCGCAGCCTACCGATCTGTTGCAGAAGGCGATCGCTATACTCTGTTTCCGAGCCTGCCTACTCCCTACTGATATAGCTAATTTCGTGCGTGCGGTTTGGCTAATTGTCCGCAGAAGAGATAGAACAGAACTAACCAACCTATCGACCTACGAGTGTGGGCCAAAACTATGGTGCAGGAACCACAGCCGATCCCAACTTCTGAGTTTGCTGATGTTGAGTCCGTGGACAGCATCATTAGCGCACTTTACAATTCGATTTCTTTTGGGGCTGGAGAGCAGCCTGACTCGAATCGGCTACGCTCTCTGTTTATGCCTGGAGCCCACCTAATTCACGTCAAAACGGATGCTGCGGACACGATGGATGTGGAAACCTTTATCGATCGCTTGGTTCAGCAGATTCAAGCTGGCATCTTGACTGAGTTTATCGAAGCAGAGCTAGCTCGTCACACTAAAAGCTTTGGCAATATTGCTCAAGTCTTCAGTACGTTTGAAACCCGCTTGGTCACCGATTACCGCTCGTCCTCGGCTCGTGGCATCCATAGCATTCAACTAATGCGCTATGGCGATCGCTGGTGGATTACGAACCTGCTTTGGGACGATGAGCAGGGCGACAAGCCAATTCCACCCGAGTATCTATCTGAGAATCATCCCCCGAATGATCCAAGTAATTCCCCCATTTAGATGAAGGCGTTGCCCCTAACGAATTCCTAGGATCAGAGATAGTTCTCTCTCCAGCATTTTTCGCTGGTATGGAATTCGAGTCATGGTGTATTTCACATTTCTCATGGAACTAGTGGTCCTGTTCCTGCTAACTTGTTTGCTGTGTTGGTTGGTGAATTCTTTGTGGATTTTCAACCCCTTGTTCACCCTGGTGGTGTTGCTCGTGGGAGTTTTGGGTTTGGGATATGGCGCTTTAGTTGTGGTGGATAATATTTAGGCCAATCGTTTAGGGAAGCGCTCAGCCGCGATCGCGATGCCATTGATTTTTCACATCACTTCAGCACCTCAGTGGGAGCAAGCGCAACTTGCCGGAATTTACCAAGGGGACACCTTAGCATCCGAAGGATTTATCCATTGCTCTACGCTTTCGCAAGTTGTAGGAGTGGCAAATCGCTACTTTGCAGGACAAACTGATTTACTGCTGCTCTGCATTAATTCTGAGCAAGTTCAAGCCGAAATCAAATACGAAGCGCTGGTTGGGGATGAAGCCTATCCTCACATCTACGGACCTCTCAACTTAGATGCTGTCGCCCAAGTTGTATCCTGGGCACCTGAACCGGATGGCATCTTTGCGCTACCCGATGCGATCGCCAACTCATAGAACCACATTTACCGAGGCTGCGTAGGCAGCCTTTGTTGCAATAGCCGCACCCTTGAGGATGTCAGATCCTTAGAGCGACAAGTGTAATTGAGAGCCTGCCTCAGTTTTGTGGACTTCAATCCGCGCTTGGAAGGCTTCCTTGAAGTGGGGCATATGAGTGACGGTCAAAATGCAAGAAAAGTCAGAGGCGATCGCATTAATTGCGGCAATTAGGCGATCGCAGCCTTCGCTGTCCTGGGTGCCAAAGCCTTCATCCACAATCAACATCTGCAAAGCCGTGCCAGAGCGTTGCGCCAGCAGTTTTGCGAGGGCGAGGCGAATCGCAAAGTTGACCCGGAATGCTTCACCCCCCGAATAGGTTTCGTAGGGGCGCGTACCCCGAATATCAGCAATTAGAATGTCTAGAGTATCGATCAGCTTAGAGCTAGCTTTGGTGCCCTTACCGCGTCCTGCCCGCTGGGTGACAAACTGCACGTGTAGCTGATTGGCGCTGAGGCGAGCCAGAATCTGATTCGTTTCTGCTTCCAATTGCGGCAAGACATTCTCAATCATCAACGCTTGAATGCCGTTCTTGCCAAAGGCTTGGGATAGCTCGTGATAGACCCGATATTGCCGTCGCGCGGTTTGGAGTTGCTGTTGTTGCGCTTCTGCCTGCACTTGCAGCGTTTCTAAATGCTGCTGTTGTTGTTGTAAACGTCCCAATCTCGCCAATTGACCATTGAGTTGAGCTTGCTGCTGCTGAATTTGTTGCTCCAGGCTGCGAATTTGCTCTGCTGGATCGGCCATCTGTTCTAGTTGCTGAATCAATTGCTCTAGTTGCGTGGTGGCTTGCTGGAGATGTTGCGATCGCACTTCTAGCAATTCGCTCAATTCGGCAATGCGTTGCTGCACTTGGGGATACTGCTGCTGCCCTTGGCACAGAGATTGATAGCGAAACTGCCACGCTTGAGCTTGGCGCACCTGAGTCCGCAAGGCGTTGTGATGATCCAAGTTGTAATTGATTTCCGCGATCGCTTGATCGAGGTCATTAATCAACTGTTGTAGTGGCGAGTCGGTTTGCTGTTGCTCTAGTTGCTGTTGTATGGCCGCAATTTGGGCTTCTAGCTCTGGTTGGCGAGCCGCTAAGTTAGCCTGTCGTCGTTGGGCTTGCTTAATCTCGGCTTGCTTAATTTCTGCCCAACGCCAGCGTTCTGCCTCTCCTTTAGCTAAAGCATGGTTGCGATCGTCATAGTTAAGCTGCTGTAAACTCTGCACCAATGTCGCTAATTCTTCCTGAAGTTCCGTGGCGTAGTGACCAGCACTGAGGGCTTGTTGTAGCTTTTCCTGCTCCGCTAGCACCTGTTGCAACTTTTCCTGAATCTCTAAGCTGACCTGCAATTGCTCTTGCAATTGGCCCCGCCGCTCTAGCAACCTCTTGTGCTCAGCCAATTCTCGATCTAAGTCGCGATATTCCTGACGAAGCACATGAATCTCACGGTCTGAGACGGCGAGCTGCTCCCGCACTACCCAGAGCTGATCAATAATTTCCTGATGCTCTGCTTGGTTTTTCTGCTGCACCAACTGCCAGTGATGCTCATCCAAGGGGCGATCGCAGAGAGGGCAAGCTGCGTTGGGTTGCTGCAACAGTTGGACTTTGTTTTCTAGTTCTGCCAGTTGCGCTTCGTAGTCGCGCTGATGCACCTGCAGCCGCTCCAAGAAACTGCGCCGTTCCAGTCCCTTCTCTCGGACTCGCTGCTGGTAAACTTGGCGTTTCTCTAAATACTCAATTTGCTCAGCCACTTCCACCGCTGCCTGTTGCAACTTGGGTTGGCGAGCCTGCTGAGCTTGCAGTTGTCGTGCTGTGGTTCGCAGTTCTTCTAAACGCGCGGTGAGGCGATCTTGCGCCCGATCGACCTGGCTTTGGAGTTGGTGTTGGCGCTGGAGCAGCGGTGCCACTTGAGTTTGTAGCTGATCCATTTCTGTCAACCGAGCACGAGCTTGCCGTAACCGCTCCATCGCAGTTTCCACCTCAGCCGCTTTACTCAAGGTATGCTGCACATCTTGCTCTTGTTGCCGCAACGCCTCTAGCTGCGCTTCTACTTGGCGCAATTGGTCTTTAATTTCACCAATCTGCTGCGCTTGCTGTTGCTGCAACCGTTGCCGTTGGGTCTGAGCCGATTGGTACGACTGAAACTTAGTTGATTGCTCCTCCTCTTGCGCCTGCAAACTTTGAAACTGCGCGTAACCTGCCGCGATCGCCTCTTCTTGCCCGAGAAGCGCCGCCAACTCCTGCTCCTGATGCTGAGCACTGGCTAGATCCTGTTGTAACCGCCGATAATCCTGGCTGAGGTTGCGCTGTTGCTGCTGCTGCCAAGTCAGTTGTTGCTCCCAAGTGCGCCGCTGGTGCTGCATCGCTTGCAATTGCTGCAACTGCTCTTGACTGGCCGTTTGCGTCGTTTGCATCGCCGCTAAATCTGCCTCTAGCAATGCTTGTTCTTGCGCGATCGCTTCTCGCTGTTGCACCTGCTCCTGAATCGACTCCAAACTGCGCTCTAGCAGGTCAATTTGCCCCTTGGCCTGCCGCGATAAATCCTTCGACTGCTCGGCTAACTCATCATACTGATCCAGCTTCAGCAAGTCCGCCAAAATCTGCTTGCGTTCACTGGGCCGCTTCAGCATAAACTCATCGGCTCGACCCTGACGCAAATAAGCTGAATTGACAAACGTCTCATAGTCCAGCTTCAGGTGATCCAAAATCAACTGTTGCGTCGCTCGCATCCCCCGTTCCGTCAGAGGCCGAAACGTCGGCGCGGCACTGCCCCCATTCAGCCCTGCGATCGCCACCTGAAACTCTAAAGAACTCGCCTGCCCCCGCGATCGCGTCCGAATCACCCGATAGATCTGCTGATGACTCTGAAACGTAAAATCCACCTGAGCTTCCTTCGCGCCCAAGTGAATAATGTCATCCTCAGAGCTAGCACGGCTCTGACCCCACAGCGACCAAGCGATCGCCTCCAATAGCGACGATTTCCCCGACCCATTGGGGCCACAGACACAAGCCGTATGCAGACCCCGGAAATCCAGAGTCGCTTCGCGGTAACTGAGAAAGTTTTTGAGGCTAAGTTGCAGCGGAATCATTCAAACGGCAATGCAACACTCATTTACTGGAGAGTCAGAGTACATTTGCACTGTCTCATAGTCTAGCGGTTGCCCAAGCCATTCTGTCTACTCAACACCAGAATCGTGACTACCCGCCATCCTTATAAACCTGAACCGACCTATCCACAAAACGCTAGGTTAAAAGCATGAAGATCCATCACCTCAACTGTGCCACGCAATGTATCTTGGGTGGGGCATTAGTCGGTGGCAAAGGCAGTTTATTCCACCGGGTTCCCATTGTGAGCCACTGCCTGCTGATCGAAACTGAGGCTGGCTTAGTTTTAGTCGATACTGGCTTAGGCTTACAAGACATTGCCCAACCTCAACAGCGACTGAGCAGTGGTTTCCTTTTCCTAGCAGGCCCACAGCTCATCCCAGAAGAAACAGCAGTCTATCAAGTAGAGCAATTAGGTTTCTCCCGCCATGACGTGCGGCATATCATCCTCACCCATTTAGACCTCGACCATGCAGGTGGCATCGCAGACTTTCCTCAAGCCAAAGTGCATCTACTCGACGCTGAATATCGCGCCGCCACCCACTCCAAAAGCAGACGCGATCGCTATCGTTACCGCCCCTTGCAATGGCAACATGAGCCAGACTGGGTGCGTTATCAAGTGCAAGGCGATCGCTGGTTCGGCTTCGAGTGCATCCAACAACTCACCGGATTACCCCCAGAAATTCTCCTTGTGCCTCTCCTCGGCCACACCCACGGCCATACAGGCGTAGCAATCCAAACCCCCACAGGTTGGCTATTACATGCAGGCGACGCTTACTACTTCCACCAAGAAATGCACCCCACCCATCCTCATTGCCCATTCGGCCTAGCCGTAGTGCAGCGAGTCGGCGCAGTCAATAACCTAGCCCGCCTCCAGAACCAAGAGCGCCTACGACAACTGAAACAGCAACAAGCAGGAACAGTAGAAATTATTTGTGCTCACGATCCGATGGAGTTGAGGGGAAGGAGGAAGGAGGAGGGATGAAAAGTGAGAAGCCAAAAGCTAATAGCCAACTACCCACCCCAAAACTCGAAACACCCACACTTAAACTCGTTTGGAGGGGGTCTGGGGGACGCAACCGTCCCTCAGCGGGGGTTTGGGGGCGAGTGCCCCCAAGGCTCGGATTTCAGCAAATTCAACACCTAGCACCCCAAAGTTCCACCCTGCAAATCCCCAGATACAATAGTCAACAAACCCTGAACTGACGCAAACCCATGACGGCTCCCTCAGAACTAGAGACTGCATCCGAGCAGCGTTTGGACCTTAATTCAGACCCCGCAGCCTCACAGGATCTGAGCGTTGCACCCAAAACTCCTATTAGTGAAGACGAAACCGAATATTTCGACGAGTTACCCGATGAAGTCGAAATGTCCTTGTTCGATCACTTAGAAGAGTTGCGGCAACGGATCTTTTACTCCTTAATTGCAGCAGTTATCGGGATTATTGGTTGCTTCGTCTTCGTTAAACCCATCGTCCAGCTACTAGAAGTTCCCGCCCAAGGCGTTAAATTTCTGCAACTGGCCCCAGGTGAATACTTCTTTGTCTCCATCAAAGTCGCGGGTTATAGCGGGCTACTGGTTGCGAGTCCCTTCATCCTCTACCAAATCATCCAGTTTGTTCTGCCCGGTTTGACGCGACGTGAACGCCGATTCATTGGACCCATTGTGCTGGGTTCCAGTGTCCTATTTGCTGCGGGTTTGGCTTTTGCGTATGTTGCCCTCATCCCTGCTGCTCTTAACTTCTTCATTACCTACGGCGAAGATGTAGTTGAGCAGCTTTGGTCCATCGATCGCTACTTCGAGTTTGTCCTGCTGCTTCTGTTTAGCACTGGCCTAGCCTTTCAGATTCCCGTAATTCAATTGCTGCTGGGTCTAATCGGCATCGTCTCCTCAGCTCAAATGCTCTCCGGTTGGCGATATGTCATTCTAGGCGCTGCCGTTCTCGGTGCTGTGCTGACTCCTTCCACCGACCCTTTGACTCAGAGCCTCTTAGGAGGAGCAGTTGTGGGGCTTTACTTTGGTGGCATCGGTTGCGTGAAACTGCTTGGTCGTTAGGGGTGGATTTGTGAAGCTTGAGTAAGCGCGATCGCCCCTAAAGCAGCGGCATTACCCTTGACTAACCCGGAATTGATGAGTTAGCACTGTGCCGTCGATTCTATTGGTGCGATCGTTTTGAATTCAAAATTATCTCAGCTTCATAAATTAGAGCAGCTAGCTCAGCGACTACACCGACAATTGACATTTCTGTGCCTTTCCCAACGACCCATTACCCTCGGTACAGTCTTAGCCATTTCCGTACTGAGCGGTTGCGCTATCCTCGACCCCATCCAAGTAGACTCCTCACCCGTACCAACCGATATTGCTCAAACCAGACCAGAGCAGGTTGCCACAAACTCTAGCAATCTTCTTTGGTCTAGTAGCTTTGACGAAGCCGACTGGCAGCAGCATTGGGGCACCAGCAAGCGCAAAGATTGGGGACTCGAAAACGTCGAAATTATTCCAGACCCAACCGGAAAGTTTAGCAAAGTGCTGCGCGTGAACTATCCTGCTCGTTCTGCCAGCCCCACCGTCGCCCGCAAATACAAAGCTCCGTTGGGTGGTTGCCAGTTTCTTGCCGATCTCAACTTGCAACCTAGAGACACCTTGCGGCTCAGCTACTACGTCCGCTTCTCAGAAAATTTCGATTACATTCGGGGAGGCAAACTTCCCGGTTTATTTGGGGGTGACAGCAACAGCGGTGGCGATACTCCCGATGGTACCGATGGCTTTTCCACCCGCTTTATGTGGCGCAAAAACGGAGCGGGAGAACTGTACGCCTACCTCCCAACCAGCGACGAATATGGCACCTCCATCGGGCGCGGCCAATGGCGCTTTAAGCCAGGAGTTTGGTATCGCCTAGAGCAAGAAGTGGTGCTGAATCAACCTGGTCAACAAGATGGGCGAGTCCGGGTGTGGCTCGATGGTCAACAAGTGCTTGACCAGGAAGGGCTTACCTTCCGCTCCACCGACAAACTTAAAATTGACGGTATCTTCTTCTCCACCTTCTTCGGCGGCAACGACCCCTCCTGGGCCACCCGCAAAGATGTATATGTAGACTTCGCCGACTTTGCAGTCGCAGCCGTCAACTAACCTTCGCTCTTGAAGCAGTGGGCGAAGCGATCGCTAACCTACTGAACTAAACCTACTTTTGGAGGGAGTCTGAGGGACGCAACCGTCCCTCAGCGGGGGTTTGGGGGCAAGCGCCCTCAAGGACTTGGTTTTAGCAAATGAAATCTAAGCCCCCTGAGATAACGAAGTCGGCAAAGTCACCCCTTTCGTTTGGGTATTGACCGCATCCTCCATCACAATCTCACCCCGGTTCAAACTGCCATCTACTGCCACATATTCCACCGTTACATCTTGCGTTGAGTTCAGCACTAGGGGATTGCGACCACTCCGCTCCAGATGCAGATTCTTCACAGTGGCTTGCTCAACTTGGCGTAAGTAAATACTATCGATCGCATATTCGGCAACAACCGCAGACTTGGGCAGAATTTGCCGCATCGTAAAGCCACTTAACTCCACATTTCTTAGCTTGTCTACAACGGCTTTAGCGGTGTGAGAGACTGGCTGAGCTGTAGCTTTCGTGACGCGATCGCCTTGTCCCTTAGGCTGAATAGAAAGCACCGCTTCTCCAGCTTCGCGATCGAAATGAGCCTGCAAAATCGTCCGTGACATCCCTTGTCCCTTGAGCTTGATGTCGCTGCGATTAATTTCTACAGGTTGAAATAAATCAATTTCACCAATGGGCAAATTAATCTGTACCTGACTGGATTGCGGCAAGCGAGCAATTAACGCCTGTAAAGCGGCAGAATCGTCTCGGTTATCGTTAGGAATCACCCCGCGATCGATCGCCTCGACAATTTCCAACGGCATTTGCTGCGCTACCACTTGGCGGTTGAGCCACCAGCCCTCCAAATCCCAAATGGGGCTAAGGGAGCCAGATAGCCATAGGAGGAAAATAATGAAACTAAAAGCTTGAGCCCCCAGCAAAAATCGAGAAGTGCCCAGCTTGGCGGCTCTTTCCAAACCAGAGCCTTCTGCCGAAATGCTCTGATTGCCCCGGTTAGACCAATTCTGCTTGGCCAAATTCATCAGTGTCCACACCTTGACTAAAGCCGATGCCCACTGCGACAGCAGCAAAATGGGGAAGTGAATTGGGCGCAGCTCAGAACTCCGACCCCAGAAAATCAGCAGCAACATCAGCGGACGGCTAAAGCAAATCCAGGACGAAATGATCCCAACCGCGACCCAATTGCCTTGCAGAAACGAAATGACTAGTAGACCAGGCGTAATCAGAGAAGTCCAAATACTAATGCGTTGGTCGAGCAAGCTGTACCAGGCAGTCCAACCGATGCGATGGGGGCCAAGGGCGATCGCGCGGTTGTTGTTCCGGAGCATGTTGCCGTACCAGCGCCGCATGTTTTGGTAAGCGCGATCGACAAAGGAACCCGAAATCGTCTCAATCGAGTAGACAACTACATCGGGGATGTAGAGCATTTCATAGCCACGTTGCAGCAGCCAGAACCAAGTACTCTTATCGTCTCCAGACAGAAACTTAAACTGTCCCCAGAGCCAATCATCCAGTGTGTCGTTTTCCAACTGCATCGCAAATGTGGGATGCAACGCCGCCTCTGCTCGAAATAGAGAAAATCGCCCTGTCAAGCACATCACCTTGCGCGACAGCGAGTCCGAGCACATTTGGCTGTGGCGTTGGGCAAACCGCAGGTGAAACCATTCAGAAAACAGATAAGAACCTTGAACCACTGGTAACTCGTCGGTGGTTAAGGCTCCCATTTTGGGGAACATGAGGAAAAAGGGTAGACACTGCCGCAGCGTGCCGGGAGCTAGTTCTGAGTCACCATCCATCAACGCCACAATCGTATCCGCAGGCAAGTTCAGTTGTGCGAGTTCCCGCAGACCATCGGCCATCGCTTTGCGCTTACCGTCTTTCTGCGTCATTAAAACCAGACGAACGGTTTTGAGTTCTGGATCTTCGGCTTTGAGGATCTCTACAATCGAGGCATTTTCTTCGTCGCTGCTGCTACTGACTAGAACAGTAATCGGGTGCACCAAATCTCTAGCTTCTCGCGCGATCGCCCGAAACACTCGCTCGGTAATCCAGGGTTTCTCTTTATAAGTCGGGACGAGCAAACAAACGTGGGGCAAATGCTCAACCGGAACTTTATTGGCCCAGCGCCGCCACTTAGGAAAGACCCAGTGCAGGTAAATCCGCGATCGCAACAGGCGTAAGAGAAACCAAGCCCAGCGCCATACACCCACTACGCCCAAGCTAATTAGGCCAAACACATCCCAAATGGCTAGGTTGCCAGGGTTTTGTAGGACGTAGAGACCTGTCAAACCCAAGATTGGAAAAAACAGGAATGCCAACAAGTTAAGTTGGGCGCTCAGGGGTTGAGGAGTGGCTGATGCAGTAGATTTCATAATGACTCAAATAATTCCTGAGTAAGCAGCACAAAGCATGAGAGAGACTGACTCGTTGCACCCTGATGCCTGGACGGAAGGAATTGAAAGTTGCGACAGCAGGCGATCGCCATTGCAACCCGAAGCAACCCAAAACTACTTACCTGCGAACAGTTTGGTGCCAAAGGTCATGCGAGCTGATTGGCCCACGCCACAAAACTGGTTGGTCTGAGACTGCTGAGGCGCAGGAGGAATGCGTACAGTCACCTTGGCTAAGGGTTGGCCAACTAAATTAGAGGCGACCGCAGGCACTAAAGCCTGGGCCTGGTCTTTTGCCAATTCAGCGCGGTTCACTGCCTCAATCAGCTCCACTTCGCCGACGAAGGTGTCTTCAGCTCCAGCAAGTTGCACTCGCACTGGCTTAGTACTATCAATCTGATTGGCTTGTTGAGCAGAGACCAAAGTTTCTACCCAGAGGTCATTACAGTCCAACAAGGTAATCAGAGTATCGGGGCGGTTCACTTGCTCTCCTTGGTCGTGCTCGGTGCTGTAGACCACACCTGTAAAGGGAGCCGAAATTTCAATGTCTTGGCGATCGCTAAACTCTGCCTGGGCTTTTTTCAATTGTTTTTGGCTGCTGTCTAGCTCAGCTTTGAGGGTTTCAATTTGAGCCGCTTGGCCTTGAACGCTCCGCATCAAGTTCATGCGTTGGTCGGCCAAGGTTGCACCAGGAGTCAGCGCCACGCCGTCTTGCAAAGCACCTAAGGAAGCTTGAGCTGAAGACAACTCGGCTTGAGCTTGCTTGACTTCTGCTTCAGCCGATTTCCAGATGAACTCTAGTTGGTCCACCTTCTGACGAGAAATCGCACCTTCCTGCAATAACTGCTGGTAGCGCTGATAATCCAGGCGAGCCGCTTTTTCCTGGGCCATTGCTGCCTCGACGGCTGCTTGTTGGTGCGTAACCTCCTTCGCAGAGAGACCTGTATTGACTCTTTGTAAGGTTTTATCTTGAATTTCTAAGCTGCTTAGCTGTTGCTGCAAAAAGACTAAGGATTGTTTAGCCGCAACCAACTGTGCCGTCTTGGTTTGGACTTCACCTTGCAACTGCAACAAATTTTGTTCTACCTGGGCTGTGCTTTCCAGCCGAGCCAGAATCTGGCCTGATTTAACTGGAGCACCGGGACGAGCGTAAAAAGCTTTCAATTTGCCATCAATGGGAGCGCGTAACCGCACAGTTCGACCGCTAATCAGCCCACCATCTACAGTGGCATGGGTCAGTCGATAGGTGACGGAGGACAGGCCAAAGGCGATCGCCGCCCCTCCTAACCCCAGACAAGTCATCCCGACAAGTAATCTTTGCCAAATCTGCTTTTTCTTAAAATCGGGCAACCGATAGTCAGCTTCAGGGGGAACTGCAACAAACTCTTGGAAGCCAAGGGGCTTAGTTGGGGTCTTTACCATGGAGGCTCTTTGAGTGACGAAAGGGCAGGACTGGGGGAGCAAACGACTACCAAGGGGTCCTGAGTGTAAGGATTCAGGTTGTCCGTAAGTAGCTCGAAACACAAATCAACAGGGGCTTTTGTTGGTTCTGAAGTGAGGTAGATAGCACCATTGGGCAGCAGAAACAGGCAGCTAAACCTAAAGAGGTTGGCTGAAATTGGGTCAAGTTTTGATCTCAGAAAGATGGTGGCTGATTAGCCTGGATTGCTTAGTTTTGAAAATCTAGACTTTAGGGTTATTTGCTGAAGAGAAGATTTACTATTTACAAACTCTAACGGCAATGCCTGTAAATTTTCGTATAGAGCCGATAAAGTGTAGAGCCTAATCTTTAAAGGAAGTGTGAATTTACGAATATGAAATCGAGCCTAAAGTGATTGTGATGCAAATAGAACCATTTCCTGAAATGCTTGCTGAAAAGCAGTTTCAGGTTATCTCTTGGTCTTTTATCCAAACTAAAATAATGCAGCTATGTAAGAATTGGTACTCTACTAATACCGAGGTTCTTATTAGCACTAGTTGTAATTTAAATAACTATAATAACGGCTAAAAAGAAGTTGTATTTCACTGAAGCCAACTGAAGTATTTGGCAGTCTAAAGCTTTAAGCTCCAAGCTCAAAACCTGCCCCAATACCTAGAATGTTGGTTTCAAAAAAACTCTAGAAACTTTCAACACTTAGCCCTTAGTAATTGAGAATACAAACCAATATTCATCAACTACTATTTGCTTATAGTGTTCCGCGATCGCCCAAATCAGCCATCTGTCCAGAGAGCGATCGAATATCACCCAAAGGGGGGAGATTAAACCAGTGACCTTAAAACTCTTCTAGCAACCACTCGGAAGCGCGATCGCCCAGATCCAGCGGGATGCTCACAGCTTTACCTAAGCGAGGCCGTTCCTTAGTCTGCTCAACAAACTGCTGCACTTGGCTGAAGCCGCCCCAAGCCTCTAAGTAGCTGCTGATGGTTTCTAGATGGGCGAAGTACTCGGCTTCCGTGAGGGGAAAAGAAGCCTGCTCCAAATACTTCCACATGACTTGAACAAAGATTTTGCCCTGGGTCCGTCGCACTTGAACATCGTAGGAACGGCCCCATTTGCGGAGAATGAGTTGATGTAAGTCTCGTCCTGTCATGACTCACTCTGGATCAACCGATTTGAAATCAAGCATTTTGTTTACATTTCGTATAGCTATCAGGCTCCCCGACTCAGATATGATGCTAGCGTCAAGAAATGTAATAATACCCATGAGGCGCTAAAAACCGCTTCTTTCAAGGGACTGTAACGCCCTGCCTGTTGCATTAGACTCACTTTAGCTATGGTTGCTGTCTAGGCGTACAGACTTAAATATGCGGGGTTAACAGGGTTCTAAGATTAGCCCAAACTGTTGGCTAAGACACATAACTTAACACATACGTAAGCATAGGTCATGGCTCAAGTCTCTGGATCTGCAGACGTACCTAGCATGGGTCGTCGCCAATTTATGAATTTCCTCACGTTTGGTGCGGTCACAGGCACAGCCTTGGGCGCACTATATCCTGTGGTCAAATACTTTATCCCGCCGTCTAGTGGAAGCGGTAGCGGTGGGGTTACTGCGAAGGATGCGCTCGGTAATGACATCCTCGTGAGTGACTTCCTTGCCAGTCACAAAACTGGCGAGCGCTCTTTGGCTCAGGGGCTCAAAGGCGACCCCACCTACATCGTGGTAGAAGGCGAGCAAGCCCTTGCCAGCTACGGCATTAATGCGGTCTGCACCCACTTGGGCTGTGTCGTGCCCTGGAATAGTGGCGAGAATAAGTTCATCTGTCCCTGTCATGGTTCGCAGTATGACAACACTGGCAAGGTAGTCCGGGGTCCAGCACCGCTGTCCCTCGCCCTAGTTCACGCAACTGTCCAAGAGGACAAAGTCTCCTTTACACCTTGGACTGAAACTGACTTCCGCACAGGTGATGACCCTTGGTGGTCCTAGGAATTGATCATTTTTACCAATCGTGAGACGTTGCATCCTGTCTTGTGTATTGACTGCCTGATCCTTTGCTATTGAAGACTCATTACAGATGAAGAAAACTTTTTTGTCAGCGATATTCGCTCCGCGATACCTCTGGCGCGTTACGCTTGCCGCTATCAGCGCGATCGCCATTTTGCTCGGTAGCGATCTAATGCTGCCTCAATCTGCTGCTGCTTATCCGGTCTATGCTCAGCAAGCTTACGAGAATCCTCGTGAGGCCACAGGTCGGATTGTTTGCGCCAACTGTCACTTAGGCGCTAAGCGGACTGAAATAGAAGTACCTCAAGCCGTTCTTCCAGATACGGTGTTTGAAGCAGTCGTCAAGATTCCTTACGACACCAACGTACAGCAGGTGTTGGGCAACGGTGAAAAAGGTCCTCTGAACGTTGGTGCGGTCCTGATCCTGCCTAAGGGCTTTAAGATCGCTCCTGAGGACAGAATTCCTGAAGAAATGAAGGAAAAAATTGGCGGTCTGTATTTTCAACCCTACAGTGCCGACAAGGACAATATTGTGGTAGTGGGTCCGTTACCTGGAGAGCAGTATCAAGAGCTGACCTTCCCAGTCCTCTCCCCCGACCCTAACGCCGATAAGTCTGTGAAATTTGGTAAATACCCAATCAACGTGGGCGGTAATCGTGGTCGTGGCCAGGTTTATCCTACTGGTGACAAGAGCAACAACACGATTTACAACGCTTCTGCTGCTGGGAAAATTACCCAAATTACTAAAGCCGAAAGTGGTGGTTATGCTGTCACCATTCAATCTGCTGACGGTGGCACCGCTGTAGACAACATTCCAGCGGGTCCTGAGCTAGTAGTCGCGGAAGGCCAAGAAGTGAAAGCGGGTGAAGCGCTCACGACTGATCCTAACGTGGGTGGCTTCGGTCAGGTTGATACAGAAATCGTGCTGCAAAGCCCTGCTCGCATCCAAGGCTTGGTTGCCTTCTTCGCTGCGATCACTCTCTCTCAAATCATGCTTGTCCTGAAGAAGAAGCAGGTTGAGAAAGTGCAAGCTGCTGAAATGAACTTCTAAAACAACCCTCGTCCATCATGGCTGTAAGACACCTTTGTTGAGTATTTCAACAGAGGTGTCTTTTTTATGCTAGGTATCCCAATTAGAACTGGATTAAAACTTGAATGCGGATTGGTAACTGTTGGAAGCTTGGGCGACCTGTTCGACCTGTTGGGAAACTTCTGGATTGTAGAGGCGTAGATAGTTCCAGTAGTTTTCAAACACCGACTTCACGTAGCCTTTGGTTTCGCCGTAGGGGATTGCTTCCACAAATTGATCAAGATCGCTGAAAGTGTTTTTATCTACCCAACCCGCTACAGCACCCGGACCTGCATTGTAACTGGCAACCGCGAAGAGAGAGTTATTGTCGTACTCGCGGTGGGTGTAGGCTAAATACCAGGTGCCAAGCTTGATGTTGTCTTCAGGTTTGTCCAGTTTGTACTGCTTCAGCTTAATTTGCGAGGCGATCCAAGAAGCTGTTTCGGGCATGACTTGCATCAGCCCAGTTGCTCCTACAACAGAGCGAATTTGTGGCTGAAACCGGGATTCCTGGCGGATTAAAGCTGTGACGAGTAGGGGATTGAGTTGCCGTTCTTGCGACCAAGCCTCAATAGGTTGCAGAAAGGGAAAAGGATACAGCGCTTGCCAGAAAGCAGGCTGTTGCTTAAGGGTTTGGTATTGCGATCGCTCCTCAGTTTTTTCGCGCCAAGCCAGACTCGACAACATGAAAATGCCATCGAGATGATCGCCCACTCCCACGCGCAACACCCCATCGGTAAACTGCTCCGCTACCGTTGGCTTAGTGGGATTTTTGAATTCTACTTGCCAGAGCGCCCAAGCATCTTGGCTTTGCCCCAACTGATACAGCTCTTGCAAGGTGGCAGAACCCGTGGGTAATGGGCTGGAGTGACCAGAGCGCACAACTTGAGGCTGGAGTTGACGGACGCTATCAAAATCGCCTACGTTCCAACCTAGCTGTACAGCCGATCGCCAAGCATAATAAGACTCTGGATATTTTGCCAAGACATACTCAAAGGCACTTGTGGCATCTTGCTCGCGCCCAATTTGGCTTGCCCATTTACCCACCCAGTAAGCGGCTTCTGGGGCGAATTCACTCTCGGAGTTTTGCTTGGTAATTGGTTCTGCCCACTGCCAAGCAGCCAAAAAGTTTCCGGTGTTAGCTTGACGCTGGGCTTGTTTCCAGCGAATTTCGGCGGCAGCATCTGATTTGGGGTACTGGCTCAAAACCGATTGGCGAGATTGCGCGGCTGATTTGCCGCTACCTAAGCCTTCTAGAATGTCAGCCTTGACCATCAGGGCTTCTGCTGCCTGGTCGGGGAATTGGCTAATGACTCGATCTAGATAAGGAATGCCATTAATCGGTTTAGGCGTAAGCTGAGCCATGCGAATTAGCGCCGTGGCCGTTTCCTCAGCCTGGGGGAAAGCGGTGGCTAACAGTTGGTAAGCTCGGTAAGCTTGAGAGTTTAAACCGCTGAGTTGCAACCCGCGCCCAATCCGATATGTGTTGAGGGAATTACGAGGGGCACGGGCATAAGCTTCTGCGGCTTTGCCATATTCCTGGTGCTCCCAGTAGTTAAAGGCGATCGCTTCCCAATCTTCGGGCTGGAGTGTAGCGGTAAAGCTGGGGTTTTCGGTTAGCCGATTCAGCACTGGGACAATGCCTGGAGCATTAATGCCATACTTAGCCAAAATTAAGAGCAATTTTGGCTGATTTGGGTTCTGGCGCAGGCGTTGCCGAATGATGTCTTGAGTGCGAGGATAAGTCGGAAATTTGGCGATCGCTTGATCCCAGTACTGCCGATCCTGGCGACCTAGCACGAATAAAGCTTCGGCAGCGATCGGGTGATCAGGATATTGTCGCAGCAGACTTTTCCAAGCAGCGGCGGCCTCGGCTGTTTTGCCGCTAATCGTATAGGCTTGGGCCTGCTTAAAAGCAACGTAGGCAGCAAGCTCCGGGTAATCTGACTCTAAACCCTTGAGCCACTGGAGCGCTTTTTCTCCTTGACGTTGCCGAATTGCATCACTTGCTAGCAAATAGCGAGCGCGGTTGCGGTCTGCCCCCTGTTTGCCTTGGGCGATCGCTGCTAGTTTAGTGGCTCGTTGCTCGGGAGATAGGTCTGCTAAAGCCGCAACGGCAGAGTCAGCAGCTTGGCTTTGGCTGGACAGAGATGACGGCTGTGGTTGAATCCAGCTTTGCCATTTACGAGTAAAACCGCTGGTTGTAACCGACAACGTTGCCCCTAAGAGTAAGGCACACAGCCCTGCTCCAATGGCCAAAGAAACTTGCGTGCCTCGTCGCTTCAGCATGCGTCCTCGCTCGAAGATTTGGACCGAATCCCATGAGACTCTAGCATTTTTAATTCCGTTTCCGCCCTAGGTCTTGCTCCTTTAAACAGGGAATTCTACCTAGATCCGACAATAGTTGAAAAGTGATCAGGCTGGTACTTCCATTTAGTGCGCTAGTTCGTAGGAGAGAATCAGCGAAAAATCGTCACTTTTTTGGAGTTAATCCGAAAAATTTTCTCTTGCAACTAGTAGCCTGAAGAAATAGAGAAGTCTTTGATTTAGAAGGACAAGAAGGGATGGATGTTCGCGCGACAGATACCTCATGCCTAAACTGGGCGGGAGACATTTTAGCTCTAGGGTTGTTTGAAGATGGGGTGGAACTGACGGGTGATCTAGCGACCTTGGATGAGAAACTCGCAGGCACCTTAAAAGAGTTAATGGCTGAGGCTGAGTTTAAGGGGAAAGAAGGCAGCAGCGCCCTTGCCCGTGTAGGCGGTGGCAGCGCTATCCGCAAAGTGCTTTTAGTTGGTTTAGGCAAACCCGACTCGCTAAAACTAGAAAGTTTAAGACGGGCCGCAGCTTTGAGTATGCGACAAGCGAAAAAAGAAAAAGGCAAGACCTTGGCTATTCAGTTCCCCGTATGGAATAGCCAGCCTGAAGCTACTGTGCAAGCGATCGCCGAAGGGGCAGAGTTAGCCGCCTATCAGGACACCCGCTTCAAGTCGGAGTCGGAAGACAAAAACTCCCAGCTAGAACAAATTGAAATTTTAGGTGTCGGCGACCAAAGCGTTGCCATTCAGCGGGCGCGGCAGATTTGTTCGGGAGTGATTTTGGCGCGAGAACTGGTTGCTGCTCCTCCCAACGTGGTCACTTCACTGACGATGGCAGAAACGGCTGAAGCGATCGCCCAAGAACACGGCTTAGAAATTGAGATTCTGGAGCAAGAAGACTGCGAAAAGCTGGGCATGGGAGCTTTCCTGGGCGTGGCTAGAGCTTCTGATATTCCGCCCAAGTTTATCCACATCACTTACAAGCCCAACGGCACTCCCCGGCGCAAAGTTGCGATCGTGGGGAAAGGACTCACCTTTGACTCTGGTGGCCTCAACATCAAAGGAGCAGGCAGCGGCATCGAGATGATGAAAACCGACATGGGGGGTGCCGCTGCAACCTTGGGTGCTGCTAAGGCGATCGCGCAAATTAAACCCGATGTGGAAGTACATTTCATCAGTGCCGCAACTGAGAACATGATCAGCGGTCGAGCCTTGCGTCCTGGCGATGTACTGACTGCTTCCAACGGCAAAACCATTGAAGTGAACAATACCGACGCAGAAGGTCGTCTTACCTTGGCCGATGCTCTAGTGTTTACCGAAAAACTTGGTGTCGATGCGATCGTAGATTTGGCCACCCTCACCGGAGCCTGTGTCGTTGCCTTAGGTGATGATATTGCGGGTCTCTGGAGTAGTGATGATACCTTGGCTGCGGAGTTACTCAACGCGGCTGAATCCGCAGGCGAAAAGCTCTGGCAAATGCCAATGGAAGAAAAATACTTTGACGGTCTGAAATCGATGATCGCAGACATGAAAAATACTGGCCCTCGTCCTGGCGGCTCCATTACCGCGGCCCTCTTCTTAAAACAGTTTGTGAAAGAAACGCCGTGGGCTCATCTCGATGTCGCTGGCCCAGTTTGGGCAGACAAGGAAAATGGCTATAACAGTGCTGGAGCCACGGGCTACGGGGTCCGCACCTTAGTCAACTGGGTCGTTGCTTAACCTGGCTACCTTGCTTAACCTGGCTACTTTAGGCGCAGTCTGGAATGCCGAGTGCTATTCAAACCCCCGCTAAACTCCAGTTAATCTCAGTAGTCCCGATGAGAGTTTTTTAGATCGCGTCTAAAGAACTCTCACCCCCTCGGGGTAGGCTCTGTACAGCTAGCAACTTGCCTCAGAGGAGCATTCATTACAGATATTTATGACTGAAAATCTGCCAGGAACTGGTTACTATAAGAACCAATAACACGCGCTAAGCTAAGGAATTTTACTTAAGCTTTATATGGCTACTGGAACCCTGCACCTAGTTTAAAGTTGGTATGAAGATGCCAGCCTAGGAATAGCAGCGCTTAAGATATCCGGAATATAGTGCAGTTATGCTCCGCAAATTTACATAAGCTCGACTTTACTTTTAGAGGAACCTTGAGTAATTTAAACAGATCTAGAATCTGTTTAGCCGAATGGACCATCCAACGGTAAACCCTAGCTTCGTGTTTCCCGCAAATCCGTATTTAATTACACAGGCTTAATTCATTCTTACTTCGGGTCACGGTTTTGGGGAGCAACGTCCAAGACAGGAATACTGAGAGCGATCGCAAACATATGATTGACTTTACTGTCGCCATACGTACTTATAACGGGGAAAAACGTCTACCTGCTGTTTTGGATCGGTTGCGATCGCAGGTGGGAACAGAGGGGTTCTCTTGGGAAGTGCTGATTATCGATAACAAAAGCACTGATAACACCAAAAAGGTTGTTGAAGCTTACCAAGCCAACTGGCCCCAAGCTTATCCCATCCGATACACCTTTGAAGGGGAGCAAGGGGCAGCGTTTGCCAGACAGCGGGCGATTCGCGAGGCCCAAGGTACCTTCATTGGGTTTTTAGATGACGATAACTTACCCACTCCAGATTGGGTTGCGAAAGCCTGTGCCTTTGGCCAACAGCATCCCGAAGCAGGGGCTTATGGTAGTCAGATTCGGGGGAACTTTGAAGTTGCACCCCCCCAGAACTTTGAGCGAATTGCTGCATTCCTAGCAATTATTGATCGCGGTCAGCAGGTATTCCGGTATGACACCAAGGTACTGCCTCCTGGTGCAGGCCTGGTGGTCCGTAAGCAAGCTTGGTTGGAGAATGTGCCTTCTCGCCTTCTGTTACGGGGCCCTGTCGGAACGTCCCTATCTGCCAAAAGTGAAGATATTGAAGCTTTGGCTTACCTCAAGCGTGGAGGCTGGGAAATTTGGCATAACCCAGCCATGTGTATTTATCACGAAATTCCCAAGTCCCGTCTAGAAAAAGCTTATTTGCTCAACTTGTGTCGAGGCGCGGGGCTAGGTCGTCACCACATTCGGATGATTGGCTTCAAGCCGTGGCAAAGACCCTTCGCCTTTCCAATCTACCTAGCGAATGATGTTCGTAAGGTGCTGCTGCACTTCATCAAGTACTACTCAGTGATTAAAACTGATGTGGTTGCCGCTTGCGAAATGGAGCTACTGCTAGGAATTCTGATTAGTCCTTTCTTCCTTTGGCGGGAAAAGTACTTAGAGGTGAAAGCAGCGAGTAGATACCCTAACTCTCTTTCTACCTCGGTCTAACTGAAGCCACACTTCAAAGTGAAGGGGGTTAATCTGCTTCAACAGAGTTCTGTGAAGCGGTAAAGTGGTGCTGCTTAGCCTAAGCTAACAACTTGACGCTCGCTTTAGGCAGTTTTGAAGGGACGATTGCTAACTCGCTTCATACAAATCTGACAGAGAGAGGCATTTTTGTTAAAAATTGCCAGGTTGACGGGTCGAGTCATAGCCAGTTGCTCAAGATTACCGATTTAATGGCAGAAGAGGAGCCTGCGACTTGGAGCCCACGTCATGCAGCGAAGAGTAATTATCTATCGGGATCTGCTACTTCCTTATTCGGAAACCTTCATTCCTGCTCAAGTGGAAAGTTTGACTGCTTATACAGGTTTCTACGTAGGCACCTCGCGCACCGCCAATGCAGCAGCTTTAATTCCAGTCGATAGAAGTCTCACCTTAAGCGATCGTGTTGCTTCTCCCGCAGTTTGGAAGATGGTTCTTAAATTGGGTGGGGTAGTGCAGTCGCAATGGTTGCGATCGCTGCAAGAGTTATCGGCTGAGCTCATTCATGCCCACTTTGGTATTGATGGTATTTGGGGTCTATTTCTAGCCAGAAAGTTAGGGTTACCTCTAGTTGTGACATTTCACGGCAACGATGCTACAGGCATGGATCGCTACTCCTCAGGCCATGTGCGAGTTAATCCATTGGACTTTCTATTTCAGCGTGGGCAATTTTTCCGAGACCTCTACGTAAGCAGGCGCGGTCAGCTATTTGCCGAAGCGACTTGTGTGATTGCCGTCTCGGAGTTTATCCGCGAGCAATTGATTCAAAAAGGGTGCCCAGCCGATAAAGTCACAGTTCACTACATTGGTGTAGATATAAACAAATTTACTCCGAACCCAGCGATCGCCCGTGAACCTATAGTGTTATTTGTGGGTCGCTTGGTGGAGAAAAAGGGCTGTGAGTATCTAATTCGAGCGATCGCTCAAGTCCAAACTATCCTGCCCGATGTGGAACTCGTGGTGATTGGCGATGGCCCTTTGCGTTCTACTTTGGAGCAGCAAGCTGTCAGCTCCCTTAAACACCATCGCTTTTTGGGAGCCCAGTCTCCAGAAGCAGTTCAAGGCTGGATGAACCGAGCAGCAGTGTTTAGCGTGCCTAGTATTACGGCTCGCACCGGAGATGCAGAAGGGTTTGGCATGGTGTTTGCCGAAGCTCAAGCGATGGAGTTGCCTGTGGTGAGCTTTGCTACGGGAGGTGTGCCTGAAGCAGTCGCCCACGGCGAAACAGGGTTTCTTGCTCCAGAAGGAGACTGGGAGACATTAGCTAAGTATCTGTTGACCTTGTTGCAAGAACCTCAAGTGCGGCAGAACTTTGCAGCTGCAGGTAGACAGCGCATGATCCAACACTTTAACTTGAAGCATAATACAGCCAAGCTAGAGGCTATTTATGATAGCGTCCTAGCTAAAAGTGGGTAGGGAAGGTTTAGATTTCAGGAAGTTGATTCTTCTGAGAAGGGCATTTAGATCTCAGCGATGTTTCTTCGGTATCGATTGGTTGTGTAAACTCAGTTGTCTTGAATCATGATTGGTGGAACTTGCAATGGCTGACTGGTCTTTGAAAACACCCGTTGCTCTCTTAATTTACAAGCGGCCTAGTACGACGGAGAAGGTGTTTGAGGCAATTCGCCAAGCGAAGCCACCTCAACTATTAGTGATTGCTAATGCCCCTCGTCCCGACCAACCTGGTGAAGCGGAGAAATGCGCTGAAACTCGCGCCATCATTGATCAAGTTGACTGGGACTGTCAGGTATTCAAAAACTACGCAGATAGTTTTTTGAGTTGTAAAGATCGTATATCCAGCGGTTTAGATTGGGTTTTTGGCACAGTCGACCGCGCTATTGTTTTAGAAGATGATTGTGTGCCAGATCCGACCTTTTTCCGCTTCTGTGATGAGTTGCTAGAGCGCTATCAAGACGACGAAAGAGTAACCAGTATTGCGGGTACCAGTTATCAAGTGCAGCGACAGCGATCGCAGTATGGTTACTCCTTCTCCCACTACAACTTGCTTTGGGGCTGGGCTACTTGGCGGCGCGTTTGGCAGCACTACGATGTGAACATGAAACTCTGGCCAGAAATCCGCGATTCTGGCTGGTTAGTGGATTGTCTAGGAGATGAGCAGATGGCAGACCATTGGAGCCGAGCCTTTGAGCGAACCTACAACGGGTTTGATACTTGGGATGATCAATGGGTCTTGAACTGTTGGATTCAAAGCGGTCTTAGCATCGTTCCTCATGTGAATCTAGTCTCTAACATTGGTTTTGGTAATGAATCGACGCATACCAAAGACAGCTTTGATTGGCGGGCGGCAATGCCTGTGGAGCCCATGTCGTTTCCTTTAAAGCATCCAGAATTTATGATTCGAGATGTTCAGGCGGATAAAGCCATTCAAGAAAAATACTATAACTGGTTGGCCAAGCAACGCACGTTAGTGGAGCGGGCCAAACGGAAAGTTCGACGTGCCAGGAAAATCTTGCAAGATTTCCGCCAAGGAGAAACCCAAGGCGATATGCGATCGCTAATTACTCAGTTGATGCGGGAGTAGCTTAGCCTGTAGCCCAACTTGCCTCTCTCACGTACATCTAGCTTTTTAGAACTTGAAAGCAAGGATTATGAGCCTCGACTCTGCTCCATTAACTGCTCAGCGACCGCGCCGTCAAGAAGCTCTTATCACCACGCTTGTGGGTTGGGTGCCGTTATCTCCCGGTTTTGTGCTCCGTCAAAAACTTTATCGTTCTATCTTTGCTAAACTGGGCAGTCCAGTCTTCATTCGACCAGGGGCCGAATTTTTGGGAGCGGACTGCATTGAAGTAGGTAACCAAGTTAGTATTCAACGGGGTGTACGGATCGATAGTAAAGGGCAAAATAACCGCATTTCTTTAGCAGATTGGGTTCATCTAGACAGAGGGGTAGACATCCGCACAACTGGCGATAACTGCCAGATTGAGATTGGCGAACATACCGCTGTGAATCTCTATACCTGTATTCATGGTCCTGGCCCGATCACCATTGGCAAGGATTGTTTGATTGCCTCACATGTGGGTATCTATGCGAACAATCATATCTTTGCCGATCCGAATCATAAAATTCGTGAACAAGGTTTGACTTGTGAGGGAATTGTGATTGGAGATGATTGTTGGCTAGGGGCGGGGGTGAAGGTTGTGGATGGAGTTACGATCGGCCAAGGCAGTGTGATTGGGGCTGGCGCAGTGGTAACGAAGGATATACCTCCTTATTCGATCGCTGTAGGCGTTCCAGCTAAGGTGATAGGACAACGCTCGGTAGACATAGGAACAGTAACTAAAATGGTATCTGAGAGTATTTGTTCTAGTAAGTTGAGGTGAAGTGACTTTTTCCTACTCTGCTATGCACTTTTCAATTAACTGTTTCCAAACAATATATCCTTTTCCATTCAAATGAATTCCATCAAATGTATAGCACGCATATAATTTCTGATGAGAATTTATAAAGTGAGAAAATAAGTCTACATACTGAAAAGAGAAATCTTTGGCCAGAATCTGAAGCTTAGAATTTAGCACTCTAATAGTTTTATTATTGGCTTTAAATGCTTTATGATCGAAATCTTTATTTACAGGTAAAACACTTTGTATGAATACTTGAGTTCTAGGTGATTTTATTTGAATCCGGCTCAAAATTTCCTTGTAGTAAAATTCTACTTGTTCTACAGTTCGTGCAGCATTTAAGTCATTGATGCCAACCATTAAGAATATCTGGCGAGGGTAGGATTCTAGTACCTCGTCTAAGCGTTGCAAAACTCCATCAGTTGTATCACCTCCTAGACCACGATTTATCAAGTTTGTATTATTAAATAGTTCTGACCATCCACAATTATCTATATGGCTATCACCTAAAAATATAATCTTATTTTTGGATAAAGTTAGGATACTGAAAATGCTTTTTTGATGAAAGTAGCGTGGCGGGTATACTACAGAATTTCTTGGTTCTTTATGTAAGAAGAAATTTAATTTTATACCTTGACTTAACTTTTTGATTGCACAGTGTAGGCTTCCTCTCTTTGTCAAGAGATAAATTCCTGACAAAGAAAACAGAATATTTATGAGAATAGAGATTGTACATACAGAAGAGACCAGCCACTCAATCATACAAACTCTCCTTGATTTTATGCAGATCAGGTTTAGATAAAACTTAACTCACGAGTCGAGACACTGCTAGGTGCCATCGGTTTCATCGTAGTAGGCCACCACAATGTCATAGATGCCTGCTGGTCTACCAAAGCTGATCATCGACCCCTCAGAGGCGCTGTCTTTGGCCTCAATGCGGTAGTAGGTCCTCAGGGGCATGAGAGGCATGGTTTCAGCTTCGCTCCAAAGGGGGCTATAGGAGTTCCCCAGCCATGTACAAAGTTTGGCTACTGTTGCTTCCCGGCTCTAGCAAAATGATTGGTGGTAGAACCGACAGCAACGGCTTTTGTGGGTTTTTGTTTGCGGTGAATGATAGTAATACCCCTGCCTGCTTTGATCTGAAGTGAAAGCGTTGATCCCAATCATGCCTACTGATTTACGCAATGATGGTAAATTGATTGGCGCTGAGAGTAGGGGCTCCGACCAAGTTGGCGATCGCAACAGCTGCACCTTCTCCACTCCCATCGCGATCGAAGCTGAGGAGACCGTTACTGGTGTTGTAGAGGAAGTTGGCGCTGCTGCCTACTGCGGTGGGACTCACATCACTGACGAAAACTCCGGTGTTGGAATTGGAGGTGGTAAGGGCAGTGCCAGCGAGGAGACCCCCACCAAAACCAGCGGCGGAGATGCGAAAGATGTCTGTGGTGTCGAAGTCGGTGAGGGTGTCGTTTCCTTCTGTCCAGGTTTGGTAAATGAAGATGTCTGTGTTGCCGCCACCTGTGAGGACATCGCCGCTGCCACCACCTGTGAGGACGTTGGCTGCCCCATTACCAGTTAATTTGTCACTAAGTCCGGTGCCAGTGACGTTTTCAATGCTGGTGAGGGTGTCACGATCAACAATGTTGTTGTGCCAAGCATCTCCTAGTTTGCTGTATCCTGCGGCACTGGGATGGAGGCCGTCTGAAACTAGGTCGCTGACGGTGAGACTGCCACCCGCATTGGCAAACATGACATTTTTGCCTTGGGCGGCTTTGTCGCTAACTAAGTCGGGAATTAGGGCATTAAAGTTTTTGACTAGATTGGCTTTGCTGCTTCCTTTGACCACTGAATTCATGGGGGTCAGGGAGGATACGACCAATTGGGTATTAGGGGCGAGTGTGGTAATGCGATCGATCAGGTTGCTGAGATTGTTGTACATGGTGGTCAAGGAGCTGCTGCTGTTGGCATCATTGGCTCCAATCATCAGTAAGACCACATCTGGTTGATGGGTGCTGAGGATACCGCCGTTGACTAAATCTTGAATCTGGTTGATTGTCCAACCTCCATGTCCTTCATGGTCGCGATCGCCCAAGCTGTCTGGTCCATTGACTTGAGACCCCACAAAGTCAGTGGTTAGACTATCGGCACCTAAATTCTGCCAAAGCTTGATTCGGTAAGCGCCAGGATAAGGATCGACACGGTGCAAGCCTTCGGTAATGGAGTCGCCTAAGGGCATGATTTTGGGTAAGGCAGTGCCAAACAGGGGAGCCAGAACGGTGCCTGTGCTAAGGTTGGCAATAATGCCTCGTGTCAGTTGGGAGTAGTCTGCGGTATCAATGCCTTCTCCACCATTGAGGATATTTTTGCCAGCATTGCCTTTGAGGACATCGTTGCCGCCAAAGCCGTTGATGGTGTTGTCTTTGGCATCTCCGATCAAGAGGTCGTTGCTGCTGGTGCCGTTGATGGTGCCAGGAGTTCGAGGGATAAATTCGATGTAGTCGATGCGGGCAGGTTCTCCGCTGTTTTCTTTGCCTGTAATCTGGAAGGTTTCTCCCTGATTGACGGTGATGCTAGTTGCTACCATTCGCTGAGTGCGAGTTTGAGCGTTCGCGCCGGTATCACCTCGGTTTTGGTTGAATGTCCACGAACCTATTGCTGTACCTTGCTTGCTGACGCTGACTGTGCTGCTGCCATCGCTCTCGTCATGGTAGCCAATTACCACGTCATATAACCCGGAAGGACCGTTGAAGTTGAAGGAGGCAGTTCCTGTTTCGCTGGATGCACCCACTACCAGGCTGATAATGCTACCACCGGATGCGGAGCTGTTGTTTTCGATGCGAAAAGTATTCAAGGCCATACTTTCAGCTTCGATGCGAATGGGAGTAAAGTTGGGTTCTGCGGATGGAGGTGGTGGTGGAGCCGCAATGTTGGTCTGAAAACTGCCGATCGCGCCACTGGCAACCCAGTTACCATTGATATCCTGCACTTGGTTCGCTCGCATGGAGACGCTGTAGGTGCCGTTATCGGCTAAGTCCCAAGTGCCACCCGGAGCAGTAATTTGGTAAGTGGCTGTGCGGGGGGTGCCGTCCCTGTTGACACTCACATTGATCAAGGTGGCGATTTGGTCAAAGTTATTAGGGCCAATGACGCGGATGTCACTAGAGTCTAAGCTAGCGATCGCCACTCCAGCGTTGTCGGCATAAGTAACCGTGAACTGGTAAGTCGTGCTGTCAGCAGTGGTGATATTCGTTGCGGTCAAGCTAGCAGTGGGAGCGGTTGTATCGGCAGGGGGTATGATGGGGATGAATTCGATGTAGTCAATGCGTGCAGGTTCGCCACTACTCTCTGCTGCTCGAATGAGAAAAGTTTCACCCGAATTGATGGTGGCCCCTGTAGCAATGGTGCGCTGAGTACGAGTTTGATTAGTAGCTGAGCCACTGCCTAAATTCTTGTTAAAGCTCCAAGAACTTAGCAATGTTCCTTCTTGATAGACAGAAGCGCTGCTGGTGCCATCCGTTTCGTCGTAATAGCCGATCACAATGTCGTAGAGACCTGCGGGGCCACCAAAGGTAAAGGAAGCAGTCCCGACTTCGGCACTATCTCCAGCGACCAAGCTGATCAGAGACCCTCCAGAGGCACTGCTATTCGCCTCAATCCGGTAGGTACTCAAGGACATGGTTTCAGCTTCGATCCGAATAGGTGGCATAGAATTTCTCCAAAATCTGCAAAGTTGAGTCGTGACTGCTTGTCCCTCTAGCAGCAGGGGAGGTTGTAGAGCAAACAGCAGCTATCTAGGACGAGTAAAAAATTGCAACGAGGATGGTAGTGCTCCCCAAATCGCTAGCTCAGAAGGGCTACATCAGACTGACCGGATTAGACAATCAGGGTGAATTGATTAGTGCCTAGGGCTGCTTTGAAATCTGGGTTTTGCTTGAGGTGAAGGGCCGCGTCAAATAAAAGATTGGTAAAGAGGGGCCCCGGCCTGCCCTGCTGAAGTGGCTGCACTATTTGCCCTTGTCCAAGAACCTGATGCCATAAGCTTAAAATTTTCTCTTTTGACTTATTAAGACGCACATCATTAAACGTGCTTAACTGCTATACCCAAGATGCTCCAATCACATCCAAGAGCATGGCTGAGAATCTGATGCTGTGTTTCAGTGCGGCTAGGCTCTAGAGCTCGTAATTTGGTATGTATGGAGACTGCACCCAGCCTTATAGCTTGCCGCGTAAATTTGATACAGCGACTTCGGAAGATTTTGTAGTATGGCTAGTTTGAAACTGCTGTACTGTACGTTTTTGAAACCCCGTTTGTTTAGCGCGTTGTTTAACTGCTACATGCTACTTTTGCGTACGCGATTATGCCTAGTAGGTGTGGTGTAAATTTACTCTTTCTTCGCGATCGCCCAACACGTTTTATTGAGCCTTCATAGTTTCAACCTGAGATCACGCAGAACTGATAATCGATCGCGGTTTAGAAACCCTGCTATTTCATGCATAGGGAGTTTTGCTGAGGTACCATCAGGCATCTCAGCTTCACTTACCCGACTAAGTTCTGGAGCCCTTTAGTTAATACTGGCGACTCTGGCAGCCATTTGTTGCTTGACGTGGTCGGCTAGACGCAGTGCTAACGCAATAATCGTCAGGGTGGGGTTGACGTAACCGCCGGTGGGGAACACAGAACTACCTGCGACAAACAGGTTGGAAATGCCATGCACTTGACAATTCTCGTCCACAACCCCTTGCTTGGGGTCATTGTGCATGCGGGTCGTACCAATGTGATGGTGGGCACTAGTGTCAGTTAAGTCTTTCCCTTCAAACTGCCAATCGCTTTCTAATCTGCCAATGCCTGACCTTCTTAGCTCCGCATCTAGAATTTCGTAAGTACGCTTGACGCTGTAGACATCTAGCTCATGCCAGGTCCAGTGCAGTTTTACCTTTCTGCGGCCTAGGCGATCGCGCTCATCACTCAACATGACGCGGCTATCCGGATTCGGAGCCTGTTCGATCATCTGGCTAATCTGGAAAGACGCAAATTGTTTTTCTTTATTCGGAAGATGTGACCAACCGCCCTCAATATCATTCGGTAGAATTGGCTGAATCTTCCTGAAGCGCCGATAAGCAGAGAGGGCTAGCTCATCAGCTCCGCTAACAACATTTCCTAAGTGTTTGAAAGGTTGGGGGGGGACTTTGGCTTGCCGCGCGGAGGAAAGCAGCGTTTTCAGGGAACTCACCGCCTGAGAACGGAAACCTTTAGGTCTGGGGTGGATCAACGCACCACTGTTCAGCAGGTGTTCCCGCCGTTTGACCTCTTCAGTTAGCACTAGCTTGCCTTTAATCGCAGACCCTTTTACCCTTCGAAGATCGTATAAAGCTGTGGAGTTAAAGATTTGCCGTTGCTTAGGGAAAAACATATAGCTGAGACCCGGGTGATCCATAAAAAATCGTCCCACCAAGTCGTTTTGATTGCCCAATCCAACATTCTGATTCTGGTCGGCGAGCAGCATTAAACGAGCATTCTCAATACCGCCTGTAGCCAGAATAAATAGTTTTGCTGTCACCCAAAAGCGATCGCCATCTAAACAAGCAGCTTGCAAACGAGTCACGGTTTTGGCGACTTCATTGGTCTCAATATCCAACACATTGGCGTTCAGGTAAGTGGTGATATTGTCGGCTTGTCGCAGCTCTTCCCGGTATTCCTGCGTAAATACACCACGAAGGGTAAATTGATAAATTGCGGTCGCTACCTTACCTTCGAGAAAAGGCAAGCGAGGACTTTGGGCTTCTTCCCAGTCTTCAGCCTGGTAAGCAAACGGCCCCATCTTAGAGAACTGCTGAGCCCGTTGGTAGAAGGGGTCTAAGTAGGCGCGATCGAAAGGCCAACCAGTATAGGGAATGCCGTCCCGCTTTTCAAAATCGATTGCTTCTAAAGGGCCGCAACGCCCCCCAATTTCTTCTGGCGTAATGGTGATATGCCATTCATTGGCCGTCCCGCCGAACTGGCGATGGCGCGATTTACACAAGTCTTGATATAAGTCACCACTGTTCTCCCCTTCGCAAAGGGACTGCGTGGCTTGATCCGGCTCAGCGCCGCCACTCTCCAGTAGACAAACTCGAAAGTCCTGTCCGATAAATTCGCGTGCCAGTGTAATCCCTGCGGGTCCAGCACCAATAATGCAGACATCAGACTCAATCGTTGTGCCTGCAGGCAGGGTACGCGCATCAATTAGCATTCAACAATCACCTTGTGACAGTGTTTCAAGTTGGAGCGACTACTTTACTTATAGGTTGTACATAGAATCACAAGCTCATGTAAATGGTTTCTTTGAGTTTTTACAGAAACCCTAGCCTGATTTATCAGATTTTTACAGTGGATCGCTTCACCTTTGGTTAGTATTACTACGCAGAGGTATAGTGCTTCGGTTCGTGTTCCCGTATCAACGCTCATCGGTCTACGTGAAAGCACAAAAACGCACCAACTGGTCTTCTTGAAAACTACGGGGTTACCCTATGAAAGCCGTGATCTTGGCTGGCGGACTCGGAACTCGTCTCAGCGAGGAAACGACCATTAAGCCTAAACCAATGGTGGAAATTGGCGGTCGGCCGATCCTTTGGCACATTATGAAGACTTACTCGGCTCATGGCATCACCGACTTCATTATTTGTTGCGGTTACAAAGGCTACGTCATTAAAGAATATTTTGCTAACTACTTTTTGCACATGTCTGATGTCACGTTTGACATGCGCTTTAACCAAATGAACGTGCATTGTGGCTATGCCGAGCCTTGGCGGGTGACCCTAGTAGATACCGGAGAAGACACCCTTACGGGCGGTCGGCTAAGACGGGTGAGAGAGCATATTGGCAACGAAACCTTTTGCTTTACCTATGGCGACGGCGTTAGTAATGTTAATGTTCAGGAGTTAGTAGAGTTCCATAAATCTCAGAAAACTCTGGCGACTCTAACCGCAACCCAACCACCTGGACGTTTTGGTGCCATTTGCTTGGGCTCAGAGCAAAACAAAATCGAAAATTTCCAAGAAAAGCCGGAAGGGGATGGCGCTTGGATCAACGGTGGCTACTTTGTTTTAGAGCCGGAAGTGATTGACTACATCGCAGGCGACTCGACAATTTGGGAAAAAGAGCCGCTTCAGAAGTTAGCTTCCGATGGCGAGCTTTCGGCCTATAGACACAATGGCTTTTGGCAGCCGATGGATACGTTGCGAGACAAGCAATATCTAGAAGAGCTGTGGAAGAGTGGTAAGGCTCCTTGGAAAGTGTGGTAGCCACTCCTTACCTTACAGATGCAAACGTTAAAGGCTCAGCTCAGGGGCAAATAGCTTTATGTATGATTTCGCGATAATTGGCGGCGGTATTGCTGGCCTTTCCACTGGGATGGCGTTAGGCCGCAAATATCCAGATGCCAAGATTTTGGTCCTAGAGAAGGAAAGTAATTGGGCCTTCCACCAAACGGGCAATAATAGTGGAGTTATCCACTCTGGTATCTATTACAAACCAGGCAGCTTTAAGGCGAAATTCTGCCGTGATGGCAGTCGCTCGATGGTGGAGTTTTGCCAAGAACACGGCATCGCTCACGAAGTTTGTGGCAAGGTCATTGTTGCAACAGACGAGAGCGAACTATCCCGCCTGGAAAATCTTTATCAGCGCGGTTTAGAGAATGGCTTGAACGTTACCAAAATCAGCGCTGAAGAAGTCCGGGAAGTTGAGCCTCACGTGAGCTGCATCGCTGGGATTCGCGTTTCCACGACGGGTATTGTCAACTACAAACAGGTTTGCCTCAAGTATGTCGATCTAATTCGGCTTCAGGGCGGTGACTTGCGGCTGAATACGAAAGTCACCAAAATTGTCCAGAAAGGCGATCGCCAAGTGCTCGAAACCAATCAAGGCGAATTTGAAACACGGTTTGTAGTGAATTGTGCGGGGTTGCACAGCGATCGCGTTGCCAAAATGGGCCAAGCTGATCCGAAAGCTAAGATTGTGCCCTTCCGGGGTGAGTACTACGAACTGGTGCCCGAAAAGCGCTACTTGGTTAAAACGCTGATCTATCCTGTACCGAACCCAGCGTTCCCATTCTTGGGCGTTCACTTCACCAAGATGATCGACGGCACCGTCCATGCTGGCCCTAACGCGGTTCTCAGCCTCAAGCGCGAAGGATACAAGAAAACCGATTTTGACTTGCGAGACTTTGCCGAAGTCATGACTTATCCTGCTTTCTGGAAGCTCGCCGCTAAACATGCGGACGAAGGCATCCAGGAGATTATTCGCTCCTTTAGTAAAGCTGCCTTTGTTCGCAGTTTGCAAAAGCTAATTCCGGAAGTGCGCTCTGAGGATTTGATTCCTACCCATGCAGGCGTGCGGGCACAAGCCCTGATGAATGACGGGAAACTAGTGGATGATTTTCTGATTGTCCCTGGTCCCAATTCCATCCATGTCTGCAATGCTCCTTCTCCGGCAGCCACCTCTTCTTTAGAAATTGGCAAAGCGATCGCCGCTCAAATTCCTCAACCGCAACATCTTCAGGCAGCGTTAAGCGTATAGGATTTTCACACCCATGAAAGTATTGGTCACTGGCACAGAAGGATATCTCGGCTCTCTGTTTGCGCCGCTGCTGATGAAGCACGGTCACGAGGTGATTGGGGTAGACACTGGATATTACAAAGTTGGCTGGCTCTACAACGCCACTGACCTTACCGCTAAAACCCTCAACAAAGATATTCGTCACATCACCGCTGAAGATTTGCAAGGCGTCGATGCGATCGTTCACATGGCGGAACTGTCCAACGATCCCACCGGACAGCTCTCCCCCAACATCACCTACGACATCAACCACAAAGGCTCGGTACGCCTGGCAGAATTGGCGAAAGCCGCTGGCGTGCGCCGCTTTGTCTATATGTCTTCTTGCAGCGTCTACGGCGTGGCAACGGGTCAAGATGTCACGGAGGAGTCAGAAGTCAATCCACAAACCGCTTATGCCATCTGCAAAACCTTGGTAGAGCGTGACTTGCAGCCGATGGCAGACGACAACTTCTCTCCCACCTTCATGCGGAACGCCACCGCCTTTGGGGCTTCTCCCCGGATGCGCTTCGACATTGTGCTGAACAACTTGGCGGGTCTGGCTTGGACGACCAAAGAGATCAAGATGATCAGCGATGGGACTCCTTGGCGGCCTTTGGTTCACGCTTTAGATATTGCTAAAGCTCTTCTCTGCGTCCTGGAAGCTCCCCGCGATATTATCCACAACCAAATCTTCAACGTTGGGGATACGGCGCATAACTATCGCGTCAAAGAGATTGCGGAAATCGTTGCGGATATCTTTACTGGATGTCAGCTCAGCTTCGGCGCGAATGTGGCGGATAATCGCAGCTATCGCGTTTCTTTCGAGAAGATCAACACCATCCTGCCTGGCTTTAAGTGTGAGTGGGATGCCCGACGCGGTGCTCAACAATTGTTTGATTTGTTTGACCAAATCGACATGGATGAAGCCACCTTCCTATCTAGAGGCTTCACCCGCCTAAAACAGTTGGAATATCTCCTGCGGACGCAGCAAATTGACCAAGATTTCTTCTGGAGACAGTAATGCTATTCACCGAAACGCCACTCAAGGGTGCCTTTGTCATTGACCTAGAACACCGCAACGACCATCGCGGTTTCTTTGCTCGTACCTTCTGTGCCAAAGAGTTTGAAGACCACGGCCTCAAGCCCACTGTGGCACAGTGCAATCTCTCCTACAACCATAAGCAGGGGACGTTGCGCGGGATGCATTATCAAACTCCTCCCGCCGCTGAAACCAAACTGATTCGCTGCACCCAGGGGGGAATCTATGACGTGATCATTGATATGCGTCCAGACTCTCCCACCTATTTGGTACACTTTGGCATTGAGCTAACCGCAGAAAACCGTCGGGCGCTGTATGTGCCTGAAATGTTTGCTCACGGCTATCAGGCGCTGACTGATGGGGCAGAAGTAATTTACCAAGTAGGAGAATTCTACACTCCTGGCTACGAGCGGGGTTTGCGGTATAACGACCCATTTTTCAAAATTGCATGGCCTTTGCCCGTCACAGAAATTTCGGAAAAAGACCAATCTTGGCCCTTGTTTGAAACGGTAATGGTAGGAGCACAGGCATGATTATTGTCGATCGCGCGTTACAAGCCCGCGCTGAAGCAGGCAACCCCGTCCGAGTCGGCATGATCGGCGCTGGATTCATGGGCCGAGGCATTGCCAACCAAATTGCTAACTCGGTACCAGGAATGGAGTTGGTCGCCATCTTTAACCGCAACCTGGATGGAGCCAAACGGGCTTACACCGAAGCAGGCATCACCGATGTTCGTGTGGTGAACACGGTCGCTGATTTAGAGGCTGCGATCGCCCAAGGTCAGTATGCGGTTACTGATGACGCGATGCTGTTGTGCCAAGCCGAAGGTATTGACGCACTCGTCGAAGTTACAGGCACGATCGAATTTGGCGCTCAAGTGGTGCTGGAAGCGATCGCCCACCACAAGCATGTGATCTTGATGAATGCCGAGCTCGACGGCACCATCGGCCCCATCCTCAAAGTCTATGCTGACCGGGAAGGTGTGATTCTCTCCGCCTGTGATGGCGACCAACCAGGCGTGCAGATGAACCTGTACCGCTTCGTCAAGAGCATTGGCTTAACTCCCCTGCTGTGCGGCAACATCAAAGGTTTGCAAGACCCCTACCGCAACCCCACCACTCAAGAAGGGTTTGCCAAGCGTTGGGGCCAAAAAGCTCATATGGTGACTAGTTTCGCCGATGGGAGCAAGATCTCCTTTGAGCAGGCGATCGTTGCCAACGCAACGAGCATGAAAGTTGCCAAGCGGGGTATGTTGGGCTACGACTACACTGGTCATGTTGATGAAATGACCCACATGTACGACGTAGATCAACTGAAAGAGCTGGGCGGCATTGTGGACTATGTAGTTGGCACTAAACCAGGCCCAGGAGTGTTTGTCTTCGGCACCCACGATGACCCCAAACAGCAGCACTACCTAAACCTGTACAAGTTGGGTGAAGGCCCTCTCTACAGTTTCTACACGCCCTACCACCTCTGCCACTTTGAAGTTCCTCTCTCGGTGGCTCGCGCCGTGCTGTTCCAAGATCCCGTCATGGCTCCTTTGGGCAGTCCTGTCGTGGATGTGGTTACCACTGCCAAGATTGACCTGAAAGCGGGAGAAACCCTGGATGGCATTGGCTTCTACATGACCTACGGCCAGTGCGAGAACTCCGATGTTACCCAAGCCCAAAACCTCTTACCAATGGGCTTGGCCGAAGGCTGCCGTTTGAAGCGGGATGTGCCCAAAGACCAAGCGCTCACCTACGACGACATTGAGCTACCTAGAGGAAGACTGGGCGATAAACTGCGGACTGAGCAAAGCGAATACTTTGGCATGACTAAAACCCCCATAAATGTGGGAGTTAGGGCTTAACTGCAAAAAACTCCAAGTATAGATTATGGTACGTGAGTTCAAATTTCAATGGAAAAATATTGATTGAGAGTTGCGTGAATGTATTTCAGTAAAGCAGTTTACGTTACGAACTATATGGCAGTAATCTAAAGGTTAGAATAGCTAACTTTAAAGAATTAGGCCTTGAAAAACTTATTTTGTAGCGATCGAAAACTGTGAGGAGCGACTTAATGGATTGGCAGTTAACAACTCCAGTTGTCTTTATTATCTTCAAGCGGCCCAATACTAGTGAAAAAGTTTTTGAAGTCATTCGTCAAGCGAAGCCGCCCAAACTCTTGGTGATTGCGGATGGTCCTCGGAACAATCGTCCGGAGGAAGCAGAGCAATGTGCCTTGACTCGCGCTATTGTCGATCAAGTTGATTGGAATTGTGAAGTTCTGAAAAACTACTCTGACACTAATCTAGGTTTAAGAGAGAGATTTACAACAGGTTTAAATTGGGCTTTTCAAACGGTAGAGGAAGCGATCATCTTAGAGGATGACACTTTACCAAGCCCAACATTTTTCCGTTTCTGTCAAGATCTTCTCGAACGATACCGGGACGATGAGCGGGTTATGACTATTTCTGGAAATAACCAACAAGTTAAAAGTGAGCGAGGCGGATATAGCTACCGCTTTTCTCGTTACGGCAGTTGTTGGGGATGGGCTTCGTGGCGTCGTGCTTGGCTCCAGTTTTCAGATATCGATATGGAACTGTGGCCAGAAATTCGAGATTCGGACTGGTTGACAGATTTACTTCAAGATCCAGAAACTGTGAAGTTCTGGACCAAAGTTTTTCAATCCTGTGTAGATGGTAAGTATAGAGCGACATGGGACTATCAGTGGCGATTCGCCTGCTGGATTCAAAGTGGTCTTAGCATTCTCCCTAATAGCAACATGATCAGAAATATTGGGTTTGGTCCTGAAGCAACTAACACCAGAAACAGTGATGACTGGCGTGCTAAAGTTTCCCTTGAAGAAATGATTTTTCCGCTTAAGCATCCAGAGTTTTTGATTCGGGATGCACAAACAGACAGATTAATACAAAGGAGGCTTGCAGAAGTTTCCCAACCTGGATTGATTTTGCGGGCGAGAAAAAAAGCTAAAAAAATTTTGCAGAATGTTTTTCCAATCTCATAATATTTAAGTCAGTCAATTACGAAGAGAGCAAGCTTTTTGGGTCAAGCAATTAAATTGTTTCTCATGAAAATCTCTGTTTTGATTAGTAATTACAATTATCAACAGTATTTGATAAACGCTATAGAAAGTGTTCTAAAACAATCCAGAAAAGTTGATGAAATTATTGTTGTGGATGATTGTTCAACCGATAATTCTCAGCAACTCCTACAAAATAGTTTTTTGAATCATAATAATATTAAGTTAGTCCTGAAAGATAAAAATCAAGGACAACTTTCGTGTTTTAATGTAGGATTTGAGGTGTCCACAGGTGACATCATATTTTTCTTGGATGCCGATGATATTTACGAAGAAAACTACATTGAAGAAGGATTAAAGTTTTACGAGCAGAACGAAAAGTGTGATTTTTTGTTCTGTGCGTTTGAGCGCTTTGGCGGAGAGACCCAATTCGTGTTTTATTATGAACGCGATCGTGATTTAGGGTGTTCTGCCATTTCAACTCTTCACCGTAGAAGATGGCTGGGTTCCCCCACTTCAACTTTATCAATGAGTAGAGCTACGCTTGAAAAGATTTTGCCCATTCCTTATTTAGAGGATTGGCGAACCCGTGCAGATGATTGTTTGGTATTTGGGGCTTCAATTGTAGGAGCCAGGAAGTTTTACCTATCCCAGTCTCTAGTTAAATATAGAGTACATGGAAAAAATAATTTTTATGGCGTCAAAAAAGAAAGAAACCTAGAGCATTTGAAGCGTTTATTTCAATTTTTATCTCAAAATTATCAAAACGAATTCAACCTATGGGAGCAGATTTATTATGAGTTTAAAACAATTCCTGAGCCTCGCTACAAAGAGTTCAGGCTTTATTTGAGTTTAGTAAAACACTCGGGTACATCTTGGTTCAAAAAGCTTCCTGTAGCCTCAATGCTGGTCATATATTTCTTGAGAAGGGGAGATTTTATGGGTAATGTACCTAGCTGGCACGTCAGTCTCTAACTTAAACCTCCGAGAATTATTTGTCTTAACTTGGCTGAGCCGTAGTTCAGGCACGCCTGAACTACGGCTCTTAAGCAAACCCTACCCTAAGTCAAAACAAGATCCAAGATCTTAGCTGAGCGTGACGGGAGAACGAGCACTTGTCTCGCTGGTTGAGGCCATATCATTGGCAGAGGATTTAGTTTTATTTCTAACTTCATCTACGAAAAGATAGCTGGCGATTGTGTCTAGTAGTTGTACAACCTTGAGACCGCTTCTATTAGGAAACAAGCGCTGAATAAATTTACGAATGGGTCTAAAAAGTATAAGCCGATGGCGAGTTAACCATCGATAATGCCCGGCAATAAAGGGATCATTTTCCAACAAATTTCTCTTTTTTCGAAAATGCTCAAGACTGGTTCTATTCCATACATCATTCCAGCGCAAGAAGTACAGGGGCAGGTCATACCACTTAAATGAAACTGGCAGGACGTAGCTCACAATTGCATTTGGCTCGAAGTACACACTTTGTCCTAGCTCACGCACTGAAAGACAGAGGTCAACATGCTCTGGCGAGCTTAGTAGTTTCTCATCAAATAGACCAAGCTGCTCAAAAGCTTCAACCCGAATTAAAAGGCAATGGAATTCTACAAGTTCGGTTGGTGAACGCTTTAGCAGAGAACGAACTTCTGGTAACTTTTTGCCTGCGAGACTATGTTGCTCAAAGAAAATGCGTCGCTCACCTGCTTGCTTATAGTGGGCTAAACCACCGGCCATGTGGATGACTTGATCTTCTATTTCTCCCTGAAGATATGTTGGTCCTACAACCCAAGCCCCTGTTTCATCTGCACACTTCACTAAATTTTTTAGCCAACCTGGTGTCACCAAAACGTCATTGTCCATGATGACAACATACTTAGTATCCACCTTGGCTAAGCCCAGGTTTCGGGCTTGATTAGGAGCAAGCAGCTTTTCTTCGCGGATTAAACAGAATCCTTTCTGCTTAGCTTGGTCTTCCAGGTAATCCTTAATAGGACGGGGAGACTTTCCGTCTACATAAATTAATTTGAAGGGAATGGTTGTGTTTGCATAAATGCTCTCTAAAGAGCGCTGAGTTAAACTGAAACGCTCACGTTGTACTACGAGAATAGTAACCTGTGGCTCCGATACAGACATAACAGATACCCTTTTATATCAAAACAACTTTGGACTAGGACACGAATTGCTATGAGGATTCAAGAAATTACCGGAAGCATACCCATTCGTCTTTCCCTGAGCAAGAGAGTCAAATGGGAAATAGAGATCACCTCACCGACAGGAATAGTGCACTGCTTCTAATAAAATACTTCCGGCCATAGCATTTTCTATCCTCATAAGTACATCTTGTACTCTTGAGCAAAGCTCTCAAACCCTCTTACCTTCATTTCACTAGTTGAAGGAAGGTGTAGATCTTCTAAGAAACTTAAGAAGCTGTTTCTTAAATCACTAATCCTATAAACTGAAAATTTGCTTAACCAAAGCTTTGTTTCTCAGTATTCCTTCTGATTTACTTGGTAATACTATATATTTTTATCAACTAGCCTTGTAGTACTTCATGAAAAATTCAAAGATCTAGGATTTGAATCTAGGATATCGAAAAGATTATATGAAACTACTACCTTTTCTAAAACATTGAGGTATTGAATATCTCGATTGGTGCACGAAAGTTATGCTCAGCAAACGATCGCACAAGGAATATCGTCATAAGTGACCTCTTATTGTTTCAAGACGCTAGTCCAAAATTGCCCACTTTAGTGAGAAGCCTTAGCTCCTACACAATCCTGGGCCAGATCTGACGTTTCCTAAAGACGGTAGCTTTGATGTAAAATGTCGTGGCTGAACAACGAAAAGGAAGTCACAGTGTTACCTGATTCAAGGTTCACTTTGTCTGGGTCGCCAAATACCTCTACCACTTCCTCAAAGGCGAGATTCAGAAACGGCGTCGAGAACTGATCATTCAAATCTGCGATGCGGAGGACATCAAGATTCTGAAAGGAGCAGTTAGTTAGGAGCACGTTCATCTACACATTGCGCATCCTCCGTCGAAATTGATGAGTAAAATCGTCAAACGGCTTCAACGTAGACCTTCGCGTCCTCTGCAACATCTGCAATAGGAGTAACCCAGAGTTAGAGAAGCGCTACTGGGGAAACATTTTTGGGTAATTGCCTATGGAGTGTGGAGTTCAAGGAACTCCTAGCTGAGTATCTGGAGCACCATCGGCAACCATCGAATCAGAATAACGACAACTTTTTGGTGGAGTAGTTAACTTCGGCTTTCAGTCCCATTCAACCTCTGCACTGAAAGCGCAGAGTAGTTGAGTTAAGCCCATCTATTAGCCTACCTAGATGATGTGCGATCGCCTATTTTGCGACAAATGATTGTAGGTGTACTCAACTGTCGTGTGTTGCTTTCAGCAGTGTATAAAGCGAGCAATTTTGGTACGGCTGTGCTAGCAATGCAGGTGATCCGAGCAATTGATAGCTTAAATGAGGTGCAGTCCCCGATCCAGGTAACACAATAATACGACTCTGCTCCTAGTCTCTCTAAAACTTATCAAGACCTCTTTGCGCTGTTTAAGGGATTTTACTTCAACTTAATCACAGCGTTTGCGGAGTTAGCTTGATCTCGGATTCCCTGACAGGTTAATCATCAATTATCAATTGGTAAAAAGACCCCGAGCCTGTAGGCTGAACCGGGGCTAGGTAAATTCTTCATCTTCACTTTAAGGATCTGATTTTCAGTGGGTCAATCCGGATGAAGTTACGAAGTCAGAACAAAAAGACTGTAAAGCTTTGCTGCACCGATTTCCTAATCTATCGACTTCTGACGTAAGAGTGATTAACCTAGGCAGCTCTATGTTAATCACTCAATTTAGAAAATTGTCTAGGAATTGACCAAACGGAACTTGTATCAATTAATAGGGCATTTAATATTTCGGACCTTTCTCCTCTCTAAAACCTCGGTAGGGACCGGGGTTTTTCTTTTGATACAGTCGGCCCGTTGCAGCAGAAATAAGCAAAAAATAACCTCTAGATTGGCGTCTAGAGGCTAATAAGTTTTGTATTGGAGAAATCTGGCTAACTGAGTATCTAGTAAGAGGAGGACTGGGCTCGCTTCCCGTTCCCTTGTTGAATACACTTTAGCTTGGCTGGTTTCTGTTTTCTTCCACCTAAGGAAATTGGTCGATAGGCGGAGTTCCCTAACCCTGAACCAGATTAAGTTTGCAGGGCTACATTGCGCACAGCAGCCCTAGGTACGAAATTAACGTGGCGGGATATTAGTAGAACCTATGGAGAGGTAGAGTGGCAGCGGATGGCATGGAATTAAAACTGAACTTAATTACTACTGACACCAATCTTCCAGCCTGGGCGCAGGAGATTAATCAAATCTCAGAACAACTGCCTGACTTAGAACAGAACTTTGAAACTCAAGCCACCATTCTGGGGGGGCTACTGCTGTTAATTTGGGCCTTGGAAATTATTGACTTTTTGATCTTTCAAGGAGCCCTGAATCGGTTTGGCATTCGACCCCGTAGCCTCAGAGGACTAAGTGGCATTATTCTAGCTCCGTTCTTGCATGGCAGTTTTAAGCACTTAGCGGCTAACAGCATGCCCCTTGTGACTCTAGGTTGGCTGGTGATGCTCCAAGATGTTCACTACTTCTTTGTGGTGAGTGCCGTAACGGTTCTCGTCAGTGGGTTGGGAGTTTGGCTGTTTGGTGCCACCCGCTCAGTGCATCTAGGAGCGAGTGGCTTAATCTTTGGTTACTTGGGGTTTTTACTTTTATATGGCTACTTTGAGCGCAGTCTTTGGACTGGTATGGTTTCGCTGTTTGTGGGCCTGTTTTATGGTGGTTTGATTTGGGGCATTTTGCCCTCACGCCGTGGTGTGTCTTGGCTGGGGCATTTGTTTGGTTTTGTAGGCGGAATTCTGGCAGCCCATTTGTTGTCTTAATTAAGGGCTTCGCTATCCAAGGTATTTCAGTAATAGCGATCGCCTTTGGTATTTTTCTTGAGTGAAGGCTGCGGAGAATACGGCTCGTGATTTTACTGGAGCTAATTTGGGGGAGACAAAGATTTCAGTAAAGGCTCGCATTTAACCCAGAGCTGGAATTTTTACTATGAACCCAACTTGATGCAGATAACGATCTTCTCAAGCCTGCTCTCCTCCCACCCACTCTAACCCCCAGAAGGTAGGTAGGCCATGAAATTGCAACGTAAGCATTGGAAACGGCTATTTGTGGAGTTAATCCTAGAAGCAGTCATGCTAGTTGCACCCGTCAGCCTAGACTTTTTGGGTGTTGCAGGCGAATACCTGTTAGAGGCAGGTCGAGAAAAGACTGAGGCAGTTAACTTTGCTTAACGATGAGTAGCAGGCTTACAGACATTACTGCAATGAGCGGTCGTTCTCTCCGAAACTTAAACTCTAGGAAAATCCTATGGACTTCGCATTTAATTCGACCAACTGGCTCTTGTTGATTACCTTCTTTGCTACCACTTCCTATGGTTACTGGCTCATCGGTGAAGCAGAAAAGCAGAGCCGGAAACACCGAGGTTAGATGACTGCTGACCTTTGCTCCGTCAGGGTTTGGGCTATCCCTCGGCGAGTGAAAAAACATTGTAACGCAAGCGCGATCGCTAGACTGGCAAAAACTTTACAAAATTAAGGCGTTTGAATACAGAATTCTCGGATCGGGTGTTGTATCTACAATAGATATCAACCTGCGATTGGGAAGTCAGAATGAACATGAAATTGGAGCAGTGGTTAACAGTCGGAGCTTGTCTCGGCTGCACCGTTTCAATCACTGCCATGCTCGCGATCGCTCTCCAATCTGATATTGCCCCTCAGCGCATTTCGCTTTCGTTGGGGTTGCCTGTAGTAGAGGCAGGGGCAGTCACTCAGCTTGAGACCGCTACGGTAGCGCTAGAACCTTTGCAAATTGACGATTTGGTTGATGTGGATTGGCTTCAATCCTTAGAACCGACCGCAGTTAGCCAGCGCTCGACTGGCCTAGAAGACCTATCTCTGCCAGGAAAGACCTGGGAAGCGGAACTAGTAACCTGTTCTAGTACTTATAACTCCAAGCTGATGCTTTTTGCGGCCTGTGAGTTGGAGTTTCTTGCTCCCCCAGCGCGATCGATCGCCGCCGCACCGACCCACTTCCCTACACCGTCTCAACTCTTAGGGAACACATTACTCAGACAAAATCTTCAAGAGTATCAATAGTGTTAGGACTCCAGCATTTGGAGTCGGTAGAGGCTAGCGTATAAACCGCTGAGTTCGAGTAATTCATCATGACTACCGGATTCTACTAGCTGGCCACGTTTGAGTACAAAGATGCGATCGACGTTGCGAATGGTGGACAGTCGGTGAGCGATGATAATGGCGGTACGGCCTACGAGCAAACGGTCTAGTGCTTCTTGAATCAAAGCTTCGGTACTGACATCTAAACTAGCAGTCGCTTCGTCTAGCACCAAGATTTGAGGGCTCCGAATAGCGACGCGGGCAAAGGCTAAGAGCTGTTTCTGGCCTCCCGATAAGTTGGTGCCCCGTTCCCTCAAAATGGTGTCGTAGCCTTGAGGCAATTGCTCGATTAGTTTTGCGACATTGGTTCGCTCGGCGGCATCTTGGATATCTGCAAAGGGGTAATCTTCGCCCAGGGAAATATTGCCTTTGACATCTCCGGCGAAGAGGAAGCCGTCTTGCAGAATCACGCCAATGTGCTGTCGCAACTCGTGTTGAGGCAAATTCCGAACGTCAATGCCATCGACCAAAATTCGGCCTTGAGTGGGTTCATACAAGCGGCACAGCAGCCGAATGATCGAGCTTTTCCCGGCTCCTGTTGGTCCGACTAGGGCAATTTTCTCTCCAGGACGAATCGTGAAGTCCAGATCTTTGAGCACGTACTCATCATTTTTGTAAGCAAACCAGACATGCTCGAAGCGAATTTCCCCTTTAGTGGCGGCATCCGGTAGCTTGGGCGTGACTCCGACGGGGTCGCGAATCTCGATGGGTTCATTCAAGATGTCGCTAATCCGTTCAACTGCAGTAAAACCCGATTGAATTGCTGTGAATTTTTCGGCAAATTGTCGCAGTGGGTCGAAGAGGCGCTGGGCAAAAATCACGAAAGCTGAAAGCGTACCTAGGGCTAAATTGCCTTGGAGAATCAAGGTGCCACCCAACCAAAGCACTGCCGCGATCGCCACGAGTGAGACCCATTCCAAGGTGGCCGAAACTGCCGAGTCGTAAAAAATGGTGCGATCGACTTCTTTGACGTATCGCTGGTTAATATTGCGGAACAGCTCCGAGTTGAATTTTTCTCGGCGGAACAGTTGCACCACGCCGATGCCGACAATATTTTCTTGTAGGGTGGAGTTGAGGGCTGAGAGTTCTTCCCGGGCTTTGTAGTTGGCTTGGCGATACTCTTTCTGGAAGTAAATAATTAGTCCTGTCACAGGCAACAGCATCACCACCAAAATTGCTGCTAGTTGCCATTGCAAGCTGAACATGGCGATCGCGATCGCGACCATATTGAACAGATCGCTGACAATGCCGACGGCTCCAGTGGCAAACACGTCACCCAAGGCTTCCACGTCGCTAGTAAGACGGGTGATTAAGCGACCTACGGGAGTGCGATCAAAGAAGCGCACCGCTAACGATGTGACATGATCGAACAGGTCATTCCGGATATCAGCCGTAATCTGCTGGCCCAAGTTCTGCACTAAATAGCCTTGGATCGAGTCCAAAACCAGGCGCACCACAATCGTCAGGAGCAGCAAACCCGCCAGGATATTGATGCCATCCAGAAGTGGCTGGTTTTGCAGAAAATCAAAAGTTGCTGGTTCTTGCTTAATAAAGGAAATCGCCTGCCCAATAATGATGGGTTGAATGGCTCCCGCGATCGCCAGCGGCACCAAAAGCACCGTAGAGGTGGCAAGCAAGCGACCACTGCGCCGAGCATAAGGCACTAATCTGAGAAACAGCCGCCAGTCATTTTCGCGCGATCGCCGCTGTTCCGTCCGAGGCAATGAACCAGCCATGCTAAGACCTAAACGTTAAGTTCCAGAAAAGGGCAAGTCCCTCCAATGTAGCGCGGTCGAGCCTGCCACAAATTTAGCCGAGGCAATGAACCCAGAGGCTAAGCGCTAACTAAGCTGGCAGCCCGCAACTTCTCAATCCAATCGTGGAGGTTGCCTGTATTGGTGCGGTAGCTGAGAGGATGGGCGATCAGTCGGGCGGTACTCTCAAACAAAATATCAGTTTCAATTAAGCCGTTTTCGCGCAGCGTCTTGCCACTAGAAACCAAATCTACGATCGCCTCAGACATGCCTGTAATCGGTCCTAGCTCTACCGAACCGTACAGCGGAATGATCTCTACGGGCAAATCTAAACTTTGGAAATAATCGTGGGCGCAGTGGACAAACTTAGACGCAACCCGGCTGTTAGGTGACAATTCCAAAGCCGAACGGTAAGGACTCGCTGCTTTCACCGCTACCGAGAGGCGGCAATAGCCAAACTTCAAGTCAATTAGTTGAGCCACCTGCGGCTTTTTCTCACGTAGCACGTCATAACCCACAATGCCTAAGTGCGCCTGCCCATACTCCACATACACCGGAACATCCTGCGCCCGGACCAGTAGCGCTTTGGCGGTGTTTGTTGGGTCTGAAATTTGCAATTGGCGATTGGCCGAGTCGAGAAAAGCACTAAAATCGAGTCCAACCGATTGCAGCAGACGGATAGCATCCTTGAGCAGGGCACCTTTCGGTAATGCGACGGTAATCATAGAAACGTTCAGCGTGCAGCGGTCAGCAGGATAATAATAGCTGAAAGCTGATCGCGAATTGCCGTTGGTTGCTCATGCGAATTCTATTAGTAGATGATGAAATAGAACTTACCGATCCGCTGAGCCATGTTTTGCGACGAGAAGGATACGGTGTTGATGTAGCCTATGACGGAGCCGCGGGAGGAAATTTGGCAACGCAGGGGCACTACGATTTGCTGATTCTGGACTGGATGTTGCCACAGCAAACGGGCTTAGAGATTTGCCAGAAGTTGCGATCGCAAGGCGACACCACCCCAGTTTTATTCCTTACTGCCAAAGACACCCTAGACGATCGCGTCCAAGGCTTAGATGCAGGAGCCGATGACTATCTAATCAAACCCTTTGAACTGCGAGAACTGCTAGCTCGCGTACGGGCTCTACTTCGTCGCCCCGCCACCATAGAGCCTACCACCGCACCCTCCCGCCTGCGAGTCGAAGACCTAGAACTCGATCGCGAAAACCAGCTAGCCTACCGCCAAGGTCGCTCGATTGATCTCTCCGAGAAAGAAAGCCAATTGCTGGAATACCTGATGCGGCAACCCGGTCAATTGCTCACCCACCAACAAATCCACGAATATCTCTGGGGTGACACCGACCAAAAACCAGGCAGCAACGTCCTGGCCGCTCAGATTCGCCTCCTCCGCCGCAAAATCGAAGCCGAAAACGAAACCCCCCTCATCCACACCGTTTACGGTCGAGGCTACCGTTTCGGATCAACCCAAGAAAACTAAGTCTAGCTTGAGACAGTCTTGCACTCTGGAGGGGGTTTGGGGGACGCAGCCGTCCCTCAATCGGGGGTTTGGGGGACGCAGCCGTCCCTCAATCGGGGGTTTGGGGGATTCTCCCCCAAGGCTCGGGTTCAGAGATCAGGAGCGTGTCACAGAGAAGCGTGTCACAAACAAATGTTTAGCCCCGATTAGGAAACCAACCCCGCCAAGCCGACCAATTCTGCACCAACTCCGCCAACTCCACATAACCCGCCGCTCTCGGATGCGCTCCATCAGAGGCGATCGCCTCTGCAACCCAAACCGGAGACGCTTGCAACGGACCCGCGATTTTCAAAAACGGCACCTCAAGCCCCTGACAAAGCGCACCTAACTGCCCTGACAGGTTACTAATTCTTCGGTTTTGCTCAGCATCAGCCACAGGGGGTGGCCCTACCATCAACACAGGCAGCGATCGCCGTGCTTCAGTCAAAATCTGACGCGCATTTTTGATCGAATCATTGGGGTCAACGCGCGGCTTGCCATCTTCGATCGTGGTATCGTTCACCCCAAACGAAAACACAACTCGGCGATCGCAACTTGCTGGAAGACGACGCTCTACTTCTTGCTGCCAGCGATCGCGAATATCCGCACTAGTTTCACGCCGAATCCCTAGGTTGTAGTAAGTGACGTTGTAGTTATTATGAATAGCCGCAGCGCAGATTCTACCCGTCCAACCTAGGCATTCTGGGTCGCCAGTGCCATTGACGAAGGAGTCTCCGACAAAACAAATTCGGATATCCGCTTGATCGGACATGATTATGAAAGGAAGTCTAAGCTTTGGGTAAAACGGTCAGGCCACAGGTTTTCTCAAAACTAGAAAGTAACAATAAATACAGATTTTCTTAATTGTGAGGATGTTTTTTGACAGGGTGGGAACTATAGAAACACATCCTGACTTCAGTGGTCACTGAGCTATGTTGTCTGATTCTATACCTAATGTCGTAGTTAAGGCCTCTGGAAAAGTTCCGCTCAGGACAGTTCTGATAGTTCCATTCATCCTACAGATTTTTGTAGCGGTGGGGCTGACAGGGTACTTATCACTGCGAAACGGACAAAAGGCGGTGAATGAGTTGGCAACCCGTTTAGAAACAGAGGTAAGTAATCGCGTCAATCAGCACCTCGATAACTATGCAGCCACCACTCGGTATCTGACTCAAATCGATGGCGAACAAATTGATCTAGGTTTGCTGAATCCAGCAGACGCTGATCGCTTGTCGCAATTTTTCTCTAAACAGGTAAAAATTTATAACGTTGGCTACATTCTGTACGGTTCTAAAACAGGAGAATTTATCGCCTCTGGTTACTATCGCGAGTCTTCAATTCCGAAGCATGGCAACCCCGATATCAGTCTAGTTTTGCCAAAGCGCTACGGCAGCACAGACCTGTATAACTATGCGACGAATGACCAGGGTCAACCAGTCCAATCCTTTCCGGGCACTAAAGATTACCAATATCAAAAAGAAGGTTGGTATGCCAAAGGCGTTGAAACGGGTAAGCCAGGATGGAGTGAAATTTACCAATGGGAAACTAACTCGTATCCCCTGTCGATCGCGACCAGTCGTCCGATTTATGACAAAACGGGCCAGCTGATTGGTAGTGTTGGCGTAGAGCAGCGGTTATCTCAAATTGGAGATTTCCTACGACAAATCCAAGTCAGCCAGTCCAGCAAAATTTTTATTTTGGAGCGTGATGGCTTTTTGGTTGCGAGTTCTAGCGATCGCCCTGTCTTCTCCGTGGTGAATGAGAAGCCGCAAAGACTAAGAGGTGTAGAAAGCCCGGACACTCTCATTCAAGCCACCTCTAAATATTTAGGTAATCGCTTTGGTGACCTGAAAACAATTCAAAATCAGCATCAGCTAGACTTCCGAGTAAACGGCCAGCGTCAGTTTGTCCAAGTGAACCGTTGGCAGGATGAGTGGGGCTTAGATTGGCTCGTCGTGGTTGCTATGCCCGAATCAGATTTCATGGGCCAAATCAATGCCAATACTATCAACACGATTTGGCTTTGCCTTGGTGCGTTGGGGTTGGCTACGCTCCTAGGGATCTATACCTCTCGCTGGATCACCCGACCGATTTTGCGACTCAGTCAAGCTTCAGAGGCGATCGCCCAGGGTGAACTTGACCAAAAAATCGAGGTTTCTGGAGTCAAAGAACTTACTGTTCTGGCTCAATCTTTCAATCGCATGGCCCAACAACTACGAGACTCCTTTACAGCGCTAGAAAACACCAACCAAGCCCTAGAACAGCGGGTGGAAGAACGCACCGCAGAACTTAAAAATGCCAAAGAAGTCGCCGATAGCGCCAACAAAGCCAAGAGCGAGTTCCTCACCAACATGAGCCACGAGCTACGCACTCCCCTCAATGGCATTCTCGGCTACACCCAAATCCTCCAGCGCACCGAATCCATGACCGATAAGGGGCGTAAAGGCATCAGCATCATTCATCAGTGTGGCTCTCACTTGTTGATGCTAATCAACGACATCCTTGATTTAGCCAAAATTGAAGCTCGAAAAATGGATTTGAGTCATAGCGAATTCCATTTTCCGTCCTTCCTCCAAGGCATTGCCGAAATTTGTCGGATTCGGGCAGAGCAAAAACAGATCGCCTTTGTCTATCAGCCAGATGTAGAGTTGCCAACTGGGATTCGAGCTGATGAAAAGCGACTACGCCAAGTACTGATCAACCTGCTGGGAAATGCCATCAAGTTTACTGATAGCGGCAAGGTGACTTTTCGGGTGGAAGTGCAAGCCATACCAGGAACCAATAGCCAGAAGGCCAAACTCGAGACAGATGCCTCTCCTTGGCGAATTCGCTTCCTCGTAGAAGACACAGGCGTAGGGATGACGCCAGAGCAAGTGAAGAAAATCTTCCTACCCTTCGAGCAAGTGGGAGATATTAGGAAACAATCTGAAGGAACTGGGCTAGGCTTGGCAATCAGCCAAAAAATTGTGGGATTGATGGGTAGCAGCCTGGAAGTACAAAGCAACTTTGGCCGAGGCAGCAAATTTTGGTTCGATGCAGATCTGCCCGAAGCTAAAAATTGGGCTGTTGCTTCTAGGACAGCTCAGCAAGGCACGATTGTAGGTTATCAGGGAGCCAGACGCAAAATCCTAGTTATTGACGATCGCTGGGAAAATCGTTCTGTTTTAGCGAGTCTACTAGAACCAATCGGTTTCGAGGTGATTGAAGCAAACAATGGCCAAGAAGGATTAGATACAGCAGTTGCTATACGTCCTGACCTGATCGTCACCGACTTAGTTATGCCAGTCATGGATGGCTTTGAAATGCTGAGACATTTACGGCAGCTCTCTCAGTTCAGAAATACGGCTGTGATTGCTTCTTCCGCGAGTGCTTTTGAGACGGATGAATATAGAAGCGTGACAGCGGGTGCCAATGAATTTTTACCCAAGCCGATTCAGACTGAAACCTTATTGCAATGGATACAACACTACCTAGAACTGGAATGGATTTATGACCATAAGCTGGAGCAGCTAGGTGCAACCGTCGATCCAGCGGAGAGTATAGATTCAACCTGGAAACTCCCAGCCGCAGAAGAATTGCAACACTTACACCAACTGTTAGCGATGGGAGATCTGGACGGCATTGTAGAGACAGCTCAGCGACTAGAACAGGCCGATTCTCAACTGGTTCCCTTTGCCCGCAAAGTAGCGGAGCTAGCTGAAGGCTGTGAACTAAACGCACTCACGACTTTGCTCAAGCAGTTTCTGCCAGAGTGATGCCCCAGACTGCTGACTTAAATTCATTTTGCCGCTTTAACAGCTTCACTTTTAACAAACACTGCTTATCAGCTATGTATGACCAATCGACCGGATTCATTTTGATTGTGGATGACAACTCCACCAACTTGTCGGTGTTGTCTCAAGCACTCAAACAAGTAGGTCTAAAAGTGCGGGTAGCAATGGATGGAGTCAGCGCCATTAATATTGCTCAGCAACAATTACCCGAACTCATTTTGCTAGATATTCAAATGCCAGGGATAGATGGCTTTGAAACTTGTACTCGCTTGAAAGCTGATCCGTCTACCCAAGCGATTCCCGTAATTTTTATGACGGCTCTGGCGGATAGTGAGAGCAAAGTGAAGGGCCTGTCATTAGGGGCAGTAGACTACATCACCAAACCCTTTGAAGAGCAGGAGGTGATGGCTAGGGTCAATACTCATTTACAACTGCGGCAACTGACGAAAGCTTTAGAAGAAAAAAATGCTCAACTTCAGCACTCGACAGAAGTGCTAGAAGCGCGGGTAACAGAGCGAACTGCTGAACTCTCTAATGCTTTACAAGATTTGCAACGTTCCCAAGTGCAACTGGTGCAGAGCGAAAAAATGTCTGCCTTGGGGCAACTAGTCGCGGGCATTGCTCACGAACTGAACAATCCCATTGGCTGTATTGTCAGCAACTTGGCACCAGCGTTTGAGTATGTCACTGAGATCACGAAGGTTATTGAGTTTTATCAGCAGGCTTGTCCTGAAGCGGCTTTGCAGTTGAAGCAAACCTTAGGCGATATTGACGTTGAGTTTGCATTAGAGGATTTGCCAAAGCTGCTCCATTCTATGAAGTTGAGTACAGAGAGAATTAAAGACATCTCAATTTCTTTGAGAACTTTTTCTCGCTCGGATGCCACCGTGAAAATGCGAGCTGATTTACATGATGGCTTAGAGAGCACCTTAACGATTTTGCGCCACCGGTTGAAGGCTGGGAGTGTGCGAGTAGCGGGTAAGGAGCATCACCGTCCTGCCATTGAGGTGGTTAAGCACTATGGGGAGTTACCTCCGGTGGAATGTTATTTAGGGCTACTCAACCAAGTGTTTATGAACATTCTGGCTAATGCAATTGATGCTTTGGAGGAAGCGCTGCCCGCTACACCTCAGATCTTGATTCAAACCGTTTTAGTTAATCAGCAGATTGTTGTTTATATTTCTGACAACGGAGTGGGGATGCCGCCAGAGTTGCAGCCAAGAGCTTTTCAGACATTCTTCACGACCAAAGCCGTGGGTAAAGGTACAGGCTTAGGGTTGTCGATCGCTCGGCAAATTGTGGAAGAAAAACACGCAGGCCATTTGAGTTTCACCTCTGAACCCGGTCAAGGAACGAAGTTTGCGATCGCCTTGCCCCTCAGTTGAAACCAAGCTTTTGCTCCTCAGTCAATCCTGGGAGTAATGGGTTTACCTATTAGCAGAGCGGTTGGGTGTTGAGTTGAGCGTCACGCGATCGCCGTAGTTTAATAGGGTGTCGATGGTGTCTAGGCGGTGCTCCCAAGCGTCTACTTGGTAACGATGCTCTAAGGCGTATAGATTCATCCAACTGCTAAATTGAGCCCGGAAGTTAGTCAATTCTCGTTTGGCAGTTTTTAAGCGATCGCGTCCGGGACGTTCGGCTAGGGCTTGGAGCGCTTGGTCTAAGGCTTTTGATTGATTTTGCCAACGGCTTAAAGCAGGTTCCCGCATCCAAAGTTGCTTTTGCCCTTGAAGGAAATTCCACTCACGTTGCAGAGCTGTGTAACGTACCGCTGCCGCCGCAAAAGGTTGACGATAAGGGACAGGCTCTTTGGGGGTTCGTTGAATGGGTCCTTGAGTTTTTTGAAAGATGGTTTGCAAGCGATCGTTGAAATTCTCAGCCGCAAATAGAGCATAACCTCCAGAGGGCAAGTCTCGTAGCGCCTGAATCTGATCGATCGCCACCGCTTCGGGCAGGTTCAACAGCCGGATTCCTGGCATGATCAAGGTGGAATTGAGCTTGCTGGAAGTTAGGTAAGGCTGGACTAGGCGTTGGAACCGATTGGTATCCATTGCATACGCCATCGGCACGACCAAATCAATATCTCCCCGCTCTGCCCAAGTTTCCCAATGCTGTTGCAGCTTCTGGATGCGTTCGTGCTGCGGTAGGGGAAACACCGCGACTGACATGACCAAATTAGGTTTTGCTCGACGTAATTGCTGTGAGGTTTCGGCTACAAAGCTGTCGATTTGTTGGGTGCGGAAGCTAGTCCAGCGCTGCCACAGGTTGCGATCGCTAGGAGAGATTTTGAGGGGGTCAACGCCGGCAAATTGCTGAAATTGCTGACGAGCGGCTTTGCCATAACCGTAAGTGCGACCAGCCGCTGGATCTTGGAAAGGATAGCGAATGTAGTCTAACTGAATGCCATCAACTTGATAGCGGCTGGCAATCTCGTTGAGAAGTTGCTGCAAATAACGCCGTACTTCAGGATTAGCTGGATCAAGAAATGGTTTCTCTTGGCCCGCTGGGATGATGCGACCCCGGTTGTCGTAGTTGGCCCAGTCTGGATGGGCTGAAATGACTGGCCCTGGGTAATCCTTAGGAAGATTTAGCAGCAAGTTGTGGCGCTCGTTGCCAGCAGCAAAGGCCCAAACCCAGGCGTGGAGCTCCATGCCTCTAGCATGAGCCAGCTTGACGGCAGCGGCTAGCGGGTCCCAGCCACGGGTGAGCGGGTTCTGTTGTGGTGCCACTTGGCTGGGATAAATGGTATAGCCTGCATTAACGGTTTCAAAGAAAACTGTGTTAATGCCCGATGCTGCCAAGCGATCGAATAAAGCTGCGAGTCCTTGCTCGGAGCCCGCTCGGACAATGGTGCCTCGGTCCAGCCATATAGCACGAATTTCCGGTTGAGCCCGTAACCGTTCAGTCGGATAGTTATCCCAAAGGAATCGTCGAGTTTGAATCCACTGGCTACGAGCTTTGCGGTAATCTCCTTGTGCTACTAATTGAGAAAATTTTTGCAGCCCTTGGCGAGCCGTGGCTACAACTTGAACCGGGTCAGAGAAAGCAGCCGTGGCTGACGTTTCAGTAGGCGTAGCGGCGACAAACTCCTTGCTGCTGGCAACTAAACTGGATGCAGTTGTGTTATTGGGTGTGGAGATTGAGCTAGCTGTCTGAGCAGAGCTGTTAGCGGCATTGGCAGTGAGGAGAGCGCTTGCCACTCTGCCGATCAAATTCTCTAGCTCTTGGCGCATTGCGATCGCTTCGAGCGTGGCGATGGGGAGTGCCCCAGGCTCAACTTCTATGCCTGGAGGCGCTACCTGCTCGGCAGGGTCGTTGCCAGACTGGGTAGGTGCCTGACGCAACGCTGTGGAACCGGTTGGCGGTGTAGAGCTGAGAGGAAGGCTGAGGGTGCTGGTACCTACCGTGGGTTTTGGGGCTGTGCTGTTAGTTGAAGTCGCGGGCGGTGGCGCTGCTGCGATAGGAACTGTAACAACTGGCACCTCACCATAGCGGCTCAAAGCGGCCCGGAGCCAAGTGCCATCAAACTCAGCAGAGCCCGAGGAACGCCGACCCCAATTCCAACCAAAGAAAGTGGATCGCTCCGTGGTCACGATTGCCGGTGGGTTGTCACTGGGCGCTCCAGTGGCAGTGACAGCAGGATTAACGCCTGTAGCACTTTTCCAAGTCGCAATCGTTTGGCTGCTGAGGCTAGAGGGCATAATCACACCTCCCCAGAGGCCACTGGCCGCTTGGCCTTTGCGTGCCCAAGACTGGGGTTGCCTCGTGATGGTTTGCAAACCCGTGGGTTCTGAAAGAGGGTAGGCCCAGTAAGCCCCCAAGAGCGATCGCAAAGCTTGGCGGACTCCTAAAGGCGACAACCGACCGACCGGGCCACTAACGACCACCCGTCCGCCTCGACTCATCCACTCTTCTAAGGCGATCGCTTGCGCTTCTGTAACTGTTTCCACATTGGGTAGAAATAGCACGCTGATGCCGTTGAGGTCAGCGGCTCGCTGTACTTGTTGGAAATCAATTACCCGATAACCGACTTTAGCGGCTTGCAGCCGAGTGGTAATACTTTCCCAGTCAGCCGCATTATCTGAGCTGCGTGCCACTCCTAGAGATACCCGTTCGGCAACTGCTGGGGAGAGCAACACGAGACATTGCAGCAACAAGCCTAAACAAACACTAGTCGCTAGCCGACTCTTGCTCATCAGATTCAAAAGTAAACGAGTTGAACGAGTTGAGCGCCTTTGATGCATCACTAGATCGGCAACATCCAAAATAACTGACTGAGAGCGAAGCGATCGCTGGAACCAAGGCCACAGCTTCTGTTACAGATTGCTATGAAAACCACGCATGCGAAAAAACCAGCTCCTAAAGCGGATATCGCAGCCACAGGCACCTTCCCGCAGCTATTGCCAGGGAGAAACTGGAGCTTTCTAGGAGTAAGACTTTAAGACTTATTTCAATTTGAAGGGTTCCCTAAATAGGCCCAAAAGCTCAACGATCTCTGCACCCCTGCCCGATTAAATTCTGTGTAGAGCTTTACCCCGCTGTTTATCCTACCCTTGCTAGTTCCTGAGTGCAAACCGTGGCACGCTCAACTAGACCTCGATATCAAACACTCAGGGTTGCAGCATCTCCTAACTCAACCGCCTCATTGACCGATATCAAACACTCAGGGTTGCAGTATCTCCTACTCAACCGCCTCATTGACTGGGAAGCGATCGATTAACTGGATAGCTCGGTAGGCATTCTGGCGCAGCGAATTTGGCAGATGTGGGACATGGGGAATTTGCGAAAGGAAATCTAAAGTCCGCCGCAAAATCCGTACTACGTCTCCTTCGTCCAAACTGGTGTTTTCTCCCAGTTCTGCCCATTCCACTCCCAAAGCCCACTGCTCGACTAAAGCAATTAGCTCGTCTTCTAGCCAAACGGGTAAAGCCACTTGATGCCGTCGTTGCACCTGGAATAACTGCCGTCGTAAGCCCCGTAAGCCACCCAGCGCTTCTTCAACTGCCGAGGAAGCTTGGTAGCGAGTCCAACTGTCAGGACGCGAGACCTCTGTGACCAAAGCAGCACAAGCGGCAGCCAAATGGTGCGGGTCCAGATCATCGAGTTCTCCTGACATCAGGGAGATGCCCAGCCATAACTCGTTATCGCCGCGAATGGCTGCTGCTGCTTGACCCAGAACAGTCGGAGTTAAGCCATCTAAGCCGCCAAACGTCTGCAAAATCTCAATCAAGTGAACAAACTCTTCCCAATGCTGGTGGGATAGCTGCTCTAACTTGGCTTGGCGTTGAGCAATATCTTCCTGCAAATTCTGGACTCGGCGCTGCCGCTTTAAGAGCGTGGCAGAATTGCCCCATTGATGTAGGGGATGTGCCTCTAGTTGGGTTTGCACCGCTTGCAGCCGTTCGAGTTGGGCTTGGACTTCTGGGGCAGTTTCGAGGAGCGAAGGCACAGGAGGAATTTGCCGGGCGATCGCTCCTGTTTCTTCGCTGCCTTTGCGGCATTGTCCTGGTTTCAGCGGCATGTCAGCGGGAGGGATGAGGCTGTCTACCGCCTTAATACGAGGAATCTCCGCTCGCAAGCTGACGACATCTCCTACCGCTACGACATACCAGCGATTATCTTGACCCAAGCAAACCAGATAAGGAAATTGGCCCGAACCTGGAGTTTTCATTACCAGAGCCGCTGGGATTGGCTCGGCGGTAGGGACGTTCTCTCCCTTCAGCCCCAGTACGGTGCCCGCGATCGCAAATGAGAGCGCTACAGCAATGTCACCCGACTGCATCTCTTGGGCTTGGTGCTGCAAAATTTTCAGGAGGCGGCGTTCTTCTTTCAGGCGCTCTTGCAGCTTTTCGTAACTAGAAAATAGTTGTGGATCAACCAGCTCAAGCTGGGCTTGAAGTTGCTCAAGCTCTTTAGTCAGATCAGCGATCGCCTGTTGTTGGGGCCGCAAAGACAGCGTGGCGAGATATTGCCCAAAACTGCGCTCAACCAGCTCTTGCGCTTCTTCTAAGGTGTGAGTTTGCAGCAAGTTTAGGACCATGCCATAGCTGGGAGTAAATTGGCTGATCAACGGATCAGCTCCGACTGTGGCTAAGTATGCGGCTTCTTTGGCCCCCTCAAAGGGAGTTTGCACCGTGACGACATGCCCTAACTCATCCATTCCTCGTCGGCCCGCTCGACCCGACATCTGGAGAAATTCTGAGGGATTGAGGAGGCGATGTCCCAAATCGGTGCGCTTGGAGAGGCTAGAAACCACTGTGGTCCGGGCAGGCATGTTGATGCCAGCGGCCAAGGTTTCGGTGGCAAAGACCACCTTGATCAGCCCTTGCTGAAAGAGTTCTTCAACTAAGCCTTTCCAGGCAGGCAAAATTCCAGCGTGGTGGGCGGCAATACCCCGGTAGAGCGGCTCAATCTGCCCAGCCCGCCCAGCGTCAGGGTGTCGCATCAAAAACTCATCAATCAGGTGTTTCAGCTTTGCCGCTTCCGCCTCGTTGACCAAGGATAAATGCTCAACTTGGGTAATGGCGCGATCGCAATTACGACGGCTAAAGATGAAATAGATAGCTGGAAGCATATCCCGTTGCTGCAACTGGCTGACCACATAAGCCAGCCCAGGCTCGTCTTCCCGCTTGCGTTGGCCTCGGCCTCCTTTAGGTTTGAGGCGGGCGTTGATCTTTTTTTGATCTTGGCTGAGGAGAGGAAATAAGCCTTTGGGGTTACAGAAGTGAAAGCGTAAAGGAACAGGGCGGAAATCTGAATAGATCAGCTCTGTGGGGCCGTGAACTCGACCAATCCAATCCGTGAGCTGATCGCTGTTGGCAACAGTGGCTGACAGCGCGACTAGCTGCACATCCGGTGGGCAGTAAATAATCGATTCTTCCCAGACGGTGCCCCGTTGGCGATCGTTCATGTAGTGGCATTCATCTAAAACCACCGCTTCTACACCAACCATTGAGGTGCCAACTTCACCGATCGGGGTGCCGTAAAGCATGTTTCGGAAGATTTCGGTCGTCATGACCAAAATGGGTGCTTCTCGGTTGATCGATACATCCCCTGTCAGCAGCCCAACTTGCTCAGGGCCAAAGCGATCGCGAAAATCCCGTAACTTCTGATTGGATAACGCTTTGAGCGGAGTCGTGTAGAACACTCGTCGCCCCTGAGCCAGAGCGCGATAGATGGCATACTCGCCAATTAACGTTTTGCCTGACCCCGTTGGCGCACAGACTACGACCGATCGCCCTGCATTCAGAGCCGCGATCGCTTGATACTGAAACGCATCTAATTCAAAGGGAAACAGCTCTCGTAAATTTAGTTCTGGCAGAGTAGAGGAAACGTTCACGCACTAAGTTCCAATCAGGTTGAGATCTATACTCAAGAGGCAAAATTTCGCGAGAAATTGGCCTACAATTCATCTTTTCAATTGTAAACCGCAGCTACTAAAGCTGTTTGCTAAGATCGACCTCGTCACCTTACGAGGAGGTTGAGCCAAGTCGGTTATTGCATTCAAGAATCTTAATAATTGATTGTGATTAAAGCTTGACTATTCTTCAGCTTAATCTAGGGCAAATCAGACCGCGATCGCCACTTCATACATACATTTCTGGCGAATAGCAACCGAGGATACAGCGGCAAATATCTGATTGATCGTAAACTTGGCTACTGCTTTTAGGTAGATGACCATGCGGTTTAACGTGAGCTATATTGTCTCAAGGATGAAGGGTTCAATCAACCTCGGATAAGGAATTCCTCATACAACCGTGTTGGTGAAGGATTTCTTAACGTTATTTAAATCACATCTGAGCACAATCTTTGCCCTGAAATAGAACCGTCTTTTGATGGCATTTCTTACATCAAAAAGGCGTTCATTAAAACATTCAGTGGGTAGCCTAATCCGGATTAATAGGCATCAAGGTGAAAACTTGAATGCTGTTTCATCTGGAACGGAGGAACCGATTTTTGGGGCTAATCTCAAAGATTAATTTGAGAGAGACACCTTCCAGTCTTAGCCCGTCAGCTAACTCCGTCGGCAGTGGGAGGAGTACCTAGGACGCAGGCTTTTGATAGCAACGGTCATTGCGGTCTCCTAGCAGATATCAGATTCCCCTAAGAGATTTCTCTCAGAGTTAATGATGTCTGTTTCCTGGCCCACCTCTCGAAACAAGTAGTCTGGAGAGGTTTTTATCGTGAATATTATGCCAATGTTGGTGCGGCTACAGGGCGCACTGGGTTCAACTGACTTAATCGAGCAAATTCTGCTGTTGCCTCAGCGGCCCAAGGGCGATCGCTCTTCCGGTAAACTGCATTTACCAGGTCAGGCTCGGCGGGCTACTAAACGGCACCTCCAGGCTAACCGTCCAGAAGCAGCGTCTGGAGCTGATGCCGAAATTAATTTGGTGGTGGGCTACAATAGCTCCCCGAAGAGCCAGACCGCTTTGGATTTGACCCTGTGGATTGCTCACCAGACTCGTTTAGCGACTCGTCGCCAAGTGACGGTGCAGGTGGTCTATGTCATCAATCCCACTGACTGTCTAGATAGCATTCCCACTACAACCGATTTTCGCCCAGTCAGAACTGGCAAGAAATCTTCTCAGCGTCAAGCGCAGCTATCTAAGGCACTGGTGGCACCTGATACTTATAGTGCGGCCTCTAGCGCAACCTCTAGTGCCACTTCGGAGCGGGAAGGCGCGATCGCAACTCTAGCTGAACCGACCCTAGAAGATGCTGGGCTACCATTTGGCAATTACCCCCTGTGCCAAGTAGACCAATTTGAGCAGGCAGACCGAATTTTGTGGCAAGCCCGCTGTCTAGCTAACGAGTGGCGTGGTTCCCTGAAAACGCACCTACGATTTGGGCAAGTCGCTCAGGAATTGCGGAGTGTGGCTAAAGCAGAATCGGCAGTGCTGTTGTGGTTGGGTTGTGACTCTCCCAAGAACTCCATTGTCCGAACCTTGAGCGCTAATAGCCCTTGTCCCGTCTTGGGCGTACCCTCTTCTCTCCATCCCGATCGCTACTTTGATGCCTAACTCCCGCTTGGGCCTAGAGCAGTTGTCCTTAGAGCCGTGGCAAAATTTCAGGTAATAAATGACCTGGTAGTAGAGATAGCGCTAAGTTCTGGCCTTGCAGACCACACTCGCTGTAAAAAGCCCGTACCGTTTGCAGGACATAGCCTAGCGCTGTTTGGTGAAAATCAGGTTGGTGCTGCCATCCTTGTAATGCTTGCAGATGGTGACGCAGAGACGCTTCTAAATGAGCAGACTTAGCAGGCACCGGAATAGCGCCCGCCTGATCGGTCGCTACTTGGTAGTGGGCTAAACCTAGGTTGTTGTGAGTTGCGAACACGTCAAAGGTCAGTTTAGCGCCAGCACCATTAGGCGTTTGGTTTATTTGTTCAAGAATGGCTAAAGCTGCTTCGTAGGCTGCGATCGCGGACCGTAAAGCTTGTTGTTGGGCTTCTGGTTGTTCTTTGGAACGGCTAGCCAGGTGCCAATAAGCGGTGCCCAAATTGTTTTGAGTCGCTGCATAGGCAGCAGGATTAACTTCTACGGTGCGGTAAATTAAGGCGATGCGGTAGCAACTAATCGCCAAATTGAGAAACTCTTCCGGTTGCTCATGCTGGGCTAAATTCCAATAAGCCGTGCCCAAATTGTTTTGGATCATGGCGTAATGCAACGGCTCCTGCTCTGGGTTGTAGAAGCTGAGTGACTCGGTGTAAGCAACGATGGCTTGCTTCAGATGTAAGGCAGGTTGATGGTGTTGTGCCAAGTGCCAGTAAGCCGTACCCAGGTTATTTTGGGTGGAAGCATACTTCAAAGGTTCTACGTCTGGTTTGCGATGTCGCAACGCTTCCTCGTAAGCTGTGATCGAGCATTGTAGGTTCTCGATCGGCTCCCGGTAGCGAGCTAAATCTCCATAGGCGGCTCCCAAATTATTCTGAATCATGGCGTAGGATTGCGGTTGCTGCTCAGAACTTACATGAGTCAGCGCCAGGTGATAGGCCGCGATGCCTTGCTCTAAATAAGGCAACCGTTGTTTCGGGTTGGGCGGAAACCGGGACAACATCCAGTAGAGATTGCCCAAGTCATTGAGAATATCCGGAACTAAAGCCGAAGACTCTTCTAGGTGAATTAAAGCTTGCTCATAAGCTTGAATGGCGATCGCCAACTGTTGAGGAGAGTTGTGTCCTTGCTCAATGCGATCGCGATAAAAATTACCAAGAGTGCGATAGGTGACAGCCAACCCTGTAGTTTCTGTTTGTTGTTGATGTAACTGCTCTAGATGCCGCAACATCCGCAAAGGCGGAAAGTCCTCCAGAGCAGCCACTAAAGGGGCAGGCAAGGTAGCACTAAGACGAGAGAGAGACGGAACCGGAGCATTGGCTCGTAGCGCTGTTGCCCCTCCAATCTCTTGAATTGCCGCTGTCAGAACTAAATTGACAAGTTCCGGCGCAATTGATGGAAGAGGAGCTTCTGTAGGTGTATTGTCTAACTCTGATGAGTTCGCTGCTGGAGCGGTAATTGATGGGGATTGAGGCTCTGTAGCAGCCGTACGCAGAGGCTGCGGTTCTAAGGCGGGTGATTCTGAGTGAAATCCAGAGCGGGCAGGCAGGCTGTTGGCTGTAACCTGGTTGGTTGGCGCGGCAGCAGTCGGAACGTGAACGCTCCAAGAGGTCGGTGGAGGAGAAGCTGGATTGGCAGTCAGGCGATCGCCTGTACTTTCTGTTGTTCCTGCTGAAGCTGCTGTGGTTTCTAAGTCATCCACCAAATCTCCAAAGGCCAATTCATCAGCCAACAAATCCCGTGCACTAATGGGCACATCTGCGGGTTTCTGATTGGCAGGTGAAACTGGATGATGGCCAACGTCAGAAGCAGAGGCGATCGCTGGCTGGGGACGCTTCGGGGTTGGCTGATGAGTGAGAGCTACTTGGTCTGAGTGACGGCGCTTGGGTTGCTCAGAAACGACTGAAAGTGGCGTGGGTTCTCCGACAAACTCAAACACGCCAGTCCGCCAACCCCAAAACTCAGGGGCAGACTGCTGAATGGCTCGAAACCAAGGATGCGGCACCCACAGCAACAAGCTGGCTTCCAGAGTAGGTAAGCTGCGATCGCACCCTTGTAAATAACTGAGAAACAACCGCTGTACCGCAGCCGATTGTCGCGTCAGTCGCTCAGTCCCCAAGATTTGGAAGCTAGGGGTCGGTGGCTCTGTTCCTGCTCCTTTGGGTAAAGGATGACGAGCTAACCACTGAGTCACCTGAGCGATCGGATTAGGATCGTTGAGATTGAGGTTGAGCGTAACCAGTCGGGGATAATCTGAAGCAAGCCCAGCCTCTTCAGGGTGACGCATGTTTGCCGAGGCAGCGGGATACGCGAGTTCCGCATGGAGCCGAGCCGCCAAGCGATTTCGTAGGGCTAGATCATCGCAGACCGCTACAAAAATTTGACGGCGTAAGTGTAAGCTCAGCGCTCGTTTTAAACGCTGATAACTTTGCCGATTCAAATGTGAACTGGTTTGATTCGGCCCAGTCATTCGGAGCAATGGGGAGTGGCGATCAGCTAGTTGCACCAACAATACCCTTAATCGTGGCGAGGAAATCTGGAGGTATAACACTCTTCAAATTCCTCAAGCTCGATTCAGGACTAAAGCTTGATTTTGACGAACTTTTAATGTAAAGCGATCGCGCTGATCAGCTCACTGCAGCGGAAACCTATAGCAAAAAGCCAGGTTGCTCGAAATAAGCAGTACCTGGCCTATTTTTATATTTTGAAAGTTTAAAGCTGATTTTTTCTAGCCTAGGTTGGATACGGAGAAGGCGACAAAAACGAGCCCACCGACTAAAACCATTCCTAAAGCTCCCAAGATAAGGGAGTTTCTTTGTTGGGATTTAGTGGGTGGTTCTGCTTGATACATCTTCGGCTCAACAGCGAAGTTATTTAAGCGTCCACCTTCCTCGGTCGTATAACGCATGAACAAAACCCTCAGTTTTTGTATTAACTAACTGTAACAAAAATCAGGAAGATACTCTCGCTCCTAAGTTAGAAACTAAAAAATGCTCAAATTTACTTTAGATTTACTGAGTAATGGTGCCCGTGAGGGGTGAGCTAGCGCTAGCGTGGCTTTTCACCGGAATACGACCTGCTAGGTAAGCTAGACGACCTGCCTCTGCTGCTAAGCCCATCGCTCTAGCCATTGCTACCGGATTCTGCGCTTCGGCGATCGCGGTATTAATCAGTAAAGCCGAAGCCCCCATTTCCATTGCTTGGGCGGCTTCACTGGGTGCCCCTAAACCTGCATCTACGACGACAGGCACTTGGGCATTCTCAATAATGATTTGGATATTGGCAGCATTTTTGATGCCCTGCCCAGAGCCAATCGGCGAACCCAAAGGCATCACCGTCGCACATCCTACTTCTTCTAATCGCTTGGCTAGGAGTGGGTCAGCATTGATGTAGGGCAACACGGCAAACCCTTCTTTAACCAATTGCTCAGCTGCTTCTAGAGTGCCGATGGGGTCGGGTAGCAGGTACTTGGTATCTGGAATCACTTCCAATTTGACAAAGTTGTTGTCTTCCTGGCCCAGGAGTTTTGCCATTTCTCGGCCTAAACGGGCAACTCGGATGGCTTCTTCTGCGGTTTTACAGCCTGCGGTGTTGGGCAACATCCAGATTTTGCTCCAGTCCAGTGCTTCAGCTAAACCTTCATGGCCTGGGGCTTTGGTTTGTACTCGTCGCACCGCCACCGTCACAATTTCACAACCACTCGCCACGACACTCTGCTGCATGTCGGCAATGCTGCGATATTTGCCAGTGCCTGTCATCAAGCGAGAGCGAAAGGATCGCCCAGCAATCACTAAGGGGCTATCTAGCGTCGTGATATCGGCTTGAGCTAAGGCAGGAACAGCGTGAGTCAACACAGAATTAGACCTTGGGAGAACGTGGGTAGAAGAGCTAAGAGCAGTAGGAGTTGAGGAAGCTGCCAACGAAGCAGGGGGAGTTGAGGGTTTCGCTTGGTGAAACCGTTGCCAACTAAAATGCCCCAACAGTAGATCGGGTTGTTGGGCGATCGCATCGGCAATCAGTTGAGCGGTAATCGGTGCCAGCAAAATGCCGTTGCGGTAGTGCCCGGTAGCGAGTAGCAGGTTAGTGCAAGCACTCGCCCCTAGAATCGGCAATTCATCTGGAGTTGCAGGCCGAAAGCCCCACCACAACTCTTGTAAAGCAAAATCTTGTAGGGCTGGATACAGCCGGATTGCTCGTGCCAGTAACTCTTGAACGCCTGCGGGGGTGTTGTTGGGGGTAAAACCAACCTCCTCACTGGTGGCTCCAATAATAATCCGACCATCTTGGCGCGGCACGATATACAAATCGGAGCCAAACAAAACTCGTCGTAAAGGTAACCCTGCGGCTGAGTCGGGTGACTGAACAGCTAACATTTGGCCTTTGCGAGGCTGCACTGGAATTGGCAACAGTTCATTCGACCAAGCCCCTGTGGCTAAGACATAATGCTTGGCTTGCCAATCTCCCACCGAAGTTTGGACGCTGACGACTTGGCGTTGCTGCTGCTGAATTGCTTGGACGCTGAGGCCATCCTGAATATTCACGCCGAGAGTTTGGGCAGCAATCCATAGCGTTTGGGTGAGGGCGCGGTTATCCACTTGAGCATCCTCTGGAAACCACCAACCCCCGACGACTTCTGAGCCCAAACCTGCTTGGTATTGGTGAATCACAGATTGATCTAGCCATTGAGCTTCGGTTCCGGAGGCTCGGGCGATCGCGGCTGCCTCTCTCAGATCTGCTCTATCATCTGCTGCGTAGACAGGAGCCAAAATGCCACAGGGCCAATAACCTGTGTTGGCACCCGTCAGGTCCTCCAGCTTACGAACCCAATTGGGATAGAGTTGGCGCGATCGCAGGCACAACTCCAGCATTGGCCCTGGCGGGATGCCTTCGGCTTGAGGCGCTAACATCCCGGCGGCGGCATGAGCGGCGGCTTGCTTAAAATCACGGCTGAGAATCGTTACCGTAGCTCCTCGCAATTTCAGCTCAATCGCGATCGCAAGGCCGACGATACCGCCGCCAATGATGAGAACGTCACTGGTTGTATTCATGCAAGCTGAAATTGAGTCACAATTACTAAGTCGTGATTACCAAAGCGCTGGAACTGGCTTACTGCCTGCGCCCACAGCGCTAGGAGCAGTTGTCGTGCTGCCGCCACCAGCACTTGATCCGGCGGTGCCTGTAGCGGAAGTGCCACTGGGTTGGGTGGTTGTGGTGGTTGTGGTGCCAGCGGTACCAGTTTGGCTAGCAGGAGCAGAAGTGACAGGCTGATTGGTCGAGCGTTGAGTGGTTTGGCCCACACTCCGCACCTGAGTAGCAGGAGAAGCAGTGGGGCTAGGACTTGCTGACCCGCCAATCTGTTGAGTCGAGTCACGAGCGCGCAAGGCAATGAATGCTCCCAGCAAGATAGCGAAAACTATCAGTCCAATCACAGCTTTTAGTAAGTCATTCATTGGTGTTTTTCTTCCCCAAACCTCTCTTCAGTCTATCCCTCTGGAGTCCAGAGCGGTTGAGTGCCTTGGCCCCAAAATCCATCGAATTTAGTGACTCGCACATCCCCTAACACTTTGGTTTGACAAGCCAGTCGGCGATTTTGGTTAGTGTCATGGGGTGGCAAAGACCGCCGAGTGCGATCGCGCCAGTTAGCTTCTGAGACTTCCCCCTCGACCTCAACGGCACAAGTACCACAGCTCCCTAAACCATGACAGTTGATGAAGCTGGCGTTGCCATTATGCAAAGCAACGCTATTTTGAAGCAAAACCTGACGGAGATTGGCTCCGTGATCGCAGATAAAAGTTTTTCCTTGAGCTGTAACCTGCGGCATGATTTTAAGCTGTGCGAACCAACGGATTGTCTTACAGCTTTAAAGTTTAAATTTCTTTACACTTTTTGAAACGCCTTTATTCCATCCTTCCTCTGCTTTGGCTGCTTCCATGACCTCACAACCTTCTCCCCAACTCTGGATTTATGACACTACCCTGCGGGACGGTGCCCAACGCGAAGGGTTATCTCTATCCCTAGAAGATAAACTCCGCATTGCTCGGCAACTCGACCAACTGGGAGTGCCGTTTATTGAGGGAGGCTGGCCCGGAGCGAATCCTAAGGATGTGCAGTTCTTTTGGCAAATCAAAGAAGCACCACTGGCTCAGGCAGAAGTTGTGGCGTTTTGCTTTACTCGCCGTCCCGGAAGAACGGCTGCGACTGATCCCATGTTGCAACCCTTACTAGCCGCAGGTACTCATTGGGTCACGATCGTCGGAAAATCCTGGGATCTGCATGTGACTGAAGGACTGAAAACCACGCTGGCCGAAAATCTAGCGATGATCCAGGATACGATCGCCTATCTTCGCAGCCAAGAACGGCGGGTGATTTATGATGCGGAGCACTGGTTTGATGGCTATAAACATAACCCCGACTACGCACTGGAAACGCTAGAAACCGCGATCGCAGCAGGAGCGGAGTGGTTAGTTTTGTGTGACACCAACGGCGGAACCTTGCCGCACGAAATTAGTCAGATTGTGCGAGAGGTCAAGCAGCGCTTAAGGGAGCGTCGAGCCGCTCAAAACGCGGATTTCCACGCTCCCTTACCCCCCTTGGGCATTCACACCCACAACGATACAGAGATGGCGGTGGCCAATGCGATCGCGGCAGTAATGGAAGGGGCGCAGATGGTACAGGGCACGATCAACGGCTATGGCGAACGCTGTGGCAATGCCAATCTTTGCTCTTTGATTCCCAACTTGCAATTGAAGCTGGGTTACTCCTGCCTACCTCCCGAAAAACTGACGACGTTAACGCAACTCAGCCGTTATGTCAGTGAAGTAGTAAACCTGGCTCCCGACGACCATGCTCCTTATGTGGGACTTTCGGCCTTTGCTCATAAAGGGGGCTTGCATGTCAGCGCTGTGGAACGCAATCCCATCACGTACGAGCACATCCAGCCAGAGCTAGTCGGCAACAACCGCCGAATTGTGATTTCTGACCAAGCAGGTCTGAGCAATATTCTGGCAAAGGCGCGGAGCCTCGGTATCGAACTCGACCCGCAAGACCCCACCTATCGCCAAATTCTGCAACACCTGAAAAATCTGGAGCACGAAGGCTATCAATTTGAGGCGGCAGAAGCCAGCTTTGAGTTGCTGATGCGCGAAGCATTGGGTCAACGACAGCAACCATTTGAACTCAAAAGCTGGCAAGTTCACTACCACATGATGCCCGACACCGAGCCATCGCAGAGTTTGTCTTTGGCAACGGTGAAATTGGCAGTAGATGGCCAAGACATTCTCGAAGCAGCGGAGGGTAACGGCCCCGTTTCTGCACTGGATACAGCCCTGCGTAAAGCCTTAGTTAACTTCTACCCAGAAATTGAGAGTTTCTATCTCACCGACTACAAGGTGCGGATTTTGGATGGTGGGTCGGGCACCTCTGCTAAAACTCGCGTGCTGATTGAATCTAGCAACGGCTACCAACGCTGGACTACGGTGGGCGTTTCCACCAATATTTTGCAAGCGTCTTACCAAGCTGTGGTGGAAGGTTTGGAGTACGGCCTGCTACTGCAACACCAAGCTAAGGTAGCCCTAACCACTTCTACCTAAGCAGTTAGCCCAAGGTGACATCTAGAAACATCATGGAAACGAAGCCGAGGATGACCCCAAAGGTTGCGCCTTTTTCGTAACCGAGGCGATGGGACTCTGGAATAATTTCATCGCTGATCACAAACAGCATGGTTCCTGCCGCAAACGCCATTGCCCAAGGCAAAATCGGTTTGGCTAAAGAAACTAGGCCCGCGCCGATCGCGCCACCCACAGGTTCAACTAAACCAGTCATCAGAGCCACTAGAAGGGCAGTCCCCTTCGAATATTTTTCACCCACTAGGGCTAGAGCCACCACAAAGCCTTCGGGCATATTTTGCAGCCCAATTCCGGTAGCGAGGGTGATGCCATTGGCTAGAGTTTCGCCGCCAAAGCCCACGCCTACTGCTAAACCCTCAGGGAAATTATGAATGGTAATCGCAATAATAAAGAGCCAAATCCGCTTTAAGCTCGCCGGATTGGCACCTTCTGGACCCTTAATAAAATGTTCGTGAGGAGAATAGCGATGGCTGAGACAGAGAAACAATCCACCTAGAATCATTCCCACGGTAACGATCGAGGCTGCTACCACTTCGCTACCTGTCTGCTCGGTTGCGGCTTCAATTCCTGGAATTACCAAGGAAAATGAAGTCGCAGCTAGCATCACCCCTGCGCCAAACCCCATCAAAGCCCCTTGAAACTTCTGGGTAACTTTGCTCAAGAATAGGATAGGTAAGGCTCCGATCCCTGTAGCCAATCCTGCGAGCAGACTGCCAAGCAATCCCAGATAAAACACTGGTAGTTGAGCGAAGCTGTGGAGCATGGGGTAAAGCCAGAAGAGATTAACGAGATGGGCTAAGCCTGGGTGTAACTCCGCCCTCGCCACTGAATTGAGGTCTGGGTAGACGAAAGGAAGATGCGGAGGACGGCCAAGGGATCGGCTAAGGGTGAGAGCCAAAAGAGCCAAGTCGCTTTAGCTTGGGTGAGGTCGTAAGACGGCGCGATCGCCCACAGCAACCCAACCCGCATGGCTAGCAAGGCTAGGTTTAAGCCCAAAGCCGCTAGTACAGGTAAAGAACCAAACCCCAGGCTGATCCAGCTCAGCAAAATCAGCGTTAGAGGTACTGGTAATCCTTGCACAGCGGCAAGTAGCCATAGATCACCCCAAATTTGACCACGGGCTGCTGCATCCTTGAGGTCGAGCGATCGCCCCCATTCGCGCCAAGTTTCCGCTGCTCCTTCGTACATTCGTACCTTCAGCAACTTCGACCCATCAAAGAATCCCACTTTGGCTCCTTGGGCAGCCGCACACCGAGCTAGCGTGACATCATCACAGAAGGAGTTGCGCGCGCTGCTGTAACCGCCCAAAGCTGCCAAAACCGAGCGCCGACTGAGGAAGCATTGGCCATTCGCCATCACCCGTTCAGCGGAATTATTAGTTTCGCCAGCGGGGCCGAAGCGATACACCAACGTCATTAGCAGAGCGGGCTGTAACCACAGCTCTCCCGGATACTTGAGGATGAATTGAGGGGCTAGGGAAAGGATGTCGTAGCCTTCCGTGATCGCGGTCTTCACCAAACTGCTAACTAAGCCAGGGTTTAGATAAGTATCAGCATCTATGCCCAGCACCCAGTCGCTTTGCTCCGAGCTTTCGATGAAACCTGTATGTAAAGCCCAGGGCCGTCCCACCCAACCTGGAGGTAAAGGATCATCCGTCAGCAACCGGAAGCGTGGATCAGCTTGACCCGCTCGTTTCACTAGATCTGGCGTGCCATCTTGGGAACGGCTGTCCACCACCAAAACTTCTCGCACTTCGTAGCTTTGCTGGCTCAAACTGGCGAGACAAGGCCCAATTCGTTCTGCTTCGTTGAGCGTAGGCACAACGATACTGACCTTTCCCAGCAGCTCTGGGCTAGGTTTCTGAGGCTGTAAAGGAGGGTGACGAGTAGGACCGCGCAGCAAACGGGACAGCAAAATCGCGATAGCGGGAATTTGTAGCAGCAGTAGGACAAGGGCGATCGCTCCTGTTATAGAACCATCTCCTTGTCCACTGAACGCTACTGGAGTCAAAGCGAACTCATGCAACAAGACGAAACTGAGATTCACTTCGAGCCGAGTTCCATAGGCGCAACAGACAATTCACTCGCCAGACTAATCGCTGGTTCACTGACTTCGCCCACAAAAGGCAACACAGCCTCTGTCGTATCGCTAACTTGGTAGGCAATGCTAGTAGCGGGGGCCATGCGCCACAGAATCAATGCTGGAGCCACGCCAAGCGCTAGGCCTAAGAGCACTGGAATCCAGATGCCTGCGGCCAAGCTCATGATCATCGCGAAGGCGAAATTGCTGAGGTAAATAGCCAAAGGTAGCTGTAACTGCTGCCGAGTGAGTTGGATGGGCGCTTTACCCCATAGCAAAGCGGCCACGCTCATAAACACCGCACCAGTGCCCCACCAACCTGCAAAGTTTTGGTAAGGCATGCCGAAGAAAGCGCCTGGTTGTTTCCACTCCCAAAAAGGAACTGCCGTTTGGCTCATGGCAGGGTCTAGCACAAAGTCCCAAGACGTCAGCAGCAGAGCCCCCAGGGCGATCGCTAAGCCACCCCGGACCCATCCTGGTAACTTGGTCTGCTGGCTAGCCTCCAAACCCACGCGGGCCAATAGATAGGAAGCACAACCGAGGTAAAACCAAGACAAAGGAATCGTGAACGGCACCAAGCCCGCAATCTTGTAACCCAAACCGCTCAGATAATCGTAGTTACCAAAGGGAAAACCAGTGCTAGTGCCCGAAAGTTCGCTGGAAAGAGAAATGCAGACAGAGGGCACCATAAACGCCAGCCAACGCTGCCAGCCTAAAGTCCGATAGGTGTAGATGGCAACGGCGATCGCTCCTAGCAGAATGTAAACCACGCCGCCCCCAGCCATACTCCACTGAAACAGCGTTTGCCCCGCTGGAGGTAACATCAGAACAAACTCTGGGTGGGGTAAAACTAACAGCAATCCAGCTAGTCCAAAGGCCATTGCTACCACATGGCCAATTAAACTGAAGCGCTCAGCAGTCAAAAGTTGCTTCATACAGACTCCTCAGAAACCAAAGCACTCTGTGAGTGCATCCTAAAAGTTTACAAACGTTTAAGAAAAATTTACCGACTCAGTCCAGCCAGGTTCGATCGAGCTGAGCAGCTATATTGACAGATTTGGATCAACTCCAAGCCCTGACAGCTATAGCAATCTCCAGCCGCTCAAACTTGATTCACTTATCATAATAAGTTTTGTAAACCTGAAACGAGAAAAAAGCTGTTCGTTTCGGAGCATCTGGCACTGGCTTGAATAATAAGGCTATTAGCTGGATGCTTGAGCCCAGAGGGAAGCTTGACAAAAACTATGATTTTCCTCGCTGCCAAGCACCCGTTTCTTCTATAGACTTAAAGACGCATTGTTTCAAGTACTTGGACTTGGTTAGATATCACACTGCCTTAAAGTGGTTTGATTGCAACCAATTTGCACTAGGTAATTGCTTTAGTTAATTGATCGAGGGTTGGGCGACTGTGGGGAGTATCGGAATTGGTTTAGGAGCAGCGGCGCTACTCGTCGGGCTAGGGGGCTTAGCGCTAGAGAGTCAATATCGTCGCCGTCCGGGAAACGACCTGGAGTTGACCTCAGGTAACTGGCAACTGGAGGTGTACGAACCGCAACGGTATGTCCTGGTCGGTGAGCTAGAGCTGTGCAACCGGACTCGCAGCCTAGAAATTATGGTGCCAGAAGTTCAGGCTCAGGTAAAACTGCTATCCAAGGCGAGCTTGGAGGGTGTAACCCACACCACCAGAGTGATTCCTAATCATGCAGATACCCCAGCTAGACCTGATGACTACTGGTTTGGCTACATCGTCAAAATTGGTAAGTCCACACGCTTGCAAGTTGTTGTGGAGATGCAAGGTGAAGACCTAACACCGCTTCAGGTTGCCTGGATTCAAATTCGCTATGTTACCTATGGTCCGGAGGGACGCATTCCCAAGGTGCGGCATGTGATTGTGCCGTTGCAATTTCCGACCCCTGAAACCGCTCCCTCGCGCTGGCGACCTGCCACCAATGCCGATGTGTTGCCCATCCGTACGCATCTTCTGACTCACTTAGATGATCCGGTTGAGGTGATCAAGCGCTACGTCGCGCCTTACTCGCAACCCGGAGATGTGGTCACGCTGGGAGAAAGCCCAGTAGCAATTATGCAAGGGCGATTTCGGCACCCCACGCAAGTTAAGCCTGGTTGGGTTGCGAAGCGATTGTGTTACTTCTTCTTGCCTACTTCCAGCTTGGCGACCGCTTGTGGTTTGCAAGCCTTGGTAGATATTGTGGGCCCTGGGCGAGTGGTCTTTGCATTCGTGGTGGGCGCGATCGCCAAAATCTTTGGTAAACCGGGGATGTTTTACCAGTTAGCTGGGGAACAAGCTCGCCTGATCGACGATGTAACGGGTACTCTGCCGCCTTACGACCAATTTATTGTCATGGGACCAGAAAACCCGCAGCAAGTGGTCGATCAGATCTATCGAGAAACGGGTTTACTAGCCGCGATCGTAGACGTGAACGATTTAAAAGCAGTTAAGATATTGGCAGCATCCCCTGGCCTAACTCAAACCTTTTTAGAGCAGGCATTAATCAGTAATCCTGCCGGAAATTCTGACGAACAAACGCCAATCGTTTTGATTCGACCCACTGATGCCAACGGGAGCGCCAAGCCAGCAGTGAGCTGAGTAAAGTTAGCTGATAAATTGATGGCTCTTTGGCTGCTTCTATTCGTTCAGTCTGGTTGCCTCGGCGACTTGGAGCCGTGAGTTTGGGTTGATGAAAAAGCTCTACAGGGGTAGATGAAGACTTCGGGCCTTAGCTGTTACCCTAGGCTTAACTGTAGCCTTACCTGTCATGACTTCAGTCTCCCAAAACTCCAACTCTGTGATTCGTCCAGTCCAGCACCAAGACCTGGACATTGTTGAGCCGTTGTTTGTGGAGGCTGCGATCGCAGACAATCACAGCAACTTAGATGCCGTGCAGCGACGCTTACAGCAAGTACGGCGCTGGTATGGGCTGTTCAAGTTTCTCAGCTTGTTTCCCAATCCGTTCCAGTACCGCTTTTGCGCCTATGTCGCAGAGCAAGATCATCAGGTGCGAGGTGCCATTCAAGTGTCCCCGTTTAATCGCACTCGCAGCACTTGGCGGGTAGAGCGAGTGGGGGTGGTGGAGACAGAATCTCAGACTCAAGGGACAGGCTCTCAACTGCTGCGGTCTTGTTTTGAGGCGATTTGGGAAGCGCGAACTTGGCTCTTGGAAGTCAACGTCAACAACAAAATGGCTTTAGCCCTCTATCGCCAAAATGGGTTTCAGCCGCTAGCCCAACTGACTCACTGGGCGATCGCGCCAGAGTTGCTGCAAGAACTAGCTGAGCGCGAACCGGATTTGCCTAACTTGCTGCCTGTGAGTAATGCCGATGCGCAGTTGTTGTATCAGCTCGATACGGCAGCGATGCCACCTTTGGTACGACAGGTGTTCGATCGCCACCTGCACGACTTCAAAACCAGCTTGTTTGGGGCGCTGCTTGAAGGTGTGAAGCAGTGGGTTAATCAGACTGAAGTGGTTAGTGGCTACGTGTTTGAACCTCAACGCAAAGCTGCCATTGGTTACTTCCAGATTCAACTTTGCCGTGATAGTTCCCAAAACCACCAGGGGCAGTTAACCGTTCATCCCGCTTACACCTGGCTGTATCCAGAGCTATTGTCTCAGATGGCTCGGATTGCCCAAGATTTTCCGGCGCAAGCACTGCTCTTGTCTTCGGCAGACTACCAACCCGAACGCGAAGAATATTTAGAGCGGATTGGCGCAACTCGCACCGAGCATACGCTGATGATGTCACGTTCTGTTTGGCACAAATTACGAGAAGCTAAACCAGTCTCCCTAGAAGGGTTGCAGCTATCCGATGTTTTGCAAGGCTTCCAACCTGCGCGTAAGCCTGTGCCTGGTCGGATGTCTCTCCCTAACCTATGGCAAGGCGACAAAACTCCTAATTCAACCGAAGCTCCTTTAGCTTATAGCGAGGCTTCCGACGCTGAAATGACAGCACCGCTTTCTACACCAGAGTCATCTGCCTTCACACCTCCATCTTCAACTGTTTCGGAAGCACCTGCCCGCAAGTTAGGCTTTTCCATTGGGCGTAACTTTTGGGGTAAACGCCGCATCTTCACTAGCAAGAAAGAGCTAAAGCTCAACCCTGTGCCAGAAATTCATTTTCCTCAGGGACATCAAAATGATTCCTGGTGCTAAGCTGGCTGAGTTGATGCAGTTCACTCAGCCTCACTGCTACGGCTGCCATAGGAATTAACCCAGCATGGCGAGGATTTCAGCTCTAGGTTTAGATGTCGGCAGAAAACGCATTGGCGTGGCGGGCTGTGATGGCACTGGGCTAATTGCAACTGGGCTAACGACGATTGAGTACAAATCCTTTGTCCAGGTGGTAGACCAGCTGAGAGACTTAATCCAGCAGCGTCAGGTACAAGTTTTAGTCGTAGGTTTACCCTATTCGATGGATGGGAGCTTGGGTTTTCAAGCCAAGCAGGTACAAAAGTTTGCTAAACGGCTCACGGCCGCTCTGCAACTGCCCGTGGAATATATGGATGAACGACTTACTTCGTTCCAAGCTGAGCAGTTACTTCAAGCTGAAAATATTTCCCCATCACGGAATAAGGCGTTAATCGATCGCAAAGCTGCGGCCCTAATTCTGCAACAATGGTTAGATCAGCGCCGCTCTCAAAAAATGCAGGATTCTGCCATGACAACCCCAAACTCTGCACTGATGTAGTATGCTGGCTTCGCCGCTTCTACGTTGCGATATTTTGCCGATTCAACCGATTGACCCATTCACTGGTCAGGTTGAACTCAAAAGATTGCCTGAGTCAGATGCAGTCAACCAGGCTGCAAAGTGTCTATGTAGGAGATACTTTTCAGAGGAAAGCGCTTGAATAATGCAGGAGAAATCCGATGACTGAGTCAAATATGGATCGAGAAGGCGCAGGCATGCACGAAGAAGATTTTGATGCCCCAACGGTAGTACTAACCGATGAGACAGGGCGATCGCTGAGCTGCTATATCGAACATTCCATTGATATCGAGGGCCAAGACTACGTATTCCTGCTCCCGGTTGACTCTCCCGTCGAAATTTTTGCTTGGCAAGAAGAAGGAGATGAGGAAGAAGCCATTCCCGTCGAGGACGAAGCAGAGATTGAACGGATTTTTCCGATCGCCCGTGCCGTTCTGCAAGAGCAAAATTTGGAACTTAAACGGACTGCGGTCACTCTTACAGTGGAGGGTGATCTGCCAGAAGTTAGCGAGGAAGACTTAGAAGTCGCCAACGATGGTGATTCGGAAGAGCATGAAGAGTTGCAATTGCTCGCCAGCTTTTACGACGAAGAGCAAGAATACGCCATTTATGCGCCCCTAGATCCATTCTTCATTTTGGCTAGGCTAGATGCCGATGGACAGCCTAAATTGCTCTCACCCGAAGAACTGAGCAAGATTGAACCGATGCTGCCGATGATTGAAGATCAACTCTTTGATGAAATGGAATAAGGCTGAGTTGAGCCTTGCACGCACCTGCCGGGAAACGTGATTCACTCAACTAAACCATGAAAGCTGTTCAACGTATTTCCAAGTGGTCGTTCTACTTATTACTCTTACCCGCAGTTCTGGGCCTATCGGCCTGGCAAGGTTGGGCTTGGTGGAGTTGGGCAAGTGCCCCTCCCCTGACGGTAACTTCGTCAACCTCAAACTCAGCACCGACGGCGGCTACAAGTAAAGCAGTACGGATTCAAATTCCTCCTGGCACGCCTGCCCAGCAAATTGGTCGCGATTTGGAAGGGGCGGGATTAATTCGTTCGGCCACGGCTTGGGATCTCTGGACCCGCTGGCTATCTTTGCAGAATCGACAGGGTGGCTTTCAAGCTGGAACTTATGAGTTGTCGCCCGCACAACCTTTGCCTGCGATCGCCGACAAAATTTGGGCTGGAGAGGTAGTACAGGCTAGCTTTACCATTCCGGAGGGCTGGTCCCTGCAACAAATGGCGGCTTATTTTGAGTCCCAGGGCTTTTTCAAAGCTCAAGAATTTCTCACCGCCGCCAGCCAAATTCCCCAAAATCAATATGCTTGGTTGCCGCCAGGGCTACCCCACTTGGAAGGCTTTTTGTACCCCGATACTTATCAGTTGTCGGACGGCCAAATTACGCCTCAAGCAGTTTTAGAGCAAATGCTCAACCGCTTCGAGCAAGTTGCCTTACCGCTCTATCAACAGAATCAGCAACAAACCAAATTGAGTTTGCTGGAGTGGGTGACCTTAGCCAGTATTGTGGAGCGGGAAGCAGTAATTTCTGCCGAACGGCCCCGAATTTCTGGGGTGTTTACTCAGCGTCTGCAACAAGGCATTCCTCTAGGTGCAGATCCAACCGTGGAATACGGCTTAGGAATTCAACAAACGCCTGACCAACCTTTGACTCTGGCTCAAGTCAATACAGCCTCGCCTTACAATACCTATCTCAATGCAGGTCTACCCCCTACACCCATCGGCAGTCCTGGCTTAGCGAGTCTAGAGGCAGCTCTGAAGCCTGAAAAAACGGAGTACCTCTATTTTGTCGCTCGCTATGATGGCACGCATGTGTTCAGCCGTACCTTAGCAGAGCATGAAGCTGCCCAAGCTCAAATTCAGGACGGGCGGGCGGCTGTACGTAATGCTGAACCAGAGAATGCCTCAAAAACTCCTCAGAAACGTGAGTAACCTCTGACCTGTGGTTGGTAAAAGTTTGACCGAGTGAGTTACTGGTCTGGTTTTATCAGCCTACTTTCCCTTGTTAATTTCTCTCTTTGTTAGCGCTATCCTGTTTTGATTTATGTCCTGGGGTTCCCTATTACAGCCTGATTTGAATTTGGAAGGCTCGATCCTAACGCTGACACCAGAGATTGTGCAGCAGTATGACTTGAAGGGGTTGATTTTAGATGTGGATGAAACCCTAGTACCCTTTAGAACGACGCAAGCCTCAACGGAATTGCTGGATTGGGTAGAAGACATTAAACAAGTTGCGACGCTCTGGTTGGTGAGTAATAACTTGAGTGAGAGTCGCATTCGTGGCATTGCTCAATCTTTGAATTTACCCTACCTATTTGGAGCAGGCAAACCCTCTCGCCGCAAATTAAGAAAAGCTGTGACCGCGATGGATCTGCCCGTGGAAAAAGTGGCAATGGTGGGCGATCGCCTCTTCACGGATGTTCTGGCAGGGAATCGGTTTGGCATGTTTACCATTTTGGTAGAGCCAATGGTAGACCCCACTCAAGTCGCCCGTCGCCATCCTGTCCGTACGTTTGAAGTTTGGCTATCCCAAGCTTTGGGTGCTTCTTTAACCTCCAAGCAATAGGCTTAACAAGTCTTCGCAGAGCGTGATAAATCTAACAAATCAAAAATATAAAGAAAACATTATGAGATCCGAGCTCTGCTAAAAATTTCTGGCATTCTATATAAAGTTCAATTGGGGTCAGCGAAGATAAAGACCCTAACGCATAAATCGCTGTGAATACTTATGTAAAGCGCCAGCCTCATCAATAGAGGGTCTGGCGCTTTACACTTTCTCTAGTGACGCTCGCGAAACTCAGCCTGTTTTCATGCCTCAAACCCTAGTTATCAAGATTGGAACTTCGAGCTTGACGAATCCCAGTACTGGGTATTTGGCTCTATCCACGATCGCGGCTTTGGTAGAAACATTAAGCCAATTAAGGCAAATGGGCCATTCCGTAATCTTGGTGTCTTCGGGAGCCGTTGGGGTTGGCTGTGCCCGCTTAGGCATGACCGAGCGACCCCGCACGATTGCCCTAAAGCAAGCTGTAGCGGCTGTAGGTCAGGGCCGATTGATGCGGGTTTATGATGACTTTTTTACGTCGCTACAACAGCCGATCGCTCAAGTGCTGCTGACCCGGACTGACTTAGTGCAGCGCAGTCGCTACCTGAATGCTTACGGTACCTTCCAGGAGTTGCTGCGGTTGGGCGTGATCCCGATTGTCAACGAAAATGACACCGTCGCTGTGGACGAGTTGAAGTTTGGCGATAACGACACCTTATCGGCTTTGGTCGCCAGCTTGGTAGAAGCAGATTGGCTGTTTTTGTTGACCGATGTCGATCGCCTGTACTCGGCTGATCCCCGCAGTAATCCAGACGCCCAACCCATTAGTTTAGTGCAATCGATCGAACAGTTGGAATCGCTACAAGTACAAGTTGGCGATCGCGGCTCTCGTTGGGGCACAGGTGGCATGGTCACTAAAATTACCGCAGCCCGCATTGCCACAGGCGCAGGGGTGCGAACAGTGATTACGGAAGGGCGATCGCCTCAGAATCTACTCAAAATTGTGCAAGGCGAACCGATTGGGACTCACTTTGAGCCTCAGCCGCAAGCGGCTAGTGCTCGTAAGCGTTGGATTGCTCACGGTTTGCTGCCCGCTGGCAAACTGTATCTAGATGACGGTGCTGTTAAAGTGATTTGTCAGTCAGGCAAATCTTTACTCGCAGCTGGGATTGTAGAAGTGGAAGGGGAGTTTCAGAGCCAAGACGCGGTGCAACTCTGCGATCGCAATGGTCGAGAAATTGCCAGAGGACTGGTTAACTACAACAGTGCACAACTACAGCGGATCCGGGGCTGCCGTTCTGAAGCAATTCCTAGTATCTTGGGTTATGCCGCGCCCGAGACTGTGGTGCATCGAGATAACTTAGTGCTGAGTGGGCAACCCAGCCCCAACTCCCCTTCGCTCAGGGTGATGGTCGAAGAACCGGATATTCCCCTTTAGCCGTTAAGACATCTAGGCGAGATCTGGATCAGGGCGAATTACCGTTCGCCCCTGCATAACCCTGTCGTGAATGTTGATTGAACTGTTAGTTAGAAAATGCCTCTGGTGGGGCAATATCTGGCCCAGCTACAGCTCCAATCTTGCTTGCTTTCAGCCCTGGGGTTGTCTTAGGTGTTTGCTGACGTGACGAAGGAGTAATGGAGGCTTGCTCTGGAAAGACCTGAGTGGTGTCAGTAGCAGCTTCGGGTGCATGTTGATGTGATAGCCAGGTTAAACCACCTACGGCACCCGCCATGAGAGCCGCATAACCAACATATAAATGTACGGGCCGCAGGCATAATCCGCCGGACTCGGCTTCTGGATGATACCAGGATGGTAAAACTGATTTGACTGGATCGGGCGCTGGGATGCCAGCCACAAGATTATTGCCATCTAAGCCCAAAGCGTTGCCAATGCGCCGGATAAAGCCCCGGACATAGACATCTTCTGGCAATTGCTCAATGCGGCCTGCTTCGAGGGCCTGGAGTTGATGAATCGGCACCAGCGTTAGGCTGTGGAGTTGATGCAACGAGAGCGATCGCGCCTGTCGAGCTGCCCGAATATCCTGGCCAACTTGACGCAGGCTTTCCTCTCTTTCTTGAGCAAACTTCTGCGCGGCTAGCTCTGCCTTTGTGAGTTTCTTGGTTGGCTTGCCCATCATGCCTAAAAGGAAGGGCTGCTCTTCTACAGGAGTTGATTTGACACCTTCAACCGCCGTTGCTTCCAAGGGAGCATCCTCTACGACCACAACCATGTTTTCGTTAGTGGTGTCTTCGTCGGTAAAGGCAGAAGTTGTTGGGGTTGAAGTTTCGATGGGGCTTTCAAGAGTAGCGGAGCTAACTGCGGCTGGTAGCTCTTCTGCTGCCTCTACAGCTTCATCTTGACTAGCCTCTTGCTTGAGCGAAGCAGAAATAGCTCGGTATTGCTTAAAAAATTGCCGAAATGCGAGGCGAATGGCTTCTCTGCTCACTGCTTTGACGAGGGTCTGAGCCCCCCCAGCAGTTTCGCCCAGCATGGTTTGTAGGCCAGCCAACACTCGGCGATAGACTTCACTGTGATAGAGTTCGGACTCTATTTGGCCTAGGATGGTTCGCAATTCTTCTTGGGAAATCTCAATTGCGATGTTTCCAGTAGCGTCTGAGCAATACACAGGTTTTAGTACCACGATGTCTCGAATCTCCTTGCTTAACTAGAGATAGGGCTGAACTGACTAAGCGATCAGGATGCAGCAAGGGACTCAGCCCCCGTGTCTTGGTCCTGTTGATTAAACTTTTTTCAAAAGGTATTTGTAGGGCAACAAGTGATATTGAAAAAGGTTTATTCAATCAGTCACAGGTGTCAGTACATCGACCCTCTATCCAATCATTTCTTCGCTCAGCTGGTACTAATTCCGGACAAGCCTTGAGATTATTATCTATCGTGAGATTTGGCTATAAGATTTGGCGATCGCGACCTAGAAAAATGCGAGCCTTGAGATCATTAAAGACTCAGGGCTCGCATTGTTGTTATCTATAACCGCATCCATTGTCTAGGGAGTGTATGGATGATGACAATCAAAATCTGGCAGATGCGGTGATTTTAATCATAGGTAAAAATTTATGGCTGCTCAGAAATAAGGAATAATTCCTCAGAGCAAATCCTTTTAGCGGCGTCCTTCGGGTTCATAGGCTCTCGACCAGCAACGCTCTAACACTTCAACTTTGTGCACGTGCCAGAAGCGCTGGGGATTCAAAATCACTTTATGGCTGGAGGAGAAAACAGGTTGATTGAGGAATTGCCAGAAGGGGAAGCTCATGTTCATGGGGTTGTGCTCTTGAGGTGTAGGGCGGAGGCAATGAAGCAGGTGTCAGAAGATACCAACGTTTTATTCTGCCGCGCTGTTTGGTGTTGTTATTAACATGCCAGAAGTCACTACTAAATTTCCTAGTGAGGATTGCGGAATCTTAGAGGCTATTTTTTCAGGCTCCGTATTTTCACGAGGTAAAGAACGCGACAGTACTGAAATATCGGTGGTGGGTAATGCTGTTGAACTGCGCCAAATGAGCTGGCTGTAGTCATGTCGTGGGGGCTCTATTTCATGAATCGCTCCAAAGGAATCGAAACAAAATCTCTATCTTTAGATTCCGCAATGGTAAGAGCTAATCCGCACTGTTATAGATGAAAAGTTGATGTTTAAATGCATTTTAAAGAGATTTCTTTATGTAGTTGAGGATGTAGACAGGGGCAGCGATCGCTATAGCGGCAAATTTGGGATTTCCTCAAATCCGTTCGGGACACGTCCGCCAGGATTCCTCCCAGGGTAAACTGGTGAAATTGGCTGGTTACTTGGCCGCTTGATGTTTGAGATGGGGCGCTATGGCGACGTTTTTGTTAGAAGTAGGCACGGAAGAACTGCCTGCAAGTTTTGTGGATTCAGCTTTGGAGCAGTGGCGATCGCGGATTCCTCAAAGCCTGACTGAGCGCTACTTATTGCCTGAAAATCGAGCGAATGAAGCGGTTGAGGTCTATGGTACCCCCCGGCGCTTAGCTGTACTGATTAAAGGTTTGCCCACTCAACAACCGGACCAAACAGAAGAGGTGAAAGGCCCTCCGGTACAGGCAGCTTTTAAGGATGGGAACCCTACCAAAGCCGCAGAAGGATTTGCTCAGAAGCAGGGTGTGGCTCTGGAGGCGCTAGAAATCCGGGCGACGGAGAAAGGAGAGTTTGTTTTTGTTCAGAAGGTGATTGCTGGCCGCCCGACGGCTGAGCTGCTCACAGAGCTGGTGCCGCAGTGGATCAACAGCTTGGAAGGGAAACGGTTTATGCGCTGGGGAGATGGCGACCTGAAGTTTCCTCGCCCAATTCGTTGGCTGGTGACTTTGCTAGACGAGACTGTTTTACCCCTCAAAATCGTGAGTGGTTCGGAAGTGGTGACGAGCGATCGCATTTCGCGTGGTCATCGAGTACTACATCCCCAACCTGTCACCATTCAGCAGCCTGAAGATTATTTAGCCACGATGCGCTCGGCTGCGGTAGAGCCTGACCCAGGGCAGCGCCGAGCCACGATTCAATCACAAGTGCAGGCAGCAGCGCAAAAGGTTGGAGGTTACGCTTTAATCTCGCCCAGCTTGTTGACAGAAGTAACGAATTTAGTGGAATGGCCTTCTGCTGTCGTTGGTCAGTTTGATGCGGAGTTTCTAGAACTACCCTCGGAAGTCAGCATCACCGAAATGGAGAGCCATCAGCGCTACTTCCCGGTGTTTCAAAGTGAAGGTTCGCCCGAACTCCTGCCTTATTTCATTACTGCTTCTAATGGTGACCCTGCCAAGGCTGACATTATTGCTGCGGGGAATCAGCGGGTGATTCGGGCGCGACTCTCCGATGGCAAATTCTTTTTTGATGCCGATCGCGCTAATCCTCTAGAGAGTTATCTGCCACGTCTGGAAACTGTGACTTTTCAAGAAGCCTTGGGGTCAGTCCGGGATAAAGTCACACGAATTGGTCAAATTGCCGATCGCATTGCTGAGCAGTTGCAGGTGTCAGCGGGCGATCGCAGCCAAATCCAACGGGCAGCGCTGCTGTGTAAGGCGGATTTGGTGACGCAGATGGTGGGTGAGTTTCCGGAACTGCAAGGAGTGATGGGCCAAAAGTATGCCCTGGCTGGTGGTGAACCTGAAGCTGTGGCGACGGCAATTGTGGAGCATTACTTACCGAAGGGCGCAGGCGATCGCTTACCGCAAACTTTGGTGGGTCAGGTGGTGGGTTTAGCGGATCGCTTAGATACCCTGGTTGGCATTTTTAGTTTGGGCATGGTGCCCAGCGGCTCCTCTGACCCCTTTGCTCTACGTCGGGCCGCGAATGCGTTGGTGAACGTCACTTGGGCGGCTAGCTTACCTCTGAACTTGTTGCAACTACTGGAACAAGTTACGGCTGATTTTGCGACCAGTCATGCAGCAGTTTTGAAAATGAGCGTGTCAGAACTGTTGCAACAGTTGAAGGACTTTTTCTTGCAACGAATTCGGACGCTGCTACAAGAAGACCGCCACATTGATTACGACTTGGTGAATGCGGTGCTGGGAGAAAACGACCCAGAGTATACAGAGCGGGCCTTGAAGGATTTGCTGGATGTCCGCGATCGCGCTCTCTTTCTGCAATCTCTCCGCAATGATGGCACGCTAGCGAAAATCTATGAAACGGTGAATCGAGCATCGCGGTTGGCGGCTCAGGGAGATCTGGATACGAAGTCGTTAGACCCAGCAGCTTTGGTTAATTCTGGTTTGTTTAAGCAGCCCTCTGAACAGGCGTTTTATGATGCGTTGGTGCAGTTGGTGCCTCAAACTCAAGCGGCTCAGGCGGAGCGAGATTACCAAAAGTTAGTGGCTGGGTTGAGTCAGATTGCGCCGACGGTTAGCAGCTTCTTTGATGGTCCGGAGAGCGTTTTGGTGATGGACCCTGACCCAGAGATTAAGCGAAATCGGCTGAATTTGCTGGGTTTGCTGCGAAATCATGCGCGGGTATTGGCGGATTTTGGGGCGATTGTGAAGGGTTAGGTTGGTTTGTTTTCTCTGGCTGAGTTTTGTGGAAACCGAGCCTTGGGGGCACTCGCCCCCAAACCCCCGCTGAAGGACGGTTGCGTCCTCCAGACCTCCTCCAAAAGGGTTTTGAGGGTTGGTGGTGAATAATGGTTTCGCAGGACGACCAGCACCCGCCCGACGACCACCTCCAAAAGGGAATTAAGGGTTGGAGGTGAATGATGGGGTGAATTGTAGGTAGGTTTATGGGTGTTTCTGAGTTTGAGGGTAAAAGGCGATCGCGGTGGCGGTTGTGGGTGTTGATCGTAAGTAGCGGGGTGTTGGTGCCTACGGCGATCGCGTTGACGGATTCTAAAGCAGTTTTGGTAGGAGCGCTATTCGGCCTATGCCTATATCAGGTGCGCCGATATTACTCTTCATCTCCGGAAGTTTTCCCTGGAAGAGAACCAGAGGATTGAGCGGTATATCCTAGTCTCCTTGGCGGCTAAATCTGGCTGTGCGACTCCGTTCCGCAGTAACATAAGGGTTGCTCTTTTAGGAATGCCTACCGACTGCCAATATGCCTAACGCTTATGTGATTGGTTTGGGAAAATCAGGGATTGCTTCAGCAAAACTTCTACAGCGTGAAGGTTGGCAAGTAACGGTAAGCGATCGCGGCAATTCTGAGGAGTTGCAACAACAGGGCCAATCGCTTCTGAGTGCAGGAATTGCGGTTGAGTTGGGAGACAGCTTTAATCCGGAGGTGGCAGCTCCTGAATTAGTGGTGGTTAGTCCTGGGGTGCCTTGGGATGTGCCTGGATTGGTGCGATCGCGAGAGCTAGGAATTGACACGATTGGCGAGATTGAGCTGGCCTGGCGATATTTGCAAAAGCAGCCTTGGGTCTGTGTCACGGGCACCAATGGAAAAACGACGACTACGGCTCTGATTGCGGCTATTTTTCAAGCGGCTGGGTTTGATGCGCCTGCTTTTGGCAATATTGGCTATGCGGCCTGTGAGGTGGCACTCGCTGAGCCTCAGCCTGATTGGGCCATCGCTGAGCTGAGTAGTTACCAAATCGAGTCCTCTCCCGCTGTGGCTCCTCGGATTGGCGTTTGGACGACCTTCACCCCCGACCATTTAGCGCGTCACAAGACTTTAGAAAATTACTACAACATCAAAGCTCACTTGCTACGTCAGTCTCAGCATCAAGTGTTTAACGGAGACGATCCTTTTCTGAGACAGATTGGGCCTAGCCAGTGGCCCAATGCAGGCTGGACAAGTGTGATTGGAAAAGCCGGGTTAATTGGCGATCCAGCGTTAGGCACGTACGTTGAGGATGGTTGGGTGGTTGCTCAAGGAGAAGCGATCCTCCCGGCGAATACCCTACGGATGCCTGGAAGTCACAATCAACAAAATCTCTTGCTAGCCGTGGCAGCGGCTCGGCTAGCAGGAATTAGCAAAGAGGCCATTACTCAGGCGATCGCGAATTTCCCTGGAGTTCCTCACCGTTTAGAACATATCTGCGATTGGCAAGGCATCGAGTTTATCAACGACAGTAAAGCCACGAATTATGATGCGGCTGAGGTAGGGCTGGCTTCGGTGGAGAGTCCGGCGATTTTGATTGCAGGTGGCGAAGCTAAAGAAGGTGACGACAAAGGTTGGTTGCAAGTAATCCACGCGAAAGCGACGGCAGTGTTGCTAATTGGCAATGCTGCGCCTACATTTGCTCAGCGCCTCCAGCAAGTCGGCTACACCCAGTTTGAGATTGTGGAAACAATGGAGCGAGCCGTGATAAGTGGGGCAGAACTAGCTCAAAAGCACCAAGCAAAAGTAGTGCTGCTCTCGCCTGCCTGTGCCAGCTTTGATCAATACGCCAATTTTGAGCAACGCGGCGATCATTTTCGTCAACTCTGTAAGACGTTTGTGGCTGAGCACCCCACACTCTAAGCTGAGGGGGCAGCTAACATGCCCTCGCTCAGACCCGCATCACAAAGCCGCTGTGCTCCGATATTACGACTCAGCACCGCCAAGCCTGCTAGATGAGCTTGTAATCCAGCGGTACTGGCGCAACAGTCGGTAAGGACGATCGGTTCAATACCGCGATCGAACAAATCCATCGCAATTTTCAGCACACACATATCGGTGTCGATGCCTACCACATTAATCCGTTTGATTTGGTGCTCACCTAAGGATTGAATCAAAGTATTGGGTAAGCCACAAAGCCCTGGTTTTGTATAGACACATTCTGGCTTGGCATATGGTTCCAGCTCTGGAACCAGGCTGGTTTCGGGTTCGCGATCGCAATTGTGCCAATTTAGTAGCTGACAATAAGGCCCATCGTCTTGATTCACAAACCGAGTGAACAAAATTGGCCCATAATCTCCTTGCTGAATTAAGCGAACCACGCGCCGAGGAATATGATGGGTAAACTCGTTGATAAAGCCTTGCTGTACATCAACGACAAGTAATGGCACCGACATGGAGAAGCCTGCTGAACTGATTACTGATCAACTTACTGCTGGGGGTAAGGTGATGCATCAGTCAGGAGAGTAATTGTTATCCCTGTTACCCCTAGCTAATTTCGCTTTGTAGCGATCGCGCCAAAATAACAATTTGGTCGAAGCGGAAATTTGCCACCAGTTCAACTAAAGCACAGCTAAGGGCAGCATGCTCTCCAGGAATTTGTTGAATGAGCTTGAGGAGCAGGAGATCACTTCCTTGTAAAGCCGCTAAATGCAACTGTTCTATCCAATCGGGCGGCATCACCTTGAGGTTATGGGGACTTAGTGGTTCGGGAGAACTCCGGTGAATGAGCGATCCATCTGCCTGCGTAGTGCGAGGAAAAATTTTTGCAGAGTAGCTATCCTCTAGTTCGCTGTAGATGTACTGCACGCCCAAATACTGGCTGATTTTCCCTAATAATTCCTCTCGGTTGAAAGGTTTGCCCATAAAGTCATCGCATCCAGCCAATAAGATGGACTGACGTTGTTCCTCAAAGGCACTAGCAGTTAAAGCAATAATCACCGTGGCTTCTCCTTTTAGCGAAGCCCGGATACATTGAGTTGCTTCATAACCATTCATCACAGGCATCCGCATATCCATCCAGATCAGATGTGGAGCCCAGCTTTCCCATAGAGCGATCGCTTCTTGGCCATTGGTGGCTTCTCTAACCTCAAACCCTACAGAACTGAGGAGCCTGGTGAGCAGAAGGCGATTGGTGCGTTGGTCTTCGGCAACCAAAATGCGATAAGTAGGCTGATTAGGTGCTATGCCAACGACTTTATGGCGGATTGGTAGAGAGATGGCTACCTGAGCGGTTCGCACTGGGTAAACGGGCAAGGTAAAGCGGAACTGAGAACCCTGCCCCATCGTGCTACTAACGGTAATTTCTCCACCCATGAGTTGCACAAACTTCTGGCTAATGGCTAAGCCTAAGCCCGTTCCTTGCTGCGATTTTAAGCCACTAGTTGTTTGGGCAAAAGCTGTAAACAAATTATTCAGTTCATTGGCTCCAATCCCAGGGCCTGTATCGGCAATCTCAAAAGAAAGCGCTAGGGGTTGCTCGCTGCCAACATTTCCGCAGGGCAATTTTAGGTCGGAAGCAACCTCAACCTTCTGACCGCTAGCTGCTGATTCCTGTCTCCTCCCTGCTAACTCCTGCCCGATCTCTGCTCGCTTGACCCGCAATGTCACACTGCCTTGCTGAGTAAACTTGATGGCATTGCCCAAGAGATTAATCAAGACCTGACGTAGTTTGCTTTCATCTGCTCTGACGCATTGTGGGACTTGAGGATCACAGTCGTAGATCAGTTTTAAGTTTTTAGCAGTTGCGGCAAGTTGCAACATCTCTTCGAGGTTTTGCAGCAGACGATGGAGATCAAAATCATTGGCATTGAGTGTCGCTCGCCCCGCTTCAATTTTGGACATCTCCAGAATGTCGTTGATCAGCCGCAACAGATGTTCGCCGCTGCGATTAATAATGCTGAGGTACTCCTGATTTTGGGCCGAAAGAGAATTATCGCCACTCATGAGTTGCGTGAAGCCGAGAATGGCATTCAGAGGCGTACGCAGCTCATGGCTCATGTTGGCCAGAAATTCACTCTTGGCCCGATTTGCGGCATCTGCTGTTTCTTTTGCTTGTTGTAAAGCTTGCTCTGCCCGCTTGCGCTCGGTAATGTCATTCACAATGCTGAGGAGACAAGGTTCCCCCCTGACCTCAATCATTTCAAAAGAACAGAGTCCTTCTCGAATTTCACCGGAACTGGTGCGAAAAGGAGCATCTACCATTTGAGCTGAGCGATCGCGTTGCAGCATTCGAATCACGCGATCGCGATCTTTGAGATCGGCCCAAATTTGTAGCTCTTTCGAAGTACAGCCAATCAAATGTTCGCGTGGGTAGCCAAACAACTTGAGGAAACTGTTATTGGCATCGACAAAGCGGCCTTCGGCAACAGTAGTGATGCAACTCGCGACTGGATTGGAATGAAAAGCTTTGGCAAATTGGTCTTGGCTTTGTTGAAAGTCTTCTTCTGTTTGCTTCTGCTGAGTGATATCGCTAAAGGTACAAACAATCCGCTCTAAAACTCCATTTTCTGTAAACTGCGGATCAGCATTGACCAGCATCCAGGTGCGCTCAGAGCTATTGGTTTGTTCAATGCCCATCACCACATTTCGGATTGGTTGGCGTTGGGCAATCGCCCGCTGCACAGGTAAGTCTGTTGTGGCAAAGTAAGTGCCGTCTTCGCGGAGCCAACGTTGGTTGGTCCCAAATATAGACCGGATACCCTCGGTTTGATCCAACTGTAATAATGCGATCGCGGCTTGATTACTAATGACGATTTCTGCGTCAGCATTTAGAAACAGCACCCCAACCTGCATCTCACGAATCAAGGTCCGAAACCGCTTTTCGCTTTCTAGCAACGTTTGTTGTCGGCTCAGTTGCATCGTAAATTGCTGATCAATCAAAGACGCAATCAAGATCAAGCTGAGAAGCAGTAGAGCGCCAGCAGCGACCGCGATCGCCATGAAGGGAGCGTGAACTGTTGGCGAGGAGTTGGCAAGTACGGGTTCAGACACAAATCGGCTGGCTGCCATGCCTATGTAGTGCATGCCACTAATGCCAACTCCCATCACAAAAGCACTGCCTAACTTCTGCCAAAAGGGTGCTTTGAGTGACTTATCTTGCAGTCGAAAGGCTAGCCAAAGAGCTGTGAGTGAGGCGGCAATGGCGATCGCCACCGACAGGGCCACTAAGCCAAAGCGATACTCAATTCTCGCGGGAAGGCGCATGGCAGCCATCCCTGCGTAGTGCATCCAGGCGATGGCAACACCCATGCAGACACCGCCAGAAAGTAGTGGAAGAAATCTTGAATTAGGACGGCTCCAGATCCACAGGGCGATGCCAGAGGCAATAATGGCATAGAGCAGCGATAGTAGAGTGGTCCACAGGTCGTATTCAACGGGCACGGAGAGGTGAAAAGCCAACATGGCCACAAAGTGCATCGACCAAATGCCAATCCCCATTGCCACAGCTCCACCCAACAGCCAAAGGTAGCGCGTTGATCTTTCGGTTGGCCGCACCCGTCCAGATAAATCCAGGGCTGTGTAGGAAGCAAAGACGGCGATCGCAAACGAAAGCGCAACTAGGCTCAGGCTATAGCTGCCAGTCATGCCATGATTCATGGTGCTTCAAGCAAGTTTGTGTAATAACTTTTTCGTTCTCTACGAAGAAGTGTGGGAAGCTCTGTAACTTAGTAACTTAATTACTATAAAGTTCCCTTTGGTTAAAGCGGCTACACCCTGAAGCGCCTGTTTAAATTATGTCCACATATGTCTACAACTATGCTTTCTACAACGGAGATGGTAGACAAAGCAGGCAAGTTGGCAAATATTGATTTGTTCTGGCACTGTAAGTGCGATCGCCTCAGAAGCGACACGGGCGATCGCTAAATGGAACTGCCATCATTACGCTCAAGTGGCTCAATTGTCGTCTATGTAACAGCTTTAGGGTTGCGATTCGGAAACTGCAAGCATTCAATGTACTTAGCGCATTTCCGAGTGGAGCTTCCTAGCTAACCCTTTTAAGATGTGAGCAGGGTGAGTAGTTCGCTGCACGCTCTTCCTCAGTTCTCCAGGTACCGACGGTTATGGAAACCAAAACTAAGAAACCACAAACTCCTCCCGATGAGGCAGTGGTAGATAGAAATGTAGAGAAGATCGGCTTTGAATCCTGGGCTGCCCAGGTCAGGCAGCAAATGCTAGCCTCATTACGAAAGCGAGGAGTAAACCCAGACGAAATTGAATGAATCTAAAAAGCCCAGAATTGCTAATTAGCCCTATGGATTTCAAAAATCTGTAGGGCTTGAAGCTTTATGTTTGTTAGCTTGTGAAGCGATTGGAACCCAACGCGTAGGATTACTCCAATGGCTTTAGAGTCACGGCATCTTCTCGGACAGGTCGAATGAAATTGCTGTTGGCACGGACAAAGCAATTACCCTTGCTAGTAGAGACAGGCAACCAGGGTTTTCCTTGCCGATCAGTCAACATAATTTGATTATCCCAATTGCCAGTCTCTGCGCGTAAACGTTGCCCTCGCTTGAAGGCAAACACCACAGGCCACTGAGAGATATTGTGTTTGTTTCGCGCAGACAAATCGGGTGGTGCATCAATGCTGTCTACCGAGATACCCTGGAATTGTCTAGCCATTCGGCAGTTGAGCCCCTTGGGGTCTGAATCAACAACTTGCCAGTTGACCTGCCTACCACCTCGCTGCCCTAGCGGTGGGGCAGGGTAGTCTCCTTGCTGGTTGGTTGTAGGGATGGCCAAGGCAAAGTTAGCGCCTAAGCCTAGTAGAGCGCAGGTCAGAGAGAGCGTAATGGTTGCAAGCTTTTTTTGCATAGTGAGAGTGAGTCCTTGATGGCAATGCTGAAGTGTAAGATTGAGCGACAAAACATCAGCTCATGGCTTACCCCCAGTGACTTGCAGGGAAATTAGCTAGAGCTGTTAGTCGCTAATAAGAACTACACAACTCATCGACTCATTTCGTATAGCGGTAACTTTGCGAATGCACCTCACGCCCTCTTTAAGTGGTTAAGGGGCGATCGCTCGATAGGAATGGAGTTTAATAGGGTAGATAGGGAATTTTGAGTGGGAAAGGTTTCCTACAGTAAATGGCAACTTATCTAAAACTCAGGGACGAACAACTCGAGCTTATTGCCTGCGTAGTGCCTATAGATGACTTCCGGAGAATTGCCTACTAAACGGCCTACATCTTTAGCATCCAGCTTGCCTGTCTCTAGGGCATGGGTAATAAAGGTGTGTCGAGTTTGATAGAGCTTGCGATATTCAATTCCTAACCCTTTAAGAACAGTTTTCCAGATCCGATTGCGAAAATTATTCAAGTCAACTGGTTTGCCCTCTGGTGAAGGAAATACCAATGAATCTGGAGTAGCGTATTCAGGCTTAACTGATTGCAAGATTTCTTGGAGTGAGTTATTGCATGGAAATCTTCTCCGCTCCTGAGTTTTCAGCCCTGTTCTCACCTGTCTACCTGAGTCAGTGTTGATCACAACCTGTTCAAAAGTAATTTGTTTAAAGTCGGGAGAGATATGCTGCCACTCCAAAGCGATCGCTTCTGAAGGTCTACATCCTGTCATAAACAGGAATTTAATTAGAGGGGCATAGCGGCTATGCTTGAAACCCGATTTAAGTGGACAAAATTGATCAGTTTCAATTGCTGCAATGATTGCATCTCGTTCTTCTAGCGTGAACGGGTTAATCTCAGGGATTCCTTCACCTTTATTTGATTTAGGAAGTTGGATTTCTGCTGCCATACCATTGAATGGATTTTCAGAAATCATGCCAGACTGTACAGCCCATTGGCAGCAAGCAGATAAGCAAGTGATGAAACGTTTTCCTGAGTCGATAGGAAAACGTTTGAGGACGTAATCTCTCATTTCATTGGCTTGGCTTAACTCTTGAGTCGGGATCTTTTGAAGATAGCGCGTATAAACTCCGTACACGTACTTCATTGTGTTTGGAGAACATTGAGGGCGTTTGTACTCAACAAACTTATCCCACATCTCCGCTAGGCTCGGCTGTGGGGTAGAAATTGCGGTAACAGCTTCAACGGCACTGAGCACTGATTTAGGTTTGTACTTCTCCACGCCTTCAAAGTGACCAGAGAGTATATCTAGTTCAATCTCTCTGGCCTTCTTTTCAGCTAATTTGCGATTTTGGGGACTATCGTCGAATCCTAATGAAAGATAGTGCCGTCTACCCCCAAAACTAAAGACTAGCTGTAAGCGACCATTAGAGCTTTTGATCTGAACAGAACCTTTAGAAGCCTTGCGATTAGTGGTTTTTGAGTACATGATTTTTCTGGGGTAAGAGCTAAGTATCTACCTCAATTTTACCCCAGTTATTTACCAAAGCTACCCAATTTTAGTTCTTATGTACTGAATTTAGCTTTTTCTTTAAACCTCTTAGAAACTGAAAACCCCCTGTAAATATCGACTTTAGGGGATTTATGTTTTAAGCGGGTGATGGGACTCGAACCCACGACATTTAGCTTGGGAAGCTAACGTTCTACCACTGAACTACACCCGCAGCAGGCTCAGCTAGTCAATAGCTGAACGCTTATTATAGACCGATCGCGAGAGGAGACGCTAGAGGCTAGGAAGTCGTGAGTTGCTGCAACATTTGCTCAATTTGCTGAATTGCGTCCGAGTTGCCTTCAGTTTGCAGGAGAGTCTTGGCTTTTTGCAGCGCGGCGATCGCGGCTTTGGTTTGTTTTTGGCGAGCGTAAGCAATGCCCATATTCAGGTAGGCACTGGCATTGTCAGGCTCTAATTGAATGGCTTGTTGATAAGCTTGAAGGGCGGGCTGAAATTTTCCCATATCATCCAGGGCATTGCCTAAGCTGATGAAGCCTGAGACAAACTTGGGATCAAGCTTAGTAGTTTGCTCAAAGGCGGCTACAGCCTCAGCGTACTTGTTGAGGCGGTAATGAGTCACCCCCAAGTTGTAGTAGGCGATTGCATCATTAGGGCGGAGACGAATCGCTTGTTGATAGGCGGCGATCGCTTTATCCGTGTTCCCATTATCATCCAGGGCATTGCCTAGACCGACGTAAGCTTCCACATACTTCCCATCAAGCTCAATCGCTTTGCGATAAGCCGCGATCGCTTCAGTTAACTTCCCTTGGTGATAAAGTTCATTACCCTGCTGATAGTACGATGCAGCATTGTTAGAATCCAGTTGGACCTTCTGTTGGTTTGGATTGGGTGTAGAGCTTTTCTGGGCAGCCAAAGTTGGCTCTACAACTGTAGCCCCGATTAGACTCATCATCCCCAGGGTGAGCAGTTGCCTAGCGTAACGAACTGGGGCGTGCCTCATGGGGATTATCTACTCCTGAAGGGAAATTAATTGAGAAAGTCTGTAGCAAGACTAACCTGCCACCACCATAACCGGGAAAACTAAAGGTTGATGCCTAGCAGATATAGATATTTATGCAGCTAGACGCTCGCTCAAGATCTTGTGATTTGACGCCAACCCTCTCTAGATTTCTTTGCTCAAGTGATAATCAGACAAAAAATTTGACCCAGTTACATGACTGGTTTGCCTGTGTGTCTCTAGAACAAATAAGCATTCGTAATGCTGCGATCGCCTGCCTTCACCCTTCCTATCCTGCAAGCCCATAAAAGCGAGTATTTAGCATGTTTAATGCCACGGAAATTCTGATTGATAACTTTGTTCAGAGACTCAAAGAAGGTTATCGGCGTACCTATGGCGGGTGGAAGCCAGACTACGAAGACATTATTGGTTGGGCAGGCAGCATGGCGCTAGAGAACATTGCGAACAGTGATGCGCTCTACCACAACGTTGAACACACCATCCTCGTCACCTTGGTAGGCCAAGAAATCTTGCGGGGCAGGCATATTCGGGAAGGCGGTGTTTCCTGTGAAGATTGGCTGCACTTCATTATCTCCCTGGTCTGCCACGATATTGGCTATGTGAAAGGAGTTTGCCGCCAAGACAAAGATGGTTACTATGCCACAGGTAAAGATGGAGCAATGGTGCCCTTAGCGGCTGGGTCTTCTGATGCAAGCCTGACTCCCTACCACGTCGATCGCGCCAAGCTCTTTATTGATGAGCGCTTTGGTGGGCATAAGCTGATCGATGCTGATGTGATTAAGTACAACATTGAGCTAACTCGTTTTCCGGTGCCTTCGGTAGAAGACCATCAAGATACGGTTGACTATCCGGGGCTGATCCGAGCCTCTGACTTAATCGGTCAACTGAGCGACCCCCGCTACTTAAAGAAAATCTGTGCTCTGTACTATGAATTTGAAGAAACAGGCGTGAACAAAGCGTTAGGTTACCGTAACCCTGCCGACCTGCGGAAGAACTATCCCAAGTTTTATTGGCATGGCGTTCACCCCTACGTTAAAGATGCCTTGCATTATTTGTCCTTAACTCAGCAGGGTAAGCAGATTATTGCCAACTTGTACTCTAATGTTTTTGTGGTAGAACACGAAGATCCAATTCCCGTTGCTTAGCAAAACGGCATAGCGCTAACACTCATGAACCGTGTTTTTTCTCCTGTTCAACAACTTTTAATCACCTGGTTATTGGTGCTGGTTGCGGGCTGGTTGACCCTGAACGCCCTCAACTACTTTGGCGATCTCATTAGCATCTTGGTGACGGCAGGTTTGATTGCCTTTCTGCTAAATTATGCAGTGGCTAAGCTACAGACTTTTTTACCTCGTGGGGTCGCAGCAGCACTGGTGTACTTGGCCGCAGGGCTGGGAGGGGTAGTGATTGGTTTGACGATCGCACCTCCAGTTTCAGAGCAAGCTCGTCAGTTAGCTACGAATTTCCCTAGTTTGATGGAGTCTGGGCGGAATCAGTTAGCAGATTTTCAGCTTTGGAGCGAGGCGCACAATTTACCCTTTGATGTGCAGCTGTTGGAGCAGCAGTTATCGGCGGAGGTGCGGGAACGGGCACAGGCGATCGCGGCTCAAGGATTTGGCTTGGTCCTGGGAACGGTCAACTGGACACTGGATCTGGTTTTGATTTTGGTGATTTCGTTTTATATGCTCCTAGATGGGGAGCGTGTCTGGCGGGGACTGGTCAATATTTTTTCGCCCCAAATTCGGACTTGTTTAACGGATTCTTTACGGCGCAATCTCCGACAGTTCTTTGCGGGCCAATTATTGCTAGGGCTATTTATGGCCGTGGTGCTGTCTTTGGCGTTTTTATGGTTGCGAGTGCCATTTTTCTTATTGTTTGCCGTGTTTATCGGTGTGATGGAAGTGATTCCATTTATTGGGGCGACATTGGGAATTGCCACGGTGAGTGTCGTGGTGGCATTTATCGACTGGTGGTTAGCGCTGGAAGTTCTAGGAGTGGCGATCGCGACCCAACAGATCAAAGACAACTTGTTGGCTCCCCGACTCATGGGTAACCTGACGGGACTTAGCCCAGTGATTATTTTTACATCGTTGCTGCTCGGTGCTAAAGTGGCGGGCCTACTCGGCGTGATTTTGGCGATTCCTCTAACTGGTGTTGTGAAAAGTATTGCCGAAGTTGTTCTAGACCCAACTTTGCCTCCGCAAACGGGTTCCTTCTTCTACAATCCTCTTAACCCAGAAGCGCTGGATACAACAACCCTAGAATTGGTCAACTCAGATTCTAGAGATGGTTTGAAGGATGGATCTGAGCCAGTGCCTCCTGTTATGGTGAGTTCCACAGGCCCACAGCGCGATCGCTAAGTACAGGCCCACAGCACGATCGCTAAGTACGAGAGTTTTCGTCAGTTCGCATTAGGTAGCAGTGTTATGGATTGGTGGCAGAAACTTAAAAAGAATCCTTTGGCCCGATTTGGGGCGTTGGTGCTGATAATTTTCTACCTGGCAGTGCTCGCCGCTGATTTTGTCGCCCCCTATGACCCCTACGCCTCACAGCCAGATGGCGGGCTGCTACCCCCGACGCAAATCTACTGGCGCAATCAAGCGGGGCAATTTATTGGGCCTCATGTCTATCCCACGGTTCAAGGTCCGGTTGACATCAATACAGGCGATCGCAAGCTAATCATTGACCGTAGCCAACCTTCACCACTTCGCCTCTTTGTAGCAGGGCATTCTTACAAAATCTTGGGGCTGGAGTTTAAGCGGCATCTCTTTGGTGCGGCTGGGCCAGCTAGGTTTAACTTGCTAGGTACTGATGAGCAAGCGCGAGATCAGTTTAGTCGATTGCTATATGGCGGACGCATCAGCCTTAGCATTGGCTTGGTGGGGGTCGCCATTTCCTTTCCCTTAGGCATGCTGGTTGGTGGCATTTCGGGATTTTTTGGCGGCTTCACTGATAGCTTCTTAATGCGTTTGGTAGAAGTTTTGATGACGATCCCCAGCATTTATTTGTTGGTAGCTCTAGCAGCAGTATTACCACCTGGGCTAACGAGTGCCCAACGATTTCTTCTAATTGTGTTGATTACATCGTTTATTAGCTGGGCAGGCTTAGCACGGGTAATTCGCGGCCAAGTACTGTCCATCAAACAGCGGGAATTTGTTCAAGCTGCGACAGCGATGGGCGGTCAGCCGTTCTACATTATTGTGCGCCACATCTTGCCCCAGACCGCAACCTATGTGATTATTTCGGCTACCCTATCCATTCCGAGCTTTATTGTGGCGGAATCGGTGTTGAGCTTGATTGGCTTGGGCATTCAGCAGCCCGATCCCTCCTGGGGAAATATGCTATCTCTGGCGACCAACGCCTCCATTCTGGTGCTACAACCTTGGCTAGTATGGCCTCCAGCTTTGTTGATTATTCTCACGGTGCTGTCTTTTAATGTGCTGGGTGATGGCTTGCGAGATGCACTGGATCCCCGCAGCCTACAACGATAGTTGGTGAGAAACGGGGATAAGTAATTTCCCTGAGCGGAGTTTAGCAGAACTACGTAAAGACTAAATGTGGCATCGTCAATGAGTAGGCGATCGCTGCATGCCAATATTTCCAGTATTTCCAGCTATCAAGAATAAAAAAGCTCTAGTGAGACTCGTCATATTCTTGATTTTTGTCACATTTCTATCATTTCCTTTCCCGGTTTCCCTAGAATTAGCTCAGTATATTCTCTATGTGACTGTATCGGTCATGCAAAACGCTCCTGGAGATAACACTGATTTGGTTGCAAAACCTCAGGACTCTAGATCAGCGCTTCAGCAGAAAAGTAACGTGGGAAAAACAACCGCTGTGTAAGCATTGGTGCTCTCTACCCTTACGAATTGCTGCAACGCTCGTGAGCTGACTGATAGGGCAAATACTGGGTGAACAACCAAGACAGGAAGCAGGCACTTCCTGTCTTTTTTTGTGCCTTCTTTATGATTTGTGAGAGGTGTACTTAGATACACTGCTCACAAATACTTAGGATTCCTACTTGGTGACTGGATGTTGACCATAGAAGGGCAACGCTTCTGACCAATGCGATCGCTCCCCCTGATGCCAATGCTGTTCAGCCAAAGCTAAAACTCCCAAAACTGAGCTACCCAATCCGCCTTCCGCTTTCACTAACTCATAGGCAGTGGGCCAACTAGCTAAAGTTGCTTCCCAATTGGCTAGGGGCTGGATGGTATCTGCCAAGAGAGGCGTTAAACCAGTCTCCGAGCCTACTTGGTAAATAGCGCCATACACTTCCCCTCGTTGAGCTGGCATCTGCACCGCAATCACCTGTGGAAGGACAGGTTGAGATTGCTGGGAGACAGAAATCCAAGCGTAGGCAGCTAGCGAAGAAATGGCGAAGAGAGGAATTTCTAGCTGTTGTGCTAAGGTGCGAGCCGTGACCATGCCGATACGTGTGCCCGTAAAGCCGCCGGGTCCTCGCACTACTGCGATAAAGGCGAGGTCTGACCAAGTTTGAGGTGCCATGAACTCACCCAAATAGTGGTGCAGATGGGTAGACAACCCCCGATCCAAGCTCCAAACTTGATGGCGGCGATCGCCTGCAAAGTTACCCAAAGCTAAGCCAAGTTCGGGAGTGCTGGTATGTAGCGCTAAGCCGTATTGGGCGGCAGAAGAGGAAGGATCAGGAGTCAAAGTTAATTCAGAAATCACAAATATCAATAGTCATTTAATCACGTTGCCAGATCTTGATGCTGCCATCATCACCAGCACTAGCGATGGTTTGGCCATCGGCACTAATCGCGACTGACCAAATCCAAGCAACATGCCCCACTAATGTTTCCAGCAGGGTTCCGGTATCGAATTGCCAAACTTTGATGGTTTTGTCTTGGCTACCGCTCACCAGTAGCTGTCCATCGGGGCTGAGAGTGACAGCATTCACTGTGTCTGCATGACCCGTTAGAGTCCGAAGCAGGATTTGGTTTTCGAGTTGCCAAACTTTGATGGTTTTGTCTTGGCTACCGCTCACCAGTAGTTGGCCATTGGAACTAAGCACCAGGGAAGTGACGGGTTCATCATGCCCTGTCAGGGTGTGGAGCAGTCGTTGGGTATTTAGTTGCCAAATTTTGATGCTGGTGTCGCGGCTACCACTCACCAGTAGGGGTTGCTTAGTAGTTGACGCATTTACTGTTCCTGTGGCTAGGGCGATCGCTAACACCCAATGCTCATGCCCTACCAGCGTTTGGAGCAGTTGACCTGTTGCAACTTGCCAGAGCTTGATGCTTTTATCTTGACTGCCGCTGGCTAGATACTGGCTATCGGGGCTAAAAGTGACTGAGCGCACCCAATCCGTATGACCACTCAGCGTCTTTAATAACTTTCCGGTACTGAGTTGCCAAATTTTTATTGTTTTGTCATTGCTGGCGCTGGCGACTAACTCTCCATCCGGGCTAATTGCCACCGATCGCACCCAGTGCTCATGACCCAATAGAGTTTGTGACAACTGTCCGGTTGTGAGATCCCAAATTTTTACAGTCCGATCGCCGCTACCACTCACCAGTACTCGACTGTCTGGGCTAATGGCAAGCGATCGCACCCAGCGAGAATGCCCAGTCAAAGTTCGCACGCAACGCCAAGTTGGGGATGTTAAATCACTGGGCGTAGCTTCTGAGATTGAAGGTAATACCGAGTCTGCCTGATTAACTGCGGTTGCTCTATTTGAAGCTGGTGTGAGTGATAAGGCTGGAGCCTGTAAATCTTGTAATGCTGCGATCGCGGATTGATAGCGTTTCTTCGTTGCACTTTGCAACAGGCGATCGAGAATCTGACCCAAATCACCACTAATGGGTTGTTTGAGGTGAGGCTGCCACAGCCAAGTGCCTTCTTCGGTATCGAATAAATCTGAGGGATGGGTGTGAGTCAACAAGTAAATACAAGTGACCCCTAGACTGTAGAGATCGCTGGCAAAGATAGCCTTACCCATCGCTTGCTCGGGAGATACAAATGCGGGGCTGCCAATGCTAGTGCCCGTACGAGAAAGATCGGCGCTGCTAGCCGACTTTGCCGCCCCAAAATCCACCAGAACCAATTGCTGGTCAGTGCGGCGGCGAATAATATTTGTGGGTTTAATGTCGCGATGAATCACATGGTGTTCGTGGACAAATTGCAGCACTGGCAGCAGATCGCCCAGTAACTGCCGAATTTGGGTTTCGTTAAAGACACCGTTTTGAGCCACTTCTTGTTCTAGCGTGGCTCCGTCAATAAATTCTTGAATCAGATACTGAAACTGATCTTGCTGAAAGTACGCCAGTAGCTCTGGAATCTGAGGGTGGTGGCCTAATTCTTCTAGCCGAACAGCTTCTAGCCGAAATAGCTCGGCTGCTTTAGTCGGGTTACGAATGCTTTGGGGCAAGGGAAAACACTGCTTGATCACACAGCGCGGCTTGGAAGGCTTGTAGTCATCTAAAGCCAAAAAAGTTCTGCCAAAACCTCCCTGCCCAATGGGTTCGATGGCGCAGTAGCGATCGCCCAAAACAAGCTTAAAGCCACAAGTTTCACAGAACTTGGCTGGCTCTGCATGGTGCGGATTTCGACAAACCGGATTGAGGCAGTAGCGCATACCCTAGGAACCCAAGTTCACTGAGTTTATCCTACGCCGTTCCTCCAGATTTCCAGGTAGCTAAATGTGCTTTATCTGGCGATCGCAGCTGCAATCCTGAGAAACTCCAAGAAATTGGTTGGAAACATCGCAACCAGGTTAAGTTGGAACTAACTCACCTGGGCGCAAGTTAGCCCACTTACCTGTTTCTTGCTTGAAGCTCTGACAGCCGACCACATCCCATTCCATCTGGATTTCATCCTCTGAGGAACGGATATTGACATTAATAGTGGGTTCAACCGCTTCAAAATCTGGTGTATTTGTGAGGTGAGGCTGTTGATGCTGCCCTTCGACTGCATGATACGTGGTGCAGCGATCTACGTAGTGGCAGTTCACACAAATGCACATGATCAGAACCTCTCCGTAGGTTGACAAGATGGGTTTACCAGACCCCGCATGTCTTTCTGTTACTCTAGCTTAGGCGAGTCAATTCTTGGCTAGCCGCTCGATTGATTTTTGTTTCCATGTACGCTACTTCTTCAATTTCTTTATCTGTTTTATCGCCTCAAACTTGGCCTTTTGGTTTGCAATGGTTGCCCCAGCCTGCCTATTTGGTGGGAGGTGTGGTGCGTGATGCGTTGCTCGGTCGTCATGCTGACTACCTAGACCTCGACTTTGTCATGCCAGAAAAGGCAGTGGAAACGGCTCAAGCGATCGCGCATCATCACAAGGCTGGCTTTGTTTTATTAGACGCAGAGCGGCAAATTGCCCGGGTGGTGTTTGAGCAAGCCACTGCAGATTTTGCGCAACAAATGGGGTCTAGCCTCGAAATTGACCTCCAACGGCGGGACTTTACGGTGAATGCAATCGCCTACAATCCGCATACCGAAGAGTTGATTGACCCGCTGCAAGGCTTTGTGGATTTGAAGCAAAGCTCGATCCGCATGGTAGCTTCGGAAAACTTGCGCGAAGACCCTCTACGTCTGTTGCGGGCTTATCGCCAAGCAGCTCAGTTGGGCTTTAGCCTAGACGCGGAAACGCGGGCTGTGATTCGTCAGTTTTCTCCTTACTTGAGCCAGGTTGCCGCCGAGCGCATCCAGTCGGAACTCAACTATTTATTTGGCAGCGTTCAGGGAACTCCGTGGTTGACCGCCGCCTGGCAAGATGGCTTGCTCCAAGCTTGGTTTCCTCAAGCCAGTGCTCAAAGTCTGGCTCAAATTGTGGCGATCGATCGCTCAGCGATCAGTTTGGTGGCGGCTTGTCCTAGCTTCAAAGCTGAACTTTATGCCTCCCTACGCCACACAACCAAAGCTAGCCGGAAAGGCACTAAAAATTCATCCAGCGCCACGGGCAACAAATCTGCTAATGGCAACTCTGGTGTTGAGTCGGGAGCTGCTAAAGCCAAGCTTGCAGGCGATCATCGCACTTGGATCACGGTGGCTAAGCTAGCTAGTTTGCTGTCTCCAGACCTAGCGCAGGCTGAGGTAGAGTTATTGAACTTGAAATACAGCCGAGCCGAGATTCAATCGGCCCTAACTATTATTAAGTTTTTGCCTCAGTTACAAGCAGTTAGCGTCACAGATGTTTTGTCTTGTCGAGAGCAGTATTTTCTGTTTCAATCGGTCGGTCCTGTATTCCCAGCGCTGATGGTGCGGGCTTTAGCTGTAGGTGTACCGATATCAGTGCTGTTAGGCCTGATTGAGCGTTTTCTAACTCCTGACGATCCAGTCGCGCATCCTATGCCTCTTGTCAGTGGTCAAGACCTGATGACGCATTTGAAGCTGGCTGCTGGTCCGCAAATTGGGCAACTTTTAGCTGAGATTCAGTTGGCACGAGCTGAGGGACTAATCACTACTCCAGCCAATGCCCTAGAATTGGCTGCCAAAATGGCCAAACTATAACTCTGATTGGCTTTGAAAGCTTGGCCTTTTTCGGTCAACAGCTTTGCCAACTGCTCTATCAACCGCAATTCAGCTAAAATTAAAGGCTGAGCTGTTTGGGTGAGAGTCACAGATTAGGTTAGAGTAAACATCTGACCGATTTTTTTAGGCGTTCTGGTTTTTAGATCGCTGGCTTGAGATCGCTTCTCGCAGAAGTTTGGAAAAGCGATCGCTTTTCGCGTGGCAGATAGATTCAAAGAGGTAAACATGGCTAAACGCCGCAACTTAAAGAAAGAAAAAGCTCTCCGTAATGAAGCTTACGCTCGCAAATTCCGTAAGCGCACCAACAAAGGCCGCTTTGGCAAGAGACGCTTCGGTAATGACAACCGGGCTGAAGAAACTGAAACAGATCAAGAGGGTGCAAGAGACGGCGCTGAAGCGACAGACTAGTCTCCCAGGGTTTCCCATTGAGATGCAGTCAAGCTTGCTAACGGCCTAAGTATGAAAGGTAATAGCAAGAAATTCCGGGTCATTGCTTGAATTTGCTTCAGCCCGTGGAATCGACAGAGTGACTGGGAATGGTATGCCAAAAGCTGGTTTCTGGCAGGGGTAGATTCCGAAGCTGACGATTAATTTCGGCTGCTGCTGCCAGTCCAGATTCTAAAGCGCTTTCAATCTGCCCCCCCCCACACCAATCGCCACTACAAACGAGTGGTAAAGCGTCTGGAGCGGATAGGAAAGGAGCGGGCCAAAATTGATCAGGAAAGGCATAGCGCCAGCGGTGAACTTGTAACCAGTCAGGGGCGTCGAGCCAAGAGAAGAGAACTTGGGCGGCATAGTCTAAGAGTTGACACCCTACCTCTGGTAAATCAGAAGTTTCTAAGTTTTTTTGAGCGAAGGCAGCACTACTTTGGATGACAAAAGTGGGCGGCTGTGGTTCTGAGACTTGACTGGGGCGCTTACTGTTCTCCAGGCTAATCCAATCAATTATCGAATCACCAGGACAGGTGACAGCTTGCCAGGGTGGAGCGTGGCTGGCTAAATCAGCTTGCCGATCGCGAGCATAACCTGCGATCGCAGTGATGCAAGGATGATATTGGACCGCGCGTAGAGTTTTGAAGAACTTATCAGCAGGTATTATCTGTTCCAAAGGCTTGAGCAAAGTCAGGGCTTGCGGGGCAGGAATCGCTACAACCACTGCCTGAGCAGCCAACATTGTGGGAGTTGCAGCAGGATCACTGGGGTTTGCCAAAGTCAGTTGCCAAGTATTTTCTGGGGGCAAGGCGATCGCTTCTACTCGCTGGCTCCGCTGAATGTCTAATCCAGTCGCTAAGAATTTGGCGATCGCGCTCATTCCTGCGGGAGCTGTATAACGAGGATAGATGTCTTGAGGTTGCGGTGCATGCAGGTGGCGATCGCTCCCTAGTTCATAAACAGTATCTGTCCAAGTTCTCAGAATTTGGTTTTCGCACAAAACTGGAATGAGTTGGGCCAGATGCTCTCCTTGGGCACTGAGATGGCGGGCTCCATAATCTGCGCAAGTGTCCTGCACCCGACGAGTGGCAATGCGGCCACCTAACCCCCGCGACTTTTCTACTACGACAACGCGATAGCCCCATTGCCGCAACTGCTGAGCGCAACTAATGCCTGCAATGCCAGCTCCAACCACAGCAACATCAAACACGAATGTTGAGTCTCCTAGAGAATTTGCATCGGGCCAATAGCGAACAAGCCAACAGCGAACAGCCAATCGCTAAGAGTAGAATATGGGACAGCGGGGTTAACAGTGCAGTTGTGGAGGAATTTATGGCGGACGAGCTAAGAGCAGCCTTGGAGTTAGCGACTGAAGAAGAATTAGGTGAGCTAACTGAGATTTTGTTTCGCCGTAAGTTTAACCCAATTGACTATCTATATACCCCGGACCCGATGGATGTGCAAAGCCAAGGGCGACAAGCTTGGCTAGATGCCTTAGAGCAACGCTTTCGGTTCTTAGCGGCAGATGGCATGACAGTGCTGCAAGGTCATGCCGATCGCATCACTTATCGCCAATGTTTAATTCAAGTTTGCCGCTACCTCAGAATTCCTTACTCCGAAGAATTGTCCACCACTGACTTAGAAGCGGAAGTGTTTCTCAATCTGCTGAGTCGTGCCTGGAAACAACTATCGACCAAAGAAAAAGGAGCTTTGACGCTGCGGGTACAACAATCGCTAGCTCGCTCTGAAATTCGAGATCAGCTACCTCTGGCAGTGCAGCAAGATCCAATGGGATTGCTGGTCAAGGGGGGTAGTGCTTTGGCGATTAGCTCAATTGTGCGTCCCATGTTGATGCAATTGATCGCAAAACAGTTTGCCTACCACTTTGCAACTTACCAAGTAGCCCAGCAAGCGATTGCGAAAGGTGGCGCTGTGGCAGCCGCTCAATTTGAAAGTTATGTAGCGCTACAAACCGCAAAACAAGGGATGGCTCTCAGTGCGGCTCGCTATGGCGTGACTCGCAGCGTTTTGGCTTTTGTGGGGCCAGCGATGTGGGCTTTGTTTTTTGCCGATTTAGGCTGGCGGGCGATCGCAACTAACTATGGTCGGGTGATTCCCACAGTGTTTGCTTTGGCGCAAATTCGCTTGACTCGCGCCGATTGCCTTGAAGCGGCTTGGGAACCAGTGTAGGAAGCAACCTTGAACAAGTTATTCCACTTACAGACCCATCCGCAACGGCATCTGCAAATGCCTTGGCACTGGGTTCAAATTGGTTTGCTCCTGTTTCCTTTTAGCCCTTTGTTGGGTGGCTTGAGCTTGTTGGGAGCCGCGATCGCTACCTGGATTAAGCAAGCTACTTGGATCAAACGCCGTCCTTTCAATTGGGGTTTGGCGGTTCTGAGTTTGTGGTTTGTGGTGGCAGGAATTTTTGCTTACGATCGCACTGCGGCACTCTTGGGCTTGGCTAACTTCTTACCGCTATTCTTTTTGTTTACAGCCCTTAGTACGCTGATTCAAACGCCTGCTCAACTACGACAGCTCGCTTGGGTCTTGGTTTTAACTTCCGTGCCCGTGGTCATTATTGGTTTGGGTCAGCAGTTTTGGGGCTGGGCAGGACATTTACGTTTGCTGGGAATTATTGTCGATCTGGGTGTGGAACGAGGCGGCAATCCTTTGGGTCGCATGTCTTCGATTTTTGCCTATGCCAATGTCTTAGCTAATTACTTGGTGATTGCGTTTATTTTGGCAATTGGACTGTGGATCGATGCGTTTCCAAGCCGTAGGAGCCAGTCGCAATCAATTGCGGAACCTGCGATCGCGGCACTATCCGAGGAGCCCTATCCTGCCCTAAACGCTTCCACTTCATTGAATAGTGCTTGGGGGCGTTGGTGCTTTTTAGCTGCCGTCGTGCTGGGAAATGCGATCGCGCTACTCCTCACGAACTCCCGCAATGCTTGGGTCTTAGCAGGCTTGGCTTGCCTAACTTACGCTTTATATATCGGTTGGCGCTGGCTAGTAATTGCGGTTGGTATAGCTGTTGCTGGCATTGGCGGAGCAGCTTTTGGCCCTGCGGTCATCAAGGCTCCACTCAGGCTGATTGTTCCAGCGTTTCTCTGGGCAAGACTGTCGGATGAGTTGTATCCCAATCGCCCTGTCGCCACCCTCCGGGCAACCCAATGGCAGTTTGCTTGGTCTCTAGCCGAGCAGCGGCCTTTCACAGGTTGGGGCTTACGCAACTTTACCCCGCTGTATCAAGCCAAGTGGCAAGTCTTTATGGGCCATCCTCACAGTTTGCCGTTGATGTTGATGGCAGAGACAGGGGTGTTCGCGACCTTGCTACTGGTGGGATTAGTGGGCTGGATGGTGTATCGTGGCGTGCGGTTGTTCCTGTCTTGGAATCCTGCCTCAGATCCTTTGCAGCAAAGCGATCGCCTGATTTTATTTACCTATTTAGTAGCGTTCTTAGCTTGCAGCTTATTCAACTTATTTGATGTCACTCTGTTTGATATCCGCATCAATGTTTTAGGCTGGTTGCTGTTAGCCGCCATTTGTGGCTTAGTAGAGCGACAGCAAGCTGGAGCTAGGAATTTTAGCGAGGAACCTGGTTAGAATAATCAAAAGCTAGGTAGGGTGGGAACTCGCGTGACTCAAGATGGAGCAACGCCAAATCAGGTGAATCAAGGGTCGCCATTGCCAAAAACTGCGGCTCCTAATTACTACGCCCTGCTAGGATTGCATCCTTCCGCATCACCGCAACAAATCCGGCGAGCTTATCGCGATTTGAGCAAACAATTGCATCCCGATACCACTACGTTGCCTCCAGCGATCGCCACAGCAAAGTTTCAGCAACTCAATGAAGCCTATGCTACTGTCAGTAATCCGGAGCGTCGTGTTGCTTACGACCTTAAAATTGGCTATTCCCGTTTGCATGTGATGCAAGCCCCAGCGGACCTTAACCGTTCTGTCTCGCAATCTCGGCGCTATTCTTCCTCTGCCTATTTAGACCCTACCGATCGGCCCCTGTCACCTGGAGAAATCTTTGCTTTATTTATCTTGGGTGTCACGTTTGTAGCTTGCTTGGTGCTAGCGATCGCGATTGGTCTAACGAGAGGCGATATTGCCTTTCATCCTTTGCAATTGCAGAGTCAGAGTGCTCCTAGTGAGCAAATTCAGACAGCGAGATCAGAACTGGCTGCTCCATCTGCTAAGGTTTTAGATTCTGATGCCAATCAAAAAAATGCTCAGTTGTAGGAGTGAACGGCTATTTGCCCCTACGAGGATCTACAAATCCGATTTAGAGAATTGGTAGTATTCCTGAGTTGCTTCTTGAGGCTCGTTCTGTGCACAATTTTGGTCTACGCAATCTTTGAGATTTATGACGCTACCTTCTAGTGACACTCCCCTCTATAACCACTCCCTACCAGACCTTGAAACTTGGTTAACTGAACAAGGTTGCGAACAAGACCCAGCAGAACTTCACTGCTGGCGTATAGCAAAACCCGCATGGAAAGCCGAGTTGTATCTAGATGTAGACCAACTGACAGTCCGTTATCTGGAAGTGGGAGGGGAGGCGATTCAGCGCTCCTTTAAATATTTGCTCAGCCGCCAAGATGTGGAAGATGCCATTTTCTCTGGGCCTTAGTTAACCCATAAGTTTATTTGATTCACCTCACGGCTTAGAGCTTGCCAAAGCGACGATGCCGTTGTTGATAAGCGCATAAAGCTTGGTGGAACTCGGCGCGATCGAAGTCAGGCCAGAGCGTATCTGTCACATAAAGCTCGGAATAAGCCATTTGCCAAAGCAAAAAATTGCTCAGTCGCATTTCGCCACTGGTCCGAATTAGTAAGTCAGGATCGCCCACGCCTGCGGTATAGAGATGCCGCTCAAACACTGCCTCATCAATATCTTCTGGCTGCAAGTGTCCCTGCTGGACTTGAGTGGCGATCGCTCGACAAGCTTGCAAAATTTCTTGCCGCCCTCCATAGTTGGTGGCAACCGTAAAGTGAATGCCAGAATTATTCCGAGTTTCAGCCATAGAGCGCTCAATCTCGGCTCGCAGAGATTGGGGTAGCGCGTCCAAATTACCCACAAAAGTAATGCGGACATTTTCTCGCATCATTTCCCGGAGTTCTTGCCGTAACACCCGCTCGAACAGTGTCATCAAGAAGTCAACTTCTTCAAACGGTCGCCCCCAATTTTCTGTAGAAAAGGCATAGGCCGTTAGAGCTTGAACTCCCCAATCGCGACAGCAGCGCAACAGATCCTTAAGCGCGTCTACTCCTCGGCGGTGGCCCATGATCCGAGGTAGACCTTGGCGCTTAGCCCAGCGACCATTGCCATCCATGATTACAGCTACATGCTTAGGCAGCCGCTCTCGATCTAGATCAGCAGGCAGATCTTGTAAGATGGTTGGCTTTGCAGTCATTTTTTTTCCCGAGAGGCCGAAGAGGGCAAACGAAGTAAACGTGAAATGAGTGCCAATCCTTGAGACCCAATTTGACGACCAAAGTTGCGTAAATCTGAGGCAACTGCTTCGCGGTCAACGGATGGGGAGAAGCTTGCTTCTAAGAGTTCTTTCAGTTTACTGCTGGTCAGGGGCCGATTGAGTGTTCCCCTTTCTGCTAGGGAAATCGACCCTGTTTCTTCAGATACAACAATACACATACAATTTTCGATTCGCTCAGTGATTCCCATCGCGGCTCGGTGGCGTGTGCCTAATTGCCGGGAAGCAGTACGCTCTGAGATGGGTAAAATGACGCCAGCAGCCATGATGCGGGAAGCTCGGATTAAAACCGCACCATCATGAAGTAGGGTAGTGGGTTGGAATAAGGTCTGGATGAGTTCTTTAGAAACTTCAGCGTTCAACCTCACGCCTGGCACCGAAAAATCGCGCTCATCAATCGGAGCACTGGTTTCTAAAATCAATAGCGCTCCGATGCGGTTTTGCGAAAGTTCTTTGACTGCATCGACAATCTCATCAATGACATTGTCAGGTTTGGGAATAGCGCGGCGTGAAGGTTGAAACAATTGCAGAATTTCACCCCGCCCCAACTGCTCTAGAAAGCGGCGAAACTCTGCTTGCAAGATAAAGGCCATTGAGACAGCGGAGCCAATCACCAAACTGTTCAAGACAAAACTCAAGAGTTTGAGCTTCAAGTTGGTGCTGACGGCTGCGGCTAGCATTAGGATAATGAATCCCCGTACCATCCAGAGTGTCCGGCGCTCACCAATAATGATGAGCACCATATACGTCAGGAGTAGCACCAGTCCAATATCAATAATTTGAAGCAGCAAAGACTGAGTCCAACCTGGATCAGCCAGCCATCGCTTCCACAATTGTCCCATCAGAACCTGAATTACGCTTGCGCCTCAACGGGGACAACTGAGAGGCTGTGCAGCCTTCTAGCCTCCCAGTTGCCAGTCAAGAATATTTCGGTTAAGCCTTGTGCAAGTCACTGCATGGCCACCTGATCGTGAAGAAACTAGCAAGCTAGCTCTAAATCAGGTTGGCGGGTTAGGCCGTTAATCCGCTCAGGCGCTCTGGTAGGCGATCCTGTCGAATTAGATCTTGGTAAGTTTCCCGCTGCAGGATCAGGTTGGCTTCTCCAGCTCTAACTAAAACTGCTGCCGGGCGAGGCAACCGATTGTAGTTAGAAGCCATGCTGTAATTGTAGGCTCCTGTGCCCATTACGACGAGAGTATCGCCGGGTTCCGTTTGGGGCAGACTGGCTTCTTTGATCAAGATATCGCCGGATTCACAATGCTTGCCCGCGATCGCCACTGTCTCAGACATGGCTGCTGACATTTTGTTCGCAACCACGGCCCGATAGACAGACTGGTAGGTGATCGGTCTGGGGTTGTCAGACATGCCACCATCGACCGTGACATAGGTGCGAATATCAGGCACAGTCTTCTGGCTACCCATCGTGTAGGCCGTAATGCAAGTTGGGCCTACCAGCGATCGCCCTGGTTCGGAAAGGAGTTTGGGTAGGGCGATATTTTGGGCTTGGCAAGCTGCCGCGATCGCCTCACTGATCACCTTTACCCAAGCGTCAATACTGGGAGGGTCATCGGATTCGGTGTAGCGAATCCCTAAACCACCGCCAATATTGAGCTCTTGAATGGAGAGACCATATCCTGCGGCTTTGCTCAGCCACTGTACCATCACCCCTGCCAAGTCTTGGTGAGGTTGCAGCTCAAAAATTTGGGAACCGATATGAGCATGCAAGCCAGCGCAATTTAATGTGCGTTGCTGACTAACGAAGGTAAAGACTTCATCCAGTTGATTGGGATCAAAGCCGAACTTGCTGTCTAAGTGCCCAGTGCGAATGTATTCATGGGTGTGGCACTCAATCCCAGGAGTCAAGCGCAACAAAATCCGGATGGGTTTTTCTCTGGCAGGCATCCTAGCTAGGGTTTGCAACTCCAGCCAGTTATCGACCACAATGTTGCAACCCGATTCCACCGCAAACTCAAGTTCTGCAACTGATTTGTTATTGCCGTGAAAATAGAGCTTGTCGGGGCTAACTCTTGCTTGCAGTGCTGTGTAAAGCTCGCCGCCAGAAACGACATCAATGCCTAATCCTTCACTGGCCGCGATTGCGCAGATGGCTAGACAACTCCAAGCTTTGGAGGCATAAAGAACCTGAGATTCGCCGGGGTAATATTGCTTAAAAGCATCACAGTATTGGCGGCAGGTTGTGCGTAGCGTTTCTTCATCCACAACGTACAGTGGCGAACCAAACTGCTGCACCAACTCCGTAACGTCACAACCCCCAACTTCCAAGTGATCCTGCCCATTGACTTGAGCGGTCAGGGGCAAAAGGAATTGGTTTGGGGATCGGGTTGCCGCAGCATCTCCAGGGGCAGGTAAATACTGACGGCCAGAGTTCTGAACCTCCACAGAGTAAGTCGATACCATTGCGTAATAGTTGTCCTTGGTTAGTTGACAGGCGTGAGTGCGTCTTGTTTCTCAGTGTACAATTGAGGGCTGTGCATCCAGAGCTTTCGACCCAGACTTCTCGTGAATTTCCTGGATCTCCAATCATTAACTCCAGAATTGTTGCCCGCCACTCTAGTCCTCGATCAGTTGTGTTTCGGGGGCCTATGGACTTTGGAGGGTTATCGAAGAGAACTAGAGAGCCCAAACAGTGAATTATTAGTCCTGCAAACCAGCCAAGCTCACCAAACTTTAGAGAAACAGCCTATAGAGCCTATAGAACTGGGGTCTAAAGATGATCCTGCTGCTCCACTAGTTGGTTTGGGGTGCTTTTGGGCGATCGTCGATGAAGCTCACATCACCATCGTAGCGGTGCATCCTAACTACCAAGCTCAAGGATTGGGCCAAACTCTCTTGTATGCGCTCCTTAAAAAAGCGCGACAGCGGGGTTTAGAGCGGGCCACTCTAGAAGTTCGCGCCTCTAATCAACCTGCATTGTTACTTTATGAGAAGTTTGGCTTCCAAGAAGCGGGGCGGCGACGGCGTTATTACGAAGAAACCGGGGAAGATGCCTTGATTTTGTGGCGTGGTGGGCTACAATCACCTGAGTTTGGTCAAGCACTTATAGATTGGCAAGATCAGGTTCAGGCTCGGCTACACCAAGCAGGTTGGCACTTGCCGGAACTGGACAATCCCTGAGCTTGGAGAACTTGGGGCTTACCCCTTGACTTTGCAACAAATCTTTGTCGAAAATCTCCCTTCGGAAGTAAATATTCAAAAACTTCAGCGATCGCCACCTTGAATTGGGATCGCTCGGTCTGTATTGCTGCTATCTTGCGGATGATAGCAGCAAAATTTCCCTATGCTAAAATCAGCGTACCGGCAACGCAGCAGGTGATGGATACACGCCATGTTTGAACGCTTTACAGAGAAAGCCATTAAGGTAATTATGTTGGCCCAAGAAGAGGCTCGCCGCCTTGGGCACAACTTTGTAGGTACAGAACAGATCCTCCTGGGTCTAATTGGAGAAGGGACCGGCGTCGCCGCCAAAGTACTGAAGTCTATGGGTGTCAATCTCAAAGACGCTCGGATTGAAGTAGAAAAAATCATTGGTCGAGGTTCTGGCTTCGTTGCTGTAGAAATTCCGTTCACTCCTCGCGCCAAACGTGTCTTGGAACTGTCCTTGGAAGAAGCTCGGCAGTTGGGACACAACTACATTGGCACCGAACACCTGCTCTTAGGTCTGATTCGGGAGGGCGAAGGCGTTGCAGCTAGAGTGCTGGAAAATCTTGGAGTTGACCTCTCCAAGGTACGGACTCAAGTCATTCGCATGTTGGGTGAAACCGCAGAAGTTTCAACCACGCCAGGGGGCGGTCGGACGAAGACTCCTACCCTGGATGAATTTGGCTCTAACCTGACCCAAATGGCAGCGGAAGGAAAGCTCGATCCCGTCGTGGGTCGTCAGAAAGAGATTGAGCGCGTCATCCAAATCTTGGGTCGTCGGACCAAAAACAACCCAGTCTTGATTGGGGAGCCAGGGGTCGGTAAGACGGCGATCGCCGAAGGTTTGGCCCAGCGCATCGCTAACAACGATATTCCAGACATTCTGGAAGACAAGCGCGTGGTCACACTCGATATTGGTTTGCTGGTAGCAGGCACCAAGTATCGAGGTGAGTTTGAAGAACGCTTGAAGAAAATCATGGATGAAATCCGTTCTGCCGGAAATGTCATCCTGGTAATCGATGAAGTTCACACCTTGATTGGTGCAGGGGCGGCTGAAGGCGCGATCGACGCAGCCAACATCCTCAAGCCTGCCTTAGCCAGAGGTGAGCTGCAATGTATTGGTGCTACCACCTTGGATGAATACCGCAAGCACATTGAGCGGGATGCTGCGCTAGAGCGTCGCTTCCAGCCTGTGATGGTGGGTGAACCCAGCGTGGATGAAACCATCGAAATCCTACGCGGTTTGCGTGAGCGCTACGAACAGCACCATAAGCTAAAAATTTCTGATGCTGCCTTAGACGCTGCGGCTAAGCTGTCGGATCGCTACATTTCCGATCGCTTCCTGCCTGACAAGGCAATTGACTTGATTGATGAAGCGGGCTCTCGGGTTCGTTTACTTAACTCGCAATTACCTCCTGCTGCTAAAGAACTCGATAAGGAACTTCGTCAAGTTCTGAAAGAGAAAGATGATGCAGTGCGGGCACAGGACTTTGATCGGGCGGGTGAGTTGCGCGATCGCGAAATGGAAATCAAAACTGAAATCCGGTCGATCGCTCAAACCAAGAAGGCTGAACCTGGCAATGAAGATGCTTCTCCAATGGTGGATGAAGAAGACATTGCTCATATCGTGGCTTCTTGGACAGGTGTCCCTGTGAACAAGCTCACCGAGTCTGAGTCTGAAAAGCTGCTCCACATGGAAGACACCTTGCATGGGCGCTTAATTGGACAGGACGAAGCGGTTAAGGCTGTGTCTCGTGCCATTCGTCGAGCACGAGTTGGCTTGAAGAACCCCAACCGCCCGATCGCTAGCTTTATCTTCTCTGGTCCTACCGGGGTTGGTAAGACTGAGTTGACCAAGTCGTTGGCAGCTTACTTCTTTGGTTCCGAAGATGCCATGATCCGTCTTGACATGTCGGAATACATGGAGCGCCATACCGTTTCCAAGCTGATCGGTTCGCCTCCGGGCTACGTTGGCTATAACGAAGGCGGTCAGTTGACTGAAGCAGTGCGTCGTCGGCCTTACACAGTGGTGCTGTTCGATGAAATCGAGAAAGCCCACCCCGATGTGTTCAACATGCTGTTGCAAATCTTGGAAGATGGTCGCCTGACCGATGCCAAGGGCCGCACAGTAGACTTCAAGAACACGCTGCTGATTATGACCTCCAACATCGGTTCTAAGGTAATTGAGAAGGGTGGCGGTGGTCTCGGCTTTGAGTTCTCGGCAGAGAGCCAGGCTGATTCTCAGTACAACCGCATCCGCTCTCTGGTTAACGAAGAGCTGAAGCAGTACTTCCGCCCAGAATTCCTCAACCGTCTTGACGAGATTATTGTCTTCCGTCAACTGACGAAGGACGAGGTTAAGGAAATCGCCGACATCATGTTGAACGAGGTCTTCCGCCGCCTCGGCGAGCAAGGCATTACGCTGGAAGTCACTGAGCGGTTCAAGGATCGGTTAGTGGAAGAAGGCTACAACCCCAGCTATGGTGCTAGACCGTTACGTCGAGCCATCATGCGGTTGTTAGAAGATAGCCTCGCTGAAGAAATCCTCTCTGGCCGAATCCAGGATGGCGACACCGCCGTTATGGATGTGGATGAGGGGCAGGTGAAGGTGCTGAAAGGTGAGAAGCGCGAGCTACTGCCTCAAGCGGCTGAATAGCCTTTAGTTCCGAGAGATAACTGACTAATAATTAAGCGGTAGAGCGTCAAATCCTCTACCGTTTTTTTGTTTTTGCTGAAGGAAGAAGATAAGGAGGTTCTGTGAAAGTTGCAATTATTGGCTGTGGGTATGTCGGGATGGCAACCGCTCGACATTGGCAGCAAGCGGGCTGGACTGTCACGGCTACCACAACCAGCGTGCCGCGTTTGTCAGAACTGGAGGCGATCGCAGACCATGCCGTTTTAGCCCAAGGCAATGATGAAACCTCACTAGCTGAGGCTTTGGCGGATCAACAAGTCGTGCTGCTGAGTGTGGGGGCGCGTACCCCTAACAGCTATGAAGAAACTTATCTGCACACCGCCAAAACTTTAGTTAAGGTTCTCGCTCAAACGCCGAGTGTGCAGCAACTCATTTACACAGGGAGCTATGCCGTTTATGGTGACCAGCAGGGCAATTGGGTAGATGAAACCTCACCCGTTAAACCTGCCAACCGCAACGGTGAAATCTTGGCGGAGACTGAACAGGTATTGCTCAACGCTGCGAATTCTCAACTCAAGGTTTGTGTACTGCGACTAGGCGGTATTTATGGGCCAGGACGAGAACTCCAGCGAATTTTTGGGCGAGCGGCGGGCACGACTCGACCGGGCACAGGGGCAGAGCCGAGTAATTGGATTCACCTAGATGACATCGTGGGCGCGATCGCCTTTGCCCAAGCACACCAACTCCAGGGAATTTATAATCTGGTGCAAGAAGTGACGCTAACCAGTCGAGAACTGATTGAGCAGGTGTGTCAGCGCTACAATCTAGCTCCTGTAACTTGGGACGAATCGCAACCCAGTGCTCGCTCCTACAATGCGAAGGTATCTAACCAAAAGCTCAAAACTGCGGGATACCAATTCATCTATCCTGAATTGCAAGTGTAAGGCGATCGCTGGTTTAACCCTGCTTATTTCTACAAAGAAGGCGATCGGTTTAGCACTCATTCCGATAGAGTGCTAAATTCTAGTTGGAAGCGTAGGGAACGAAATATGGCAAAAATTGTTGCATTCAGCGAAGAATCTCGGCGAGCGTTAGAACGAGGTGTGAATGCGTTAGCAGATGCCGTTCGGATCACTCTAGGACCCAAAGGCCGCAACGTGGTGCTAGAGAAAAAGTTTGGAGCACCTCAGATCGTCAATGACGGTGTCACGATCGCGAAAGAAATTGAACTCGAAGATCCTCTAGAGCAAACCGGAGCCCAACTAATTCGGGAAGTGGCTTCTAAAACCAAGGATATTGCTGGGGATGGCACTACTACTGCCACAGTGCTGGCTCAAGCTTTGATCCGCGAAGGCTTGAAGAACGTAGCAGCGGGTACTAATCCGGTGAGCCTGCGTCGGGGTATCGAAAAGGTAGTAGCTCTCTTAGCAGAAGAAATCAGAGCGGTCGCGAGACCCGTTGAAGGAGACGCGATCGCTCAAGTTGCCACTGTTTCTTCAGGTGGCGATGAAGAAGTAGGAGCCATGATTGCCGAAGCCATGAACCGGGTGGGCAAAGATGGCGTAATCACTGTAGAAGAATCTAAGTCCTTATCTACTGAACTGGAAGTTGTAGAAGGGATGCAGTTCGACCGGGGCTATATCTCTCCTTACTTCGTCACCGATGGCGAACGGATGCTGGTGGACTATGAAAACGCCCGCATTTTGATCACAGACAAGAAAATTGGTTCTATCCAAGAGCTAGTGCCTGTTCTGGAGAAAGTTGCCCGCTCTGGTCAGCCGCTATTGATTATTGCTGAGGACATTGAGGGAGAAGCCCTAGCGACCTTGGTAGTCAACAAAATGCGGGGTGTCTTGAATGCTGCTGCTGTAAAAGCCCCCAGCTTTGGTGAACGCCGCAAAGCCATGTTGCAAGATATTGCCGTGGTGACTGGTGGCCAGATGGTTTCTGAAGATGTCGGTCTTACCTTGGATGCCGTCTCTCTAGAGATGTTGGGCACAGCTCGGAAAATAACGATCACCAAGGACAACACCACGATTGTGGCTGAGGTTAGCGATCGCACCAAATCTGACATTGAAAAGCGAGTCAGCCAAATTCGCCAAGAGCTAGAAAGAACCGACTCAGACTACGACAAAGAAAAGCTGCAAGAACGCCTCGCTAAGTTAGCAGGTGGCGTGGCTGTAATCAAAGTTGGGGCAGCTACTGAAACCGAACTGAAAGATCGGAAACTGCGGATCGAAGATGCTTTGAACGCTACCAAAGCAGCCGTAGAAGAAGGCACAGTACCCGGTGGTGGTGCTACCTTGATCCACTTAACTAAAAAGGTGGAAGAAATCAAAGCCCAGTTAAACGATGAAGAGAAGATCGGGGCTGATATCGTGATTAAAGCTTTGGAAGCACCTTTGCGTCAAATTGCTGACAACGCAGGGGTTGAAGGCTCTGTCATCGTGGAAAAAGTGCGTGACATGGACTTCAACATGGGCTACAACGTCATTTCTGAGAAGTTCGAGGACATGATCGCCGCTGGGGTGATTGACCCTGCTAAAGTTGTGCGATCGGCGCTGCTAGATGCGGCTTCTGTCGCTAGCATGGTCTTGACCACAGAAGCTGTGATCGTCGAGCGCCCTGAGAAGAACCCTCCTGCTGGTGCTCCCGATATGGGCGGCATGGGCGGTATGGGTGGCATGGGCGGCATGGGTGGCATGGGTGGTATGGGCGGCATGGGCATGATGTAGGCCTGCTGCTACAACGCTAGTTTGAACATCTAAACTCATTGGAGCAGTAGCTATTACAAGCTGCTGCTTTTTTAGCTTTAGGCGTAAAACTTCATCCCATGAGATTTCTGGACTTGGGTGGAGTGAACTTTGCCCAACCAGCAAAATTAACGTCCTGGAATAGTACTCAATCCTGATTGAATTGCTTAAGATGGCGGTGCGCGTCTTGTCCAAAACTCTCTATGTCTAACCGACCGAGTCAACCATTGCGTGGTTTCAATTCCCAAACTCCTAAGAACGCTTTCGACTTGTCTGAAGCAAGTCTTTTAGGAGACGAACCGTCCTATATTGACTATTTCTATGACCAGCCCGGGAGCATGCCCGGAACGCTCAAGATTGAGGTCGATGCGCCCCCCCCAGTCATAGTTCTGATTGACTACAGTGACACCAAAGCGACAAAAGTAGAGATTGAAGCACCAGAAGACTGTGAGCCTTACCTGGATACTGAATCAGTGTCTTGGGTGGATGTGAAAGGGCTAGGCAGTGAGGACATCTTGAAGCGGTTAGGCCATGTATTCAATTTGCATCCGCTCGTCCTGGAAGATATCGTCAATGTGCCGCAGCGACCCAAGGTTGAAGAGTACGAAGACCAACTGTTAATCGTAGCGCGGATGGTAACGCTGCAAGCCAACGGGCAAAGCTTCATTAGTGAGCAAGTGAGCTTTATCTTGGGGCAGCATTATCTGTTGACTGTACAAGAAGAACCAGACCATGACTCTTTCGGGCCAGTCCGAGAGCGAATTCGCTGTAATAAAGGAACGATTCGGAAACAAAAGTCTGATTACCTCACCTATGCCCTCTTAGACTCGATTATTGACGGGTTTTTTCCGGTTTTAGAAGCCTATGGAGAACGGATTGAGGAGTTAGAAGACGAGGTTGTCTCAAACCCTACCAGACAAACCCTCGAAAAAATTCATGGAATCAAGCGAGAACTGCTGACCCTACGCCGCTCTATTTGGCCTCAACGCGATGCCATTAACATGCTAATTCGTGACGGCAGTGACCTGATTAGCCATGACGTGCAGATTTACTTGCGGGACTGCTATGACCATACAGTTCAGGTGCTTGACATGGTAGAAACCTATCGAGAGTTAGCTTCTAGCTTGATGGATGTCTACCTATCCTCGGTCAGCAACCGCATGAACGAGATTATGAAAACTCTCACAGTGATTTCAGCCATTTTTATTCCCCTGACTTTTGTGGCTGGTATTTATGGCATGAATTTCAACACAGAAATCTCTCCTTGGAATATGCCTGAGTTGAACTGGTACTTGGGGTATCCAGCCTGCTTAACCCTGATGTTGCTGATTACAGTGAGCCTCTGTGCTTTTTTCTGGCGGAGGGGTTGGTTTGAAAATATTTCTACGGTCAAATCTACGGTCAAAGATGATTGAGCAATGAATCAGTTTGATCTGCTGATCTTGGCTATTTACATTATTTGCGTTACCTATGTGATCAACGAGGCGATCAAATCGCTGGATGCCCGATTCACCGTGCGGTTTGAGCCGGATGATTTGAAGCAGCAATTGCAAGAACAAAATTTACAAGACACCCTTGGGGTTGGTTTTGGCTTGGCTGCACGCTACACCAAGCCAGATGAGCTGCAAAAGCTGCCTATCATTATTAGCAACCGTTCTAGTCGCTACTCTATCTATGTGGATTGGGACCACAGCTCCTTTGCCGATTTTGATGGGCGATCGCGACGGGTGATCCGGCTGATGCCAGGATTAACCACAGATTTATTTCAACCGCAGGTCTTTAGTGTGATTGCTCCGGGCAAAACTCTCAAGGAGGCTGTAACCGCAGAAGATACGCTAAAGCGCGAATCCGATGCGGGTGCGGTCAAGGTAGGTGCTCCTTTAGTGAACTTAGCGAGTCTAAAGACTGCTATGGACAAAAAAGAATTTTCCTTAAGGCTGGTTTTACGAGTCTTTGATCCGGTCGGCGGCGGGGGCGATCGCTTCCATGTGCTGTCTTGTAAATTTACAGCGAGACGCTTGCCTTGGACGGATGCCCTCCCTTGGAAACACCTGAAAACCTAACCCGACAGTTTTGGCCATGACACTTTGGCTGTTCCACGGCTTGTTAAACTGGATGGTTAGGAAGAGTTGGTGTAGGTGGTTGCGGACTTGGTAGGAGTGAGAAACTCATTCCAGCGCGCTAAGGCATCGCGCTTTAAGCCAGTCTGAGGAAAGTCCGGGCTCCCCAAAGACCAGACTTGCTGGGTAACGCCCAGTGCGGGTGACCGTGAGGAGAGTGCCACAGAAACATACCGCCAACGGAGATCTTTTTATTTTTAATGAACAAGTTCATTAAAAATAAAAGAAATCGCGGGTAAGGGTGCAAGGGTGCGGTAAGAGCGCACCAGCAGCATCGAGAGGTGCTGGCTCGGTAAACCCCGGTCGGGAGCAAGGTCGCGGGAACAAGGGTTGGTCTTTTTCCTGTTCCTAATGCAAATACCGCTAGAGGCGTTTGGTAACAAACGTCCCAGATAGATAACCGCCTTCCAAGGTGCCTAGCACTGAGGAAAACAGAACCCGGCTTATGTCCAACTCTTCCGACTCTTTGAAATTAAGCTTTCAACTTGGGTTCTGGCTAAAGTTTTATCTATTTCTCATAAAGTTTACGTACTTGTATTGAAGTTGCTCGCCTCAACGCCAGCCAGCCAGTTCTGGGCTTAGAGCTGTTGGCTTGGGAGTTTACGGATTTTTTAGATTCAAGAAGCCATTGTGTAGATTATTAGAAGTCTGGGGTTCATCGCTAGGCAAGGTATTATCCCTGCTCTAAGATGAAGGCATTCTGACTTAGAAAGGTTTGCTTAGATACATAGCTGGTTCAACTAAACCAGGCTTGTGACGGCGAACCCTAATTTTTAATGAGGTGGATCAAAGCCTGTGCCACACTGCAACCCTATCCTCGCTGTGAGTGAACAGAAAAAATGTGGACTGATCCTCTGCAAAGCCTATCATGCTGATTTTGCTGGGCCTGGGGCAGCGGTAGGGAGCCCGGTTGAGCAAGGCTATAACGTTGTAATTGCCATTGGTTCGCCTGAATTAGTTCCGGTCGAAACCTTTGAAGAACGGCAGAAAGCTTATGGGCGGCGGATTCAGTGGATGCGGTGGTTAGAAAGAATTACTAACTATTCTGATCCAGCTCTGAGAGTCGAAAAGTTATTGGCTGGGTTTGAAGCGTTTTTTAGCCGTCAAGTTGTCCTCGAACTGCCTGATGAGGTGTTGGCACTTTTAGTCGGAGTGCTACCGCAGACTGTCAATGCCGTCCGATCGCAGCAATACGGCTTCTGGTATACCCATCAAAAGAAGCAAGCTTCGAGCTGGCAGCAGTTATCTCAGCCTGTGCTGGTTCCGCGATCGCAGCGTGAACCTGCCGGATCTACAACCGATTATTGTTTTTTTGACGCTACAAGCTCCTATTTGAGCGTCTACAATTTCAATCAGAGTATTCATCAGCTACCTTGCTCTGCCTAAACTGGTCTGAGGGGCTCACTCTCCCTGAGACAGAACCCTACGGTTGGCAGTAGCAAGTGGGCTCAAGTCACTGATTGAGTTTGAAATGACAACCTTGGGCTATCCGCATCGTCAGCAGCAACTCCAGAGCCTACTGCGAAAATTGGCTCTACCCGAAACAGCCCCTGTCCAGTGGTCACTTTTGGATTTAGCGCTAACGCATCCCACGATTTCAGCCGAGTCGAATTACGAACAACTAGAATTTGTGGGAGATGCAGTGGTTCGGTTGGCTGCTTCTGAATTGCTGTTTGAAACCTATCCGGATTGTCCTGTAGGAGAGTTCGCTGCGATTCGGTCGATGTTGGTCAGCGATCGCTCCCTGGCTCGCATTGCCCAACACTACGGCTTAGAACGGTATCTATTGGTTTCTGGCAGCGCTTTGGGTGACAAGGCTGGGGAAGAGTCCCGCTTAGCTGAGGCATTGGAAGCTCTAGTCGGCGCACTGTACTTGAGCACCCACACCTTGGCGTTGATTCGCTCTTGGTTAGACTTTCACTTTAAGGCATTCGCGATCGAGATTCGTACTGATCCGGCGCGGCAAAACTACAAAGCGGCTCTACAAGAATGGACTCAAGCTCAACATAAAAGCTTGCCCACTTATCGCACCCAAGAAATTGGCTTAATGCATGGTGATCCAAATCGCTTTGCGGCTGAGGTTTGGCTACAAGAACAGTTTTTGGGGCGAGGCACTGGACGCTCGATTAAAGCTGCGGAACAGGCAGCCGCGCAAGCAGCCTTCCTCCAACTGACACAGCCTGCATCTCACTCAGAAGATAATTGAGACGCACACAAGCCCTGGGATGGAAGGACCAATCAAATGACGAATCGAATTGGAATCGCGGTTATCGGTGCGGGGCGTTGGGGAGTGCATTTGGTGCGGAATTTCTTAGAGCACCCTCAAGCTCGTTTAATCGCAGTGATTGATCCTGATCCGGAGAGTTTAGCCACCCTACGCCAACGCTTTAATTTCGACGAGCAAGTGATTTTGGCAACTGATTGGTCAGCGTTGCCGCCGCCGCCGGAACTAGCAGCAGTCGCGATCGCCACACCTGCCACCACTCACTATGCTTTAATCACCACTGCCTTGAAGCAGGGGTACCACGTTTTAGCGGAGAAACCTCTCACTCTAGCGCTATCCGAATCGCAACAACTCTGCCGTTTAGCGGCAATGCAACAACGACAACTCGTGGTGGACCATACCTATCTATTTCATCCGGCGGTAGAGCGGGGGCGAGCGGTGGTGCGCTCAGGTGTATTAGGGGAGCTCAGGTATGGGTATGCAGCCCGTACTCATCTAGGTCCCGTGCGTCCCGACGTAGATGCGCTTTGGGATTTAGCCATCCACGACATTGCCATTTTCAATACTTGGCTGGGAGAAACCCCAACTCAAGTGCAAGCTCAAGGTCAGGTCTGGTTACAGACGCGATCGCCCAACCAAGATTACTTCCCCCAAGGTTTAGCAGATTTAGTTTGGGTGACACTGGTTTACCCAAGCGGTTTTCAAGCTTCACTGCACTTGTGTTGGCTGAATCCAGATAAGCAGCGACGGTTAGGAGTAGTGGGCAGTCAAGGCACTCTGGTATTTGATGAACTAGCAATTGAAGCTCCACTTACCATTCAACATGGTCAGCTACAACCCCTTGCCAGTAATCAACTCAGCCAAGCAGAGCTTGCGCCAACTTACTACACCCCTATAGAGCAGCGTCGCGAAATTCTGAGCCTAGAACCTGGTGAGCCGTTACAGCAAGTCTGCACTCATTTTTTAGATTGCGTGCGTCATAATATTGCTTCGCCAATCTCTTCTGGGCTGGTGGGGGCTGAGTTGGTGCGGGTGCTAAATGGCCTAACTGAGTCACTTAATCAATCGGGACAACTAGTGCTGCTTTAGGAATACTGCGCCTGTGGCTGGGCTCCTTCAGTTCTGACTTGGGTAACTGTGCCCCATCTATCACAGGTAGGGTGATCTCAACCGTTGTCCCTTGGTCTGGCCCAGCACTATCTAAGGTGATGTTGCCACCCATTAGTTCCATAAAATTGCGTGAGATCGCCAAGCCTAAACCTGTGCCCTCAAACCGCCGAGTGGTAGTGCCGTCGGCCATCACAAAAGGACGGAAGAGCTTAGGAACCTGAGTCGGCTCAATGCCAACCCCTGTGTCTTGGACGGCAATGACTACTCGTGCACCTCGATGCCCATTTTGAGTGCCTGTGGTCGGCTCAATCCGGAGTAAAATCTCGATTTTTCCTTGCTCGGTAAACTTAATTGCATTACAAACCACATTGAGCAAAACCTGCTTCAGTTTGGCTGGGTCTGCGTAAACGGCAATCGGTTCTTTCAAGTGAGGAAAATCTAACTCTAGGCCTTTCTGCTGAATCGGCACACTTTGTAAAGCAATTACATCTTGGAGGATGGTGCGCAAATCGATCGCTTGCAGATCGACTGAGAGGGTACCCGCCTCGATTTTGGCAATATCCAGCAGATCGTTGATCACATCGAGTAAGTGAATCGCTGCGTCATCTGCCCGCTGCAAAAATTCGTTTTCTTCTTCGCGATCGTCACAGCAGCCATCTCGCACCAGACGAATGCAACCAATAATGGCGTTTAAGGGGGTGCGTAATTCGTGAGACGTGTTAGCCAAAAACTCGCTTTTGAGTCGGTTAGCCGCTTCTGCCTCCCGCCAAGTTGCTTCTAGTTCTTCAGCGCGTTCTTCCAGTCGTTCCACCATACTATTGAGCGCTTTAGCCAGTTGATTGAGCTCCCGAATTCTAAAGTTAGTGGGAGCGCGATCGCTAATGCCTAGAGGTTCTGTGATGCTCAATGAAGAACTTCCTTCTGGAAGCGCCGAGTGAAGCGTTGCGAGCTGATTTGTCTGAGCGGAGTTGGTTGGATGGGAGTCGGGTGAAGCAGGAGTGTCAGCTGCGATCGCCGCAGAAGTCGTTTGCGATGAGGTTGCAGTATGACGCTGCTGGATATGTAGAGCATAGTTGCCTAATTGCTCTAACGGTCGCGATAGTTCCCGTGCTACGTATAGGGTGGCGAGTAAATTCGCCGCTATCAGCCCTAACGTCAGCACCACCAGAATCTGCTTGATTTCGTCGAGACCATAAAGGGCATTGTCAATCCGAGTCACAGCCAGCACGACCCAAGTATGGTTCTCGGATTGGTTAATGGGCACCCGAATCGGACTGTATCCAGCCAGCCATTCGGCACCGTTGTCTTCAAACCCAAATAGATGCCGCACATCTGAGTTGCCGTCAACAACCGCGTTGTGCAAAATCCCCTCTAAACGGTTAGAATCCGCCTCCTGCCGAATATTTTTGCCAATTCGGACTGGGTCGGGATGCGCCAAGATTGTGCCATCTTGATCGATGACCACTGTGTAGCCAGAGAGCGAACCCGGTTTATCGCCCTCTTTCTGATGCAGCGCGGTCTGAACGCTAAGAGCATACTTGAGCTGCCCCTTGTCGCTGTAAACTGGCACGCTGAGAACTAAACTGAGCTGACCTTGGGGATGGTTAGCCTGGTTAATTTGGCTTGCTGGGGTGACATAGGCAATGGAGCGACCTGGCTTCAACTGCTTCTGATCTGGTGGCCACAACTGATTGACACTGCCAGAATTGGGAGTAGTCGCAAAAGTATTGGGCTGTGAAGTAGAGGGGGCTGTGGCAGAGAGCAGTTGTAGTTGAGTGCCACAGGTACTTAGGGCCAGCTTTCTCGTTTGAATCTCGGTCAGCTGAATGCACTGAACTTGCGTGGGGATCGTTTGCTGCAACTGACTTAAGGATTGCCGAGCTTGGGCCAGCGAGCCTGACTGTAGAGCTGAGGTTTCACTAGCGGTAATTAGATTGGCTTGTAAGGCTGTGATCGAATCCTTGATATCATTGCCTTTTCGCACTGCACTTTCGGTTAAATTGCGGCGAGCTGTTTCTAATAAACTGGAGCGCGCCTTCTTGTAGGTCACAACTTCCCCTAACAACAGCACTGGGACGCTGAGTAGCAGAATGCAGGATAACAAAACACGACGGAAAGAAGATTGACCTAGCTTAGCCATAGGAAGTCTTTAACCTAAGGTGCAAGACCCAGCGATGAAGGTGCTTTGCAGGATAGACACAGATGGGAGTTGACGCTTGCGCTACGAAATGAATTGTGCCGTCAAGACTGACTGAGCAGAAACAACACAATCTAGCCTGGATAAGTACGTACCTAGTATAATCACCCATTCTAAATGAACTCTATTTAAGCTGGGTCTACTGTGTGAGCTATTCTTGGCTTAGACTCAGGCACTTGAGGGTTTTAGGGCTCTACCCTGTCTTAAAAAAGCCGCCATTGAGCGTTTGATGGGCCTAGTTTATCGAGTTAGTTGATTAAGTTATAGGCGTAGCGAAGCGGGCTGGCGAAAGTTGCGTCAAAATTGAGTCTGTTTTGCCTGTGGCAGCTTCGGCAAACCGTTCTGATAAAGGAGGCACGATCGCGAAGGGGTTGCTGAAGCCAGAGAAAACGTATAACCCAGCAGTTTCGGGAACAGCCCCAATTAAGGGAAGGCGATCGCGGCTAAAGGCAACCAAGCAGTGCTGCCATTGACCAGGGAGATTTTGCAAACTTGGTAGTACTTGGCCAACTGCTGTCCGGATGGCGGCTTCGCTGGCCACAGCATCCACTTGAGCTTTTGGATTACTAAGGACGCGGCTAATTTGCCCCAAGCGGAAACTGCCATTTGCCAGTTGCACGGCACCTGCATCCAGAACGAAAGGCGATAACTCTGTATCCGGTTGCTGCCACTGCTGCTCTTTATCAGTTGTGCTGGCTTGCGCCTCTAACTGAAAACGCTGCATCTCTGCCGTCATCACTAGCGTTCGTAGCTGGACATCAACTGGGGGTGTCTCGATTAGTTCAGCATGGGTAAAGTAGAGGGGCACTGTCAATCCTGCCTCGGCCAACAAAGCTCGGCTCCAGCCACCCGCACAAATCACGACATTGGCGGCTGTATAAATCTGCTGTGTCGCGATCGCCCCTGTAATGTGCTGGTTTTGTCGCTGCAATCCCATCACTGAGTCGATGACAATTTTGCCACCCGATCGCACCAAGGCTTGCTGATAGGCTTGGGTCATGGCTTCTGGGTCAACCTGACCGTGGCGCACTGTGAAGGCTCCGACGATCGCCTCAGGATTTAACAAAGGCTCTAACTCGCAGGCTTCAGCCACGCTGAGCAAACGGGGGGGGATCGCGTAATCAGCGTAACTAGGAGCGATAGCAGTGGGGTCGCGATCGGCAGCCACCGTGAGCAACAAATCTAATTCCCGAAAGTGAATTTCTGCTCCTAGCTCCGCTGCTAAGCTGGGATAGCGCTGCCAACCTGCTTGGCAAAGTTGTCGAGTTAAATCGGTTGTACCAGACCAATAGGCAATGCCGCCATAGCTTAACCGCGTTGCCCCTTGTAAGGTGCCATGTTGCTCGATGAGGAGCACAGAAAACTGTTTCTGAGCAAGTTCATAACTCAGAGCTGCTCCTGTGACTCCACCTCCGATCACAATCCAGTCGTATGTACTCATACCTCGATTCGCGGTTGAACAATAGGCGCAGATACGATGCCAGCCGTTTCTAAGAATGCGGCTATACGGAGAATTAAGGCTTCATTATAAGGTGCGGCTATGAGTTGCACGCCTAGAGGCAACTGGCCTGGTCGCTGAATCGGCACTGATAAGACTGGGAGCCCAATAAAGGATAGCGGCTGAGTAAATAACCCTAGGTTGGGTCGAATGAGCATCTCGACTCCATCAATCACGATGGTTTCTTGGCCGATCAAAGGAGCGGGATAAGGGGTTGTGGGAGCCAAGATCAAGTCCACAGTTTGAAAGATTTCTTGCACCTGAAGCTGAAACCAGCGGCGAAAGCGTTGGGCCTGGAGATACCAATGAGCTGGAATTAAAGATCCAGCTAGAAAGCGATCGCGAGTCGCAGGGTCGAAGTCTTGGGGGCGCGATCGTAAGTTAGCCGCATGAAAATTAGCGCCTTCCGCTGCAGTAATGACAAAAGCTGCGGCTCTAGCTCGGTGCGCCTCTGGTATGGTGATGCGCTGAGTTGCGCCTAAAACGGCTGCGACTTGGTCCACCACTTCTAACGCTTCTGTTAGCGCGCCTTGGGCAAAGTAGTCAGTTGCGATCGCGATTCTCACTCCGTCACAGCCTTGCTGGAGTTGAGGCAGGCATCGTTCAGGCGCGCGATCGGTACAGACGGGATCGCGGGGGTCGGGGCCTTGCAACACATCAAAAACAGCGGCTAAATCTCGTACTGAATGAGCAAAAGGTCCAATATGGTCAAAGCTACTGGAAAACAAAACGGTGCCAGCGCGGGATAAACGCCCATAAGTAGGTTTGAGGCCAAACACGCCACATAACGCCGCGGGCACCCGGATAGAACCGTTCGTATCAGATCCTAAGGTCAAGGGAACGCAACCCGCTGCCACTGCCGCTGCTGAACCTCCAGAAGAGCCACCTGCCACCCGATTTAGATCGTGGGGGTTGTGAGTCGGCCCATAATGGCTATTCTCGGTGACAAAGCCGTAGGCATACTCGTCCATGTTGAGCGTACCCAGCAAAACTGCTCCCGCTTGCCGCAGCTTGGCTACTGCTGTTGCATCGGTGGTGGCAGGTGCTTGTTCCGCGTTGATCTTGGAGCCTGCTAAGGTGGTTAAACCTTGAACATCAAACAGATTTTTGACCGCAAAGGGCACGCCAGCTAAAGGCCCAGGATCTTGCCCTTTGGCGATCGCATGGTCAATCTGCTCAGCGGTCGCCAAAGCCGTATCTGCTATCACTGCGGTAAAGCAGTTGAGGTGCTGATTTAGTTCCGCAATCTTTGCCAAAGCCGCCGCCGTAACCGCTTTAGCTGTGACTTCGCGATCGCGGATTGCCGTCGCTATGCTCGTAGCATCTGCTGACCTCATGGGACAAAAATCGGAGCGGATTCAATCTGATCGGGGAGCGGAAACTCCAGCACTAGCTCCGCGATCGCCTGAATGCGAGCAAAGTTGGTGACGACACTAGGGACACCTTCTGGGTCAAGAGGCAAATCGATCAAGCTGGCCGCAGCGTGAACGTAATCCGTTGGGTCAATAGTGGCCTTTGACATGGTTTAGTAAGACGTGGCTAAGCCTATAGTAATGAATTTGCGTGATCTCTTAGGGCTGGAAAAATAAATCTCGGCGTGGGTAGATGGCTGAATCTTTGTTTCAGATAGTCAGTATTAAGACCTACAAAAATGCTGTGACGAGCAAATGAGCAACTTTACTTAACTGAATTTCCTTAATCTATTCTTAACTGAAGTAAAACTTGTTATTCTAATGAGTCCTGCTGCGAATCACCGCCTCACGGCTGCTTTAAAGCTAAGAAATATATATGTATTGACTATTACTGGAGTGGGAGCACTTTTTGGTTAAGATCTGGTTAATAAGTAATTAAAGATCCATTAGCTTTTTTTGATAAAACCCTGGCTTCTGAAATCTGTTCAGATCTTCGAGCCAGCGATCGCCGCAGGAACTTGTATCAGGGGCTACAGGGTTAAAAACTTAGACAAGATAACAATTTAAAAACTCAGGGAGGAAACTGTGACAGAACGCTCTAACTTTCTCTATCCGCGCAGTCGTTACCATGGCGAGGTGAAGCCAGAAAACTTAGTTTTCAACGCCAACTTGCAAGAGTTCGCTCAACGAGTGAGTTACATCTGTTGCCTAGAGACAGGTGGCAAGCTCACGCCTGAGGAGTCCTACAAGCAAGTGAAGGCGCTGTGGAAACAGCTGAAGCGGACCAAGAAGCAGCTAGGAATTGGGCAAAAGCCTTTTCATCAGCAAGACGAGGGCTTTTAACCAAGGTTTTGAGCAAAGTCTGTTGGCAATTGAGCGATCTAATCAGCGTCAATAGAAGTAGACTATTCACTTCTATTGACGCTGTTGACTTGGCTACTTGCTCGTCATCGTATGCACGCCGTCCCAGTCTTCGGGGGGCGGATTTGTGAGGTAGTCTTGAATTCGCCGGAGATGGGCTTCCACCGCTTGATCAGTTTCTCGCAATTTTTGAGCAGCGCTGAAGTGCTTGAGCGCGGCTTGAAATTCCATTTGAGTGTAAGCTGTGCGTCCAGCAATATAGAGACCTAAAAAATCTTCGCTTTCGGCTGGCAAAGCCTCCCGGCGATCGCCAATCAGCTCAAAAATGCTGACAGGTCTGTTTTTACCTTTGACGCGGATTTTGTCGAGTTCTCGCACCCAAATGCGATCGCGGCAGAGTTCATAAGTGAACTCGCTCAGCACAATATCGCAGCCATATTCCTTCGTCACACTCTCTAAGCGAGAGCTGAGGTTAACACCATCTCCGATCACGGTGTAGTCCATGCGCTTTTGGGAGCCGATGTTGCCAGAAACCACTTCTCCAGAACTAATCCCAATCCCGATGTGAATTTGGGGCTGGGCTTCCACCATTCGCGCCTCGTTAAACTCCTTGAGCCGTCGCCGCATATCCAGCGCCGATTGCACTGCCATCCAGGCATGGTTTTCGTTGAGAGGGAGAGGCGCACCAAACACAGCCATGATCGCATCCCCGATGAACTTGTCCAGGGTGCCTTCATAGTTAAAGATCGCTTCCACCATCGTCTCAAAGTACTGATTCAGCAGCTCGACAACTTTGGTCGCTTCTAAGTTCTCCGTCAAAGTGGTGTAGCCACGAATATCTGAGAACAGAATTGTGACTTCTTTACGCTCACCCACCATGAGGCCGTCTTCACCCAAAGCCATGACTCGCTCCGCCACGCCTGGGGTCATGTAGCGATACATGGTCGTCTTCATCCGCTTCTCTTGGCTGATGTCTTCTAGGACCACCAAGCCACCGCGCACGCTACCTTCTGGGTTGGTGAGGGGATTCACCGTGAGGTTGATACTGCGCTCAATTTCCCGGATCTGCGCTTTGGTGAAGTAAGTCGCCTCGACTACATAATTGCCATTGCTAGTTTCAGCCGTCGGTTCCGTAGGCAGTTCGTTCCAAGCAACGTAACGGCTGGGCTCGGTGCGATCGCTAATCGTTAAAGTGTATACGGTGTTACCGTCATCCTCTACAGTTCCTTCGCCTACAGCACTCGTGGCAATATGCAGCCCCACCGTTAAGCTCTGCTCGGGTACGTAGTGTTTGGCCGCAGTTTTCAAGCTATCTTGCAATCGCATTTGCAAGTTTTCGATCGGAATAATGTCCCAGACGTAGCGGCCTACCAGTTTGTCTTGCCAGTGCAATTTATTCACCTTGCCACTGGCTTTGCGGACCGGGCAACCTAGCAACTCAATGGCCGCATCATTAATGGTAACGATTCTGCCTTGCATGTCGGTGGAGATCACCGCATCCGACAGACTTTGTAGCATGTCTTTTTGATACTGTTTCTCCAGCAGCACGTTCTCAAACAGTTGGGCATTCTCTAAGGCAATCCCCGCCTGAATATTAAAGGCCCGCATGAACTCTTCGTCAGAGTTAGTAAAGCTGCCTTGATGCTTATTAATTAATTGGGTGACTCCAATCAGCTCGCTGCTGGAGTTAAATACGGGCATACAGAGAATATTGCGAGTGTAATAACCCGTTCTCTTATCAGTGCTGGGATCAAAGCGTGGATCTTCGTAAGCATTCGGGATGTTTAGGGTCTCACCCGTAGAAGCAACGTACCCAGCAATGCCTTTATTGGCAGGAATGCGGATTTCCAAAATTGTTTTTTCGTCGGCTGCCGCAACTTTGGTCCACAGCTCATTGGTTTCCCGGCTCAATAGGAACAAAGTGCTGCGATCGGCCTGCATCAAGTCACGCGCTTGATTCATCACTGCCCGCAGGGTGGTTTCTAGATCTAAGCTGCGCCCCAACATCTTGGTCGCTTCTAGCAGCGCTGCCACCCCGCGCTGGTTGCGGGCTGCAATGTAGAATGTATTACAACTTTCTAGGATGATGCCAATCGAAGAAGCAAATTCACGGAAGTGTTGCTCATCTGTGGCGTCAAATGGCATCCCTCCCATCTTGTTCAGCAACTGGACGACTGCAACCACCCGCTCATGCTTATTAAAAATAGGCATGCACAAAATATTTTTGGTGTGGTAGCCCGTTTGCTTATCAACTTCTTTATTAAAGAGAGGATGACTGTAGGCATCAGGAATATTTAGGCATTCTCCGGTCGTAGCGACGTGACCTGCAATGCCTTTATCAATCGGAATGCGAATTTCTGGTGACTTGCCGTCATCACTCTGAGCAATTTTGGCCCAAAGCTGGGCTTTTTCTTCATCTACCAAAAAAATAGTGGTGCGATCGGCCTGAAGAATTTGGCCAATCTTTAAGGTAAATGCCTCTAGAATCTGCTCTAGCAGCGTCTCTAAGGTTTCATTATTAATTAAATCGATCGCCCGTAAAAAGTGCTCAAACTCACGGGTAATCTGCTCCAGCAAATCAATGAATTGCGGAACAGGTAAATCCTTGACGCGATGAGTTAGGTTGCCTTTACGGTTATTGCCTTGAGTCAGGGTAGCCAGCATGCCACCCGCTTGAGGCACAGCGCCAGAATTATGGAGTGTCATAGTCATGACCGATAAATGGGGCGAGGCAGCCCATGCTTGGTAGATGGATTCTGAGCGAGGCGATCGCAGGAGAATTAGATGTTTTTATAGACACTACACTAAAGCTCATTTCCTGTTGATTAGCGTAGCTTGTCTAGTCAAGCTGATACCACCCAGAGCCAGTCAGAAAACTTGATTCAGGTCTGGGGATACCCAACTCGTTCAAGTTCAGATTGGTTCTTATCTATAGTGTCGTGAGGTATTCTCGATTAATCAAGAGATCGCTGCAACTAAAACAGGTTATTGGTTCAGTCAAGGTTAGTATCCCCTCACAAGACTGAGCAATAACAGAACCACTACGAATGTAACTGGTTGTCTACAGTCCAACAAGCAACAACTTATACAGAACTGTAGTTCTGCTGAGCATACCCTCTCCCCCATCCCCTCTCATATGGGAGAGGGGTGCCGTAGGCGGGATGAGGTTTGAATTGTCTGAATCGGTACTTCTAAGCTGCTGAAGGTAGGACTTGAGAGTTAACCACAGCACGGTAATAACTCTGAAGCTGACGAGTGGCTGCTGCCCAACCCCAACGTTCTGCTTCTAGGCGGGCATTTTGGCGCAGAGTTTCACGCTTCTCAACTTGATTTAGCAAAGCTTGAGTGGCCGCGATCGCCCCTTGCTCATTGGTGGGGTCGAACAGGTAGCCGTTCACTCCATCCGTAACAATGTCAGGAATTCCCCCAGAGCGAGCTGCCACCACTGGGCAACCTGCCGCCATCGCTTCTAGGAGTACCAGCCCTAAAGTTTCGGTCCGGGAAGGAAAGACAAAGGCATCGGCAGAAGCAAAGGCACTCGATAGCTCTTTGCCTCCGAGATACCCAACGAAGTGGGTGGGGGTGCCCGCAAAATGCTTCTCGAGTTCCTGGCGGAAGGGACCATCTCCCACTAAAGCCAAGCGAGCGTTGGGAATTGCTTCCAAAACAGGCTTGATCCGATCGATTTCTTTTTCGGCAGAGAGGCGACCCACATAAAGCAATAACGGTGCTTCTGGGTGGCCTTGACTGAGGCGCGATCGCATCTCCTGGCTGGCTAAGCTCGGTTGAAATGTTTCTGTATCTACGCCCCGTTGCCAAAGGTCTACTCGCTCAATACCGTGAGCCGTCAGTTCCTCCACCATGGCCGTGGAGGTACATAAATTCAGTTGCGCTTGGTTATGCCCCGCTTTCAGCAGTTCCCAGAGCAAACCTTCTAGCATCCCCAAGCCATAGTGCTCCAAGTACTTGGGTAGGTGCGTGTGGTAAGAAGCCACTAAAGGAATTTTTAGAGTTTTACTGTAGTACAGACCTGCCAATCCTAAGACGGCAGGATTGACGATATGAACTAAGTCTGGGCGAAATCGCTCCAAGGCTTCCCCAATTGAAGGGCGAGGAAAAGCCAGCTTTAGCTCTGGGTACAAGGGCAGAGGAATTCCCGGTACCCCATAAATTTTGGCACCTTTGTACTCAGTTAAGCCTCCATCTGGAGAAAAAACTAATACTTGATCGCCAGTACGCTGTAAGTGCTCAACGGTATGGCGTAGGCGCGTGACAATTCCATCAACCTTGGGCAAAAAGGTTTCAGTGAATAGAGCAATTCGCATAAAGTCTAGAAATACTTAATTGCTGACAACTTTTTTAGGGTTGAAAAAAAGCAGAGCCCCTAGAAGAAGCTCTGCCTGAGATGGTTATCTACGCCAAGAAACTTTGGGAAGGATTTGATTCTGGTCAACGCGATCCTGGTACTTCACAGCAAAGTTCAGCAAGGAATCGAGTAAAGAATCGGAGAGGAAGTGAGGTTGCAGTCCGAGGCTGAGCAGATTGGTATTTTTGGCATTGAAGTAATGCTCTTCTAGCTCGACCCGGGGGTTGTCGATGTGATCAACTTTCACATCTAGGCCCAAGGAAGCACCCGCTTGCTTCACCATCGTGGCTAAGTCGCCAATGCTGAAGAGCTCGGTGAATTGGTTGAAGACTCGGAACTGACCCGCATCAGCGGGGTTCGCGATCGCCAGCTCCACACAACGCACGGTATCGCGGATATCTAGGAAACCACGAGTCTGACCACCTTTGCCATAAACCGTGATTGGATGCCCAGTCGCTGCTTGGATACAGAAGCGGTTCAACGCAGTACCAAAAACGCCGTCGTAGTCTAAGCGGTTGATTAACAGCTCGTCCATTCCGGTTTCTTCGGTGAGGACGCCATAAACCACGCCTTGGTTCAAGTCGGTAGCACGCAGGCCCCAAACCCGACAAGCAAAGTGAATATTGTGGCTGTCGTGGACTTTGCTGAGGTGGTAGAACGAGCCAGGTTGCTTGGGATAGGGCAGGGTATCCTTACGACCGTTGTGCTCGATCGTGATGTAGCCTTCTTCAATATCAATATTGGGTGTGCCATATTCACCCATCGTGCCCAGCTTGACGAGATGGCAGTCAGGGAAGCTTTCACGCATCACGTAGAGCAGGTTCAGCGTTCCCACCACGTTGTTGACCTGGGTGAGGACGGCGTGCTCGCGGTCAATCATGGAGAAGGGGGCAGAACGCTGTTCCCCAAAGTGCACAATTGCTTCTGGCTCGAAGGTATGAAGCGCTTTGTTCAAGAACTCGTAATTGGTAATGTCACCAATAAAGAGGTCTATGGACTTTCCGGTTAAATCTTTCCAACGCTGGAGCCGTTGTTGGATCGGTGCAATGGGGGTCAGGGTTTCGATGCAAAGTTCCGTATCCCAGTGTCGGCGCACCATACTGTCCAGAATGCCGACTTCATAACCTCGATTGGAGAGGTAGAGCGCAGTTGCCCAACCGCAGTAACCATCGCCGCCAATAACCAGGACTTTCATCTTGCTGAATCTTGCACGAGTAGTGTTCGCTGAATCCGTCAGGTCTAGAGTTTTTCCGCCTGGGGACAGACTAGACTAAGTTCTGAGTTCACTATCAGCCCAAGACTGGAATGAACTTTGAGAACCTTTTACACACCGTACCAGGAATGGGGCTCATTGAGACCTCCCCCCGGAACAGAAATTTTAAACTCTCACTTCGTCGCCAAAGTTGGCCCAACGGACGAAATAGAAGGGGCCCGCAACTGCACCCCAGACATGCTCGTCTGTTTCAGGATCTCGACCGCGATCGTGGCTAATAAATTTTTCGCCGTCTATCTCAAACGTGCTGTCGAGATAGGTGGTTTGGCCTTTGCGAACCACGATGCATCCTTTCCCAGGTTCTACATAGCCTTTAAAGCTGTCGCCCGTCCACTCGGCAATCATGTTGCATCCGGGCAATTTTTCTAGATCTTCAACCTTGAGGCTTTCAAGGCGCTCTAGGTCTCGTGAGGCTCCATAAAACCGCGCTTCTTCCCGGACGGTGTAGTTCTCAATTTCAATGCGATCGCCTTGCACCACCAAATTGAGCACTCGCACCCGATAGGGATCATTTAGCTGATAATCATAGGCTTGCTCAACGAGCAGGCTGATGCCAGACAGAATTTTTTGGGGAATGGGACGCATACAAACCCGGATGTGGGCAAAGAAAGGCGGGTTCTCAAAGGCTTGTTCTTGGTTGCTAAAGTCTGCCGCCATCCAGCGGGCTAAGGTGCCAACATCGGTCGAGTGAGTCATGGAAAAATTAAAATCGCATATCTAAAAGTGATCCCCACTATTGTCTAGGATCTAGGGTCTAGGATCTAGCTAGTTTTTAGGGGCCAGGTTTTGAGGGCCAATGTTTGAGGCCGAGTGGGGGTGCTCGCTTGATTGGTTTTTCTACTGTCAAGGATTCTGGTTAAATTCGTTGGGCTCCAGGTTGCCCATCTTGAACGACAAAACTCGCCAAAGTACTGACGGTCGCATCGGGAGCCAGAATGGTAGACACAACTCGGAAATCAGTCTGCCATTGCTGGGCCGTGACCTCGCAGTGGACGTAGCCCCGGAAAGCGCCATCAAAAAACTTGGTGTGAGGGTTAGCAGGCAGCGCTGCGGTGACAGGTGCAATAAAGGCTTGGGGAAAATCAGACGTAATGGAGGTGCCGACAAATTCAGTGCCGAGGGTGGCTGAATTGGGATTGTTGAAGTCAGCCTTTAAATCGTGGACCCAGCTAGAGTGAATGTCACCCGTCAGCACAATTGGATTGCTAGGTTGGCGATTTTGGAGAAACTGAAGCAGACGCTGCCGAGCCGCCACATACCCATCCCACTGATCCATATTGAACAGTTCGGAGGTGGGTCGGGGGTCAAAGTCGAACTGAGCCAGCATCACCTGCTGAGCCAAAACATTCCAGCGCGCTCGCGAACGGGTTAAATTCCGGTAGAGCCACTGCTCCTGCTTGAGGCCTGTGAGGGTTGCTTGAGCTGCAAATGCTTCTGGACAGCGAGGTTTGAGTTCATCTCCACAAGGCTGATCGGTGCGATATTGCCGAGTGTCTAGCACATTAAATTCCAGCAAGTCCCCAAAGACGAAGCGACGGTAGAGCTGCAAATCTGGCCCTTTGGGAAATGCGGTGGGGCGTAAGGGCATGTGCTCATAGTACGCGCGGTAGGCATTGGCTCGACGGCTGAGAAACGCTTGTTGGCTTTGGTCATCTTCAGGAATGGCATCGGCGTAGTTGTTGTCAACTTCATGGTCATCCCAGGTGACGATCCAAGGAAAGTTGGCATGAGCCGCTTGAAGGTTAGGGTCAGTTTTGTAGAGGGCGTGGCGGTTGCGGTAATCTTCTAGGCTGACAATTTCAGGACCGTTGTGTTGTCTGGGTTTGCCTGCTTCGGGGCCGTATTCGTAGATGTAGTCGCCTAAGTGCAGAACCAGATCTAGGTCTTCTTCAGCCAAATGTTTATAAGCAGTGTAATAGCCGTTTTGCCAATCTTGGCAAGAGGCAAAGGCAAAGCGCAAACGAGCGAAGCGATCGCCTAAAGCAGGGGCAGTTCGAGTGCGACCAATGGGACTAATTTCTTTACCGACCTGAAATTGATACCAATACCAGCGATCGGGTTGCAAACCTTCCACAACCACACGTACTGAGTGGGCGAGCTCCGGGGTAGCCATTGCTGTGCCCCGCTGCACCACTTGCCGCATGGTGGCATCTGTCGCCACTTGCCATTGGATCGGCACTGGGTTGGGAATCATCCCGCCACCGTTGAGGGGATCAGGAGCCAGCCTGGTCCATAGCACTACACTGGTGGGTAACGGATCACCGGAAGCGACACCCAGACTGAAGGGATAGTCCGTAAAGCGAGGAGTTGCAATGACTCGGCTGGGTTTCTGGCTCGCGATCGCCAACCCTGCTAACGCTCCTGCCCCAATGATTAGACTACGCCGCTTCATGCGAGCGGATAGCAAACGGTCAAATTGCAAGGAATCCATTTCTCTCCTCACCCTAGTTAAAAGCAGGACTGGTTCAGCATTGGCCCGAATTATCACGACCCATAGAGCTGAAAGTGACTGCCCAGCTAGAAATAACCTATCAGTGAGGGATTAACGAGGCTTCAAGATGTCATTAAAGTCAAATTAATCAGTAACGCAGCCGAAGCAAAAGTTTGAGCCAGCTTAGGTAGAATTTTTGAGCCGAAACAAGAGCACCTGAGTTGGTTGTTCGGCTTGTAGGTGGTTATTGCTGACCAGTAGTAGGCTTTGGGAGCCATCTGGTAGCTGTGGCCCCAACGTCATCCCGGCTAAGTCGCCCAGTGGAATTCCAAGCTTGTTCAAATCCAATAGCGATCGCTTCCGAATCGGCTGAATTCCTTCTGCGCCTTGCAGGCTAGCCAAACTAGAAGTGTCTGTAGCGCTACCCATCGCCAATTGGAAAATTTCAGCAGAAGGGGTGGAGTCATTCAGGGTTTCTTCCAAGCTCAAGAAATGCCCGCCTTGATCGAGAACCATCAGTTCTGTGAGTTGAGGGGCGATCGCACCTACGGGAGGAGCTTTGATGGGATACACATGCTCGGCAATCAGCACCGGAGGGCCTTCTCCGATCAGGTAGTGGAGTAAGCGATTATTAGCGGTTTGGTTCTCTGTTTCCCGATCTTGCACCAAGGCCGATTGAGTAGCAGTGAATATGCGAAAAGGTTCTAGGTTAGCAGGGCTGACACTAGGAGCGCTAATGGTGAGGGCTGAAAATGCTCCATGTTCTTGAACCCCTGCGGGTGCTTCTGGCGTGCCCGTGCTAGGCAAATACCGATTGGGGATGGGCAAGCGATGCCGTAACTTGCCTGTCGCTAGATCAAACTCGCCGACTAAAGGAGTGCCCCCTGCGGTATCTAAGCTGTCACTCGAAATAAAGACAGACTGTTGCGGAGACAAGGCAATGCCAGCGGGAGCGATCGCATTAGGAGCATAGGGTTGACCGTTCTCTTGCTTCAGTAGTGTCACCTGCTCTACTTCTAGCTGCTGAATTTTGGGAGCCTGCGCGTCGCTGGTATCCAGGCTGAGCTTGAAGGTGTAAAACCTGGCTGGCGCTTGCTGACTCGAATCATTAGAAACGGCATAAAAGCGATCGTGCTGGCGATCATAAGTAAGGGCTGACAAAGCTCCGACTGGGGTGTTGTCGTAAGTGGACTGGGATAGTTGATACTCGCCCAAAAACTCTAGGGAGCGGTCTAAAAACAGTCTGGACTCGGCGGAAATCCTCGGTACACCGCAAGCAGTGAGTAAAAGGGGGATGATCAAAATCAGGGCGCTCAAGGCTCGACGGTAAGCCCTAAACGATGGGGCGATCGCTCGTAGAACTGCTGAGGAAAAAGATTGATCCTGTTTCACTGCCCATCCTCGACGCATACACAAAGCATTATCTATATTTGCTAAATTCACTAGTAATTAAAAACCCCCTGGGGAGGGGGTGAGACTGATTAAGTTTAAGGTGCAGCAGTTTCTAGAGTAGATAGAGCAGCAGAAAGAGTAGCACCCAGATTACGTCTACAAAGTGCCAATACAATTCAGCGGCTTCTACGCCAAAGTGATTTTCCTTCGAGTAGTGGTTGGGCTTGAGCGATCGCCACAGCACACCCAGCATCAGCACTAAGCCAAAGCAAACGTGTAAACCGTGGAAGCCAGTCAAGACATAGAAAGTACTGCCAAACAAGTTTGAAGTGAGACCAAATTCTAGATGCTTGTACTCATAGATCTGGCCGCACAAGAAGACAGCTCCCATCAGAGCCGTAACAGCAAACCAAGTCCGTAGCCCTTTCACATCGTCTTTTTTGACTGCTGTATCGGCTTGGTGAATCACAAAGCTGCTAGCAATCAGAATGACTGTGTTGATGCTAGGCAAAAGTAATTCCAGCTTGGGCGTCCCTGCCGGGGGCCAACTCGGAGCCACCGCTCGGAAGGTTAAATAAGCCGTAAATAAGCCCAGGAAGATCATGCCCTCAGCAATCAGGAACACAATCACGCCTAGTAAGCGATAGTCGTGATGCTCAACTCCATGCGCCGAAACTTCTGACACTTCGGCTTGGTGATGGTAGTTTAGCTCGGCTTTCGACGGGTCAATAGTGGAACCTTGCATGAATCTCCAATGCCTTTAGCGCAACGACAAGTGCATTTATCTCGGTTGATCAGCGGTTGTGACTTTCGCCTTGGCGATCGTCAGGATGCGCGGCAACCGCTGGATCAGGCTCGGCCCTGAGAGCAGAGCTAGGACCCGCAGATAAAGCTGGATCGCGGGCATCTGAGAACGGTACATCGACTTGAGTGGCGCGATTGCCCATCCCATAGTCGTAGGGACCTGTAGCCAAAACGGGATCACTCTCAAAGTTTTCCACAGGCGGTGGGGAAGTCGTCATCCACTCTAAGGTCAGACCTTGCCAAGGATTGTCAGGAGCTTTGGGACCTGCTATCCAACTCCAGCAAGCATTCACAATGAAGGGAATGGTAGAGAGCGCCAGCAAATAGGCACCAATCGAACAAATTAGGTTCAGGGTGGCGAACTTGGGATCATACTCAGCAATGCGTCGGTTCATCCCTTCCATGCCTAGCTTGTGCATGGGCATGAAAGTAATGTTGAAGCCAACCAGCATCATGGCAAAGTGAATTTTGCCCCAAGTTTCATTCAGCATCCGCCCCGTCATTTTGGGGAACCAGTGATAGAAGCCAGCGTAGATGCCGAAGACGCTACCACCAAACAGCACGTAGTGTAAGTGGGCGACGACAAAGTAGGTGTCGTGGACGTGAATATCAAAGGGGACAGCCGCCACCATCACGCCGCTGATGCCACCGATCACAAACATGGAGACAAAGCCCATCGCAAACAGCATGGCGCTGTTGAGCCGTAGCTTGCCACCCCAGATCGTAGCTAGCCAACTGAACACCTTGATCCCCGTAGGGACGGCGATCACCATTGTCGTGATCATGAAAAACATGCGGAGCCAAGCAGGAGTGCCGCTGGTGAACATGTGGTGTGCCCAGACGATCAGACCCAAGAAGCTAATCGCCAAGCTGGAGTAGGCGATCGCCTTATACCCAAAGATGGGCTTGCGAGCATGGACAGGCAAAATTTCTGAGATCATGCCGAAGAAGGGCAAGATCATAATGTAAACGGCGGGGTGCGAATAGAACCAGAACAAATGCTGGTAAACAATCGGGTCACCGCCACCCGTGGGGTTGAAAAATGCTGTTCCTGCCAGTAGGTCAAAGGCCAAGAGAATCAGTGCGCCTGCTAGAACGGGGGTAGCAATCAGCGCTAAGGCTGAAGTGGAGAGCATGGCCCAGCAGAACAAAGGCATTTGGTTATAGCCCATGCCGGGGGCCCGCATCTTCACAATCGTGACGATGAAGTTGACCGCTGCCAGGATCGAAGAGGTTCCAAGCAACAGCACGCTCATAATCCAGATTGCTTCTCCAGCCTTGCCAGCAGCCATAGTGCTGAGAGGCGGATAAGAAGTCCAGCCTGAACCCGGTGCTCCGACTAAGAAGCTACTCAGCAGCAATAAGCCTGCGGGTGGAATGATCCAGAAGGCGATCGCGTTCAGCCGGGGGAAGGCCATGTCTCTGGCCCCAATCAGTAGGGGCACCAAGAAGTTGCCAAAGCCACCCGTTCCTGCTGGCACGATCCACAAAAAGATCATGATCGTGGCGTGGACCGTAAATAAGCTGTTGTAAACCTCACGGCTGACAAAATCAACTTCTGGCGTTGCCAGTTCGGTGCGGACGGCAGTTGCCAGGACACCACCAATTAAATAGAAGATAAACGTAGTGACCAGGTACTGAATCCCAATTACCTTGTGGTCAGTACTAAAGCCAAAATATTCGCGCCAATGGGTCACTTTAGGCTCGGAGCCGTGGGCGGGGATGTTGGCAGTTTCTTGAAGCTGTGCTTGTGTCATAGCCAATTCTCACAACAGAGAGATGCCAAGTGACAGTCTCTAAATTTCTCTGAAAGCAAAACTCAACAGACCTTAAATTTGAGCGTGATTTAGCTAGCAGTACTACCAACAGTATCCGCATGATGCATTTGATGCATGCTATGGGGAAGTTCCTGGAGGGCTGCTGCGCTGATGCCTAAATCTTGGGTGTAAGGCGCTAAAAATTCATCGGTAGATAGCTCGGCTGGGTTAGCCGCGATCGCCTGGGTCAAATCTGCTGATGCAGTCGCCTTCTGACTTTGAACCCAATTGTCAAAGTCTCCAGGGGCCTGAACCAAGACTTTAGTTTTCATTGCACCGTGATAGGCACCGCAAAGCTCGGCACAGATCAGGGGATATTCGCCAACTCTATTAGGCGTAAAGCGTAGTTCACTCTGCAAGCCAGGCACTGCATCTTGCTTCAAGCGAAATTCTGGTACCCAGAAGGCATGAATCACATCGTTGGCAGAGATGTTGAGCTTAACCTCGCGCCCTGTCGGGACATGCAACTCAGCCGCAACAATACCGCTGTCTGGGTAAGTAAAGATCCAGGCGAATTGCAAGCCTGTGACGTTCACCACCATTTCGGGGGCTTTGCCTTGCTTATCAGGCGTTGCCCCTACCTTGCCTGCGGTAACTCCTTCACCCGGAGCATCCTTGCGCTGGGGAATCGTTTCATTTCTGACCGCAGCTGTCGCCGGATCTTGCAGAGCCTTCTCTTGCTCTAGTTGATTGCGATTTTCTGTGGCGGGTGCATCCGTAAGGGTGGCTGCAATCGCCGCTCCAGGCATTTGAGCGATCCGCTCTGGTTTAGGAGCATGGGCAGCCGCGTGATTCATGGGATCAACGCCCCCTTCCCGCAGATAAACCTCGAAGCTATAGACCGAAATACCCAAAACAATGATGGCGGGGATCGCGGTCCAAAGGATTTCCAGGGGAATGTTGCCGTGGATGGGAGGCCCGTCTGTATCGTCCCCCTCACGCCGTCGGAATCGAATGATGGAAACAATGAGGACTCCCTGAACTAACAAGAAAATGCCAGTTCCGATAGTCATCATCACATTGAAGAGCCCGTCTACGAGAGAAGCTTCTTCAGAAGCTGCAATTGGCAACAAATCATGATTTTGGCCGTACCAAACACTCACGAGTGTCAGTAGGATGCCAGCAATCATGGCTGAAATAGCGCTTGGGATTTTCACGGCTAGTTAGAGAGTCCTATCAAAACTAAGTTTGAGATTAAGTAGCAACTAATTCTTTATTCATGAGTTCGGATCTCATTAAATGAGGAAATTCAACTCAGAGACTTCCCACAAAACTGAATTAATTTGCTAAATGCAAATAGGATCATCAAGCTTTATCAGTGCGATCTACCTACCAAGGTAAAGCAGGGAGTTAGGAAGATCGGTCGTCATTGTATATCTTTAGGAATTTCTTCGGGATCGCACCGAAGAGAGATGAATCAAGCGCTAGAAGTGTTTATCCTAGGTCTGAATTTTACACGGGTTTAACTTTTCAAAGTCAGATGTAACCACTCACGGCTTGCTTCACAATCCGAAGAAATTCCTAAACCTACCTCTATCTCAGGATAGCGTCCTTAAAGTAATAACTAGAGCCCTTCATCCTGAAAATCCAGTGTTAGGGTGAGGATAAGAGATGGCTCAAATCTTTGTAAATTTTGATTTTTGTTAGGGTACCGCTTATGACAGATTCTGTCTTACCTCGCCACCCTGAATCAGCGACAGAGTCATCCCAGCTCATTCAATGGATCTCACGCTTTGTCATGCGGATGGCGATCGCGACGTTGCTGTTGATGGCGATTGGCAGTGCTACCCGAGTCATGAATGCTGGATTAGCCTGCCCCGACTGGCCTTTGTGCTATGGCGAGTTGGTGCCCCGCCAGCAGATGAATCTGCAAGTGTTCCTAGAGTGGTTTCACCGCTTAGATGCCGCCCTTCTAGGCTTGTCTTCGCTCGCTTTATTTGGAGTTACTTGGTGGAATCGCCGCCAATTGCCAGCTTGGTTGCCTTGGTCTGCCACGCTGGTGGTGGGCTTAATTGTTTTTCAAGGAGCGTTGGGAGGGCTGACGGTTACTGAACTCCTCCGCTTCGACATCGTTACGGCTCATTTGGGAACGGCGCTGTTATATTTCACGACGTTGCTCGTGATTCGCATGGCATTGGTGCCTTACCAGGGCACAGGCACCGTTGGCCAACTTCCCTGGGTCAGCTTGAGCGCCGCTGTTTTCGTCTATGCTCAAAGCATTTTAGGCGCGTTAGTTGGCTCTCAGTGGGCATTACACCAATGCTTTGGTGCCGCCCAGCTTTGCCAAGTCATGAACAGCCATATCGCTGGAGTGGTGCCCGCTAGTTTAGCCACCCTTGCAACGGTGTGGCTCGCTTGGCGAACTCCTGCGCTCAGCCCCCTGCTGCGCCAATTTGCCAACTGGATTGCAGGTTTGTTGGTGTTGCAAGTTGCCTTGGGGATCGCTACATTTCGCTTACACCTACAAGTTGAACCGCTGACTGTGGCTCACCAAGCAATCGGTGCTGGCTTACTCGGAACGCTGGTAGCGTTTACGGTGCTGGCTCTTCGCGATCGCGCCGGTACTAAAGCCACTGAGCCAACCACCTCATCGGGACAATCCTTGCCGAGTGCTCAGTCTGAGCCTGCCTAGCTTCTTTTGTGGCAAGACCTGAAAGAAGAGGGTCAGGCCATTGATGGCTTACAAATCAGTAGGTGTATGGCCCTGCTGTTATAGCCTGCAAGTTTTATAGGAACTAAATAATGCAAGAAACGCTTTGGACTCAAGCCCCCCGCCGCAACCAAAACTTGGTTCAGGTTATTCAGAGCTACTACCAACTCACCAAACCTCGCATTATCTTGCTGCTGCTAATTACGACTGCGGGTGGCATGTGGATTGCAGCCGAGGGTCAAGTTAATCCGCTGCTCCTGCTCGTGACGTTGACGGGTGGTACTTTGGCCGCCGCTTCAGCGAACACGATCAACTGTTTATACGATCGCGATATTGACTATGTGATGGAGCGGACTCGCCATCGCCCCCTACCGTCTGGACGAGTGCAGCCTCGGGATGCGCTGATTTTCGCGATCGCCCTAGCTTCAATTTCCTTTTCTTTGCTGGTAGTCTTTGCCAATCTACTCAGCGCCCTGCTAGCGATGTCGGGCATTTTGGTCTATGTCTTGGTCTATACCCATTGGCTCAAACGGCACAGCACCCAAAACATTGTGATTGGCGGAGCTGCGGGTGCGATCCCACCTTTAGTGGGTTGGGCGGCTGTGACAGGTGATCTGAGCTGGGCCGCTTGGGTGCTGTTTGCAATTGTCTTTTTCTGGACACCACCGCATTTCTGGGCCTTGGCGCTGATGATCCGTAAAGACTACGCGAGTGTTGGCGTGCCGATGTTGCCCGTGGTTGAAGGAGAAGCAGCAACGGCTCGGCAGATTTTGTGGTACAGCTTGCTCTTGATCCCCGTCACGCTACTGCTGGTTTACCCGCTGCATGTAATGGGCGCTGTGTACGCAGTCGTGGCATTGCTGCTGGGTGGAGTCTTGGTTCAGAAGGCATGGCAACTCATGCAAGCTCCTGAGGATCTAGACCAAGCGCGATCGCTGTTTAAGTATTCCATCCTCTACATGATGCTGCTTTGTGCGGGCATGGTAGTTGATAGCCTACCTGTCACCCATCAACTCTTGAGTTTCTGCACTGAGCATTTGCAAGCTCTCATCAGCGCCATTCCGATGCTGCAAGGTCTAACTGTTTAGAATAAAAGGAGATGCTGCTTAAACTTTAGTTATAAATTGCCAAGGAATATTGATCGCTATGCCTCCCGCTGTTCTGATTCAACACCTCCAGAAGCACTACGGTCAGGTTGAAGCGGTTAAAGACGTTTCGTTTCAGGTGGAACCAGGGGAAATTTTTGGTCTCCTGGGACCAAATGGTGCGGGTAAAACTACTACGATTCGCTGCCTTTGCACCCTGGCGCAACCGGACGCTGGCCAAGTCGAAGTGTCCGGTGTTTCAGTCACTGAAAATCCCAGAGCGGCTCGACAGTTGCTGGGTTACGTCGCTCAAGAAGTCGCCCTGGATAAAGTTTTGACTGGACGGGAACTGCTGCAACTGCAAGCGGCACTGTATCATTTGCCCCGTGCGATCGCTAAAGAACGAATTGCTACGGCGATCGAATTACTGGGCTTGGCAGAGTGGGCCGATAAAAAGACAGGCACCTATTCTGGGGGGTTACGGAAACGCCTAGATTTGGCAGCAGGTTTGTTGCACCAACCGGATGTCTTGGTTCTGGACGAGCCAACGGTGGGATTAGATATTGAGAGCAGAGTGGCCGTCTGGAACTTCCTGCGTCAGTTGCGAGCAGAAGGCACTGCAGTACTGATCACTAGCCACTATTTAGAAGAAATCGATGCTCTAGCCGATCGCGTCGCCATTATCGATCGCGGTTTGGTGATTGCTACAGGTACTCCTTCTGCCTTGAAAGATCAAGTTGGTGGCGATCGCATTACCTTGAGAATTCGAGAGTTTACGCCCCTTGAGGAAGCAGAAACAGCCAGAGCCATGTTGTCAGCTTTGCCAACTGTGCAAGAAGTAATTATCAACAGCGCTCAAGGTAACTCACTCAACTTAGTAGTCGCGTCCCAAACCGAGGCACTGAGCACTGTCCAGCAAGCCTTGAAAGAAGCTGGGTTACCTACGTTTGGCATTGCTCAAGCCCGCCCCAGTTTAGATGATGTTTACCTCGCTGCTACAGGTCGTACCCTGGTAGATGCAGAACTGGCAGCGGCAGGGAGTCGTGATCCCAAAGCCGAACGTAAACAAAATATGCGCTAATCCCTGAGCCCTAATTCCTAAGCTAACTGAGGACAGTTGAATGAGCCGTAGTGTAACTCCCCCGAAACCCAGCTTGACTTCCGAGAATACAGCCTTACCTAGTCATGCTGTTCGACTAGCTGCAAAACCAGCCTTGCCTCAAACCAGCGCTTTGAGCGACTTTATCCAAGAAACGTTAGCGCTGACTCGTCGCCTGTTTATTCAGTTGCAGCGTCGTCCCTCCACGCTGATTGCGGGCATCATTCAGCCGCTGATGTGGCTAGTGCTGTTTGGCGCTCTGTTTCAAAACGTGCCGCAGGGCTTGTTTGGGGATAGCCAAAGTTACGGGCAGTTTTTGGGCGCAGGCATTATCGTCTTCACGGCCTTTGGTGGGGCGTTGAATGCAGGTTTGCCTGTGATGTTCGATCGCGAGTTTGGCTTCTTAAATCGATTACTGGTAGCACCTCTAGCTTCTCGCTTCTCGATTGTGGTGGCCTCAGCGATTTTCATCACCACGCTCAGCCTGATTCAGACAGCAGTGATTGTCAGCGCGATCGCCTTCTTGGGTGCTGGCTTGCCTAATCTTTTAGGCTTGGGTGTCGTGACTTTAATTGTGTTTGCCTTGGTTCTAGGTGTAACTGGGTTGAGCTTAGGGTTGGCCTTCGCCTTACCTGGGCACGTCGAACTGATTGCCGTGATTTTTGTCACGAATTTGCCGTTGTTGTTTGCCAGTACAGCCCTCGCCCCTCTGTCGTTTATGCCCCACTGGTTGCAAGTGGTAGCGACGCTCAATCCCCTGAGTTACGCGATCGAGCCGATTCGCTATCTCTATCTACATAATGACTGGGCTTTGAGCAGTATCGTGATGCAAGCACCTTGGGGATCAGTCAGCTTGGGTGGGGCTTTATTGGTGCTCTTTGCTTTTGACCTCGTCGCTTTGTTGAGTATTCAGCCTCTGCTCCGGCGCACCTTTGCTTAACTGGTCTTGGGGCCGTTGCGAGGTCAGAGCGGCAGGGTTAGACTGTCCTTAGGTTAAGTGAACCTGTCAAACTAGAAAACAACGTAGCCTCATACTCAAGCATGGGAGCTTTTCTGGTTTCCTATCGTCTTAAAATCTCAGTCAAAGTTTAGTAAATATTGGATCCGAAAGGGCTTATGAAGATGCAGCCTCAGACTAAATTAGCTTCTCCTCGCTTCCAGGCTCGACTTGCCCTCGGTCTGTTACTTGGTGTTGCGCTTGCTCCTTGTCTACTGCCTCAAGCTACCTCGGCTCAAACTGCTGGGGCTGTGCAGCCGCTAGAGGATTTTCAAAATAAGGATGGGGGCACTGATCTCTTTTCTGACCGTTCTGGCAATGGTGCCTCTAGTTTGTTTGACTTGATGCATCGCGCTGCTTTTGGTGGTATGCGGAGCGCGGATGACTACGGGACTGAGCAGCAACAAAATTTAAATGATGCCGCAGCTCAATTCCGGGCAATCCAACTACAACGCCTAAAACAGCAAAATGGCCCTGCTAGTCGGCCCTCGACTCCTGCAACGACCCTAGAAATTGCTCCTGCTACTGGCACTTCAGTTAAGTAGACCAAAATAGCTTAAGTAAGTCGCCGTTCAAGTCAGCTTTAGTTAATTGGCTTGAACTGGTAGACTTGGGGCTGCTTTTTAGCTACAGGTGTGACCTGAACTAACTGCACGACTCCTTCGCGATCGCCTGTTGAAGAAAAAGATACAGCCCCTAGAGCACCCGTCGCAGTGAAGTTAGGTGTTCCCAATGTCTGTCTGACTCCGCGACGGGAAGGATCACGTTGGATTCCTGCGACTAAAGTCTGGGTTGAGTCATAGGCAAGAGCTGTGCGCCAGTCAATTTCATGCCCCCATAGCTTCTGGGCTTGCTGTTGAAAAGGTAGGCGAGTATTACCTAAAACGTTAGAAGGGACAGCCACGACCATGCCGACTGCTGCCTCTCCCCCCACTTGTAAGGTCTTCTTGGTATAGATGCTGTCCCCGGCGAGAACGGGAAGCCGTCTGCGGTTAATCTGTACAACCTGCAAAGCGCGATCGCTCACCTGACTGGGAGCAGCCAGCATAATAACTTCTGCTTTTTGCTGAATCGCTTTCTCTACACTTTCGTAGGCATTAAAGTCAGGGCCAGCTAGATCGAACTCAGCTACAACCTTGCCCGGAGCACCATAAAACAGAGCGTTCTTAAACTCGCTGCTCAGAGATTCACTGTAACTACTGTTGGAGCTGAAAAAAATAGCGACTCGTTTCTTTTGCAATCGGGTCAGCATGTAGTTGCAAAGCGCACGGGCGGTAAAGCGATCGCTGGGCATGACCCGAAAAATGTAGCTGCCTAGCGTTGAGAGTTGCACAGCAGAACTAATTGGAGCCACTATTGCCAATTGCCCTGTTTGATAAACCTTCCCAGCCGCTAAGGTGGTATCACTCGTACCATGTCCTACTACGCCTAAGACATGAGGATGATTGATTAAATCTGTAGCAATGGCTTGAGCCGTTTCGCTTTGGTTATTATCATTGGCGATCGCTACTTTCAGGGGTACTCCATTGATGCCGCCGCCTTGATTCACTTGAGTTTGAGCCTGTGCTACCCCTCGTAAAATTTCTAGGGAAGAATTCAACGTGTCACCCAACGGGACGGCGACAGCGATCGCATGGGCAGGCATGGCTCCAATCCGGGCGTTGTTGAGGTAAATCAAAGTTTCTGGGTCACTGCGCTCCGCCTGGCGAGCTACTTCTAGGGCTTTTACTGCCTGCGGGTAAGCTTTAATTGCAAATGCATCTACCCCCTTTTGTTTGGCAGGTTGGCTGGTTCCTGGTGTCAGAAGTTTCTCGCCCCAACTAATGTAATCAGTCGCGATCGCTATAGCAGGGCTAGGGGTTGGAGTTGATGTTTCGACAGTTACATCGCTGAAAAGTTGAGGTAGGGGTTTTCTGAGCAAAACCGCCATTCCAAAGCTGGCAATTGTGGCAACGCCCAGCCCTAATAAAACTGGCCGCAGGTGACGAAATTGGCGATCTAGGGGATTCTCAGGCGTTGCGATCGCAGGAATCATAGGCTCGACAGGATCAGCCCGAGGCAAATCAGTAATATGTTGCAGTGCTTGTAAAACTGCCGTTGCCGATTGGTAACGCTGATTGAAGTGATAGCGCACCATGTTGTCGATGATAGTCGCTAACTGGACACTGACCCGGGCTTGGTCGCGCCAAACTATCTCTCCGCTCTCTGGATCAACGGGAAATTGAGAAGGCCGCATTCCAGTTAAGGCTTGAACCGCGATGACCCCCAACGCATAAATGTCGCTGCTAAATTGAGGCTTGCCTAAACATTGCTCACTCGCTCCATAGCCTGAGGTGTAAATGGGAACGCTTAATTGGGTTTGGCCTATGGTTTCGGCAACCTGGTTAGTAATGGTTTTGACTGCACCAAAATCAATTAAAACTAATTTGCCGTCATGCTGCCGCCGAATTAAATTGTCTGGTTTAATATCTCGATGAATAACTCCTTGGGAGTGAATGTAAGCTAAGACTCCCAAAACATCTTCTAAGATGCCAATGACTTGAGCTTCTGATAACTTAGTCCCCCAAGGCAATTCCACGCTTAAAGGATTACCAGGGATAAACTCTTGCACCAAATAAAACTCTTCTGCTTCCTCGAAATAAGCTAAAAGTTGAGGAATTTGGTCGTGATGTCTACCTAATTTTTCTAAAGTTTCTGCTTCTGCATAAAATAAGCGCCTCACCTGTTGCAACACGTGAGGATGCTGCGTCGCAAAGTTGAGGTGTTTGAGCACGCAGGGGGGATTTCCAGGTCGCTGCATGTCCTCTGCAATGAAAGTCTGACCAAACCCGCCTGAGCCTAGAGCTTGAATAACTTTGTAGCGCGCCCCTAACAGTCTTCCTAGCATTGCATTCATAGAATACAGCAGAGTCTACTATCGCTAGCCCCAAAATATGCGAGCTACGATATTGGCATTGTATTCGTTGTCAATCACTGCTGAGAAAGTTCAATCCAAGAAGCACTTTCCAGGGTTAGTAAGTAAACTTTGCTTTTTTTAGGATTCCGGGTCTATCTGCTTGGGCTTAGTTCTTAGTCGTACTGAGTCCGCATGAGAACTGAGCCCTTCCGCTGTGGCTAAAACATCCACAGCTTCTGAGACTTTTTGTAGCGCTGTAGGACTGTATTGAATCAAGCTAGAGTGCTTCATAAAGGTTTCTACTCCTAGAGGCGACGCATAGCGAGCCGAACCAGAAGTAGGTAAGGTGTGGTTGGGGCCTGCTAAGTAGTCTCCTACAGCCTCTGGAGTCGAAGATCCCAGGAAAATAGCGCCAGCATGACGAATATAGTCAATTAAGGCCCACGGGTCTTCGACTTCTAGCTCTAAATGCTCTGGGGCAAATTCATTGGAAAGCTCAGCCGCAGTTTCGAGCGAATCTACAACAATGATTAGGCCGTAATGAGCGATCGCTTTCTCAGTGAGGGTACGTCTGGGGTGGTCAATTAGTTGTTGCTCTACTTCCGCCACTACTTTGAGAGCTAGAGAAGAGTCTGTGGTAATTAAGATCGCTGCTGCCATTGGGTCGTGCTCTGCCTGAGCTAGCAGATCAGCCGCGATAAACACTGGGTTGGCAGTTTCGTCGGCGATTACTAATACTTCTGAAGGGCCAGCGAGGGAATCGATGCCAACGGTGCCGTAAACCAGTTTCTTCGCCAAAGTGACATAGATGTTTCCCGGTCCCGTAATCACATCTACTTTGGGAATGGTTTCGGTGCCAAATGCCAAAGCTGCGATCGCTTGCGCCCCACCCACTCGATAAATCTCTTGAACGCCTGCTTCTTGAGCAGCCACTAGTACGGCTGGGTTTACAGTTTTTTCTGGTCCTGGTGGGGTCACGATCGCAATTCTGGGTACCTGAGCGACCATCGCTGGAACTGCGTTCATCAAAACCGTACTAGGATAAGCTCCTCGGCCCCCAGGTACATAGAGCCCTGCTCGATCAACGGGTGTATAGCGCTTCCCTAGAACTACATCATCTTCACCAAACTGCACCCAGCTTTTAGGGACTCGTTGCCGATGAAACGCTTCAATCTGTTTATGAGCCAGACGAATCGCATCTAGCAACTCCTTTGATACCTGCTGGTAGGCAGCATCTAACTCTGAGCCACTCACACGTAATTCTTCAGGTTTCAGTTCTTGTTGGTCAAATTCGGCTGTGTAGTGTAGCAGGGCTCGATCACCTTGGCGCTTCACAGCTTGTAACACTTCCCGAACCGTGGCTTCTTTGTGAAACACTTGGTCGTCGTGAGTGCGATCGCAAATACGCCGTAGCTCGGTCCGTGCCTCAGTTCGCTGAGTAATAATTCGCAGCATGGAGTCAGAATGCAGTCTCTTAGGAATTACCCGTCGGAGAGCGGGTTTGACAAACCCGTACTCGCCTCTCTAGCTTAACCTGGATTTTTGAAGGATCGGAATAGGGTGAGGAGATGCTATATTGGTTTTTCTGGTATTTTATTTCATTGAAAGTAGTTGTAGAGAGTTTCCTTAGGACTGGCTGTGGCGAATATTAAGTCTGCTATTAAACGCGTCAAGATCGCAGAACGCAACCGTTTGCGCAACAAAACCTACAAGTCAGCGGTGAAAACCCTGATGAAGAAGTACTTAGCAGCTGTAGACACCTATACAGCCAATCCTAGCCCTGAGCTAGAGCAAGAAGTACAGCAGCACATGGCCAATGCTTACAGCAAAATTGATAAAGCTGTGAAGCGAGGCGTATTGCACCCTAACACTGGGGCTCGCAAGAAATCGAACCTTGCTAAAGCTCTAAAGCGGCAAGATGCCTCTGTTTCTGCTGCTTCCTAGGCAGTCTGTAAATAGATTGTCAGCAAAAGTAAAGCTAGCTGCGAATAATTCAACTCTGGCATTGTCATAGTCTGGTGTTTAAAACGCCAGGCTGTTTTGCTGAGAAGGCGCTGGCGAAAGCTTGGTGGCTGGATCAAGCCAGTCTGTTGGCAGTAAACAGCTTGTTCATCTTAGAAGCCGCAAGCAGCTCGCTTATGCAGTTGATTGATACGCACGTCCATATCAACTTTGATACTTTTCAGCCTGACTTAGAGGCTATATCTCAGCGCTGGCGAGAAGCAGGTTTGGTTCATCTGATCCATTCTTGTGTAGAGCCAGCGGAGTTTAGCAGTATACAAGCGCTGGCTGATCGGTTTCCAGAGCTGTCTTTTGCCGTGGGTCTGCACCCCCTGGATGTGGACAAATGGACCCCTGATTCTCATCGCCAGATCTTGGAGTTGGCTACCTCTGACCCTCGAGTCGTGGCGATTGGAGAAACGGGTTTAGACTTTTACAAGGCGGAGAATCGGCAGCAGCAAACAGCTGTGTTTCAAGCTCAACTTGCGATCGCTCAAACGCTGAACTTGCCAGTGATCATTCATTGCCGAGATGCTGCACTCGAAATGGCGCAGCTACTCAAGGATTTTTGGCAAAGCCAAGGTCCAGTTCGGGGCGTAATGCACTGCTGGGGAGGGACACCAACCGAAACTGAGTGGTTCCTAGAACTAGGGTTCTACATCAGTTTTAGCGGTACGGTGACTTTCAAAAATGCGGCTCAGATTCAAGCTTCTGCCCGTATAGTGCCTAGCGATCGCCTTTTAGTAGAAACAGACTGCCCCTTCTTAGCTCCTGTCCCCAAGCGGGGTGGGCGCCGGAACGAACCTGCCTATGTACGTTATGTAGCCGAGCAAGTCGCTCATTTGCGAGCGGTTTCTCTAGAAGTGCTAGCAGCACAGACCACACAGAATGCTTGCAAACTTTTTGGTTTGTCTCAGCTACAACTGAAAGCAACTGAAGGACTCGCCATCTCCTGATCAAGCAAAAATCTCAACTGGGTTTGGAAAACTACAGACCACAGTTAGGCTTTGCTTGCGCCATAATGGTAGAAGTGTGAATTACTTAGGTCGCTTCGTAGCTTTAGCCAATCCAATTAGACGGCTGCTGTTTGCAAACTACCTCTGCTGCCCCTGAAGTTTCAGTTCCCTGAAATCTCAGCAAGTCCATACAATTCCCCACTCTTAATTTAAAAAGTCAAGCTTGCTAGCTAAACAAGCCCCTTGGAGACTACCTTAAATCTCTCAACTGCCCACTTAATTCGCTAGACTACACTTTTGGGTCCTTCTCGTCAGGGTCCAAACTTTTCTATTGACATTTTTGTGCAGATCGCATAACATCTGGGACTCGCGCTGGGCGTGACCCTCCTGAGGAGACGCATGACTAATCAGACTCAAACTGCACTGGCCTTCACCCTTCCAGATTTAGTTGAGATTCAGCGATCCAGTTTTCGCTGGTTCTTAGAAGAGGGACTCATTGAGGAGCTAGAGAGCTTCTCGCCTATTACCGATTACACGGGCAAACTGGAGTTACATTTCCTAGGTAAGAATTACAAACTGAAGCGACCCAAATACGACGTTGATGAAGCGAAGCGACGGGATGGCACTTATGCTGTCCAGATGTACGTTCCTACCCGCTTGATCAACAAAGAGACGGGTGAGATTAAAGAGCAGGAAGTTTTCATCGGTGACCTGCCTTTAATGACCGATCGCGGTACCTTCATTATTAACGGTGCTGAGCGGGTTATCGTCAATCAGATTGTTCGCAGCCCTGGCGTCTACTATAAGTCTGAAACTGACAAAAATGGTCGTCGTACCTACAATGCCAGCTTGATTCCCAACCGAGGCGCTTGGCTCAAGTTTGAGACTGACAAGAACGACTTGGTGTGGGTACGAATTGACAAAACCCGCAAACTATCTGCTCAGGTGTTGTTGAAGGCCTTAGGTCTCACCGACAACGAAATTTTTGATGCTCTGCGTCACCCAGAGTACTTCCAGAAAACGATTGAGAAGGAAGGCCAGTTTAGCGAAGAAGAAGCTTTGATGGAGCTTTATCGCAAACTGCGTCCTGGTGAACCTCCAACCGTTTCCGGGGGACAACAACTGCTGGACTCCCGCTTCTTTGATCCTAAGCGTTACGACTTGGGTCGGGTGGGTCGCTATAAGCTCAACAAGAAACTCAGACTCAATGTGGCGGATACCGTCCGAGTCTTGACGGCTCAGGATATCTTGGCGGCCATTGATTACCTGATTAACTTGGAATTTGATATTGGCAACATTGATGACATCGATCACCTGGGCAACCGTCGGGTGCGCTCCGTGGGTGAGTTGTTGCAAAACCAAGTTAGAGTCGGCCTCAACCGTTTAGAGCGGATTATTCGAGAACGGATGACTGTCTCGGATGCAGATTCTCTGACACCTGCCTCTTTGGTGAACCCCAAACCCCTCGTTGCTGCGATTAAAGAGTTTTTTGGTTCCAGCCAACTGTCTCAGTTCATGGACCAAACCAATCCGTTGGCCGAGTTGACTCACAAGCGTCGCCTCAGTGCCTTAGGCCCTGGTGGTTTGACGAGAGAGAGGGCGGGCTTTGCAGTACGGGATATTCACCCTAGCCACTATGGGCGGATTTGTCCGATTGAGACTCCAGAAGGTCCGAACGCTGGTTTGATCGGTTCTTTGGCAACTCATGCTCGCGTCAACGCCTACGGGTTCATTGAGACACCGTTTTATCCTGTGGAGACGGGATGCGTTCTGAAGGACCAGCCCCCTATCTACATGACCGCAGATGAGGAAGATGATCTGCGGGTTGCTCCGGGTGATATCCCGATGGATGAGGCAGGTTACATTCAAGGTGTGACTGTTCCAGTGCGTTACCGCCAAGACTTCACGACCACTACGCCAGATCAGGTGGACTACGTGGCTGTCTCGCCCGTGCAAATCATTTCGGTGGCAGCTTCGTTGATTCCTTTCCTAGAGCATGATGACGCGAACCGCGCTCTGATGGGTTCTAACATGCAACGCCAAGCAGTTCCTCTGTTGCGGCCAGAGCGGCCCTTGGTAGGGACAGGTTTGGAAGCCCAAGCGGCGCGTGACTCCGGGATGGTTGTAGTCAGCCGAACCGACGGTGAAGTCACTTATGTAGCGGCTGACAAGCTGCGAGTGAGAGATCCTCAAGGTCGCGAGATTGAGTATCCCATGCAGAAGTATCAGCGGTCTAACCAAGATACCTGCTTGAATCAACGCCCCATCGTGTTCGTGGGCGATCGCGTCGTGGCAGGTCAAGTTCTAGCTGATGGTTCAGCGACTGAAGGCGGAGAATTGGCTCTAGGACAAAACGTTCTAGTGGCTTACATGCCTTGGGAAGGCTACAACTACGAGGACGCGATCCTGATCAGCGAGCGTCTCGTTTCTGACGACGTCTACACTTCAATTCACGTTGAGAAATACGAGATTGAAGCGCGTCAAACCAAGCTTGGCCCCGAAGAAATCACCCGTGAAATTCCCAACGTCGGTGAAGATTCACTTCGCCAACTGGATGAAAGCGGCATCATTCGGATTGGCGCTTGGGTAGAAGCAGGCGACATTCTGGTTGGTAAAGTGACTCCCAAAGGAGAATCGGACCAACCCCCTGAAGAAAAGCTACTCCGAGCGATCTTTGGTGAAAAAGCCAGAGATGTCCGTGATAACTCTCTGCGCGTCCCCAATGGTGAAAAAGGCCGAGTGGTGGATGTGCGAGTCTTTACCCGTGAGCAAGGAGATGAACTGCCACCGGGTGCCAACATGGTGGTGCGGGTTTATGTAGCCCAGAAGCGTAAGATCCAAGTCGGGGACAAGATGGCAGGTCGTCACGGCAACAAGGGAATTATTTCCCGCATCTTGCCGCTCGAAGACATGCCTTACTTACCGGATGGGCGTCCTGTGGATATCGTACTCAATCCTTTGGGCGTACCTTCTCGGATGAACGTGGGCCAAGTCTTTGAATGCCTCTTGGCTTGGGCGGGAGAGAACTTGGATGCCCGCTTCAAGGTCGTGCCTTTCGACGAAATGCACGGAGCAGAGAAGTCTCGTGAAACCGTGCACGGCAAACTTCAGGAAGCGAGCAAGCGAAAGGGACAACCTTGGTTGTTTGACCCTGACAATGCTGGCAAGACTCAAGTTTTTGACGGTCGGACTGGCGAACCTTTCGATCAACCTGTGACCATTGGTAAAGCTTACATGCTGAAGCTGGTGCACTTGGTGGATGACAAGATTCATGCTCGTTCTACTGGACCTTACTCGCTCGTCACGCAGCAACCGTTGGGTGGTAAAGCTCAACAAGGTGGTCAGCGCTTTGGGGAAATGGAAGTGTGGGCACTGGAGGCATTTGGTGCTGCCTACACCTTGCAAGAGTTGTTGACTGTGAAGTCGGATGACATGCAGGGTCGGAATGAAGCCCTCAATGCAATTGTCAAAGGGAAAGCCATTCCTCGTCCGGGAACCCCAGAATCCTTCAAGGTGTTGATGCGAGAACTCCAATCTCTCTGTTTGGATATCGCAGTCCACAAGGTAGAGACGAAGGAGGACGGCACTAGCCGAGACGTAGAGGTAGACCTAATGGCGGATGTCAATAGCCGTCGAGCCCCCTCTCGGCCCACCTACGAATCCATTTCCAGAGAAGAGCTGGAAGAAGAAGACGCTTAAGTCAATACGAGATGGGTTGCTAGCGCTAATAGTCAGTTCATAGAGCTGGCAGCTAGCAACCTGTCACCCAAAGACTAAGCGCAACAACAGATCTCAACAATAGATACTAAGGAAGCTGCAAGCGATGCCAAAGCTAGAACAGCGATTTGACTACGTCAAAATTGGTCTGGCATCTCCGGATCGAATTCGCCAATGGGGGGAGCGGACTCTACCTAATGGGCAAGTGGTTGGTGAAGTAACAAAACCAGAAACCATCAACTACCGGACCCTGAAGCCAGAGATGGATGGTTTATTCTGTGAGCGGATCTTTGGCCCAGCTAAAGATTGGGAATGCCATTGTGGTAAGTACAAGCGAGTTCGTCATCGCGGGATCGTTTGTGAGCGTTGTGGCGTCGAAGTCACAGAATCTCGGGTGCGTCGGCATCGCATGGGCTATATCAAGCTGGCTGCCCCTGTAGCTCACGTTTGGTACCTCAAGGGGATTCCGAGCTACATGGCGATTCTACTCGATATGCCTTTACGGGATGTGGAGCAGATTGTTTACTTTAACGCCTATGTGGTGCTCAATCCAGGTAATGCAGAAAATCTAACTTATAAGCAGCTGCTGACAGAAGACCAGTGGATTGAGATTGAAGACCAAATCTACAGCGAAGACTCCCCTCTGGAAGGGGTTGAAGTTGGCATTGGAGCCGAAGCACTGCAACGGTTGCTGCAAGACATCAACTTAGAAACAGAAGCTGAGCAGCTGCGTGAGGAAATTGCGACCTCCAAGGGTCAGAAGCGAGCCAAGTTGATTAAGCGACTGCGTGTAATTGACAACTTCATTGCAACCGGCGCTCAAGCGGAATGGATGGTGTTGTCGGTAATTCCGGTGATTCCGCCGGATTTGCGGCCAATGGTGCAGTTGGATGGAGGCCGTTTTGCGACCTCCGACTTGAATGACTTGTATCGGCGGGTAATTAACCGTAACAACCGTCTAGCCCGTCTACAAGAAATTCTGGCTCCTGAAATTATTGTCCGTAACGAGAAACGGATGCTTCAGGAAGCAGTGGATGCCTTGATTGACAATGGTCGTCGCGGACGAACCGTAGTAGGTGCCAACAACCGTCCTTTGAAGTCGCTGTCAGACATTATTGAAGGTAAGCAAGGTCGCTTCCGCCAAAACCTATTGGGTAAGCGGGTAGATTACTCTGGCCGTTCTGTAATTGTGGTGGGTCCGAAACTCAAAATTCACCAATGTGGGTTGCCACGGGAAATGGCGATCGAGCTATTCCAACCTTTCGTGATTCATCGGCTGATTCGCCAAGGCTTAGTCAACAACATCAAGGCTGCCAAGAAGCTAATCCAGCGGGGCGATCCGAGTGTTTGGGATGTGCTGCAAGAAGTGATTGATGGTCACCCAGTGCTACTAAACCGAGCGCCAACCCTCCACCGATTGGGGATTCAGGCGTTTGAACCGATTCTAGTGGAAGGCCGCGCGATTCAATTGCACCCATTAGTTTGTCCCGCGTTTAACGCTGACTTTGATGGTGACCAAATGGCCGTTCACGTTCCACTCTCGTTAGAATCGCAAGCAGAGGCTCGGCTGTTGATGCTGGCTTCTAATAATATCTTGTCGCCAGCGACAGGTCGCCCAATTGTCACTCCGAGCCAAGATATGGTGTTGGGTTGCTATTACTTGACTGCGGAAAATCCTACTCATCAGAAGGGTTCAGGCCGTTATTTTTCTGGCTTAGATGACGCGATCACGGCCTATGAGCAGCAACAGGTTGACCTTCATGCTTACGTTTGGGTGCGCTTTGATGGTGCTATGGAATCCAATGAACCGGATACAGACCCATTAGAAGTCCAAGAGTCTACCGATGGTACGGTCACTAAGGTTTATAAGTTCCGCAGAACCCGTGAAGACGGGGAGGGGAATTTAATCTCGCAGTATATTCGGACGACTCCAGGACGAATTATCTACAACAAGACGATTCAAGACGCCTTGACTGACTAAGCTTCATGAAAGTAGAAGCTTCAATTTCGTGGCGTAAGCCTTTACAGACGTGATGAGTAGACGCGACTGGGAAGTCGCGTCTATACGCGTCTCTTCCTGCATCAAAAGAGGGACAGAGAGCAACAATGGCAGAGCAAAATTCAAATCAAAAGCCTGAAGCACCAGTGATTTTTCGGAATCGAGTGGTTGATAAAGGACAACTTAAGAAACTAATTTCTTGGTCTTTTACCAACTACGGTACGGCTCGGACCGCTCAGGTGGCTGACTTATTGAAGGATCTGGGCTTTCGCTACGCTACGAAGGCAGGGGTTTCAATTAGTGTAGATGACCTACAAATACCTCCAACCAAGCGAGCGCTATTGGACGCAGCGGAAGAAGAAATTCGAGAAACGGAAACCCGTTATACCCGTGGCGAGATTACCGAAGTAGAGCGCTTTCAAAAGGTGATCGATACTTGGAACGGGACGAGCGAAGAACTCAAGGATGAGGTGGTACGCCATTTCAAAACCACCAATCCGTTGAACTCGGTTTACATGATGGCCTTCTCTGGAGCCAGAGGAAACATCTCCCAGGTACGCCAGCTAGTTGGTATGCGCGGACTGATGGCTGATCCGCAAGGTGAAATCATTGACTTGCCAATTAAGACCAACTTCCGGGAAGGTTTGACCGTTACTGAATACATCATTTCCTCTTACGGGGCGCGGAAGGGACTAGTAGACACTGCGCTCAGAACCGCAGACTCTGGATATCTCACCCGTCGTCTGGTGGACGTGGCCCAGGATGTGATTATTCGCGAACTTGACTGTGGCACCCAACGGGGTATCCCAGTGCGTAGCATGACCGACGGCGATCGCGTCTTGATTCCCCTGAAAGACCGCTTGTTTGGTCGAGTGATCGCAGAGGATGTGGTGCATCCGCAAACCGGAGAAGTGGTCGCTGCTCGGAACCAAGACCTCTCGGATGACCTATGCCACATCATTGGTCAATCAGGCGTAGAAACAGTGATGGTGCGATCGCCTCTAACTTGTGAAGCGACTCGTTCTGTCTGTCAGCATTGCTACGGGTGGAGCTTGGCGCACGCTCACATGGTGGATTTGGGTGAAGCGGTTGGAATTATTGCTGCCCAATCTATTGGTGAGCCTGGAACGCAGCTAACCATGCGGACCTTCCACACTGGAGGGGTATTTACTGGAGAAATGGCGCGTCAAGTGCGGGCTACTTTTGAAGGCACCATCCGCTACGCTAAGCGTTTCCGGACTCGTCCCTACCGGACCCGTCATGGAGATGAAGCTTTAATTGCGGAAAGTAATACTGATTTGATGCTGGAGTCGGGTTCTAAGAAAGAATCCTTTGCGATTCCTCAAGGTTCAACTTTGCTCGTTAAAGATGGTGAGCATGTCAAGAAGGATCAATTCTTGGCAGAAGTCCCGCTGGCGGGTCGAACTCAGCGCACCACTGAGAAGGCTAGTAAAGACGTAGCTTCTGACTTGGCTGGAGAAGTCAAGTTTGCCGACATCGTTCCTGAAGAAAAGAAAGACCGTCAAGGCAACACCACCCGAATTGCTCAAAGAGGTGGCTTGATCTGGATTCTATCGGGTGAAGTTTACAACTTGCCCCCTGGTGCCGAACCGACCGTGAAGAACGGCGATCGCGTGGATTCTAGTAGCGTCCTCGCTGAAACCAAGCTGATCACTGAGCATGGTGGAACCGTACGCCTACCTCAGCAGGAAGCTGAAGGTAAGGGCGGTCGTGAAGTTGAAATTATTACAGCTTCCGTATTGCTAGATGAAGCGCGAGTGCGGGTTGAGAGCTATCAAGGCCGCGACCACTACTTAGTTGAAACCAACCACAACCAGTCGTTCTCTCTGAAAGCAACGCCTGGAACGAAAGTGACAAACAACCAAGTCGTCGCAGAACTGATCGACGATCGCTACCGGACTCAAACCGGTGGGATCATTCGCTACTCTGGCGTTGAAGTGGCGAAGCGAGGTAAGGCTAAGCAAGGCTACGAAGTGGTTCAAGGCGGGACGCTGCTTTGGATTCCGGAAGAAGCGCACGAAGTGAACAAAGATATTTCTTTGCTCCTCGTTGAGGACGGCCAGTACGTCGAAGCAGGAACGGAAGTCGTTAAAGACATCTTCTGTCAAAGCAATGGTGTAGTTGAAGTCATTCAGAAGAACGACATTCTGCGGGAAATCGTGGTCAAGCCAGGGGACTTGCACATGATTGACAATCCCGAAGAATTTATGGGTAAAGAACCCACCTTGGCTAATCCTGGGCAAGAAGTGCTCCCTGGTTTAACCCTGAGCGAACTCCGCTTCCTGGAGTATGTAGAAACGCCCGAAGGTCCAGCCGTGCTCCTGCGTCCGGTTACCGAATTTGTGGTGCCAAACGAACCTTCTGTGCCGAGTCAAGCCTCGACTAGTGAAGAGTCGGGCCGTACCATTCAGCTACGTGCGGTACAACGCTTGCCTTACAAGGATGGAGAGCGAGTTAAGTCCGTGGAAGGTCTAGAACTACTCCGCACTCAGCTCGTACTGGAGATTGATCAAGACGCACCTCAATTAGCCGCTGACATTGAGCTAATTCCGGACGAGACTGATCCAGAGATTATGCGGCTCCAACTCGTGATTCTGGAATCTCTAGTGATTCGTCGCGATATTGCCGCAGACACCACTCAAGGTAGTACTCACACTCGTCTCTTGGTCAAAGATGGCGAGCAGATTGCTCCTGGTGCTGTCGTAGCGCGGACGGAAATTCAGTGTAAGGAATCCGGTGAAGTACGAGGTATTCGCGAAGGAGCCGAAGCGATTCGCCGAATCCTCGTGGTGAGGGATGCTGACCGAGTGGTCATTAGCACTCAAGGCAAGGCTCCCAAAGTGAAAGAAGGTGACTTACTAGTAGCTGGCACAGAAATCGCCTCTGGTACCAAGCTAGAGGAATCTGGCCAAGTCGTTGGGATAGGCGAGAGTGAAGTCACCTTACGCATTGCTCGTCCTTATCGGGTGTCTCCTGGAGCTGTACTCCACATTGATGATGGGGATCTAGTTCAGCGGGGTGACAACTTAGTGCTGCTGGTGTTTGAGCGGACGAAAACTGGAGACATCATCCAAGGTTTGCCCAGAATTGAAGAATTATTGGAAGCTCGCAAACCTAAGGAAGCTTGTGTCCTCTCAGAGCGTCCCGGTACCGCGCAAGTCGTCTACAGCGATGATGATGTGGCAGAAGTCAAAGTCATCGAAGCTGATGGCGTGATGACAGACTATCCCCTTGGTCCTGGTCAGAACGTGATTGTCTCCGATGGGCAGGAAGTTGGTGCATCAGAACCTCTCACGGATGGTCCTTCTAACCCCCACGAGATTTTGGAGATCGTCTTCAAGGTCAACCGCGAAACGTTGGGAGTTCATGACGCATCCCTGATTAGTTTGCAGAAGGTACAAACCTTCTTAGTGAACGAAGTGCAGTCTGTATACCAATCCCAAGGGATTGATATTTCGGACAAACACATTGAAGTGATTGTGCGGCAGATGACTTCTAAGGCTCGCGTCGATGATGGTGGAGACACCACCATGTTGCCTGGTGAATTGGTGGAACTCTACCAAGTTCAGCAAGTAAACGAGGCAATGGCCATTACCGGAGGGGCACCTGCTGAGTACACTCCTGTGTTGTTGGGGATCACCAAGGCATCGCTCAACACGGACAGCTTTATTTCGGCGGCTAGTTTCCAAGAAACTACACGGGTGCTCACAGAGGCGGCGATCGAAGGGAAGTCTGACTGGTTGAGAGGTCTGAAGGAGAACGTGATTATTGGACGCTTGATTCCAGCGGGTACTGGTTTCAATGCTTATGAAGAAGTGGGCAGTCCCGATATTGACCTTACCTTCGATGGCACCAGTGTCTTTGATGAAGATGCGGACCTCCGAGATGTGGTCTTAGACGATCGCACTGCTCGTAGCTACGGGTTAGATGGTGCATTCGACGATCGCCCCAACTTCAGCTTCGAGAGTTTCACGGCTCCCGTTCCCGGAGATGAAAAACCAACATCTGCCATCTTGGACGATGATGAACTGATTGATGATGAGTTTACCGATGTGGTGGATGATGACGATGAAGAGTAATCTTCTTTAATCGCGCTATCTAACACCGTTAAGACTTAAGTGAAACCGGAGGTTCAGATATTCCTGAGCCTCCGGTTTTTCTTTGCCACGGTAAATCTAACGACTAAAACACAGACACTTGCTGTGGTCGGTAGTCAGAGCCTGCCTTGTTGGCACAAAAACCTAGGTCAACGGTTTGATTGGGTTGTAGTACTCTTGCCCAACTCGGTGGTGTGACTTGGTATTGCGAACCTTGGCGGTTGAAATTTCCGTTCCAGCTATTGTTAATGTTGGCTTGATTCATGCGAAAAGCTAACTGCCAATTCTGCACAGCCTTCTGAGTTGGATTCTGGACTAGGAACCTGACGCAAAAGCCACTCGCCCAATCCGACTCGATTGTCATCTTAGTTGTGAGTTGATTTTTGGTCGTTCGAGTTTTGTTAGGTGATAAGGAGGTGGGTGAGGTGACAGGCGATCGCGGAGTTGGCCGTGGAATTGACCCCTGGCTTGCCCCCGCTCGTTGCTGCTTTGCTGGGACAGCCGCACCCGTTGGCTGGAAAGTTGTGAGTGGAGAACGCGCTGTAGGTAAGAGTTGGCTCAAGAGTTTTTGCTTAGCGTCCTCGATGCTGCGCCAATCATCTTGTAAAACGCCTCCGGTATCCTTGCTATTAGGATTCCAGCTCCAGTAAGTAAAACTCAGTTGTTTCTGTTTAATAAACTCAACCAACTGTTGTTGCCAAATGCCTTCTTTGGAATTGCTGTCTACCTGCCGTCCCCCAAATTCTCCAATTAAAACTGGAGCTAGCTTCTGAGTCGCAATGTAGTGAAATCCAGTTTCCCAACGGTTGTAGAGGTTTTTAGGGAAAGTTCTTTCTGAGAACCAAGGTTGGTCGTAAACTCCAGGGCCATACTCATGAGGGGAGTAAACGAGTTGATTCTTGACTGCTAAGCGAACTGGATAACGTTTCACGCCTTCTAGGTTGCCGCCTTGCCAGTGCCTGGATAATTTTTGTCCAGGGACATTATTCTCTACTCCCTCAACGACAATCAGCCAATGAGGATTCGTCTTCAAAATGGCACTACCTGCTCGCTCAGCGGCCAGTCGCCAGTCTGTTGCTATGTCATTGGTGCCCCAACTCGCTCGACCATGTGGCTCATTTTTTAGGTCAGCTCCAATGACATGAGGCTGATTCTTGTAGCGATTTGCTAACATTTTCCAGGTGTCAATCCAATCAGCTTCAGTAAAGCCATCGCCATACCAAAGTTCTGGAATGCGTTGATCATTCAGTTGATGACAGTCCAATAAAATCAGTAGCCCTTGTTGCCCTGCCTCTTGAATCACGGCGTCCATAATTTCTAGAGGCGATTTACCTTGCAAGGTTTGATTGGCACCGATATTGAAGTCAATGCCACTTGCTGCGGCAGAGCGCAAAGCTTCTAGGGAGAAGGGCAGCCGAATGATGTTGTATCCTAATCCTTTGATTTGCGCCAGCATCTCACGGTAGTCCCGTGCCCAGAGACCGTGAGGGGCATGTAATTCAGTTTCGATGCCAAACCAGTTCACTCCCCGCAATAAAACTGGACGACCGACCCCATCGACAATTTGGGCTCCTCTGGTGGAGAGAGGGAGCGCGATCGCGGCACTCGCGGCTTCTAAACCTGGGTTGAACTGTAATCCTAAACTGAGACATAAACCCGCTAAAGCTAAGGACAACCACTGGAGTAAAGACCGCGATCGCCAAATTGGGGTTTGAGCGCCTAAATGAGGACGATTGGGGTTGAGCGATCGTGCCTGTTTCCAGGCAGAAATTGCTCTTTGGCAATAGCGCCCAAAAGATTTCAAAGCTGGCTGGAACAATTTGCTCATATGTTTAGTCAATAAATGGTTTAGCTATGAGCACTCAATGAGATACCCGAAATAACCTCTTAATCGCTTCTTAACTTCTGTTGAGTTAACTAATAGGTTTCATCGGTCTAACTCTATCGACTCCGCAATAACATGCAACTCGGAAGATTACAGTTTTGGACGTTAATTCAAGTCAAAGGTGTCTATTTATTGAAAGATTTACCATTCAACAATCCAGCTTCATCTAAGCTTCTTGTAGCCCTCAGCCCTTGATAAATATAGCTCTATCCTAAGAGGTACTTACCTTTTAGGGATTATTTGTATAGGCAAAATTAAGAATCTAAGCTAAGGGATATAACTTACGCAACTTCTATCAACCAAAACGCTTAAGTAAAAAGTTCACATCTTCTTCATCACCTTCTCTGGGTGTCTTTATCAGCTCTATACGAAAGATTACCTAGATACCTATTAGTGTTTATAGAGAAGAGAAATTACTCTATGTGCTGCCTTCTAGAGTGAATTTCCTAGTTACCCACTCAGTCGCTGTTTTCGATCCTGCCTGACCTAAGAACTAGGGATATTGAAACAGTAGATATACTTTCCGCTACAAAACCAACGACTTTTGAAACCCATATTTGCTTGGAGTCCCCAAAATGCCTGTATCGTCGCTTAAAAGCTTTTTATTGCCTGCTGTCCTTCTGTCTAGCACGGTGTTTTCCAGCTTGACGTTACCATTAGTTATGTTGGGTTCACAGCCAATTGATATTCGGGTTCAGCAAGAACCTGTTTTCAGTGGCCAATTGAAAGATGTAGCAGCTCCTTACCTTGGTTTTGCAACGGCGCTGAGTTTGGGTGCGGGCATCGCTAGCGTAGCTGTAACTGGATGGCGGCGGTCTTCGCGCAAATCGGCTCAAGTTGAAGAACAGCTATCCAGCCTCCAAGAGAATTTGCAAGTTAAAGAGAGTCAGTTAGAAGAACTAAAGTTATCCGAAGTTCGCCTAGCTGCTATAGGCCTCTCTGAATTTCTGCATGACAAGCCAGTCCAAGTGGTCACGGGAACTACGGTAGATTTAGCTCAGCCTGTCGTGATTGCTCCATCAGCCATCCCCACTGCAACTGCTGAAACAGTTACGACCTCACAGATTGCGGTCAAAACTGATCTGTCCCGCCCTGTCTCGGTGCAAGCCGCTGTCTCAGCTCTGCATCCAGCTCAAGCTTTCCTTAGTTTTGCGCAAGCTGGGGCAACCACCGAGGAAACAGAGGTACAATCACCCGTTGCCCATGCTCAAGTTGATGAGCTGCAAACTCAACTCAAGCAAATCATGGCTCAACTGGAAGTGTTGCAAGGAGCTTTGCACGATGTGCCTCAACTGGATGCTGCTCGTGCTAGCAGCTTTACCAGATTCCATCCCACTATGAGCTATGCTCAGCGCTCCCAAAAGGTAGAGCCAATCCGTGTTCAACAGAAAGTGGCTTCCTGACTCACACAGTTAGCTCAAGGCTACTTGATTGCCAAATCCAAACTACTGTTTCCTCAACCCTTGATGCCGCTAGATATAACTTGAAGCAAGCGTCGTTAGCGGAGTAACTGATCAGGTGAGAGAGGAGCAGTAGTTTGGCTTGTATTGGCACTAGCGGTTGCCTTGGAGTTTGCTGGGGCTGATTTTTCAGGGGTAGCAATCTGCGAGCGATCGCCCCACCCTCCGTTGATGTCTGCTGTCGTCAGGGTGGGAGGAGTGGTTTTCCCGGTCGGTAAGGGTACGGGTAAAGCTTGACTAATCTGTAGATAACGCTGACCATCAGTAGTGAATCGCGCTAAATTACCTTCTAGTTGAATTCCTTGCTCTTGTACCTTCTGCTGAATCGTAGGCGGTTGCCCCTCTGGCTCAAACGTTGCCAGAAAGACAACATCAGGGGCGGGAGTCGTTGGAATTTTGAGTTCGGACTGGTTAATCTGCCATCCCTCGCGAAATTGGCCATTGGGTGCAACTTGCCAAAGATTGAGGGAGGTCTGCCATTTGCCTTGGTTAACCACTACGTCTTGCCGACTTAAGACGGTGTAAGTCAACTGAGATTGAAGTTGTGGTGATAAACCCCCAGTTGCTAAGGGTGCTGTTTGACTGGGAGAGAGGTAGCGGATAGCAGAGACAGTGATGCGGCTCTGGTCTGGTAAGTTTGTGTTGCCTGAGACGGAATAAACTCCCGATCGCCCAGCAGGTTCTACTTGAAGGTTCAAATTAACCTCAGGAGGTTTAGCTTGCGAGCAACCAGTGCTAGCCAGAAGTAGGCCACTTAAACAATAGGGTGCCGCTCCATGCCAAATTTGTTTGGCAGGCAAGATGAAATGTAGGAATTGACGTTGCATGGCGATCGCGAGTAAAAATGGGGCTATAAACGGAATAACAAATCCTATTAGTTAGTGTGAACTGAATTAGAACAGAATCAAATAGTGATTCATGAAGATTTTCTTGATCAGGACAATATTTTAATCTTCTAGTTCTTGTGTAAAAACTTAGTGAATTCACTGACTTCTTTGACACAAGAACTTGGAGATATTGTATTTCCTTAAGTTAGATTGTCTGACGCTAATTCAAGTTAGGGTGCTTAGTAAAGAGTTCGATTTTAATAATATTTAGATTGAACGCATTCAAACACTAGCGATGTATTTGCATACAAGTAAAACTTTATTGTTCCAATGACCGCCGCTTCTGCTAAAGTTTTCAGCAGTCTAAATGTTTTTCGGTAGTCTTAGCTTCCATATTCACTAGACCGCATCAGACAGCACAATAGGTGTGAGCCATATCATGCTTGATTCTCGTTGGTCTATCTTCCGTAGCTATTTACTCTCGCTTAGAGTCCTAGCATCTGGCTCAATCTCATTGCTTCTTTTCACCGGGCTAACTCAGGTAAAGCCTAGCTGGGCAAATTCTCCCCGTCTGTCGGAATTAACGCCTCAACCCAGTTCTCAGAGTCAGGCCCCAGCCACTCAGAGTCCAAGTTCCGAAGCAAAGCTCAGAAATAAAAAGGCCACACCTCAAGCTCGCTCTAGGTTGGCTGCGGCAGCGATCGCCCCTCTTAAGGCTCCCCAAAACCTGTCTAATACTGAAGCGGATCTAGTCCATCAAATCGCTGGTTCTAGACCAGAAGTGCTGGCTAAGCAGGTGGAAACGGCCTTGCCCAGCTTCATCGCTCCGGAGCGATCGCCGTCTTTAGAATCTGACGCTACGACTCCATCTAAGTCGGTTAACTCGAAGCGATCGCGATCGGATCAATCTTCATCTATTACGACTAAAAGCACGACCAAAACCTCTGGGGTTAAACCGTCCCAGACATCCCCAATCAAGACGGCTGACAATTACTGGCAGATGAATGGTGCAGGCTTAGGTGTCCCTGGACAATATAGTCCTGGAGTCTGTGCGGGGAATTGCAATGGTTGGCCGCAGCCCGTAGGGCAGCGTAGCGATCCCAACGGACAACCCCTGCTAGTACCAACCCCCTTGCCTACGGTTCGCCCCGAGACGCCAAGCGCCAGTTTTTCTCCTCAGCAACTGCCTTGGATGTCTGGAGGGCCTGTAGCTGCTCCGGGTTGGGGCGGCGTCAATGGTAATGCTTACCCTTATCCCTATCCGGTCGGGCAACTACCTCCGGCTCAGCTAGCACCAATGCCGCCTCCTGGGTGGCATCCTTATGGTTGGAATCCCAATGGTGGTTTCTATCCGATGGGTCAGCCTATGCCTGCTCCCATGCCAACCTTGATGGTTCCAGGGGCAGGTGGTCCTACTGGACCCGATAGCTCCAATAATGTCTATTTCTACAATCGGTACGCTCCTTCGCCACAGCCTACTGCCGCACCTGTAGCGCCTGCCTCCGTCCCTAATTTGACTGCGCCATCAACATATCCAAATTTCTATAATGGTGCACCCAATTCCCCAAACAATTTCTATAATGGTGCGCCGAATTATCCCGGTAATTTCTATAGTCCAAATCCGGTTTACCCTACTAACACTTATAGCCCTCAAGCTCCTAGTTATCCCAACAATTATCCCAGTAATATTTATAACAATGTTCCTGGTTATCCCAGTAGTTATCCCAGCCCTGCTTTAGGGTATCCCGGTAATTCTTATCCGCCTAATTCCTATCCAACTGCACCTGGGTATCCCAGTAATTCTTATAGTCCTGTACCGAACTATCCCAGTAATTATCCCAGCCCTGCTTTAGGGTATCCCGGTAATTCTTATCCGCCTAATTCTTACCCACCTAATTCCTATCCAACTGCATTTCCACCTGCCCCGAATTATCCGAGCAATCCGTCTAGTCCTGCGCCGAATTATCCCGGCTATGGTGCTAATCCTACGCCCATGTATCCCGGTAGCGTTTATAACGCTGCACCCAACTACCCTGGAAGTCCATACCCCGGTGCCCCTGCTGCGCCCTACGGTGCTCCTAGCCCTTATGGTGCTGGGTATCCGACGGGGCAGCCGACCGCTTTTCCGCAGTTCCAAAATACGCCCACACCAACAGCTCCTCAAAGCACAACAGCCCCCCCAAGCAATTCACCAGGTAATGTAGCCCCTGCTGCTGCTTTAGAAACTCGACCAGAAACTTCCTCTAAGCCACTTTTGCGAAGTACGGCTTTGAGCGAACCTTCTGTGCAGCTGCAAGGTGTATATCTCTATCAGGCGGATGAATCATCCGCTAGAGCTCGCTTGTCAGCGGCTTATCCTTTAACGCCCAACATTCTGTTTGGTGGGGCGCTGGATTTGACGACAGGACAGGGGTTGGTCGATTCGCAGCAAGAGGGGCTGAGTTTGAATGAGTTGTTTGTCGCTACTTCTCCGCGAGATTTGCCCAACTTGCGGTTTGTGGTGGGGCAATTAGACTTGACCTCTTATTTCGATCGCAACAGTTTTGCCAAGGATGGCGCGAGCCACTTCTTTAACCCAGTGTTTCAGACTAACTCCGCGCTGACCGCAACTGGGATTGGTTCTCGGCCCGGTGCTTTAGTGAACTGGGCTTTAACTGACAACATCGAAGCTAGATTTGCGGCGTTTTCCTCGGCGCGGAGCATTGGGGATTTCAGCTTAGATGGCTTTGCGGGCGAACTGGGACTGCGTTACGGCAACGCTATCATTCGCGGTACTTACAGCACAGGGCGAGAAACTGGGGCAGGCGACGGCTTCCGAGAAATCTTTCAAGTGAATCGAGGGGATGGGTTGAGTGGACCCCAGCGAGGCGATCGCGAGGAAGGCTTTGGCATCAACGCGGAAGTCTTTATTCCCAGCCTCAACATGGGTTTGTTCGGTCGCTACGGCCAGTACAACAACCGGGGGCTTGACGAACAAGGCAACACCTACAACGTCGGACTTACCGTTTTAGATGTATTTGCCCCTGACGATCGCTTGGGCTTAGCCTATGGTCGCCAACTGTCTAATGCGGCTTTACGAAGACAGCTGGGCGATCGCAACCCAGATGTTCTGGAACTCTATTACGATTTTCGCTTTTTGCCTAACTTGCGGCTAGGCTTTACCTTACAGGAACTAAATGGTTTCTCGGAGACGATCGCGGGATTCCGGCTCAAGACCGAATTTGATGTCACACCGAAGGGCAGGCTGCAATGAACCAACGGCATGACACCTGGAAAAACACCCGCAAAACAGTAAAGTTTAGGCGATTAGGATGGTCTTGCTTGCTCGCCGTAGGATTGAGCGGTGGCTTGATGGTAGACCTGTGGCCTTGGGAAATTCCGGCGGTGCAAGCGCAGACGGTGCCTGCTCCAGTTCGACAAGCTTATACCCTGCTGAATCGCGGTTTGGTCAATGATGCGATCGCGGCTTTTCAGCGAGCCATTCGCAGTTACCCACAATCGATAGAAGCCAAATTGGGGTTGGCGATCGCCTATCGGCGGGCAGGACAAGATGCCAATGCCTTCCAAGCTTATGGGCGCGTGTTGGAACAAGACCCCAACAACCGTTTGGCGCTCAAAACGCTGGGTTTCCTAGGAGGCTACCGAGCGGAATGGCAGGACCAAGGCATTATCGCCTTAACTACCTTGCTGAACTTAGAACCCAACGACCTAGAAGCGCGGGGACAGCGGGCGCTCTTACTGGGCTACCGAGGGCGCTTTGCAGAGTCTTTGGCTGACTACCAGATTGTTTTACAAAACAATCCCACCCCTGATGTGATTCTAGGGGCGGCGCAAATTTACACTTACACGGGAAATGCCCAGCAAGGGTTAGAGCTGTTCAACCGCTACCGAGCTTCCGGCAAAACGATCACCGGGAATGCCGCAGTGGCCTATGCCCGCGCCTTAAGGGAAACGGGCAATCCTGCTCAAGCGATCGCCATTTTGCAAGCGCAACTACAAGCATCCCGCGACTTAGACGACACGGCGATTCAAGCTCGCTCGGAACTATCTCAAGCTTATTTGGCTAACCAGCAACCTGCTGAAGCGTTAGCAGTCTTAGATCCACTCCGTGGTCGCACTGAAGCAGCCTTGCCTTTGGCGAGGGCACTCAATGAGTTAGGGAGCAAAGCCAATGCTCCGACCCTGACCCAAGAGGCAGCAGCCCTCTACCGTCAGGAACTCCAGCGCCAAACCAATCCTACGCCGACGTTGGTGCAAGAAGTGGCCGATGTGCTCAGCGGTATTCCTGCCGAGCAACCTTATGCGCTGCAACTGTATCGCCAACTGACGCAGCAGCAGCCCAACAATCAAATTTTGGCGCTGAAGCAATTGGCCTTGGAGAGCCAGTTGGGCGTGATTTCTAGAGCTGAGCTACGGCAACGACTACAAACGGTTTTGCAGCCTTTACCGAGCAATCCAGTAGAGCTACAACAGTTAGCTCAAGCGCTTTCAGCGGTGGAACCAGAGCCAGAACTGTTCCCGGTGTACCAAACGTTGCTGCAAGCGGGCGTCAACGCGCCTTTTCTGAACTTCCGCATCGCCCAACTCTTGATTCAGCAGAATAATTTACCAGCGGCGAGAAGTGCCTTGGCTGCCTATGCCAATACATCGGCAGGAGCACAAGACCGAGCTTCGGAACTACTTCTGGCTGAGATCGAGCGGCGCGAAGGCAACTTGGAAGCCAGCGCTCAGCGTTATCAAGCAATTCTGGCCAGTAATCCCAGCGATCGCGACATTATCAATAATGCCTTGCAAGGCTTGGCAAGTGTGCGCCAAACGCAGGGACGCACCGATGAATCGTTAGCGATTTATAACCAATTAGTGGCCCTGAATCCGCAAAATTTGGAAATTCAACTGGGTCGAGCAGCTTTAGCTTATCAGGCTCAACGGATTTCTTTAGCTGAGGCGGAAGCGGTGTTGAATACTTGGCTGCAAACCCGCCCCCCCACCGACACGCCGCCGGAATTGGTGACTTTGGTGGGAGTGCTACCCCCGGATCCTCGCCGTGAACCGCTTTACAATGCGCTGCTGCAACTGGACCCGAGTAACTCTGCTTTGCAGTTACGCTCGATTCAGGTGATCGCTGCCCGGAGTCCTGCCCAAGCCAGAGCGATCGCGGCCCAACTGGTAGCCCGCAATCCCAATAATCCGAGTGCTTACCAACTGCAAGGGCAGGTAGCCCAGGCATTAGGAGATTTGGACCAAGCCAGTGATGCCTACCAGCGGCTTTTGCAAATCCAACCGAACAATATTGAAGCGTTATCTGCATTAGGTGGGGTGCGATTCCAGCAGCGTCGGTTTGGGGCGGCAGAGCAGTTGTATTCGCAAGTGCTGGCGTTCAATCCGACAGATGTGGGGGCACAGCGATCGCTGGCTGAATTGATGGCGGCTCAAGGCATGCCCCTCACCGCTTTGCAGCAACTGGAACAACTTCAGGTACAGCAAGCGACAACCGGAACCCCGGATAGTAGCTTGTCCCGGAGGGTGCAGCAGATCAAAGAAGACTTGTTGAGACAGCGAGGGTTTCAACCGCCGTGGGAGCGTTACTAACTGCTAGATGGATGGTGTTGTCACCATGCGGTTCATTTTGTGCCTTTAGCTTTACTACCTTGTGCAGGGCCAGTTGAGATGTTACGGTACCCCAAAACTAAGCGACAAACAGGCTCGTGGTCATGGTGGCGTAGGGCAACAGTGGCAGTTAGTCTGAGTGGCATGATAGGACTACTCGGATGTTCTAAATTTTCTAGCGACGTTAGACAATCTCCACCCGCTACCCCGCCAGCCACTACAGCGCCTATTCCCAGTCCAGACCCGACTGTAATCAGCTCAGCAACAGCAGCGCCAACTCAACAACTGTTGCAGCAAAGTTGGACCGCCTATCGGCAACGTTTTATTCAAGCGGATGGGCGGGTAATTGACCGGGAAGCAGGCGATCGCTCCACGTCCGAAGGGCAAGCCTACGCCATGCTGCGAGCGGTGTTGAGTGATGACCCCAGCACCTTTGCCAAAACCTTGCAGTGGTCAGAAAACAATTTGCAACGCCAAGCTAATGGCAAACGTACCGACCAGCTCTGGGTTTGGAAGTGGGGCCGTAATGAACAAGGCCCAAATGAACCCGCAAGATGGGGAGCGATCGACCCGAATTTTGCCAGTGATGCCGATGTCGATGCCATTACCGCTCTGATTTTGGCATCCCGGCGTTGGCAGAAACCAGAGTATCTGAAGTTAGCCCAAGCCAAATTGCAAGACTTGTGGCGATTCTCCACTGTGACCGCTGGTGGACAGCGCTATCTGCTGCCAGGGCCAGCCGCAGCTTTTCAGCAGCAGACCGTGATTCAACTGAATCCGTCCTACTTTGCGCCTTATGCGTTTCGGCTTTTTGCTCAAGTCGATCCCAAGCACGATTGGCTGAGCTTGGTGGACAGTAGTTATCAAGCTCTGGAAAACTCAGCCACGCTATCGGCTGCTGGTTTGCCGAGCGATTGGGTAGCGGTGGATACCACCACAGGAGAATTTCAACCGTTACCGCTCTCTGGGCCGCTGAAAAGCCAATACAGTTTTGACGCTTACCGCGTCTGGTGGCGGGTCGCTTGGGACGCGGAGCTGTTTGACTCCGCACCTGCCAAAGCATATCTGCAAAAGCATTCAGGATTTCTGCAAAAACAATGGCGATCGCAACAAAAAATCCCCGCCACTTTTGATCTTTCAGGTGCACCGACCGTGAGTTACGAAGCCACTGCTCAATATGCCATGTTGTATCCTGCTTGGCGACTGCTCGACCCGGCGATCGCCACCGAGCTTTGGCAGCGAAAGTTGCAGCCCCAGTACCGAAATGGTTTTTGGGATAACAACTCCGCTTATTATGTGCAAAACCTCGCTTGGTTAGGCTTGCTACCGCCCGACACCATTTCTCCCCAACTGTTGCAACCTCGTTAAAGCCCCACCCGCTAAACTTACCCATCCATGCAACGCATCTTCCGGCACTTACTTTCATCTTCCCGCCGCCAGTCTTGCCCAGGGAGCCGCCAACAGCGCCCCGTGATCTGGCTCTTGTTACTCACCTTTGCGGGCACAGCGATTGGGGTGACGGCAAGCTTAGCCGTAGCCCAACAGAACGATCGCGATATTACCCAAGACGAAAACCAGGTGATCGAGGAGCTGACGCTGCCAGAACCGCCGCCCCAGGCTCCGGTATACCAACCTGCGCCTGAGCCTGCACCTTACGAACCTGCGCCAGAACCTGCACCCGAACCCGCACCTGCGGAAGCTCCAGCTCCCAGAGAACCAGCGGCGATTGAACCTGACCCTGAGCCTGCTGCTCCCCCAGCCGCCACTGCACCAGAACCTGCCAGCTCTCCTACCTCACCAGGAGCTAGTCCAAGTCCTAGCTCTACCCCGGATGCTGTCGCTGCCCGAGGCCCAACCGTTCCTTACGTCCTAGAATTCAACCGCAGCCCAGTCGTAGGTAATCGCTTGCGGTTACAAGGGGTGTTTGCGGATGCTCGCTTAGGATTTACCCGTCCCCGCACTTGGAATTTGCGTTCCGCCAAGGTACTGGTGCGGTTCCAACACTCGCCCGCCCTTTTAGCCAACCGTTCTAACTTAACCGTTCGAGTAAATGGAACGAGCGTTGGCAGTGTACCGCTGAACCGGAAGCAGTCTGAAATCGGCCAGGTTCTGTTGAATGTGCCGCCCAACTTAATTCAAGACTTTAATGAAGTGACGCTGGTGGCACAGCAGAACAACTCAGCCACCTGTACTGATCCTGCCGACCCCACCTTATGGACGGAAGTCTTACCTGATTCCAAGCTGATCTTTAACTATCAGCCCAAACCCGTCAAACTCGACTTTACCCGATACCCCTATCCTTTCTTCGACGACCTCAGCCTGGACCCAAATCGAGTCACCTATCTGTTACCCAACCAAGTCAATAGTGCTTGGTTGACCTCGGCGGCTCGCTTCCAGGCCGCGCTAGGACGCTTGGCAGAGTTTCGACCGCTAGAAACTCGGTTGGTGAAAAACCTCAATCAGGCAAAAGCAGACGAGCGCTTGGTGGTGATTGGCACTCCTGAAGAGCAACCGGCGCTGAAGTCGCTCAAGTTGCCATTGGCGATCGCTGACAACCAAGTGCTAGACGCTAGCCGCAACCCATTGCCAGCGGAGTCAGGCATTTTGATGCTGGCTACCACCCGCAACAATGGCATTCCGGTTTTGATTGCCACAGGGAATGGGCCGGAAGGCGTGAACAAAGCAGTGCAGTTTTTGGTGCAGTCGAAGGACCGCCAGATTGGTACAGGTTATTACCTAGTTGTGAATAGCGTTACCTCAGTGCCCACGCCGCCTCTGAGGCAATGGCCCGGTTATTTGCCCGAGAAAAACTCCTTCAAACTGCGTGAGCTCAATAACGCTGAGAACGAACCTTTTGAGGATGTTACGGTGCGGGGTGCTTATGCGCCGCCTGTAGAGGTAAATTTCCGAGCCTTGCCAGATGACCAGTTCACTCGTGGCAGCTCGATGAACTTGGTGTATAGCTACGGCCCGCAGGTGAATCCTCGACTCTCGACGGTGGAAGTACGACTCGATGGTGCCCCAATTGGCGGTAAGCGCCTGACCTCCGAGCAGGGAGCAGCTAGGGATACGTTAAATGTCAATCTCCCAGCTGAGTTAGTCAAACCGGATTCCAAAATTCAGGTAGCCTTCAACCTCAGTCCGCGTGAACCTGCTAACTGTGGTCGAATCAATGACCAGCAACTCTGGGGGAAAGTCCATGCTGACACCAACTTTAAACTCAAGCGCCAAAATGTCGTCCAAATTCCTGACCTGAAGTTGCTGTCTACGGGGTATCCCTTTGCTGCGCCTCAAGACCTCTCCACCACAGCAATCGTGGTTCCAGAAACACCATCCGTCACCGACTTGAGTACGTTGTTAGAGTTTAGTGAGCGCTTAGGTCGCCTCAGCCAAGCCGACACGGTGAAAATACAGGCTTACACCCAGGACGCTCTCACGACAGAAGTGAAGCAACGACAAAACTTAGTCGGAATTGGTGTGCGATCGCAGTTCCCCTTCCCCGAAGCGTTCCAAGAAAATGGCTTTGCCCTAAAAAATGTGTTTTCTCGCAAATGGAATCAAAGCCAGATTCAAGCCTTGCCAGATTCGGAAGGGGTAATCAAAGAAGTGATTTCTCCTTGGAACGACGATCGCGTCCTGCTGGCTTTGAGCGCACAAACAGAGGCAGGCTTACAGCAAGTGCAAAATTTGCTGAACCAAGACCCATTGTTCTTCCAGCTCAATGGCGATACGGTGCTGATTAGTGCCAATCAAGCAAGTGCTTCTGGCTACGATCCAGATGCTTACAATTTGGAGTTTCTCCAGCAAAGTTCTCAGCGACGGCTGGACAACAGCAATCCTTTCAGTAAAGTTTCGCGCTTTTTGCAAGACCATTGGTTCGTGCTGCCGACGGGGATCGTTGTATTTGCTTTGGGTCTCTACGGTATCACTCAGCTCTATCTCAAGCGTGTAGAAAAGCAGGATAAATAAATGGCCAATCCCTCTCCCCCGTTACGGCCAGATCCACCGCCCCTAGCGACTGGAGCGACAAGGCGATCGCCTCTAGACACATTAACCGATTGGTTGGTGAACCTGGTTCCCAGTTGGTTCGATCGCGCCTTGCAATCGCTTAACCGCCGCCAACTTTGGTTGTTAGCTTTACTCGTGCTCGTGCTCTCCTTGCCCTTGGTGACTACACCGCTGAAGGTTTGGCAGCAAGGCGTGATTGCAGGGCTCCTGGTTCTGATGGGTTGGTTGATTGTGCGCATTGAGCAGCAACGCAACAACCCGCAAACTAGCGAATATCTGCATTTGTTCTTGGTGTGGCTCAGTACAGTGACGACGGCTCGCTACCTGTACTATCGCACCGCTTACACTTTCAATTTTGACGGTTGGCTCAACGGCTTTTTTTGCATCCTCCTGTACGGGGCAGAGCTATACGCGATCATCACCCTGTTTTTGGCTTACTTCCAAACTCTGAAAATCAGAGAACGCCAACCCATTGACCTCTCTACTATTCCTAGCGATCGCTTGTTTAAGGTAGATGTTTATATTCCCACCTACAACGAAGATGTAGAGATTGTCCGCAAAACGGTTTTGGGAGCTTTAGCGATCGATTATCCTGCTGACAAAAAGCGGGTCTATATCTTAGATGACGGTCGAGCTGAGAAATATAAGGATAGACGAGAGTCTCTCCGCCAGATGTGTGAGGAACTTGGCTGCACCTTGCTGACTCGTGACAACAACGACCATGCCAAGGCAGGCAACATTAACACGGCCTTTAAGCGTACTGATGGCGACTTGGTCTTGATTTTGGACTGTGACCACATTCCTGCTCGACCCATTCTCCAAACGACAGTAGGCTTCTTTTACGATTCCAAGGTGGCATTTGTCCAGACGCCGCACTGGTTCTATAACCCAGACCCGTTTGAGCGCAACTTGCTGACTCGCGGCAAAGTGCCTGTGGGCAACGAACTCTTTTATAAAGTGCTGCAAAAAGGGAATGACTTTTGGAATGCAGCCTTTTTCTGCGGTTCCGCAGCGGTAATTCGCAAAGACTATGCCCTGCAAATTGGCGGAATTGCTACAGAAACAGTTACGGAAGACTGCCACACCGCTTTTCGGCTCCACTCCTTGGGCTATAAGTCGGTGTATTACGACCAAATCATGGTGGCAGGCTTAGCCCCAGAGAAATTCTCTTCTTACATTGGTCAGCAAGTGCGTTGGGCTAGAGGCATGGCCCAAATTTTGCGCCTAGAAAATCCTCTGCTCAACCGCAAGCTCAACCTGACTATTCCGCAGCGGATTTGCTATTTTTCGGCGACTTCGCACTTCTTCTTTGGCTTTCCGCGTTTGATGTACGCGATCGCTCCCACCCTTTTCCTGCTATTTGGCATCAATCCGATCCGGGGTTTAGGGCTTGAGACCTTAGCCTACGCCCTGCCACATATTCTCTTGTCGATGTACGCCAACTTCATCACCTACAAGAATGTGCGGTTCTCGTTCTGGAACGAGATTTACGAATTCGCCATGTCGTTCTACGCCGGAGCCGTGACTCTGATGGCGTTGATCAATCCTAGAATGGGGTCTTTCAACGTTACCGACAAAGGGTTATCTGTCACCAAACGAGACTTTGATTGGGAATCCGCCCGTCCCTTGGTAGTAGTGGCGGTTCTGGTTGCTCTGTCGGTGCTATCCGTGCCCTTCTGGTTGATTCTGCGGCCAGAAGATAGCGAAGCTGTGTTGGTGAACATGCTGTGGGGCATCTTCAACCTAGTGTTGATTGTGGCGGCAATCTTGGTTTCATTTGAACAGCCGCAATTACGACGAACCCACCGCCTCAACCGCAAGCTAACCGCAGTCATCTATGGCCCTGACCAAACCTGGAGAGGCAAAACTGAAGATGTCAGTGAGTCCGGGGCTAGAATTGTGCTCGATTCTTGGCCAAACTTACCAGACGAGATCGAGTTAGAACTCGTGGGTGACTATGGAGCCCGAGCGTTTCTCAAAGCGCGGATTGTGCGAGGAGTGCCGCTGAACGATGCCCAAACCATTTTAGTCGCTGACTTTATCAACCCTACCCAGTCAGAGCTGGATGCCTTGGCGATCGTGCTCTACTCGGATGTGCGCGAGTGGTATTCCCAAAATCGTACTGAAGTAGATGACCCCCTGGATTCTCTCCGCTTTATTGCGACCAGCTTGACTCGCTCTTTTCAAGAAGCCAAGCCCATTCAGGGCCAAAAGGTGCGCAAGCGCATTCAAACTCCCGCCCAGTTATATTGGGAAGGCCATTTTTATACGGCTATGGCGACTGAGATGGGAGTACGCAGCCTGCGGCTAGAATTTCACGAACCAATTGATGCTTTAGAGCAACTTCGGCAAAGCCAGCCCGTCGTCGGCGTGTTGCTAGAGGATGGTCATCCTTTACCCAAGCGTTTGTTGGCAGTAGTGCAAACAATAGAGCTATTAGCCAATTCTGGTAATGGAGATGCAGCATCGAGTACCGCGATCGAACTGCGCTTCCCAGAGCAATTGCAAGAACGCCAGGAAGGTCGAATCAAGCAACTTTTGGCAACGCTCTAGCCAAGAACCTCTAAAAGGTTTGGGAAAGGCACACCTCCGGAGGGTGTGCCTTTCCCTAAGCTAACTGATCTTTCGTTTCTTTCGTTCTTACGAGAGTCGTACAGGTGAGCGATCGCAAATAGTAAGATGCTTCCACGTTGGGCTTTAGTTTGGGCTTTATCCTGTGAGATATGATGGGGGAAAATTAAGGTGATGTTGTCTAGTCAGCAAAACGAGCAGAGCAGCCGGAATCCACTGGCGGCATTACTCAGACAAGCAAAATTTTTAAGTGTGGCGATCGCGCTGAGCTTGGCCGTTTTCCTGTGGGGTTGCGACGACCTAACTGCCGCCAATCTTCCAACACCACCGGAAACGGTTGCCTTTGAGCAAAGCTTAGCTCAGCACCTCCAGCAGACAGGAGCCAAAATGTATGGCGCTTACTGGTGTCCTCATTGTGCTGATCAAAAAGCTTTGTTTGGGCCTGCCGTGGCTACAGTGCCTTATGTAGAATGTGACCCAAAAGGCGAAAAACCCCAACCAGGCTTGTGTCAAGCTAAACAGATTGAAGGTTATCCTACCTGGGAGATTGGCGATCGTCTTTATTCGGGTACGCGATCGCTCTTGGAACTGGCTGCCTTATCAGGTTACAAAGCCCCATCTGTCAATAACCCAAGTGCAGAAGTCAGTCCTCAAACTTCCCCTTGAGATGAGCACCCTAAGTTAGAATGAAGCATACCTCTGCTGTCCTGGTTGAGCGCAATGACTAAATCTGAGCCCCATCCAAATGAAATGTTGTCCTCACTAAGGACAAACCATCTAACCTTCGAGGATGTAGCTCATGGCGATCATTCCCACGCTGTGGATGGCGTAGCCGATCATCCTCATGTCCACAGTGAAGAATCGCTACGGCGCATTGTCAACCGCCTTTCTCGCATTGAAGGTCATGTTCGTGGCATCAAAGTCATGGTGCAAGAGAGTCGTCCCTGCCCAGATGTATTGGTACAACTGGCCGCAGTTCGGGGAGCAGTAGACCGAGTGGCGCGGATGATTTTAGATGAGCATTTAACTCAGTGTGTTGCCCGTGCTGCTTTAGAAGGCAATATCGAAGTCGAAATTGAAGAGCTAAAAGCTGCCTTGGATCGATTCTTGCCCTAGCTGTTGGCTTAATAGGTTCCAATCAGACCAATGCATAATCGGTCGGGCTTCCGTATGGCGGGAAGCTCTCTCGGCCTCAAGTTCTTCTTGGAGTAGCTTTTGATAGATCTCTGGGAGCGCCCCTGTCATTTGATTATCCTCGATGCCATAGCCCAAGCTCGTCCAAGTACCTGATAACAGTTCTAAAACTGGGTTGATCTCACCCGCCCGTAATAAGGCCGGAATATCGACGCCCCAAGCTTGGGGATCTCGGAGCCAGGTATAAACTACCTCGTCTTGATACTGGGGTTCAAAGCTATAAGTTTCCCAAAACAGGAAGCGCGTGGAATTGGGGTGATACAAGCGCGCTTTTTCTGCCCAGGTGGTCGTAAGAAATTGATAGCGGCCTGCTGCCGTTGTGCAGTTGCCTTTGTTCGGTCCGTTGACGATCTTAATACAGAGATCGGGATGCTCAGTGAAGTCGGAAATGTGTTGGCCGCCATAGAGCACCGTATAAGGAGAGGCATCGTTCGACTCGCTAGCCGAAATAGTTCGCATCAAGGCCCGAACGTAGGGATCGCCTCCCGGCATGACTAAAGGCGGTAATTCGCTAGTAATTTGAGACTGCTCTGGCAAAGGCGATCGCGTGGGCCAATGCGAGAGAGCTAGTAAGAGACCCACCAGCGCAAGGCAGCTACCAATAAACCTTTGTAAGGCTTTAGTTCTACGGTTTTGGCGTCTGCTTTGCCGAGTAGAGGCTAGAGCGGGACGACGAGTACGACGTGGCGATCGCCGAATAGTATTACTTTCGTTCAATTAAGCCACACTGGTAAACAGTTCCTCGACGGGTCTGGCTGGAGCCTTTGCCTCAGCAATCACTTCCACAATCTGGTTGCGGGCTGTCGGTTGAAATAGCGCTTCAACACAAACCTGAGCAACCTGAGTACGGGGAATACTGCCGTCAAACAAAGTGTCAGCCTGGCTCAGCACCACTGCATTGGTTCCTTCTGCCTCGGTCAAACCGCCGGGTCGCACAATCGTATAAGTGAGACCGCTTTGTTGCAGATACTGCTCTGCCTGCTTTTTCCAAACCAAAATCAGGCCGAACAAGTTCAAGAAGTGGAAGAGCCGTGACACACAAAGGGAAGAAACAAAAACAAAATGCTCAATTCCGTGAGCTTTGGCTGCATTTACCAAATTTCGAGTGCCCTCGTAGTCCACTTTATAAGGACCTGTGACATCAAAACTGGGTCTGGCACCAGTAGCACACAGCAGGACCGTGCTGTCTCCTAAAGCGGTGGTTAAGGTATCAGGTTTTAAGACATCTCCGACCACTAATTCCACTTCAGGCGGGAAGCTGTCCCGAACGGTTGCAAGATCGCGCACCAATGCCCGGACGGGAATGTTGCGCTTGAGTAGTTCTTCTACAATCCTGCGACCTGTTTTGCCTGTGGCTCCAGCTACAAACGCTTTCATTGCTGTTTCTACTTTCCTGTTAGTACGTAGATTTTCCAGCGATAGACTACCTGCATAGCGCGATCGCTTGAGGCAGACTGCTCAACGAACCTAGACGATTATAGTGGAACTTCTGCAGTCGCTTACCTTTCTATAGAATGAATTGATCCCCACGGTAAAATTGAACTTTTGGTTAGTAATTTGTGAGTAGTTTGTTTGGTAAAAGAGTCAAGTTTGTTTTAGGTTGACTAGGCTGGAGTAGCGGTTGCTGGCTGATTGATCGAGATCTCACCCTAGCTGTGATGTCCTACTTCATTAACTCAGCGTAAAGCTACTAGACTGAAAAAATACTTAATTCCAGCCTAACTTGGCGCATAAATCCCGATTTCAATCCGTAACATTAAGCATGTTGAGCCGGAATAGCAGGAGCTATGCTGAGGAAACAATCATTCCGAGATTCACTCATCGCTTCCTCCGTCGAGATTGAGCCTGGAACAAAGTAGGGTTGGTTTTCCATCACTCTAAATTAAGTTCTATATAGAATGTGGAAAATCAATAGCCTGTTGAGAGTCCTAGAGTTGAGCGATGAGCAACTAGTGCAGGAACGCTTGCTATGCAGTCAAATTTCATTGAACATCAACCTGCTGATTCCGCTGAGGCAATTTTGCATCCAATGACAGGGTTTATCGAGCCGACTTATTTGAATTCAGAAGAAACTACTCAGGGCCAGACAGAGACAACTCAATTTCAGAGCCAGTTCATTGACTGCATGGAAATGTTTGCTGAGCGTGCCACCGTTGCTGAGTACATGGATTCTCATCATGGTTGGTTTCGTCGCTGTGCTCATCCTCTAAAAGTTGAAACTTTGGGTCAGAATGGTTACGCGCTCATTCTTGGTCCATACGGTTCCTTTGGTTATCAGGTAGAGCCGAGAGTCGGCTTAGATTTGCTTCCTCAAGACCAAGGGGTTTACCGAATTAGAACGATCCCGGTGCCCGACTATGTTCCTCAAGGCTATGAAGTGGATTTTCAAGCTGCGTTGCAATTGATAGAAGTGCCAACAGAGCAAGTTGCTGAAATGGCGAAAATCAAGCGCTCAGCGATCGCAAATCTACCCCCAGTAATGACGCAAGTGGAGTGGCAGTTGGATTTGGTGGTGTCGCTACAATTTCCCAAGTTTATCCATACGCTGCCAAAAAACATGATTCAAAATACGGGCGATCGCTTGCTTTACCAAGTGGTCAAGCAGATCTCTCGTCGCCTCACTTATAAGGTGCAAGAAGATTTTCATAATGAGATTGGAGTTCCGTTTCCAAAACACTTCAAGCGGAAATCGGCTTAATTCAAAACTTAGTTCAAGCATGCAAAAGGGGCGCAACTTGCGCCCCTTCTTTTTGGTTCAATGAGCCAAAATTCTGTCTAAGTTACCAACTAAGTTGCCAAGTCTAGGTAGGATTTAAAATGCGCTGAACAATTTGCATTCCCGTAACGGCTTGCCAGCTAAAAAGTCCTAGGAGTACGAAGTTGATGGCAATGTGGGTGTAGCGAGCCCAGTCCTTGCCCTTCTGCATAAAAGGGGTGAGCGCCGCAGAAACTGCAATCATTCCAGTCATACCTAGCCCTGCTAAAAGGTGAGGTCCGACGAATAGTTTGCCGTTATTAATGTAGGTGACAGCCATACCACTTAGCGTTCCGATTACCATGACAGCCAACAACAGCGAACCAAATTGATGGTGGCGAATGTTGAATCGACCTTTGAGTAGTTCTTTTTTCTCGTCCCCTTCGGCTGTACGAGTCCGTTGCCATTGGAAGCCTAGATAGGTTGCGTAAAAGGCGATCGCTAACAAAACCCACATCATTACAGGATGTAGAAAGTTGAGCCAGAATTTTGTCGATTCGGGGATCTCGAAGCTCATAAGGTGCTCAGGGGAATCAAGGATTGGCTAAGGAACTTCATAAAAGTTAGCATAATAGTCAACTCTCTATTGATAGAAAATTCACTGCTTCACCAAATTAGATTTACGGATAGTGTGGGCGGGCGAGCCCCAACCAGCAAAATTAAATGGGTGAACTATTACATTTCGCACGGGGTGATGTCAAAAAATGACCGCTGCTAACAATCTTGCGTTTCTTCAGGCGGTTAGACGGGGTGATGTGGGTCAAGTACAGGCTTTACTGGCATCTGGTGCGAGTCCTGATGCTAAAGATAAAGATGGCACCACGGCTTTAATGTTTGCAGCTCAGAGTGGCTACACCGAAATTGTGCGGTTGCTCTTGGAGGCGGGAGCCGAGGTTGATGCTGTCAGAGTGACGTTTGGCATCACGGCCCTCATGCTAGCAGCAGCCAATAACCGAGTTGATAGCGTGCAAATTTTGTTGGCCCACGGGGCAGCGGTGAATGCTCGCAATGATGACGGCAGTACGGCGCTAATGGCAGCAGCGCTGAAAGGCCATATCCATACGGTGCAACTTTTGCTACAAGCGGGTGCAAAGCCAGATGTGCAGGACAAAGATGAGGACACGGCGCTTAATTTAGCTGTGGCTCAAGGGCATACAGCAGTTGTCCGCGCTTTGCTAGAAGTGGGGGCCAATCCCAACCAAACCAGTTATGGTGAAACTGCCCTGACTTTAGCGGCCAGCGAGAATCGGGTAGAAGTTGTCAGAGTGTTGGTTGAGCACGGAGCAGCGATAGACGGTCAAACCCCAGACGGTAGAACTGCTTTGATGCAAGCGGCAGAGCTAGGCTTTGGGGGTGCCGTGCAAGCGCTGTTAGCCAAAGGTGCTAATGTCAATGTTCCAGATGGGGAGGGAGAAACAGCCCTAACTTTGGCAGCGGACCAAGGGCATTTGCCAGTGGTGCAAGCTTTGCTGGCGCAAGGTGCAGATGCGAATGCCAAGAACCAAGAAGGTGCTACCGCTTTAATGGCTGTGGCTGCTAGTGGAGAAATAGCGATCGCCACTGCTTTACTCAACGCAGGCGCAGATATTAATGCCAAAGATCAAGAGTCCGAAACGGCATTGAATTTAGCCGTGGTTGAGGGTCACACCGCAATGGTGGAGTTGCTGCTGAGTCGCGGTGCAGATTGTCAAACCCGCAACCGTTTAGGCGATACACCCCTAATGGTGGCAGCGATTCACGGCTACTGTGAGATTGCGATCGCGCTGCTGCGTCATGGCGCAGATGCAGCGGCGAGAAACTTTGGTGAAACGGCTCTGAGCATTGCTACGATGCGAGGTCGTACCCCTGTCGTACAAGCCTTGCTCGCTTATGGTGCCGATGCCAACACTCAAGGCGACGATGGCAAAACGCCTTTAATGAAAGCTTGCGATCGCGATTACGTCGATATTATGCAGGAGCTGCTGCAACAGGGAGCAGATGCAAATCTCCAAGACCAAGCGGGGGCAACTGCTCTAATGTGGGCAGCGCACCGAGGCCGAGTTGAAGCAGTCCAGATGTTGCTTAAGGCGGGAGCAGATGTCAACCTGAAGAATCGAGGTGGCTACACAGCGTTGATGTTGGCTGAATTTAATGGGTTTGATCAGGTAGCGCGATTGCTGAAACAAGCGGGGGCAGAGTGAAGAACCTAACCCCTGGCCCCTTCCCTACGAGGGAAGGGGAAATAGAGGCAGTGTTAGAGGTGGGTGGTTAGTGGAGGAAGTGGCGCACGCCTGTCAGCACCATGATGATGCCTAGCTCGTTGGCTGCTTGAATTGAATCTTGATCGCGCATGCTGCCACCCGGTTGAGCGATCGCCACAATGCCAGCGGCGGCAGCAGTTCGCACGGAGTCATCGAAGGGGAAGAAGCCGTCACTGGCTAGGGTGGCTCCTTGAACTTTGCCGCCTGCTTGCTCTAAGGCAATTTTGACGGAACCGACGCGATTCATTTGGCCTGCGCCCACTCCTAAAGTAGTGCGATCGCGCGTCACAACAATGGCATTGGACTTGACGTGCTTACAAACTTTCCAGGCAAACAGGAGTTCTTCTAGCTGCTCATCAGTGGGTTTGCGTTCTGTCACCACTTGCCATTGGGCAGGATCTTCAACCGCATCATCAGACGCTTGGACTAGAAAGCCTCCGGCGATCGCTTTGACATTATCTTTGGCACCGCTCCGCAGGTCAGGCAAGGTCAAAACCCGAACTTTCGATTTAGCTCCCAGAATTTCTTGAGCCTCAGCATCGCAACCTGGAGCAACCACACATTCCAAGAAGGTTTTGGTGAGTTCAGTCGCCGTTGCCGCATCAATCGGGCGGTTGAGAGCCACGATGCCACCAAACGCCGAAGTGGAATCGGCATTGAAGGCTTTCTGGTACGCTTCCACTAGGCTACTGCCTAAGGCAGTACCACAAGGATTGTTGTGTTTAATGATGGTGGCGGCAGCAGGACTTTGGGGATCACTAAATTCAGCAATAATGCGGCGCGCGGCTTCTAGGTCCACCAAGTTGTTGTAGCTCAGCTCTTTGCCTTGGAGCTTAGCCGCTGCGGCCCATCCGGTTGCTGTGGCTCCAGTTTGGTACCAAGCCGCAGATTGGTGGGGGTTTTCACCGTAGCGTAGCGGTTGCAACTGCTGACCAGAGAGGGAAAATTCCTGGGGCAGATCCGCTGATTCATGCTGAGCAGAGCTGCCTTGGCTTAGATAAGTAGCGATCGCTTGGTCATAGGCAGCCGTATGTTGGAAAGTCTGTAAGGCGCAAGCCCGACGGAATTCTAGAGACGCTGCGCCGTTGTTTTGCCGTAACTCTTGCAAATAAGTATTGTATTGAGTGGGATCGCAGAGTACGGTCAGGTGAGCGTGGTTTTTTGCCGAGGCTCGCAACATCGCTGGCCCACCAATATCGATCTGCTCGATCGCTTCGGCTAAAGTTACCCCTGGTTTGGCGATTGTTTGCTCGAAGGGGTAGAGATTCACCACAACTAGATCGATGGGGCGAATCTGGTGCGCTTCCAAATCCGCTAAATCTTGGGGCACATCTCGCCGGGCCAAAATGCCGCCATGAATCCGAGGCTGCAAGGTCTTGACGCGACCTCCCAAAATTTCGGGAAACCCCGTGTAATCGGACACTTTAGTTACAGGTAGCCCAGCGTCTTTTAGGGCTTGGGCGGTGCCCCCACTGCTGATTAGGTCAAACTCAAATTCTTCTACTAAGCTGCGAGCGAGGTCAATGAGACCCGTTTTATCCGATGTACTCAGCAGTGCTAGACGCGCCATGACGCCGAAATCTCCCCTAGTGCACAAACAGTCAGAAAACTTGCCTTACTCAGGATAAATGGAATTTGCACCGATGCGAAATTATGATTATCCAGGCAGCGATCGCTATTTGTCGCAATTCTGAAAGGAGTCACTTTGAGTCTACAGGCTATCTCAATTCCACCCGCAACAGGTCAAGCTCCCGAAGGACTAATCGTGGTCTTACATGGTTGGGGTGCAAATGCTCAAGATGTAGCATCGTTACTGCCCCTGCTGAATTTGTCGAATTGTCAATTTCTCTGCCCAGACGGGCCGTTGCCTCATCCTTACAACCCACCTTCTGGGCGCATGTGGTACAGCTTTGGTCAAACGCCGACCTTCCCCGTTGCCGACGGAACAGGTCTAGCAGCAAGCCGCCAACTGCTCACCGATTGGCTCCAATCTCTAGAAGGGCAGACAGGAGTGCCACTATCGAGAACGGTTCTGGCTGGTTTCTCCCAAGGCGGCGCAATGACGTTGGATGTGGGGCTTAGCTTACCGTTGGCAGGTTTGGTTTCTTTAAGCGGTTATTGGCATCAATCATCCCAACCCAAAAGCGATGCCTTTCCACCTGTGTTTATGGCGCATGGTCTGCAAGATAACGTCGTGCCTCTCAGTGCAGCGCGAGATGCGAGGGATCGGCTCCTAGCATTAGGGGTGTCAGTGCAGTATCAAGAATTTCAGATGGGGCACGATGTCCGTCCAGAAGTGTTGCAGCTCATGCGGACGTTTGTGCTTCAAGTACTGTCACAGAATCGTGCAAAAACTTCTTATAAAGTTTGACGGGTATACTGACTGAACTCAGTAGTATAGAGGGGTACTTGGATCAAGCTATCCACTACATGCTGGTGCTGCTGACGGGAGGTGCGGGCGATGACTACGTTGAGTATTTCGAGCCGACAGATTGAAGCGTTGACTGAGTCTGATGTTGCGGATTTAGCCACACGTCTAGAGCAGGATAGCTATACCAATCCGTTTGATGGATTGAATGATTGGCATCTCCTCCGGGCGATCGCCTTTCAACGTCCTGAACTGATTGAACCTTACATGCACCTGCTGGATTTAGAGGCCTACGACGAAGCCTAGAGTTGTGATTTAGCTAAAATCAAACCTCACCCCGCCTCCGGCACCCCTCTCCTGCTAGGGGAGGGGATGGGGAGAGGTCAATTCCAGTCAATCAATTCATGCTTCAAGGTAAACGAGTCTTAATCGGCATCAGTGGGGGCATTGCTGCTTACAAAATTTGTGAGGTTGTTTCCAACCTCGCCAAAGCGGGTGCCGAAGTCAAAGTCATTCTGACGCAGTCGGCTCAGGCATTTGTCACTCCCCTAACCTTTGCCACGCTATCGCGTTATCCTGCCTATACCGATCAAGATTTTTGGCAGCCAGTCCAGGGTCGTCCCCTCCATATTGAGTTAGGGGAATGGGCTGAAGTATTGCTGTTGGCTCCCCTCACCGCCAACACTCTAGCCAAGCTAGTCTACGGTTTAGCAGACAACTTACTCACGAACACGGTTCTGGCTTCTACCTGCCCAGTCCTACTAGCTCCAGCGATGAACACAGATATGTGGGAGCAGCAGGCAGTACAACGAAACTGGCAGCAACTTCAAGCTGACTCCCGCTATCACACCGTTGGGCCAGGGGCAGGCATCTTAGCTTGCGATCGCGTTGGGGCAGGTCGGATGGCAGAACCAGAAGAAATCTTGCCGCACTTGCTTTCCCTGGTGCACACGCGAGGCCAACGAGATTTAGCTGGCAGGCAAATTTTAATTAGTGCCGGGGGGACTCGTGAGCATCTCGACCCCGTTCGCTTTATTGGCAATCCTTCCACGGGCAAAATGGGTCTAGCTCTAGCGCAAGCAGCTCTACATCGTGGTGCTCAAGTCACCCTGGTTCATGCCCCCTTAATTGGAGTAAAGGCGAATGGCTGTTCGCCCTTACAAGGAGTGCGATCGCACCCCGTGGTCAGTGCCGAGGAGATGCGCCGAGCTTTGCTAGAGTGCTTACCCAATGCCGATTGGATTGTGATGTCAGCAGCGGTAGCGGATGTCAAACCTGCAGAGTACCACGCCGAAAAACTGCCCAAGCGATCGCTTCCTTCTACCCTACCCTTAGCCTCGGTGCCTGATATTGCCGCCGAAATTGGTACGCTCAAGCAACCCCACCAGCGGTTAATTGGCTTTGCCGCGCAAACCGGAGATATTGTCACCCCTGCTCTAGATAAACTGCGGCGAAAGAAGCTAGATGCGATCGCAGCAAATCCAGTCGATCAACCTGATAGTGGTTTCGGTACAGATACCAATCAAGCCGTTCTGCTCGATGCCCACGGTCGTCAAGTTCCTGTGCCTCAGTGCAGCAAGCTGGAAATGGCTCACCGTTTGTTTGACTTTGTACAAACCTTACCGTCTGGTTAATAGGACTCTAGGTAACGATCAACACTTTGGCTTGAGTACTAGGTTGTTCTCAAATTTGGATTATCATCTCTTCTGGTTTAGTGATATCTGGCAGAGATACAAGCCCGTATGAAAAAAATTAGTTTGGTCGGTTTATTGCTGTTGTTACTTCCCCTTGCCGCTTGCTCACCACGACCTAACTCAACGACATCAGCACCAAATGCGAATGGTCAGGTGCAGCCGTTGGTGGCAGGAGCTATTCCAGATCAAGATCCAGAGAAGTTGCAGCGCTTATATGACAAGCTGGCAGACTACTTAACTAAAGAATTGGGGGTGCCAGTTCAGTACAAACCTGTGACTGACTACACCGCAGCTGTGACTGCCTTTAAGGTGGGTGACCTAGATTTGGTTTGGTTTGGCGGTTTGACAGGGGTGCAAGCGCGCTTACAGGTGCCAGGGGCAGAAGCGATCGCCCAACGGGATATTGATGAGAAGTTTCACAGCGTCTTTATTGCTAACAAGTCTAGTGGTCTCACTCCCATTCAAGACCTAAAAGAATTAACCGCATTGAAGGGGCGGACGTTTACTTTTGGCAGTGAATCCTCGACTTCGGGACGATTGATGCCGCAGTACTTCCTTCAGCAATCGGGCATGAGTCTGAACGACTTCAAAGGCCAACCCGGATTTTCTAGTTCTCACGACGCCACGATTAAGTTGGTGGAGGCGGGGACTTACGACGCTGGTGTGCTAAATGAGCAAGTTTGGCGCGATCGCGTTAAGGCTGGGGAAGTCAATCTAGACAAGGTTATGGTGTTGTGGCAAACGCCCGCTTACTATGACTATCACTGGGTAGTCAATCCCCAGGTCAAACAGCGCTATGGTGAGGACTTTCCGCAGAAGGTACAAGCAGCTTTCCTAAAGCTAGACCCCAAAGTGCCAGAGCAAAAGGAAATTCTGAATTTGTTCGGGGCGCAGAAGTTTATCCCCACTCAGAATGGTAACTACGCCAAAATTGAAGCCGTAGGTCGCGAGATTGGCAAGATTAAATGAGTGCGGCTGGCCCGATTTTGGAGTTGAAACAGGTTGGTCAATGGTTTGGCTCGTTTCCCGCCTTGACCGAGATTAACTTGCAAATTCAAGCGGGAGAGCGGGTAGCTTTGGTTGGCCCTAGTGGGGCGGGAAAAAGTACATTAATCAGCTTGCTCAATGGCACCTTGTTTCCTACCCAAGGAGAGGTTTGGGCCATTGGTCGCAATTTGTCGATGCTTTCCCCTCAGACGTTGCGACGAGTACAGCAACAGATTGGTACTATCTACCAGCAGTTCCACCTGGTCGATAATCTACGAGTGGTGCATAACGTCAACGCAGGTCACTTGGGACACTGGTCTTGGTTGAAATCAGCCCTTTCCCTGCTTTGGCCTCTAGAAGTGGAAGTTGCCGTCAAAGCTCTGACTCAAGTGGGCATTCCTGAAAAGCTCTACGATCGCACTGATCAACTTTCGGGCGGGCAACAACAACGGGTGGCTTTAGCGCGAGTGTTAGTGCAAAACCCGACGGTGATTTTGGCGGATGAACCGATCGCCAGCCTCGACCCAGAGCGCAGCCGAGAAATCATGGATCTGTTACGCCATCTCAGCCAGAGTACAGGCAAAACCCTAGTAATGAGCTTGCACTCCATTGAACTGGCACAAAGCCACTGCGATCGCATCATTGGCTTAAGGCAAGGACGAATCCTCTTTGATGTGTCTTCGACTGCGATCTCACCTGAGATGATTGCAGCGCTCTACCGAATTGATCACGAAAATTAGATTTGCTGTGTGGCCGACTCGCGATCCCTCCTTCGCTAAACTCTCTACCAAACTACCTCCTCGCCCTTCGCTGTTCAATTCACGAATGCTGTGGGGAGCCGTCTGTTTGGCTGCGATCGCTTGGTCCGTACAACAAACTGGCATTTTCAGCCGTAGCCTCTTCAATCCAGGGGGTTGGGGCTTAGTAGGGCGCTTTCTCGCAGCTAGCTTCCACCCCGATTTCAGCCCAGCTTTTCTTTGGCTTACCTGGCACTCTACACTCACAACTCTGGCTTATGCGGTGTGTGGAACGAGTCTCAGTGTTGTGGTTGGTATGGTTGGGGGGGTACTAGCTTCTGAGGTTTGGTGGCAATCCCTTTTTCCAAGCAAATGTGAAACGGTTCGCTTCCAGTCTTGGGGCAAAAAGCTTCAACGCTGGTCATTTGCCAATCGCGATCGTTGGCCTTGGCTCAGTATTAGAGCGGTGTTGTCGGTGCCACGTGCGATTCATGAAATCATTTGGGGGTTGTTTTTCGTCAACATTTTCGGGTTAGACCCACTCACAGCCGTATTGGCGATTGCCCTTCCCTTCGGCGCAATTACAGCCAAAGTCTTCTCCGAAATTCTGGATGAAACTCCTCGCCAGCCTTTGCTAGCACTGCTAAATAGCGGCGTGTCACCACTGCAAGCATTGACTTATGGCTTAATTCCTCAAGCTTTTCCCAATCTACTCTCTTACACGTTCTACCGATTTGAATGCTCAATTCGTTCGGCGGCTGTCCTAGGAATTATTGGAGCTGGTGGCTTAGGCTATCAAATCTTGCTGAGTCTGCAATCTCTACGCTACGAACAGATGTGGACGCTGTTCTTGGCGCTATTTCTTCTCAACGGCTCCGTTGACTTTTGGAGCGCTCTCTTGCGTCATCGCCTGGGTTTACCGAATCGGCTGGATCTCAATACTCTCAATTTGACTCAGTGCCCCTCTCTGTTTTATCAGCGCGATCCGGTGGTGATTGGTTCTTGGCTGGGGGTGGTGCTATTGCTCCCGTTTTCGTTTTGGTATGTCCAAGCAGATGTCAGCAAGCTTTGGCAACCTCGGACTCTACAGCTCTTGAGCGAAGTACTTCAAACTGCTTGGCCGCCTCATTTAACTGGCATTTCCAGCAGTCAACTTTGGGAATTAGCGACGCAAACCCTGGCGATGTCAATCTTGGCAATGGCGATCGCTGGAGTCGGTGGTGTCCTACTTTCCTTTCCTGCCGCCCACAACTTTTTTTTGCCAGGTGGCCTACTGAATCCCACGAAAACTAATCAAGCCGCCAAATTCTGGAGTCCAACGGGTTTTTTACTGACTCGCTTCTGGTTGCTTGTTAGCCGTGCCATTCCAGCCCCCATTTGGGCTTTGATGTGGCTGTTCGTCTTATTTCCCGGAATCTTACCTGGTGCGATCGCTCTTGGCTTGCATAACTTAGGTATCTTGGGCCGCTTGATGGCTGAGGTGAATGAAAATTTAGATGAGCGACCCTTAAAAGCCCTCAAAGCTCAAGGTGCAGCAGGAGCCCAAGTCTTTCTATATGGCGTCTTGCCTCCCACATTTCCCCGCTTTATCGCTTACATCCTTTACCGTTGGGAAGTGTGTATTCGAGAAACCGTGATTGTGGGGTTAGTCGGTGCGGGCGGCCTCGGTCGATTACTGACAGAACAACTCAGCAGCTTTGACTATCCAGGATTACTAGTCACGTTGAGTTGCTTTATTGGTTTAACATTCGTAGTGGATCTCATTAGCACGACTCTTCGCAAAGCCCTGCGATAGCTTGGTTTTGACTATTAAAGAGTCTTCGTTCTGATGCGGCTTTGCAGGCCAAGCTTAATAAACTGAATCGTTAGATGAACTAATTTTGCAAATTGACTAGACAAGTTCAAACAAATTGTCTAAGATGTTTTATTGTCGCCAAAAAACCGGGCTAACAAATTCTCCCCAGAATTTCAGCAAAGTAAAAGCTTTGCTGCTTTTGTCTCAAAGTTGATAACTCAGACAAAGAGAGATGTTTCTGGGTCCGTTAATTGAGAGTTAAGGTCAGGCTGAGATTGAGTGAACCAAAGCGTGTTAGCATTGGCTTCCGATCAATAGCTTGGCTTGTGCCCTAAGGATACTGAGCGGTTTTGCTTAAGTCCCGGCGAAAGTAGGCAGCGTCAAACCATATTGGTTTGACATTCATCGAAAAAGCTAGCCTTAAATATTGCAGGACTTCCAAGAGAAAGATTCTGTTGATTCAGGTCTTACTCTTGGCTGGTCTCTGACAAGGTTCATCGGAGTTATGAATCATTTTTTGGTTCAGCTCCTTTGTAGTGTGTACAAAAGGGAGACCAGTTGCTGTGTCTGTGGGTATTCTCGGCACCAAACTTGGCATGACTCAGATCTTCGACGAAACGGGGAAAGCAATTCCTGTGACTGTCGTTCAAGCGGGTCCATGCGCTATTACGCAGATTAAAACAGCATCAACCGATGGCTACTCTGCCATTCAGGTTGGCTTTGGCGAAACAAGCCAAAAGGCGCTGAATAAACCTGAACTAGGCCACCTGGCCAAATCGAATGCTACGCCGCTACGCCATCTACAGGAATATCGGCTAGATAATACCAGCGAGTTTGAGCTAGGTCAGCAGATCAAAGCAGACATCTTTTCTGCTGGTCAAATCATCGATGTCATCGGTACTAGTATCGGTCGCGGCTTCGCTGGTTATCAAAAGCGTCATAATTTCGCTCGTGGTCCTATGGCTCACGGTTCTAAAAACCACCGTGCCCCGGGTTCGACGGGAGCTGGTACTACGCCAGGACGCGTTTATCCAGGAAAGCGGATGGCTGGTCGTTTGGGTGGCTCGCAAGTCACGATTCGTAAATTGACAGTGGTTCGCGTAGATGCTGAGCGCAATCTATTGCTGATCAAAGGGGCGGTTCCTGGTAAGCCGGGTGCGTTGCTGAGCATCGTTCCTGCTAAACAAGTAGGTCGTTCAAAGTAAAAGCTCTGTAGGCGTTATGCTGGCTGATCTTGGCTCGCAGGCCATCGCAGACAAGAGGCTACAGGACAGGGATTAAAGAGAGATATGGTTAACTGTGTAGTTCGAGACTGGGAAGGAAAGGAAGTCGGAGAGGCTCCCCTAGACCTCCGCGTTGCAAAAGAAGGGACGGCTTCTCACGTTGTTCACCGAGCATTGGTTCGTCAATTGGCGAATGCTCGTCAAGGAACTGCGAGTACCAAGACCCGTGCAGAAGTGAGTGGAGGGGGTCGTAAGCCCTGGCGGCAGAAGGGTACAGGACGTGCCCGTGCTGGTTCCAATCGTTCTCCCCTGTGGCGGGGTGGTGGTGTCATCTTTGGCCCGAAGCCAAGAGATTACACGATCAAGATGAACCGGAAAGAGCGTCGTTTAGCTTTGAGAACTGCTCTGCAAAGTCGGTTCGAAGATTTGGTGGTTGTGCAGGATTTTGCTGATCAACTGCCTCGGCCGAAAACCAAAGAATTGGTATCCGCGATCGCTCGTTGGGGAATTGAGCCAACAGCTAAAATCCTGTTGATCATGCCTGAGCGTGCCGAAACTGTTTACCTCTCAGCTCGCAACATCCCTAACCTGAGACTCATCTCTGCGTCCAACTTGAATGTCTTCGACATCCTTGCTGCGGATCAGATTTTGACCACAGCATCTGCTCTTACGAAAATCCAGGAGGTCTACGGTGACTAAGGCTAATCCTCGCTCTTTAGCAGATTTGATTCGCCGCCCTCTGGTGACTGAGAAAGCAACTCGATTGCTAGAAGACAACAAATACACCTTTGAAGTTGCTCCTCAAGCAACTAAGCCACAAATCAAGGCGGCGATCGAGGAACTATTTGAAGTTAAAGTCGTGGGTGTCAACACTCAAAGACCTCCCCTCAAGCAGCGTCGAGTTGGTAAGTTTATGGGTCATCGCCCCCAGTACAAGCGGGCGGTCGTAACTTTGGCAGCAGGAGATTCTATTACTCTGTTCCCTGAAGTTTAGGGTTTTCCCTTGTACTGTCGGTAGGGGCGTATTTTGATATGCCCGTACTAGCAACATTGTTGAATGGTCTACTAGTGCAACCAAGAGTTTGAGTTATGGGCATCCGTTCTTATCGGCCATATACCCCTGGAACTCGTCAGCGTACCGTCTCAGACTTCGATGAGATTACACGTAGCGAGCCAGAAAAGTCTTTAACAATTTCAGTTCACCGCGCCAAAGGTCGGAATAACCGAGGTGTAATTACCACTCGCCATCGGGGTGGTGGTCACAAACGCCTCTACCGTATCATCGACTTTCGTCGTGACAAGCGCAGTATTCCAGCGCGGGTTGTATCGATTGAGTACGATCCCAACCGTAATGCTCGCATCGCCCTGCTGCATTACCGTGATGGTGAGAAGCGTTATATTCTCCATCCTTTAGGTCTTAAGGTCGGCACCCTAGTGGTCGCTGGTCCCGACTCACCCATTGAGATTGGTAATGCTCTACCCCTGAGCAATATTCCTCTAGGTACCGGCGTACATAACGTTGAATTGGTGCCAGGAAAAGGTGGGCAAATTGTCCGGGCTGCTGGAGCTATCGCTCAGGTGGTTGCTAAAGAAGGAGCTTATGTCACGCTGAAGCTGCCCTCTGGTGAGGTTCGCCTGATTCGCCGCGAGTGCTATGCCACGATTGGTCAGGTCGGTAATACCGAAGCTAGAAATATCAGCTTGGGTAAAGCAGGCCGCAAGCGCCACTTGGGCCGTAGACCCGAGGTGCGGGGCAGCGTTATGAACCCAGTGGACCACCCCCACGGTGGTGGTGAGGGTCGCGCTCCTATCGGTAGAAGCGGGCCTGTCACTCCTTGGGGTAAGCCAGCTCTAGGCTACAAGACTCGTAAGAAGCGGAAACTGAGCGATGCCTTGATCGTCCGTCGCCGTCGTAAGTCTTCCAAGCGGGGTCGTGGCGGTCGGGAGTCCTAAATCTCTTGGCTTCTGATGTAGGCCCTTAAATAGGGTCTGCATTGACTCTTGGTTAGAACGATTTGTAATCACCGATAGGTTGACTGAGCTATGTCTCGTTCCTTAAAAAAAGGCCCTTTTGTCGCTGACCACTTAATGAGCAAGATTGAAGCGTTGAATGCTAGAGGCGAAAAGCAAGTCATTAAGACTTGGTCTAGAGCTTCCACCATTCTGCCGCAGATGATTGGTCATACGGTGGCGGTTCATAATGGTCGTCAACATGTTCCTGTATATTTGACCGAGCAAATGGTGGGTCACAAACTAGGAGAATTTGCTCCGACTCGCACATTTCGTGGTCACTCTAAGAGTGACAAGAAGGCTCGTCGGTAAAAAGATGTGAGGGTTTAGCCGTTTGCTTCAGCCTGTGAGTTGGAGATTGTAAACCCATTTTGCAGGCTGCTAGCCAGAGGGATAGAAGGGTAAATTTATGGCTGTTGATACTACTGAAGTAAAAGCGATCGCACGCTACATCCGCATGTCCCCCCACAAGGTTCGGCGGGTTCTAGACCAAATCCGGGGTCGGTCTTATCGAGAAGCGCTGATTATTCTGGAATTTATGCCCTATCGGGCTTGTGAGCCTGTACTTAAAGTTTTACGCTCTGCTGTTGCTAATGCTGAGCACAACGCTGGACTTGATCCAGCCACCTTGGTGGTTAGCCAAGCCTTTGCTGACCAAGGTGCTACCTTAAAGCGCTTTAGACCTCGGGCTCAAGGTCGCGCCTATCAAATTCGTAAACCTACCTGCCACATTACTGTAGCGGTTGCGCCTCAAGGGGATGCATAGATAGGACGCTTCTTGGTATCTCTATCCCCTTAACTTAGCTAGCCCTTTACTGCTTTTATCGAGGACGTATTCGTGGGACAGAAAATTCATCCAGTTGGTTTTCGTTTGGGTACAACCCAAGAACACCGCTCCCGCTGGTTCGCTGAACCTAGCCGCTATCCAGAGCTTTTGCAGGAAGACTACAAAATCCGTCAGTTTGTTCAGAAAAATTTGAGCAATGCTGGTATCTCTGAAATTAGAGTTGAACGCAAAGCTGATCAAATCGATCTAGAAATTCGTACCGCTCGCCCTGGCGTAGTCGTGGGACGCGGTGGTACAGGAATCGAATCTCTACGCGCTGGACTGCAAGCTGAATTGGGCAGCAGCGATCGCCAAATCCGCATTAACGTCGTAGAAGTTGCTCGGGTGGATGCAGACGCAGCCTTGATTGCTGAATACATTGGTCAGCAACTAGAGCGCCGAGTTTCCTTCCGTCGAGTGGTACGTCAAGCGATTCAAAGAGCCCAACGAGCCGGGATTGAAGGCATCAGAATTCAAGTGAGTGGTCGCTTGAACGGAGCAGAAATCGCTCGACCAGAATGGACTCGTGAAGGTAGAGTCCCCCTTCATACTTTGCGTGCTGATATTGATTACTCCTATCGCACTGCTCAGACCATTTATGGTGTTTTAGGAATCAAAGTTTGGGTGTTTAAGGGTGAGATTATTCCTGGTCAGGAAGAACCAGCACCCGCAGGCAATACTCAGCCTCGTCGTCGCCAGCAACGCCGCCGTCAGCAATTTGAAGACCGCTCTAACGAAGGTTGATTTGCGAAGTCTGAGTATAGACACAGGATTGCTAAACATCAGCTTTGAGTGATCGCCTACAGATTGGAATCGAACCATGTTAAGTCCAAGAAGAACTAAGTTTAGAAAGCAACAGCGCGGTCGGATGCGCGGTTTGGCGACTAAAGGGAGTGCGCTGAATTTCGGTGATTTTGGGTTGCAGGCACTAGAGCCAGCCTGGATTACTTCCCGCCAAATTGAGGCTAGCCGTCGAGCTATGACTCGCTACATTCGTCGGGGCGGCAAAATCTGGATTCGAATTTTCCCAGACAAGCCTGTAACGATGCGTCCTGCTGAAACCCGGATGGGTTCTGGTAAAGGAAATCCTGAGTTTTGGGTGGCAGTCGTCAAACCCGGTCGCATCATGTTTGAAATTGGTGGGGTAACTGAAGAGACCGCTCGTGAGGCAATGCGTTTAGCTGCCTTCAAACTACCCATCAAAACTAAAGTAGTTGTCCGTCAAGTAGAAGCGGCAGTAGAAGCAGAAGCGCCTGCTGAGGAGTCGTAGAACATGTCTCTTCCCAAGATTGATGAGGTGAAAAACCTCAGTGATGAAGAACTTAACGAAAGAATTTTGGCTGTAAAGCGTCAGTTGTTTGAATTGCGAATGCAGAAAGCAACTCGACAGTTAGAAAAGTCACATCAGTTTAAGCATGCGCGGCACCAGCTGGCTCAACTCATGACAGTGGAAAGAGCGCGCCAGATAGCTGCATCCTCAACCACGCAGTCAGCTACAGAACAGGAGTAGGCGATCATGGCAGTTAAAGAAAGAGTTGGCTTGGTTGTCAGCGACAAAATGGACAAGACAGTAGTTGTGGCGGTAGAGAACAGAGCGCCTCACCCCAAGTACGGCAAAATCATGGTACGCACCAAGCGTTACAAAGCCCATGATGAAGAAAATAAGTGTCATGTGGGCGATCGCGTCCGCATTCGTGAAACTCGACCTCTCAGCCGCACCAAGCGCTGGATTGTCAGTGACATCCTTAACAGTGCTTCACAAGTCTAGAACCAGGGAGACCAGACGTGATTCAACAAGAGTCTTACCTCAATGTGGCTGACAATAGCGGTGCGCGCAAACTGATGTGTATCCGCGTTTTAGGGGGAAACCGCCGTTACGGTGGTGTTGGCGATGTCATTATTGCTGTCGTTAAGGATGCAATTCCTAACATGGCAGTCAAAAAGTCTGATGTGGTCCGCGCTGTGATCGTTCGTACCAAGAAAGGCTTGAGACGCGATAGCGGCATGAGCATTCGCTTTGATGATAATGCTGCTGTCATCATCAACGCCGATGGCAACCCCAGGGGAACTCGCGTATTTGGCCCTGTAGCCCGTGAACTACGCGACAAAAACTTCACCAAAATTGTTTCTCTGGCTCCGGAGGTGCTGTAATGGCAGGCAAAAATCAAGCAACGACGCCAGTTCGTCACAGAATGCATGTGAAGAAAGGCGACACAGTTCAAATCATTGCTGGCAAAGACAAAGGGACGATCGGTGAGGTCTTAAAGACCTATCCTAAGCTCAGCAAAGTAGTGGTTCAAGGGGTTAACGTTAAGACCAAACACGTTAAACCTCAGCAAGAAGGTGAATCAGGCCGTATTGTGACGACTGAAGCGCCAGTTCACAGCTCCAACGTCATGCTGTATTCGACCAAGCAAAAAGTGGCTAGCCGCATTTGCTACACCTTTGACGACAGTGGTCGCAAGGTGCGGATGCTCAAGAAAACTGGCGAGATTATTGACTAGACAAAGTCAAATCTTAATTCCAGGTAAATCACTAGGCTTCATTTCCCTGACAAAGCCCAGGGTAAAAGGACGAAATTATGGCGGGAAAGCTAAAAACAACTTATCAAGAACAAATCGTACCGAAGCTGATGGATCAGTTTGGCTACACTAACATCCATCAAGTGCCGAAACTGGTCAAAGTCACCATCAACCGTGGTCTGGGAGAAGCTTCTCAGAATGCAAAAGCTCTTGAGGCTTCTGTGAATGAAGTCGCAGTCATCACAGGTCAAAAGCCTGTTGTGACTAGAGCCAAGAAGGCGATCGCTGGCTTCAAGATCCGTCAAGGAATGCCTGTCGGTGTCATGGTCACCCTGCGGGGCGATCGCATGTATTCCTTCCTAGAGCGACTAATCAACTTGTCGCTGCCCCGAATTCGTGACTTTCGTGGTATCAGTCCCAAAAGCTTTGATGGCCGTGGTAACTACACTTTGGGTGTGCGAGAGCAACTCATTTTCCCAGAAATTAGTTACGACAGCATCGACCAAATCCGTGGGATGGACATCTCAATCATTACAACTGCAAACAATGACGAGGAGGGCCGCGCCTTACTGAAAGAGATGGGTATGCCCTTTCGGGAGTAATTAAGGCAGACGGTTTCATAAAGAGGGAACTATGGCGGCTAACGACACAATTGCAGACATGCTGACGCGTATTCGTAATGCAAATCTAGCGCGGCATCAGACTACAGAAGTACCAGCAACTAGAATGACTCAAAGTATTGCCAGAGTCCTCAAAGACGAAGGTTTTATCTCTGACTTTGAGGAAGTTGGTGACGGGGTGAAGCGACATTTAGTCATTGCCCTGAAATATAAAGGAAAAAATCGTCGACCTATTATTACAAACTTAAGACGGGTTAGTAAGCCAGGTTTGCGCGTTTACTCCAATCGCAGAGAACTACCGCGCGTGTTAGGCGGCATTGGCATTGCGATCATTTCTACTTCAAGCGGCATTATGACGGATCGTGAGGCACGTCGTAGTGGTGTTGGCGGTGAAGTGCTTTGCTATGTTTGGTAAGCCAATTTACCAAGCAGAATCTTGTCGAGATGCACAGGAAGTCCTAGATCCTGTTCATCTACATCAACCAGGAGTATTCAGTCATGTCTCGCATTGGTAAGCGTCCCATTAGTATTCCTCAGAAAGTGACTGTCACAATTGAGGGGCAGCAGGTTGCGGTTAAAGGACCTAAAGGTGAACTTTCTAGGATTCTACCAAATGAAGTAATTGTAGAGCAGGAAGGTGAAACACTGCTGGTGAAGCGTCGGGATGAATCTCGTGCGGCTCGCCAACGGCATGGTTTGTGCCGCACCTTAGTTTCCAACATGGTAGAAGGTGTTTCTCAAGGATTCCAGCGTCGCCTTGAAATTCAAGGAGTTGGTTACCGGGCTCAAGTTCAAGGGCGTAATTTAGTACTGAGTGTCGGTTATAGCCACCCAGTACAAATTGAGCCCCCTGAAGGTGTGCAGATGGCTGTTGAAAACAACACCAACGTTCTTGTTAGTGGCATCGACAAAGAAATCGTTGGCAACATCGCAGCACGCATTCGAGCTGTTCGTCCACCAGAACCCTATAAGGGCAAAGGTATTCGCTACGCAGGTGAGTTCGTCAGACGCAAGGCTGGCAAAGCAGGGAAGAAATAGATATGAAACTTAGTCGTAAAGAATCAACCCGTCGTCGGCATCGTCGGATTCGACGGGATGTAGTGGGTACAGCAGAACGTCCTCGGCTATCCGTTTTTCGCTCACATCAACATATCTATGCTCAGGTTATTGATGATACTAAGCAACGTACCTTAGCATCTGCTTCAACCTTGGAATCAGACTTAAAGTCGAAGTCAGCGTCTGGCTCTACCTGTGATGCCTCGGTTGAAGTTGGTAGGTTAATTGCTCAGCGATCGCTGGAGCAAGGTATCAAGCAGGTTGTCTTTGATCGAGGTGGCAATCTCTACCACGGTCGGGTTAAAGCTCTGGCAGATGCAGCTCGTGAAGGTGGGCTAGATTTCTAGGCATCCTGTCATTGTCACTGCTCTTTAGAGTTCAGCAAGAGTTTGCTGAGTTACGAGTAAAAAGCTCAAAATTAGATATCGCTTCAGGTTATCAAAACTCAGGACAGAAACATGGCGAATCGTCGTAAAAGCAACCGCACTCGTGAAAAAGAGGCCGACTGGCAAGAGCGAGTTGTGCAAATTCGCCGCGTGACCAAGGTGGTCAAAGGCGGTAAAAAGCTCAGTTTTCGTGCGATCGTTGTTGTTGGTAACGAACGAGGCCAAGTTGGTGTTGGTGTCGGTAAAGCCAGTGACGTGATCGGCGCAGTAAAGAAGGGTGTCGCTGATGGTAAGAAGCATATTGTTGATGTGCCTCTAACTAAAGCCAATTCTATCCCTCACCCTGCAACGGGTGGTGGTGGTGGAGCTAAAGTGATGATGCGCCCTGCTGCACCTGGTACAGGGGTAATTGCCGGGGGTGCTGTCCGTACAGTTCTAGAGTTGGCAGGCGTTCGTAACATCTTAGCCAAACAACTCGGCTCCGGTAATCCGCTAAGCAATGCTAGAGCTGCGGTTGAAGCCTTGGGGACTTTACGAACCTTCTCAGAAGTAGCTGAAGAACGCGGCATTCCTATCGAAAATCTCTACGCTTAAACCGTTTTCAACTGACGGTTTGGCTGCTGTAAAGCACACGGCGCGATCGCGTTTGTACAAGTTGTTAACGGACTTAGAATCATGAGACTAGAAGATGCTCATCCCCAACCGGGCTCTAAGAAGCGCGGTCGTCGCGTTGGGAGAGGAATTGCTGCTGGACAAGGCGCTAGCTGTGGCTTTGGTATGCGTGGTCAGAAGTCGAGATCAGGAAGTGGCACACGTCCTGGCTTTGAAGGGGGACAAATTCCTCTCTACCGTCGCTTGCCCAAGTTAAAGCACTTTACTGTAATCAATCGTGAGCAATACACCACGATTAATGTCAGTAAACTAGCCTCTTTACCAGCAAATACGGAAGTTACTTTAGGTTCCTTATTAGAACTAGGTTTACTGACGTCTGATGATGGTCCCCTAAAAGTGCTAGGGGATGGTGAACTGAATGTTTCTCTGAAAGTTCAGGCAGCAGCCTTTACTAAATCTGCTAGAGCAAAGATTGAAGCTGCAGGCGGTAGCTGCGAAGCATTAGAGGCTGAATAAGGTTTAGCATGAGTGCAGGAGCGATTTTGATTAAGATTGCTTCTGCAACACTGCATTTAGCTTTGTAGAGGGAGCCCTTCATGGTTGTTAGCCGGGACAAAACTCCAAGCGCCCAAGAAACTTTCGCCCAAATGGCTCAAGCTGCTGGTCTAAGAAGCCGGCTGCTTTTAACTATTGGCTTGTTAATCTTAGTTCGCTTGGGCATTTTTATTCCTGTACCAGGAATTGACCGAGTCGCATTTGCTCAAAATATTCAGAATAACCAAGCGTTAGGCTTCCTGGATTTATTTGCCGGAGGCGGACTAATGGCGCTTGGTATCTTTGCGTTAGGTATTCTACCTTTCATTAATGCTTCTATTATTCTGCAATTGCTGACCGCAGCAATTCCTGCGCTAGAAGATTTACAAAAAAATGAAGGAGAGGCTGGGCGACGCAAAATCTCCCAGGTTACCCGTTACGTTGCTTTGGGTTGGGCCATTATTCAAAGTGTTGGGATTACAGTCGGTCTGATTAAACCGTTTGCCGAAAACTGGGGCCCCTTCTTTGTAGTTCAGACAGTTCTGGCTTTGACCGCAGGCTCAATGTTTGTCATGTGGGCGGGCGAAGTAATCACCGAACGGGGCATTGGTAACGGTGCTTCCCTCCTAATTTTTCTAAACATTGTTTCTGGCTTGCCTAGATCTCTAGGGCAGACGATCGAGCTTGCTCAAGGTGGCGATCGCAACATTGTGGGCGGTGTCATTATTCTGCTCCTAGTTTTCCTGGCAATGATTGTGGGAATTGTCTTTGTCCAAGAAGGCACACGCCGCATTCCCATCATTTCAGCTCGTCGTCAAGTGGGACGGCGCATGTACTTAGAGAAGAGCAGCTACTTGCCTTTGCGGCTCAATCAAGGCGGCGTTATGCCGATCATTTTTGCGTCTGCTGTGCTAACTTTGCCAGCTTTCTTGACACAGGTTATTAAGAATCAAGCGTTTAGTCAGTTTATCAGCACCTATCTCAGTCCTACTTCTTGGCTGCATGTGGTGTTGTATCTTGTACTGATCGTATTCTTCAGCTATTTCTACTCTTCCTTAATTGTGAATCCTGTAGATATGGCTCAAAACCTGAAGAAGATGGGAGCTAGTATTCCCGGTATTCGTCCTGGTAGAGCTACTAGCGAATATGTGGAGCGAGTCATCAACAGATTGACTTTTCTGGGCGCTATCTTCTTGGGCTTAGTAGCCACGATTCCAACCGCTGTCGAAAGTGCGACTCGAGTACCTACATTCCGTGGCTTAGGAGCAACTTCTCTGCTGATCCTAGTAGGAGTAGCGATTGACACAGCGAAACAGATTCAAACTTATGTGATCTCTCAGCGATACGAAGGAATGGTGAAGCAATAGTGACGCGATTGATCTTCCTGGGGCCACCGGGAGCGGGTAAGGGAACTCAAGCACAAGTCTTGGCAAATCTCTTGAATATTCCCCATATTTCTACGGGTGATATCCTGCGAGATAATGTCGCTCGCCAGAGTGATCTAGGGCTTAAAGCCCAGTCCTATATGGACCAAGGGGAGCTGGTTCCCGACCAGTTAATTCTGGATATGATCCAGGCAAGATTAAGCCAAGAAGATACAGCGACTGGCTGGATTCTTGATGGCTTTCCTCGTAATGTTGCACAGGCTGGATTTCTAGATGAGCTGCTTACGAAGATTAATTCTTCCTACGATCGCGTAATTAGCCTAGAAGTCCCAGATGAAGTTTTAGTAGAGCGCTTGCTGAAGCGGTTACGCAAAGATGATACGGAAGAGGTGATTCGGCATCGCTTAGCCGTTTACCACGCGCAAACAGCTCCACTAATTAGCTTCTACCGCGATCGCCAGCAACTCGTGTCCGTCAACGGTAATCAACCTATGGAAGCAGTTGCTGATGCCTTGCAAGCAGCCGTGAAAGTGTGATTTTTACGTTTTCGGTTCACTCAATAACTGCCGAATAACTATAGTGATTGCAATAGATATCAATCGCTGTGATCAGAATGAGTGGGCTTTTTAATTACCGACAGCCGCGTTCTAGATTTGATAGCCTGTTAATGAAGGGTTAATTATCTATACTCAGAATGTCTTGATTCTGAGATAGACAATTAACCTGTCTTTGTGTCTTTGAACCTAAACAAACCAATTTTGAGGAGAAGTGAATTGTCTAAACAAGATCTGATCGAAATGGAAGGAACCGTTACAGAGTCTTTGCCTAATGCTATGTTTCGCGTTGACTTAGACAACGGATTTAACGTTCTCGCCCATATCTCTGGGAAGATTCGTCGCAATTACATCAAGATTTTGCCTGGCGATCGCGTCAAAGTAGAATTGACTCCCTACGACCTCACCAAAGGTCGCATCACCTACCGTTTGCGCAATAAAAAATAAGAGGCATAACTTTAGCAAAAGTTATTGTCAAAAAAATGTTTGACGCAAATTATAAGAATTTGATATAATATCACTTTTGTAGTGCTGCCGAGACAAGGCATGAAAGTTCGAGCATCTGTCCGGAAAATTTGTGAGAAGTGCCGCGTGATTCGCCGTCGCGGTCGGGTGATGGTGATCTGCTCCAATCCAAAACACAAGCAGCGCCAAGGTTAACTCACCCATCTTATGTAGATGCTAGCCAGCATCGTTGAAGACCACAGCAGGAAAGCAAAACTAGGGAGTAGAAGACGTGGCACGGATTGCCGGGGTAGACCTTCCTCGCGATAAACGCGTTGAGATTGGTCTGACTTACATTTATGGGATTGGACTAACGCGATCCAAGGAAGTCTTGGCTGCGACAGGTGTGAACCCTGATACGCGAGTCAAGGATTTGAGCGACGCTGATGTTGCTGCCCTCAGAGAGACCGTAGAAACCAACTACGAGATTGAGGGCGACCTAAGACGCTTAGAAGCGATGAACATCAAGCGGTTGATGGACATCGGCACTTACAGAGGGCGTCGCCACCGCATGGGCCTACCAGTGCGTGGCCAAAGAACTCGTACGAATGCTCGTACTCGTCGTGGTGGTCGTCGCACCGTTGCCGGTAAAAAGAAGGCTCCTAGCAAGAAATAATTACCCCATGAAGTGCGTAGCTACGCACTTCTGGCATTGTCGTAATTCATTAAGCAAGTCAACACTTCAATCTAAGAAACTCATATGGCGCGACAACCGACCAAAAAATCTGGACCCCGTAAACAAAAGCGGAATGTACCCAGTGGTGTGGCTCATATCCAATCAACGTTCAACAACACCATTGTTACCATCACTGACACAATCGGTGAGGTAATTTCTTGGGCATCTTCAGGCTCAAGTGGCTTCAAAGGAGCTAAGAAAGGAACACCCTTCGCAGCCCAGACTGCGGCAGAAAGTGCAGCTCGACGAGCTACCGATCAAGGCATGCGCCAAATTGAGGTCATGGTTAGTGGTCCTGGAGCTGGCCGCGAAACCGCCATCCGAGCCCTTCAAGCTGTTGGATTGGAAATTACTCTAATTCGAGATGTAACTCCAATTCCTCATAACGGTTGCCGTCCGCCTAAGCGTCGCCGTGTTTAACTTTGATTTGAGTCGCTAGGGAACTTCAGCTCTCAGTTAAGCTGAAACGTTTTGGCTCCGTACTGACGACTGAGCATTTGTGCAGGGTTTTGGATTAGGAAGGCTATGCCTTCCGGGGATATGGAGAAGGGAGGTCGCTCCGTGGCGCAGTTTCAGGTTGAGTGTGTAGAGTCTAATACTGAAAACGATCAGAGTCAGTACAGTAGGTTCGTTCTGGAACCCCTTGAGCGTGGTCAAGGAACTACGGTTGGGAATGCTCTTAGACGAGTTTTGCTATCTAACTTAGAGGGATCGGCAGTTACATCTGTTCGGATTGCAGGCGTAAATCACGAATTCGCAACTATTCCAGGTGTTCGGGAAGATGTCTTGGATATTCTGCTCAATATGAAGCAGATTGTTCTTAAGAGCTATTCTTCTCAGCCTCAACTGGGTAGATTGTTGGTGCATGGTCCTGCAACCGTTACAGCTGCTCAGTTTGATCTACCGTCTGAAGTAGAGTTGGTAAACCCCGATCAGTATGTTGCTACGCTTTCTACAGGGGCAACCCTGGAAATGGAGTTTAGAGCTGAGCGTGGCAAAGGGTACCGAGCTGTTGATCGTGGACGTGATGAGGCGGCTGCGCTAGATTTCCTCCACATTGATGCAGTCTTCATGCCTGTTCGGAAGGTGAACTATAGCGTTGAAGACGCTCGCGTAGGTGGTTCACTCGAAAAAGACCGACTGATTATGGAGGTCTGGACAGACGGAAGCTTAACGCCGCAGGAAGCGCTGAGCCAAGCTGCAAATATTTTGGTTGACCTGTTCAATCCTCTTAAGGACATCACCTTTGAGCCAATGGACAAAGATGAGTTCCCGGATGAGGATCCGATTGGTCAGGTTGCCATTGAAGAATTACAGCTTTCAGTACGGGCTTACAACTGTCTGAAGCGGGCTCAGATTAATACTGTTGCAGACCTGCTGGATTACAGCCAGGAAGATTTGCTAGAAATCAAGAACTTTGGCCAAAAATCTGCTGAAGAAGTGATTGAAGCGCTGCAACAACGGATGGGTATTACCCTGCCGCAAGAAAAGTCTGCAAAGACTAGTTAATGGACCAGGCTGGTCTTTCGCGGTCAATTTGACCTATCCTTGCAATTCAGACTTTGGTATTCACAAAACTGAAGTCTGAAATTAATTAGGCTGTTTACTTCCTACAGAATGTCATGCGTCACCGTTGTCGTGTTCATCAACTTGGCAAGCCTGCCGATCAACGTCGAGCGCTATTAAGAGCGCTTGCAACTGAAGTTATCCGCAATGGTCGGATCACAACCACTAAAACTCGAGCTAAAGCAGTTCGATCTGAAGTGGAGCATATGATTACTTTGGCTAAGGATGGTTCCCTAGCAGCTCGTCGCCGAGCTCTAGGTTATCTTTATGACAAGCAGTTGGTTCATGCCCTGTTTGAACAAGCGAGTACTCGGTATGGCAATCGCCAGGGTGGCTATACCCGGATTTTGCGTACTGTTTCACGCCGAGGAGATAATGCTGATATGGCGATTATCGAGCTGACTTGATCAGGACACTTTGAGATCTCATGTCCTCTGCACTGCCTCTGTCACCCGATACTTTGGATTCGGTCGCTGGGCTAAAGCCAAAAACATTCCAGCGAGTTGCCCTGGTAATTCAATACCTGGGCACTCATTTTCATGGTTGGCAACGTCAGGCTCGGCATCGGACAGTGCAAGAAGAGATTGAAAAGGCTCTGGAGTCGGTGCTAGAACGCCCAGTTATTCTCTTTGGAGCAGGTAGGACTGATTCTGGAGTTCATGCTGCTGCTCAAGTGGCTCATTTCGATGTCCATGATTCAGCGATCCCAGCCTGTCGCTGGGCTTCTATTCTCAACTCGCGTCTGCCAAAAGACATCTTGATTCGGGCCTCGGTAGCAGTGGATGCAGACTGGCACGCTCGATTTTCAGCTTCCTGGCGACGCTATCGTTACACCCTGTATACCGATTCGGTGCCTAACCTGTTTGTGCAGTCATTTGCCTGGCATTACTACTATGCTCCCCTGGATGACTTGCTGATGCGGGAAGCCCTCAATCCTCTGCTAGGCCGACATCACTTAGCTGCTTTTCACCGCGCTGGATCTAAGCGGGCCCACTCTTGGGTTGAAGTTCAAGATGTGACTTGTCAGCGCCAAGGGCCAATGGTTCATGTAGAGATTCAAGCAAGTGGTTTCTTGTATGGCATGGTGCGCTTATTGATGGGCTTGTTAGTAGAAGTTGGTAAGGGGACGCGATCGCCAGAGGAATTCACAGAGCTTTGGCAGGCTGAGCGTCGAGACCAAGTCAAGTATGCTGCGCCTCCTCAAGGGCTTTGCCTCCTGAGAGTGGGATATCCCCAATCTCCTTTTCCACCCGATATTTGGTTTGATACTCAACCAAAGTTGGTTCTGCCAACAACGGCTGTTTCAGAACACTGCTTAATTTGAGCGCCGCTGAAGGCCTTCTGTAGATTCATCCCTTTGTCAAGGATACAAAGACCTCTATGAACAAAACCTATCTTCCTCCTCAGGATACTTTAGACCGCAAATGGTACGTTGTAGATGCTGCTGATAAGCGTCTAGGCCGCCTTGCTAGCGAAATTGCGATGGTGTTACGGGGTAAGAACAAACCAACCTACACCCCATCCATGGACACGGGCGACTTTGTGATTGTGGTGAATGCAGACAAAGTTGCTGTGACTGGTAAAAAGCGGAGCCAGAAGCTATATCGCCGCCATTCTGGCCGTCCGGGGGGCATGAAGACCGAAACTTTTGCTAAGTTGCAAGCTCGCGTACCAGAGAGAATTGTTGAGCAGGCTGTGCGGGGCATGTTGCCAAAGAATACTTTGGGTCGTCAGCTATTTACAAAGCTCAAAGTCTATGCAGGACCGGAGCACCCCCATGCGGCTCAGCAGCCTGAAGTATTAAATATTCAAACCATTCCTGGAGGAGAGAAGTAATGCAAGCAATTGAACAGAGCGATCGCGTTGTTTACTGGGGCACAGGCCGTCGTAAGTCTGCCGTGGCGCGAGTCCGTTTAGTTCCAGGTAATGGTCAGCTAGTGATCAATGGCAAACCTGGAGATTTGTACCTGCAATTCAATCCAGCCTACCTGTCTGTTGCCAAGGCTCCCTTGGAGACGTTGGGTTTGGAAAACGAATACGACATTCTTGTCAACGCTGAAGGTGGGGGTTTGACAGGTCAAGCCGACTCTATTCGCTTAGGCGTAGCGCGTGCTTTATGCCAGCTCGATCCAGAAAATCGGAAACCTCTGAAGATTGAAGGGTACCTCACCCGTGATCCCCGGGCTAAAGAGCGGAAGAAATACGGTCTGCGTAAGGCTCGGAAAGCACCTCAGTTCTCCAAGCGTTAACCATTTTCTCAGCATTCCTGGTCCGGGAATGTTTTTCATCCCTAGCTTCAGCCTCTACCAGTGAGAAGCTAAGAGCTAAAATTTGTATAGAGCATAGCCAAGTTAGAGAGAAAGAGTCATGCCTAAGTCAGAGATTCATCCTGAGTGGTACCCAGAGGCTAAAGTGTACTGCAATGGGGAAGTAGTAATGACCGTGGGGTCTACTAAGCCAGAGTTGCATGTTGATGTTTGGTCTGGTAACCACCCGTTCTACACCGGTACTCAAAAGATTATTGATACAGAGGGTCGGGTAGAGCGCTTCCTGCGTAAGTACGGCATGATGGATGGCCAAGCAGACCAAGACACAGCTCAAACGAAGAAGAAATAGATAGGTGCTTAGTTGGTATCGCCCTGGATGAGCTGCTAGGGCGTTTAACTTTTTTCTAAACACCTCTCTTTTGTGTGAAGCGGAAGCTGTTCTATGGCCGAAACCTACCTGTTAGATAAATTAAGATCCGTTGAGCAAACCTTCAATGAGTTAACCCGTCGGCTGGCTGACCCGGATGTTGCAACTGACCCGAATGAGTTTCAGCGGGTAGCAAAAGCACGTTCATCCATGGAAGAAGTGGTCAACACCTATGATGATTGGAAGGCAACTCAAGAAGAGCTGGTAGGAGCTCGTCAGGTTTGGAAGGAAACGGCGAGTGATCCAGAGCTGCAAGAAATGGCGGCTTTGGAGGTGGAAGAACTAGAAGCAAAAACCGAACAGCTAGAGCGCCGCCTCAAGATTTTGTTGCTACCTCGTGATCCCAATGATGACAAGAACATCATGCTGGAGATTCGAGCCGGAACTGGGGGAGACGAAGCCAGCATCTGGGCAGGTGATTTGGTGCGGATGTACTCACGTTATGCTGAAGGCCAAAACTGGCGAGTCAAGCTAGTGAGTGAGTCTACGGCGGATATGGGAGGCTTCAAGGAAGCTGTTCTGGAGATCCAAGGTGAACAAGTTTACAGCAAGTTAAAGTTTGAAGCAGGAGTGCACCGAGTTCAGCGGGTGCCTTTGACAGAAGCTTCGGGCCGTGTGCATACCTCAACTGCAACGGTGGCAATTATGCCAGAAGTTGATGAAGTGGAAGTTCACATTGATCCCAAAGAGATTGAGCTAACCACAGCTCGTTCTGGTGGAGCAGGTGGACAGAACGTCAACAAGGTAGAGACAGCGGTTGACTTGTTTCACAAACCGACGGGAATTCGCATTTTTTGTACTGAGGAGCGATCGCAGCTACAAAACCGCGAGCGAGCCATGCAAATTCTGCGCGCGAAGTTGTATGAGATGAAGTTGCGAGAACAGCAAGAGGCAGTAACCTCTATGCGACGCTCTCAAGTAGGAACTGGCTCTCGGTCTGAAAAAATTCGCACTTACAACTACAAAGACAACCGAGTTACAGACCATCGTCTTGGTCAAAACTTTACCTTATCGCCGCTCCTAGAAGGGGATTTAGAGTTGTTAATTCAGACCTGTATTGGTCAGGATCAGCAGGAACGTTTAGAAGAGTTGGCAGCTTCAACTTCTACATCTGCCTAAGTTGGTTAGAGTTGAGAAAAGCACGAGTGGCTCAGTCACGCCTGTACTGTTAGTAATGAAACGGTACAGGCGTTTAGCTTTTTCAGTTGTTAGAAAAATTGAATAGAGCGTGACTGTTAAATTCTGATGATTTAGTTTTATAGGGATCGAACTTACGGATGTAAAGGATCGTTGACCGCCAACTATAATTAAATTTTGTTGCAGATTCACCTTGGCGATCGCTGGGAAAACTGCACTCCTGCCTCATACTCAATCTCCCTACCCTACCTGCCTTGGAGGCTCTGAATGCTACGGTTAGAGCGTATTAGCAAAATTTACCCCACTGGCGAAGTTCTAAAGGATGTTAGCTGGGAGGTCAAACCGGGCGATCGCATTGGTTTAGTTGGGGTAAACGGGGCAGGAAAATCGACCCAGTTAAAGATTATTGCAGGGGAGATGGAGCCGACGACGGGTGAGATTATCCGACCTTCTAGCTTACGGATTGCTCATCTCACCCAAGAGTTTGATGTGAATCCATCTCGGACTGTCCGAGAAGAGATGTGGCAAGCTTTTGAAGAGGCGAACCAAGCTCATACGGCATTGTCAGAAATCCATCGGCAAATGGAAACTGCCACTCCAGAAGAACTAGACGTGCTGATCCGCAAGATGGATCGGTTCCAACGGCAGTTTGAGGCCCTGGATGGCTACGGCTTGGAAGCGCAAATCGAGAAAATTCTACCAGAGATCGGTTTTGAACCCGAGGATGGCGATCGCTTAGTCAGCGCCTTTAGCGGGGGTTGGCAGATGCGGATGAGTTTGGGCAAAATCTTGCTCCAGTCGCCTGATCTCTTGCTACTAGACGAGCCGACGAACCACCTAGATCTAGAAACGATTGAGTGGTTGGAAACTTACCTTAAAGGGCTGACCACGCCGCTGGTGATTGTTTCGCATGACCGAGAGTTTTTAGATCGCCTCTGCACTCAGATTGTAGAAACGGAGCGCGGAGTTTCTACCACCTACTTGGGAAACTACTCCGCTTATTTACAGCAGAAATCTGAGCTGCGCGATGCTCAACTCAGTGCCTACGAGCGTCAGCAAAAAGAGCTTGATAAGCAGCAAACTTTTGTGGATCGTTTCCGTGCTAGTGCAACTCGTAGCACTCAGGCTAAGAGCCGTGAAAAGCAATTAGAAAAAATAGAGCGGATCGAAGCTCCCACTGGGGATGTGCGAACCCTCCATTTCCGGTTCCCCCCTGCTCCCCGCAGTGGTCGAGAAGTAGTGATGATTGAAGATTTAGTCCATACCTATGACGAGAAGATCCTCTTTCTAGGGGCAGAACTGCTGATCGAACGGGGCGATCGCGTAGCTTTCCTGGGGCCAAATGGAGCTGGCAAATCGACAGTTCTCCGCATCATTATGGGCATGGAGCAGGCGACTGAGGGTAGCGTTAAGTTAGGGGATCATAACGTTATTCCCAGCTACTTTGAGCAAAATCAAGCTGAAGCACTGGACCTTAATAAGACTGTCATGGAAACCATTCATGACGAGGTTCCTGACTGGAAAAATGAGGAAGTTCGGACATTGTTAGGGCGATTTCTATTTAGTGGAGACACCGTTTATAAGCGAGTAGAAGCATTGAGCGGCGGCGAGAAAGCCCGTCTAGCTCTGGCTAAGATGCTTTTGCGTCCTGCTAATCTGCTGATTTTAGATGAGCCTACCAATCACCTCGATATTCCAGCTAAAGAAATGCTAGAAGAGGCGCTGCAAAACTATGATGGGACGGCAATTATTGTTTCGCACGATCGCTATTTCATCTCCCAAGTCGCTAACAAAATTGTGGAAATTCGAGACGGAGAATTTCGAGTTTATTTAGGAGATTATCACTACTATTTAGATAAGGTTGCTGAAGAAAAAGAAAAGGATCAGCTCGCTGCCATTGAAGCTGAAAAAGCGGCCAAAGTAGCAGCAAAACGGGAAAAGCAAAAAGAGAAAGAGAAGGCTAAAAAAACGCAGGCTCAAGCTTAATCCAGAACTACATCAGATTCTTGTGGCATCAGCAATTTTAGATTCAAAACTCGATGGTATGATTGCGGAGAAATCACTGAATGAAAGGGCAACTTAGTATGGCGCAAGCACCTGTTTCTCCGGTGGTGCTAGTCATCTTAGACGGTTGGGGATACCGGGAAGAAACTGATGGCAATGCCATTGCCGCTGCCAAAACACCCGTGATGAACAGCTTGTGGGCTGCTTACCCCAGAACTTTGATTCGTACGTCTGGGAAAGATGTCGGCCTGCCGGAAGGCCAAATGGGCAACTCCGAGGTTGGTCATCTCAATATTGGTGCGGGTCGCATTGTCCCTCAGGAGTTGGTGCGGATCTCAGATGCGGTTGAAGATGGCACTCTACTCAGCAACCCAGCTTTATTGAAGGCTTGCCAAGCCGTGAAGCAACGGGGCAGCAAGCTGCATCTGGTAGGGCTGTGCTCCGAAGGTGGAGTGCATTCTCATCTCAACCATCTGTTTGGCTTGTTAGAGCTAGCCAAGGAGCAAGGCATCGCTGATGTTTGTATCCATGCTATTACTGACGGTCGCGATACACAGCCGATGGATGGGAAAGGGGCAATTCAAAGTCTCCAGACCTACATCCAGCGTACGGGTACAGGTCGCATTGTTACGATCAGCGGTCGCTACTACAGCATGGATCGCGATCATCGTTGGGATCGAGTCCAGCGCGTTTATGACGTGATGACGAATGATGGTCCTGGAGACGGGCGTTCGGCGCTAGAAGTGCTACTGGCGGCTTACGCAGAAGGCACAACGGACGAGTTTTTATTACCCACTCGGATTGCGCCAGGGGCGATCGCGCCGGGAGATGGAGTGATCTTCTTCAACTTCCGTCCCGATCGGGCACGTCAACTCACTCAAGCCTTTGTTGATCCCAACTTTAAAGGATTCGAGCGGGAGCAGATTCAACCGCTCACCTTCGCGACCTTTACTCAATACGACTCAAGTCTGCAAGTGCTCGTAGCGTTTGAGCCGCAGAACCTCAGCAATATCTTAGGCGAAGTGATTGCCAGTCACGGCTTGCATCAGTTCCGCACTGCTGAAACTGAAAAGTATGCTCACGTCACCTACTTCTTTAATGGGGGCATTGAGGAGCCATTTGCTGGTGAAGACCGAGAATTGGTGCCCAGCCCAATGGTGCCAACTTATGATCGCGCCCCTGCTATGTCTGCCGAAGAAGTCACTAATGTAGCGATCGCCGCGATTGAAAAGCGGATTTATTCGCTAGTAGTGATCAATTATGCTAACCCTGACATGGTCGGTCATACAGGCCAGATTGAAGCGACAGTCCAGGCGTTGCAAACAGTGGACCGATGTTTGGGCCGTTTGCTAGAGAGTATCGGCCAAGCGGGAGGCACCGCACTGATTACGGCTGACCACGGCAACGCTGAGTATATGCGAGATGAGCAGGGCAGTGCTTGGACCGCTCACACAACAAATCCAGTTCCCTTTATTGTGGTAGAAGGGGAAGGATTGAAAATTCCAGGTCATGGGACAGAAGTTTCCTTGCGATCGGATGGTCGCTTAGCGGACATTGCCCCAACCATTTTGGATATTTTGAGGCTGCCACAGCCACCCGAAATGACAGGTCGTTCGATGATTCAGCCAGCCACGATTGATGTGCGAGCGAACCGAACTCCTGTGCGAGTGTCCTTATAGAATTTCTGTTTCGTTAAACTTATTGCAATTGAGCTGGCTGCGATGACACTAACTTACATCATTCAGGCAATCTGGGCCTTGTCGGCGCTCGGCCTTATTATTTTGGTCCTCCTCCACAGCCCTAAAGGGGATGGGTTGGGAGGTATTGGTGGGCAAGCCCAACTCTTTACCAGTACTAAAAGTGCTGAAACTACCTTGAACCGGGTTACCTGGACCTTAGTTGTGGTCTTTATGGCTTTAACGGTGGGTCTGAGTGCGGGATGGTTTAATCGGTAGCATTATTTGAGAGCACATTGAGCGTTATGTATGGGTTACAAAGGCGATTGGTTCTACTGTTACGCAGAGGCCAATCGCTTTTTTTGCAGAGGAGTTCCGCGCATTCAGGCGATCGCCAACTCAAGCAATTTAGCCAAGGCTTCTGGTTGGCCTTAGGAACCGTTGTGCTTATCGTCCTTAGTGCTTCCTGGCTTGGTCCCATTGCCGCCTTTGAGTCAGCTCGGCCACCACTAGTGCAGATAATTCCATCCGGGCCTCTGCTAGCTCAATCAACAAATCCGTCTCCTCAGCCCCTGCCCCCGCTACAGGTGCATTCCTTACCAAGCCCATTGGCGCGTTGGCGCGATCGCGCCAACCAGGGTGACTATTTTGACCAAATTCAGCCGCTACCCATCGGCGCTTTAATTTGGTCTCAGTTTCCGATCAAGGTTTACGTTGAGTCGCCACTAACTACCACATCAACTGGGGCAACCGCAAAACCAGAATCTCCAGCTCAAGTCTGGACGCGGGTAGTGACCCAAGCAGTCACGGAATGGCAAGCTTATCTACCTTTGCAGCTCGTCAATCGCCCAGAGCAAGCAGATATTACCATTTGGCGATCGCCGCCTCCTTTAACCAAAGGGGCGCCAAAACCGAGCGATCGCAATTACCGAGTCCGCTCCGCCGAAACCCGCTACGAACTTTATGCCCAGCAAACGGGTAGCACCTCACCTGTGCTGTCTCATCGCTGCAAGATTTGGTTGCGTCCGAGCCAAACAGCCCAATACATCCAAGCAGCAGCCCGTCACGAACTAGGCCATGCTTTGGGGCTGTGGGGACATAGCCCGTTGCAAACCGATGCCCTTTATTTTTCGCAGGTGCGTCAGCCAGCAGCTATTTCTCCTAGAGATATCAGCACCTTGAAGCGAGTTTATCAGCAGCCCACTCGACTAGGTTGGCCTCTACCTGCTGCCACAGTACCCCTTAGCTGAGAGCTGACTCCTCAATATGCTGACTAAACTCGGCTACCAACTTGGACCCGCCCTCGTTGTAATACCTGGGCGTAAAGCTCTTCTATTTGCGTGATATTGCCATTGAGGGTGTAGCGTTCTAGCACGCGTTGGCGAGCTTTTTGGCCTAGCAAAGCCGCTAGTTCCGGTAAGTTACGGAACATGGGCAAAATGTGGCGTAATTGTCCATGCACGCCTTGAGGCTTCAAAATGACGCCCGCATCCCCACTGACTCCATTTCCCGCTAAAACTTCCCCGTCTGCCCCAGCATCAGTAGCGATACAAGCAACGCCACAGGCCATTGCCTCTAGCAGGGACAGCGATAACCCTTCTACAAAAGAAGGCAAAATAAATACATCTGAACCGCGCAAAATCTCGATGCGGCGTTGCTCATCGGCTTCAAACCCCAACCATATGATGCCTGCATCTGGACCGTAGAATGGTTCTAGTGAGGGTCTTAGGGGTCCGTCTCCCACAATGACTAGCTTGCACTCAGGCCCCATATTCGCCTGCTTCCAGCCGCGCAATAAAGACTCGACGTTCTTCTCTAGAGCAATGCGGCCTTGATAAACGTAAATTTGCTGGGCCTTTAGCTCTGCTTTCAGACGGGAAGGACCGGTGGAGTATTTTTGAACGTCAACTCCATTCGGAATCACTGCCACTCTGTCGGGAGAAACGCCTAAGCGCACCAACAAATCTCGTTGAATATCAGAGAAGACAATGACGCTATCGTAGTTAGCCAGGAAAGGTGCGTAGAGCTGGTAGGTCAAGTGCTGAGTACTAGAAGTTAGTCTACGCCTGCGATCGAAAGCGGGATGAAAAGTAGCCACCAACGGCAAATCTAGCTCAGCACAAATCTCTGGCAGCAAAAAATCGAGGGGCGATAGCGTTAAGGAAGCATGGACTAGGTCAGGCTTGAGTTCCCGGAGCGCCTGCGCCAGAACTTTGCTGGATTTGAGGGTGGGAATGGTGTAAACCTGAGACTTATAAAGAAAGGGAATAGAGACTTCCTGATAGTCTGACCAGGCTGCTGGAGTGTCTTCTTCCTGTGCAAAGTGCAGAAAGCTGACCTGGTATCCCCGATCTAGAAGATTATTGGTAACTTCCCGACTATAAGTAACGTTGCCGCAGAAGGGCGATTTTTTTCCAAGCCAAGCAATGTGCATTCAGATGAGTGTCAACCTATGATTTGTCAGTGTTGGCTAACGGATTTGATCCTGTACGGGAAATATACCAGGTCAGGAGCCCTCCTGCGATCGCCAACAGTGCCAAGCTGACAAATACAGCCCGCAGACCCAAAAATGTCTCCGCCACCCCAGCTAAGGCGAGCGGTAAAGTCAAGGCAATATTAATGGCATTATTCTGCAAGCCAAAAATCTTGCCACGCATTTCTTCAGGCGTTTCTTCTTGAATCGTGGTTTGCATCGGCACCCCTACAATGGCCGCAAAACCACCCAGTGAGGTAAGCAGTACCAAGACTGGCCAAAGCTGATGGGTAAATAGAGCTAAGCCAAGCAGGGAAGCTGCCATGCCAATCGAGCCAATCAAACTCAACTGATTGTGAGAGAAGCGTTGCCCAAACTGCCCTAAAATTGTGGCTCCACCCGCCATGCCGACACCGCCAGCAGCGAGTAGAAAGCCAAACTGAGAAGATTTAATCCCTGGAATCACTTCTGCTAAACGGACGGCCAACACGGCTAGAGCCGCAAAAATTGAGAATAGAATGACCAGTTGAATGAGAGCGCTGCGGACACGGGTTTGCTGCCTTAAGTAATCTAGTCCCTCACGCACGTCTTGCCAAATGTGGGGAGATGCTTGCTCTGGGACAGTAATTTTTTCACCTGTTCGCAGCATCAGCAAAATTATCCCGGCGATCGCATAGCCGCCACCGACGACAAGTTCTTTGCCAATATTTAGGCCCCCGCTAATTTGAGCCGTAAGATGATCCGCGATCGCCAACAGCGGCTCTCCCACAGCAAAGCCAATAATCACAGAGGCCATCATGGTGGTGGTATAGAGGGAATTGGCGGATAACAAATGTCGCCGCTCCACCATCAAGGGAATCACTGACTGCTCAGCCGGAGCAAAAAACTGGGTCAAGGTGGAAACGAGAAAGGTGACCCCTAATAAAATGCCAAAACCGATAGGAAAGCCTCCAAGGGGTGCCCAACCTTGAGAAATCCATAGGAGCGGGGGCAACGTTAAAACTAATCCTCCCCGAAGCAAATTGGTGATTACCAGCACAGGCTTCTTAGGCCAGCGATCGACTAAGGCTCCGGCGACAGACCCAAACAAGACGGCTGGGATGGTAAAGGCAATCATGATCGAAGACACCCAACCACTGATGGTTTGATCTTCAGCTTGAAAGCGGCTAGCAATCAACGCAATCATCAGCACTAGGTAAACTTTGTCGGCCAATTGCGAAAAAACTTGGCCGCTCCACAAGGCTAGGAAATTACGATTTTTGAGCACTGGTAAAAATCCCTGCTCAAAATCCTCTGATAGCTCGGTAGAAGATTCAACGCTGGGAGAAGTGCCATTGCTAGTTGAGCCATTACTAGTGGGCAAGGAGCTGACCCCTGGAAGAGGCGCTAATCCTGCGAGGGTACTAGGCCCCTCAAGACCGCCAGCAGATGTGTTTGGTTCAACGCCTTGGTCAAGTTCAACATCTTTGCACTGCTCTGTCTTGGTGATTTCTGCCAGCTCCTCTTGAGAGAGGCGATTGTGAGCTGAATGGTATTTCGCGGGACCCATTTCCGGATCGGCATCGCGATTGCCATTTTGCTGAGAATGATAGCGGTTACTAGCTTCCATTTCAGAATGGGCCATCCCAGAATTGGCATGGTTGAGGGATGGCAAAGCCAGCAGTTGCAAATCAGAATCCGACAATCGCATCATAATTGAGGCAGTTAGGGAGCAGTTGGCACAGACAGGAAACAGGTATCAATCAAGGCAGCGGAGCGAATCGGGCGATCGAAATGATACTGAGCGCACTGACGTAAAATCCGCTCAACTTTGAGCCAGGCAGCTTGATAAGCCGAGGTGTTAAAGGCATTTTGCTCTAACTCTAGAGAGAATGCATCTAACTGAAGGAGTTCAGGTTGAGCCAGGTGTTGCAGGAGAGATAGTTCAACTGCGTTGAGCTGGAGACTGGGAACGGAAGATTTTTGCTGGTGATTGACAACGTGGTAGTTGGCAGCGGCAGCAGCGATCGCCTGACCTGTAGATGGAGCCATCGCAGTCACAGTAGAGGAGTGGCGATCGCGCAGGATTGGTTTTGAGGTGTTGCCCTGAGTGCCTTTGGCAGTCTGAAATCCAGCGTTTTTAGTGCGGGACGGTACTCTAGCACCTTCGCCTAAATGCTCTAGTTCTGCCAAATCAATTGTGCCACCCGCAGCCATGTTGAAGCCAATCCGCCAGTTATCGTCGTTTAGGTCTGGAGTGAGAGGACGTTGAGTCACGCAGCAGGTTTGTACCTGAGGTGCGACCCCTGCCAAAGCGAGTAAATGAAAGACCGCTTGAGCTAGATGAGCCAACACACCAAACGATGCTAAACCGTTGCCTGCACTGCTACTGGATAAACTTTCTAAGCGACAAAGGTGTTCGTTGAATAGGCAAAACAACTCTTCTTGAGGTTGATCGCTCAAGGCCTGACAGAGAACCAGTTCTGCTAAGTACTGACTGGCAGTTAACTTAGCTAAGTCTTGGCTTAAACCTGGATAGGATTCCAAGGTTTCTGCTTGTGTAATTTTATCGAGCGATCGCCCCTTTGAAATCAGTAATTCGTTCACGACAAACAAGCCGCTGCGCCCCCCCAGTTTGGAGTGGTGCTTGCGTGCCCCTGGTGCCACAACCCGAATCAACCCATGTTCCCGTGTCAAGACAGTGAGCAAGCGATCGGACTCGCCGAGAGGAGCACCCTTGAGATTAATTCCAATGGCTTTATAAGTTCGACTCATACAGAAGTCAAGGCAAGGGTTACAAGCAAGAGAGCGGCAACAAAAAGCCAGGGTCGCTAACCGTCAGCTTCCTGCCCCTTACCTCTTACTCCCTCTAGGGTATCGCGCTGACGCAGGAGATCGATGCTGCGAGACGTACCTAAGCGAGTTGCCCCTGCCACAATTAAATCCAAAGCTTGCTGGGCGGTGCGGATGCCACCCGATGCCTTAATTCCCACTCGGTCGCGGGTCATTTCCTTTAATTGGCGGACATCCTCAACAGTTGCCCCCCCATGCCATCCCGTACTGGTCTTGAGAAAGGCTACTCCAGCATCCATACAAATCTCGGTTGCCGTCTGCTTTTCGGGAGGAGTGAGGAGGGTGGTTTCTAAGATGGCTTTAATTGTTTGATCGGTCGCTTCACGGATAGCGGCAATTTCTTGAAACAGTTCGTTGGTTTTGCCAGTTTTGAGCCAGCCTAAATTCAGCACCACATCTAATTCAGTGGCTCCGTTATCTACAGCCTCTTGAGCTTCGTAAAGCTTGACGGCAGAGGTGGTAGCACCTGTAGGAAAACCAATCACTGTGCAAACTCTTGGTCGCTTGTTGTGCAAGAGATGGGTGGCTTGGCGCACAAAGATGGGGTAAACGCAAACTGCTGCAAAATTGAAGCGTATTGCCTCATCACACCACTGCTCGACCTGTTCTGGTGTAGCGATTGGACTGAGCAGGGTATGGTCAATAAACGGCGCAAGGTCAATATCTATCTCAGATGCAGCCATTACTGGTTCTTCACTAGAAGCTTATCTTCCACTTGTATCAGAAAGTTAAGACATTCGCTCAGGTTTAACGCCCAATCGTGAAAAGTTTGGCGATCGCCCATAAGTACAATTGCAGGTTACGGCTTTTGATTAGTACTTTGCGACATGCGGCTTGGTTGAAAGGGGGTGACCTTGCCACCCAACGCTTCAACAATAGTCTGAGTATTAACCATCATCATTTTGATGTAGGAGTCGCCATTACTCCCCGCAGCACCAATAGAGTCTGAGTAAAGCGATCGCGGGGCGAGTTGTACGCCTGCCTCTTGAGCTACGGTTTTGATTAAAGCTGGATTAATCGTGGTTTCGGCAAAGATGGCTGGTACTTGAGCCGACTTCACTGATTCAACTAGGCGTTGTACAGTTTGGGCGCTAGGTTGTTCTTCGGTGCTAATGCCGATCAAGGTGCCAATAATATCGAGATTGTAAGCGCGGGCATAGTACTGAAAGGCATCATGAGTGGTGACTAAGCGCCGTTTTTCTGGGGGAATGGTTTGGATTTGTTGAGTAATCCACTGGTCCAACTCTTCTAGCTGCACGGTGAGCTGAGCGGCATTCTGAGTAAAGCGATCGCGATCGTCGGGTGAGAGTTCAATTAAGGCATCGCGAATGGCCGTGACCATCTGCATGACATTTTTGACATTGCCCCAAACGTGGGGATCGGGGACAGTTTCTCTCTGGCCTTTCTGAAGCTGCAATGGTGGCACAACTTCGCCTACGGCAACTTTTTGAGCCCGCCCCCCAGCGGCATTCATGAGCTTAATTAGACCTGGCTCCAGGTTGTAGCCGTTGTAAAAAATTAAATCTGCTTTTTCTAAGTCTCGGCTGTCTGCTGGCACTGGTTCATAAACATGTGGATCGGTTCCAGGTTCGAGGATGCCGATTAGTTGCACTTCATCTGCGGCAATCTGAGCGGTTAAGTCGGCCAGGATAGTGCTGGTAGAAACTACGCTAGGCTTAGCCGCCCCGTTGGCAGCAGATTGGTTAGGGGCAGGCTGGGAACCGATATTGCAGCCACTTAACCAGACACTGAGCAAGAGGCCCGCGATCGCCTGTCCGTAACTATGAATCTTATAGCCGCTTTGGGGGTAACCGCTTTGGGGGCGATGTGGAGCAGTAATCATATGAGAAGTCAATATTTATTTTCATATTCCTTTCATTTTTTAAGTTACCCTATTTTCATATTCCTTTCATTTTTTGCTTAGGCTGAGTGGAAACGCTGCCATGAAGACTCAACCCCCGCCTTTTGATACAGGTTCAACCCAGTGTCCAGATGCACAAATAGTCTATATGAATGGCAGTCACAAGATTTCGGTGCGCCAGTTGGCGGTGCAGTACCGAGCGGTACAGGCTCTCAGAGATATTAATTTCGTAATTCACCCTGGGCGGGTAGTTGGGATTATTGGCCCCAATGGTGCGGGTAAAAGCACTCTGCTACAAGCCATGCTGGGGTTGGTACCAGCCAATCACGGTACGGTTTTACTCGGTGATCAGCCGCTAGCCGAGCAACTAGCGCGAGTGGCATATGTGCCGCAGCGATCGCAGATTGACTGGACTTACCCTGCGACCGTCTGGGATGTAGTAATGCTGGGGCGGGTGCGTAAGACAGGGTGGTTCCGTCGCTTTTCTACCACCAGTCGGCATTTAGCCGCAGCCGCTTTGGATCGCGTAGGCATGAGTGCTTATCGGCATCGTCCCATTGGGCAACTCTCTGGAGGGCAGCAGCAGCGGGTATTTTTGGCGCGATCGCTCGCCCAAGAAGCCGATATTTATTGCTTCGATGAACCCTTCGTCGGTATTGACCAAAAAACCCAGGATGTGATTTTCCAGATTTTTCATGAGCTGGCTGCCGCAGGCAAAGTGGTGGTGGTGATTAATCACGACCTGGGCGAGTCGATCACCCATTTTGACGACTTGATTTTGCTCAACACAGAATTGATTGCGAGTGGTCCACGTGAACAGGTGCTGAGCACTGAAAATCTCTATCGCGCTTACGGCGGCAAAGTGGTATTTCATGCGGGAGAAGCAGCCTAATGTTGCAAGCACTGCTAGAGCCGTTGCAGTACGAGTTTATGCAGCGATCGCTGGTGATTGCAGTCTTGGTGGGGCTGATTTGTGCGGTTGTGGGCAGTTACTTGATGGTGCAGCGCTTAGCTTTATTAGGAGACGCAATTAGCCATTCGGTTCTGCCTGGTTTAGCGATCGCGTTCATGGTAGGAGCCAATATTTTTGTTGGGGCATTCATTGCGGGCGTGCTCAGCACAATGGCGATCGCCTGGATTCGGGCGCGATCGCCCATTAAAGAAGATGCCGCGATGGGGATTGTGTTCTCGGCCTTTTTTGCCCTTGGTGTGACGCTGATTACACTGATCCAAAAGGACAACAAGATTGACCTAAATCACTTTCTGTTTGGCAATATTTTGGGTGTGACGCAGCAGGAAGTCTTAGATACAGCCTTGATCTCGGCCTTTGTCTTGCTGGTAGTTGTCCTGCTTTATAAAGAATTACTCTTCTACACGTTCGACCCCTTGGGAGCGCAAGCCGCAGGCTTACCCGTGAACCTGTTGAACTTCGGCTTGATGGTGCTGATTGCCTTGACGATCGTAGCCAGCATGAAAACCGTAGGCGTAATTTTAGTGCTGGCGCTCTTGATTACCCCAGGCGCTACAGCTTATTTGCTGGTGCAGCGGCTACACAACGTCATGTGGTTAGGAGCAGGCATTGGGATTGTGGCGAGTGTCAGCGGCATGTATTTCAGTTATTTCTACAATGTGCCCTCTGGCCCTGCCATTGTTTTGGTGGTGTCGGGGCTATTTTTGTTAGCGCTTTTGTTTAGCCCGACGCAAGGAGTTTTTACATATCCCGCAGCTCAACGAGGCGAACCCTTGTTATGGCGGGAGTTGAAGGGGCTATTGCGCGGCTCGGGTTAGCTATCTGTGACTAAGTCGCGATCGCCTAACAAAATGTTTTATAAATTGTTAAGTTACATTGCCGAAGCCATCGCGATCGCCCCTCGTGCGTCTTGTGCGTTCTGGCTTCAATCAGCGGCAACCCAAAAATATAAAAAGGAGGAAAGATGCTAGTTTCATCCTTCCTCCTGGGTTCTGGTATAGAACTGGTTGGCGAGAAGCTGGTTATAGCTTCGCAGAATCGAGTTTTTCTGTCACAGCCTGATCACTATGGGCGGTCTTGCCATTTTTGCCATTCGTGGAGATCTGGCCGTTCGTATTGCGAGGCTGAAGCACACCGTAGCCTCCGTGATTCCGTTCGTAAACCACGTTGATTTCACCCGTCTCAGCATTCCGAAACATATAGAAGTCGTGATCGACCAGCTCTAGCTGCTCCAAGGCTTCATGGATGGTCATCGGCGGCATGGCGAAATACTTGGTCCGAACTACGTCTTCAGGTAGTTCTGGGGTGCGATCGCCAATCAAAGTTTCCACTGGCAGTTGATCGACCACTACACCTGTACGGATTTGCGTGTGGTTTTTGTCTTGCCGCTTCTCTTTGAACTTGCGGAGTTGGCGAGCAATTTTGTCGGCAACTAAGTCAATGCTCGCGTATAGGTTCTCACTGCTCTCTTCGGCGCGAATGACTGTACCGTTGGCGTAAATCGTAACTTCTGCGGTTTGCTTGGTGGGGTTTATCCGGGGGTTGCGGGCCACAGACAGATGCACGTCAACTTCGGTCATTAGATTCTGAAAGTGGTTAACCGCCTTTTCAATCTTCTGATGCACATACTCATGAATCGCATCGGTGATTTCGATATTTTTGCCCTGGATAACAAGCTTCATAGAGCTTCCTCCCCTTGGAATTTGGGTGTTAGTCTCACCCTAGCACTTTGTATTCTGGAGAACAGGGGCCTTTAAAATCTTTTGCATCTGTTGATAATTCTTGATTTCGCCGCTTTACACAAACTCTAAAATTGCGTTAAATTTCGCTTGCTTTTGCTAATGGAATTAAGTACATCTCCATCCAGCGTCTCCGTACCAAGCTTGCCTTACCAAGATTGCTGGCTTTACACGCCCGGTTTGGTGCCCTATGAGGTGGCTTGGGCTTGGCAGCGATCGCTAGTCGCCCAACGGCGTGAAGATCCAGAACTCAGCGATGTGTTGCTCCTGTTACAACATCCCCCCGTTTATACCCTTGGCCAAGGTGCCAGCTTAGATTTTCTTAAGTTCGATCCTGCTCAAACTGAGTTGCAGTTGTGCCGAGTGGAGCGGGGGGGAGAGGTCACTTATCACTGTCCAGGACAGGTCGTGAGTTATCCCATTTTGAACCTGAACCGCTATCGCAAAGACCTGCATTGGTATTTACGGCAGCTAGAAGAAGTATTGATTCAAGTGTTAGCAGCGTATGGATTGCAGGGAGAGCGCTATGCAGGTTTGACAGGGGTTTGGGTAGAAGGACGCAAGGTAGCGGCGATCGGGATTAAAGTCAGCCGTTGGATTACGATGCATGGCTTTGCGCTCAACGTTTGCCCAGATCTAACAGGGTTTCAAAATATTGTGCCTTGTGGCATTGCGGATAAGCCTGTAGGCAGCTTGGCTGAGTTTGTGCCTGACGTGAATTTGGCGCAGGTGCAACAACAAGTGGCGATCGCCTTTGCTCAGGTGTTTGGGGTCAAGCTAGTGCAATCTGTGACCCATGACCTCACCCCTTGGGATTTGGCAACAGGTGAAGCTCTAGACTAGGCTAAAGAACGCAATTTGATTGAATAAAGCAGTTAGAAGCCATTGTTTCCCGATCTAAACCCCTTTCTTTACCGTTCCTCTAGCGATCGCCCTGATGCTACTCATCGCTTTGATGGTTGGTCCTTAGAAGACCGCGATCCTCAAGCCATTCAAGCCTGGATGCCGATTTGGGGTTGGCTGTATCACCATTATTTTCGAGTGCAGACAGATGGTTGGCACCACGTGCCTCAGCAAGGCCCAATGCTGATTGTCGGCTCCCACAACGGCGGCCTGGCTGCTCCTGACATGTTTATGTTTTTGTATGACTGGGTGCAGCGCTTTGGCCCAGAGCGCTTAGCTTATGGCTTGATGCATCCGAGTGTTTGGCGGGCACCTGTTCCTTTAGTCGCGCCCGCTGCGGCTCAGATTGGGGCTGTGATTGCCCATCCACAAATGGCGATCGCTGCCTTCCGTCGCAACGCAGCAGTATTGGTTTATCCCGGAGGTCCAGAAGATGTGTTTCGGCCTCACAATCAGCGGCACAAAATAGAATTTGCAGGACGACGAGGCTTTATCAAATTAGCATTGCGGGAAGGTGTACCGATTGTCCCCGTGATCTCGGAGGGAGCACACGATACCTTCTTCGTCCTAGGAGATTTTTATGAGCAAGCGCGGCAACTACACGAGTGGGGCATGCCTTGGTTACTAGGGATCGACCCAGTGGTGTTTCCCCTGTACTTGGGATTGCCTTGGGGACTCGGCATTGGGCCTGTACCAAATATTCCGCTTCCGGTACAAATTCATACTCGTGTTTGTGCCCCGATTGTCTTCGAGCGCTCTGGTCGAGCGGCTGCTAGCGATCGCACTTACGTAGAAGTTTGCTATCAGCAAGTCTGCACTCAAATGCAGGCTGAGTTAGACCGATTGGTGGCAGAAGTCGCAGCAGCTAAGCGATCGCCCCAGCTTTAGCTCTACCTTAGACAGAGTTCGCAGCCCTCGGTTCTCTATTAAGCTTTAATCTTGATGCTTTTGCCGTACCCTCAGCAAATTCATCCAGTAGGATTACTACATGTTTAGTAACAATATGAGCAATGAGAATACGTGAAAAAACGTAACTTTTGGTTGCTCATTCCCTGGTGGGGGGATGTAAGGTTGAGGACAGGGAAAGTACAAAATCAATCAGGTCATCACAGCGCTAAACCTGTATAACTGCTTGAACTGCTTGAGCAAATTTTGGGTGTGAGATTCATCAAGCCGCTGTAAGAGCTAATCAGGCTTTGCATCTACTGAAAAAACGCAACATGGCTGCACCTACTTCTAAGTCTGGTGCCTAGACCTTGTAAGCCATGCTTCAGTGAATTTTCCTCCGCTCGACTGCGCGACTGCATTGAGGCGGTTATTTGGTGCACTCCATGTTTAATCCTTCCTCCACGGACGATGCCACCTCGTTTCCGGCAGAGTTGAATCTCTTACGCACTCAAGCGGCCCGTTCTACCCCCGCTCGACGACTAAACGCAGTTAAATCAAGATACGGAGCTACTCAGTCAGCTCCATCCTCGACCCCAGAGCGAATGGGGCCGCTAGGGATTGTCCCTACTCAAACTTCTGACGCAGGGAGTTGGCGATCGCCTCAGCCTGAAGCAGAATACGAGGGGTTTTCTAGCCTGCTCGATAGCTACGCGGCTCCTCTAGCACCCATGCGAGAACGGGATTTAACGGCTCTGGGTGGTCTATTTGAGCGAGAGGATATTCACGATGTTGAGACAGATATCATCCGCAATCTGCTCACCCGTTGGCCAGAGCCCTGCTGGGATGATGATCCGTTTGAGTTTCTACAAGACTTTCTCTGAGCAAACAAAATAGGCAAAGCAAAATAAGCACCAGAAGTACAACTGATGCTCTGACAGAGATGACCTAGATGGTGCTAGCGCTTGGAGCTAGAAAGGGATGTCGTCGTAGTCTGGTTCCGCAACCGGAGGAGCTGGAGGCTTAGATTTTGTTGCCGCTCTAGGGGCAGCGTCAGGAGTACTCACGGCGGGCGCAGCTCGGTTAGCCGTAGCGGCAGCGGGTGTACGAGTAGCGGCGGGTGCAGGTGCGACTCTAGCGGTTGTTGTTGCGGCAGGAACGGCAGCACTACTAGAACTACCATCTAAGCTGTGGATGCGCTGCACCGTTAACTCAGCACGTTTTTCCTTGAAGCCTTCGGGCCGCTCGATTGTATTCATGTTCAACCGACCCTCAATCACCACGCGATCGCCTTGGTGATAACGCTCTTGAATTTCCTGAGCCAGGTTGCCCCATCCTACGACTTTAAGGGTGGATGGGGGGTCATCTGCCCGCAACCCGGAAAACTGCACTATCATTTCCGTGATCGGAGTTTGAGTGTCAGATGTGTAGCGCAGCTGCGGGTCTTGGATAATCTCTGCCATCAAGATACAGCTATTCATAGATCAAAATTCTCCTAATCCCAGGGAGTTCAGTTTAGGGCGACAGGAACTGTTATATCAATCGTGACTCATGCTTTACCCTAATAGATCACATCCTAAGAGTTAAGTGATTTTTTGGGGCTTGAAAACAGCTTTTCCTCAATCTCAGCTACCAGTTCTCTGATCTTAATTTTAGTACATTCGTACTTAGATTGGAGGTTGAATTAGGAAATTGCAGTACCCATTAGGACAGCGATCGCAGGTCTTGAGGTAAGTTAGCGTCTCAACAGGTAGCAAACTCAGGCTAGACAAAGCTTTTGCCATCTGATAACGTCCACCTCCTACATCTGCAAAAGGCTGTAAGATTCAGTTTTGGAATCTTCCCTCCCTTCCTCACGATCGACAAAGTCTTGGACTCGTCCACGATATTCGCGCAGAATTTCGTCTACCCAGCCACGGTCATCGCTGTTGGCAAAAATATGGACTAACGGCTCTCCTGCATCCGGTAAAATCAGAACCCAGCTTTCGTGCTGATTGTTAAAGATTTTCACGCCATCGACCAGCTCTAAGTTCTCCGCTGAATGGATTTCTACCAAGTGACGCATCAAAGCTCCCTTCGCCGTCCAGGGGCAACGAACGGTATAAGTGCGATGGCAAACCCGTGGTAAGTCGGCCCGAATTTGACTGATAGAGCGCTCCTGTAAGGTTAACAGCTCAATCATTTTGGCAATGCAGAACATGGCGTCAAAACCAGGATGCAGTTGCGGGAAGATAAAGCCCATCTCGCCACTGCCACCCAGGATGACATGAGAGTTGGTATGGCAGGCTTCCATGAGAGCGGTCGGGTTAGCTTTTGTGCGAATGACTTTGCCATCATGACGACGCGCAATTTGCTCAACAGCGCTAGAGGCATGGACTGGCACTACCACGGTGCTGCGTGGATGGCTGGTCAGCATCATGTCTACCATCAAGGCAGTCAGCATTTCCCCGCGAATCGGAATGCCTGCTTCATCCACCAAAATCATCTGCTCGCCATTGGCAGAAACTTGGACGCCAAAGGTGGCCCGTAACGCTTCCACTACGTGGCCTAACTGGTTTAACAAGCCCTCGCGATCGGCTGTGGTGGGAGAATTCTGGCTGAGGCTGGCGTTCAAAACCACCGCGTCGCAACCAAACTTGCCCAACAACTGTGGTAGGACTGCGCCAGAAACTGCGTATACGTAATCGATCACGACTTTGGAGCTGCTGTGCCGCACGGCCTCAATGTTAATGTGCTTCTCAAAGGCAGTGCTGTAAATGTCAATAATTTGGCTGGGGTAGACGACATTGCCAATTTCGTGAATTAAGGCACGCCGAAAATCTTCTTTAAAATAAGCCCCTTCAATTTTCTTCTCCTGCGCCTTAGAAATGTTGATGCCTTTTTGATCAAAGAACTCAATCAAAATGTGGTCGGCTCGCTCTGGATGCACTCGCACGTGAATGCCGCCCCGCACCGATAACGTGGGTACTGCCGTCCGAGCTACGGGAATCGCCGTGGCTTCTAAGTTTTGGACATTCACGCCGACTGACATCAAGCCAGCAATGAGCGATCGCGACACCATCCGAGAAATACTGCGCTGGTCGCGAGAAACCGTGACTTGTGCGCCTGGTTTCAAGGTCGAACCATAGGCCGCACCCAGCTTCACTGCAAACTCTGGCGTAATATCGACGTTGGCTAACCCAGAGACACCCCGCTGTCCAAATAAATTGCGCTGAGCCGCATGACCCCAAATTAAGTTGATGTTGAGCGTCGCTCCGGACTCAACCTTCTTGCTGGGCCAAATGCGAACATTGGGGCTAACTTGAGCTTCTTCCCCAATGATGGAGAGTGAACCAATCACGGCTCCTTCCAGCACATGGGCGCGACGATCTACTCTGGTGCCACGGCCGATACAGCAAGCCCGTAGATGAGCTTCTTCTCCAACGATCGCCCCGTTCCAAATAATGGGCCTCTTCAAGTCAGCGTCGGCTCCTACCGTGACATTGTCGCCAATGACAGAGCCAGCACTGATCTGGACTCTCGACCCAATTCGGCAGTTATGCCCAATTAGAACAGGCGCTTCAATTTTGGCAGTGGAGTCAACGTGGGTATTTTGACCAATCCAGATACCGGGCGATCGCTCTTCATAGGCGTAATCCAGCTTGACCCGTTGTTGCAACCCATCGTATTGAGCGTCTCGATAAGCTTCCAAATGGCCTACATCACACCAATATCCCTCAGCGATATAGCCATACATTGGCTCGTCTTTTTCGAGGAGCAAAGGAAAGAGATCTTTAGAGAAGTCAGACTCCTGATTGTTGGGTAGGTAGCCTAAAACTTCTGGCTCCAAAATGTAGATGCCAGTATTAACAGTGTCCGAGAAAATTTCGCTAGTTGAAGGTTTTTCTAAAAAGCGTCGAATACGATCTTTTTCATCAGTAATGACAACTCCAAACTCGATTGGGTTGGGCACGCGGGTCAATACTAAAGTTGCTTTTGATCGCTTTTGTTTATGAAATTCAATGGCGGCAGTTAAATCAAAGTCGGTGATACTATCACCACTAATTACTAAAAATGTTTGATCAAGTAATTCAGAAATATTTTTAACGCAACCTGCCGTTCCTAAAGGCTGGTCTTCCTCTACGGCATAAGTCATTTGTACGCCAAAATCACTCCCATCCTGGAAGTAATCCCGCATTACATCAGGTAAATAATGCAGCGTCGCAATAATCTCAGTGATACGATGCCGCTTTAATAAATTAACAATGTGCTCGGCGATCGGTCGATTTAGAATCGGGACCATGGGTTTAGGAAGATCACAGGTTAGCGGTCTGAGCCGCGTCCCTGAGCCTCCGGCCATCAGCACTGCTCGCATAAATCCTCCTTCCTAGTTTTTACTTCCTAGTTTTTATTCGCGTGCTGTACTCAGTCGTCAAATGACTCGTGTTCTCTAGTCTCCTATGGCAGTAAGACTGTGGGTATCCTCCAGAAGGTAAGCTTCATGGGGGTTAGCGCCATCTTCCTTGACAAATCAAACCAACCGGATCGCGGAGTCACTCCCTCTGGTCAACCATCTTGTAGATTGCAATGGTTGACTATCTCAAGCGCTAGAAACTAACGAATAGCAGAGAAAAAAGTAATCTAGATTCTGCTTACGATTGAAGTGAAATTTTTAGACCGTATCCATGCTCTTACAGAATACTGAAATCTCCGATTTGCTGCATAAAGTTCTTAATTCATTAAGTTTTCTGGCGATCGCCAAGTCAGGTCAAGACCAAACATACGTTTCCAGCAAATCGAAGCTACATTGAGTGTAGAGTAGGCGCTCAGCTAAAGTTGATGTGTGAATGGGAGAGATAGATACATGACTACACTGCTTAGCCTGTTGTTACTAGGTGCTTATGCAGGTGGAGCCTGGAAGTTCTGGAGCGGTTTTCGGCGGACGAACTTTAGCCAAGGACGAATCTACTTAGGGCTGCTTTGGCCAGTGCTGATCGTCAATAAGTCCTATCGCCAAAACTTTACCAAAGCCCTAAAGGGTTAAAAACAAGCGTAGTGTTTTACAGAAATTTAGTTTCGTTAGAGGAATTAGGCGATGTCTGAGAAACGTAGTAGCCGTTCCTCGAAAGCGTTTTCATCAGGCGACCTGCTCTCTAATGTGTTAAGTCCCTCTAGCGGCAACTGGCAAGCCCAGATTTCTGCAGTTGCCCAGCGTTTCGATCGCGAGTATCGCCGGGAAGCCTTTGAGCTGCCAGAAGCTGTGGAAGCAATGCCCATCTTTCAAGAATGGACCGCAGGAACGCTACAAACGAAAACTGCCTCTCCGTTTTGGAAGATGGCTCAGCCCCAAAAAAATCAGCGCTGCTTAGATTTAGGCTGTGGTGTGAGCTTTTTGATTTATCCCTGGCGTGACTGGGGCGCTTTATTTTATGGGCAAGAGATGAGCAGTTTTGCCCGTGATACGCTCATTGCCCGTGGCCCGCAACTCAACTCCAAACTGTTCAAAGGGGTAGAACTGGCTCCCGCTCATCAACTCAAATACGAGCCTGCTTTCTTTGACCTGGCGATCGCCACTGGCTTTAGTTGCTACTACCCGTTAGAGTACTGGCAAGCCGTCATGACCGCAGTCAAGCGAGTCCTGAAGCCCGGAGCCTCCTTTGTCTTCGACGTATTGAATCCAGACACACCTCTAGCGGAAAACTGGGCCATTCTAGAAACTTACTTGGGTGCAGAAGTGTTTTTAGAATCGTTAGAGGATTGGAAAAAAACAGTTCAAGCGGCAGGCGGGAAAATTGTCAAAACCCAAGCTGGCGAGTTATTTCAACTCTATAAAGTGCAGTTTTAAACCCTCAATTGGACCCTCGAAAAGATAAGCAATTGAGTGAAGGCAAAAGGACGAATTTGGTTGATCGGTGGCACCCAAGAAAGTGCTCAATTAGCTGCTGCGATCGCTGAAGCTCAACTTGCTTGTACCGTCTCAGTCACCACAGAAACCGCCAAACAGCTATATGCGTCCTCTGTAGAGAAAGCAGAGAACCATACACTCTTGCGAGTTTGGGTCGGACGATTAACCGTAGAGACAGCCGCATCCTTCCTGCAACAGCAACAAATTGTGGCAGTGTTGGATGCCTCCCATCCCTATGCGATAGAGATTTCCCAACTCGCGATCGCCATCACAACCCAACTTGGCATTCCCTATCTCCGGTTTGAGCGACCAGATTGGAAGGATGAAGGAGGAGGGATGAAGGATGAAAGGGAAAAGGGACAGGAGAAGGGATTAGTTTTTCAGAGTTTTGCTGAACTTGTGGCGACGGATATTCTTCAGGGGCAGCGGGTGTTGTTGATTGTGGGGTATCGACCTCTAACCCTCTTTCAGCCTTGGCAAGATCGCGCCACCTTATTTGCTCGACTCTTACCCTCCGTCACCGCCATTGAAGCCGCGATCGCCGCAGGCTTTACCCCTGATCGCCTATTCGCCATGCGCCCTCCCATCTCCCCCGACCTCGAGAAAGCATTGTGGCAACATTGGCAAATCTCTGTAGTCATCACCAAATCCTCCGGCATTGCTGGTGGAGAAGACGTAAAGCGAAAAGTCGCGATGGAATTAGAGATACCCTTAGTTGCGATCGCCCGTCCCCCAATCACCTACCCACAACAAACCAGCGACCTAACAACAGCTTTAAGATTCTGTCATCAGCACCTCAGTTGTAGTTCCTCAAGCTTTGAAAAGGGCGATTTTTAGACCCCAGCGCCCTTTTGGAGGAGGCTTGGAGGACGCAACCGTCCTCCAACAAGGGGGTTTGGGGGATATCCCCCAAGGTTCGGATTTCAAGAGAAACACTATGACCAGCGATTCAAGACCAGCGATCCAAACAGTTAGCGCTAAACCTTAAACCGCCTGAATCCACTCATAAACGTTGTACTCCGTCCAAACCCCATTTTGCCAATAAGGATCAGCCTCAACCAACTGCCGAACCGTCTGTTCATCCTCTGCTTCGTAAATGCCGAAGCACTGAGTCAAATCCTTCGTTGGCCCAATTGTCATCAAAGTTCCAGCCGCTTTTTGAGCCGCCAGACCATCTAAATGAGCTTGGCGAAAAGGAGCGCGTTTCTCCAGGACATTCTCACAGTAACGTCCCTGCATCACATATTTAGGCATAAATGATTAACTTCTCAGCTCAACACGGAACTTTTCGACTAAAGCCTCGCGCACCTTCTGGTGTACAGGCTCAATATCTGCATCCGTCAACGTGCGATCGCTAGCTCGATACACCAAACGGAAAGCCAAGCTGCGTTGCCCAGTCGGTACACTCTCACCCCGGTACTCATCGAATAACTCAACCCGATCCAGGAGATCTCCCGCTGCCTTAATAATCGTGCGTTGCAATTCAGCTACAGAGACTTGTACGGAGGCAAAGAAAGCAATATCGCGATCAGACGGTGGATAAGTTGAGAAAGGACGGAAGGCAGGGGTAATATTTTCGTCTTGGTCTAACTCATTTAAGAGTACATCTAGCACCAACTCAAACACATACACAGACTCAGGTAAGCCTCGTTCTTGCCGCAGTTGCGGATGCAGTTGACCAAATGTTCCTAAACGGTTGCCCTTGATCCATAGAGAAGCAGTACGGCCAGGATGGAGACGAGAGTCACGCCGATCTGGCTGATATTCCACCGCAATATCTAGGCGCTGAAAAACGCTGTCCAGAATTCCTTTGGCTTCAAACCAGGACAGCGGAACATCCCGACCACTTTGGATCCACTTGCCTTCTTTAGAATCGCCGCCCAGGATACCGCCCAGCGCATCGGCCTCCGCTAACCCATCCTCCTCTTTCCAGAAGATGCGGCCAATTTCAAAACCATTCAGGGGACCGTTGCCTTGTTCCAAGTTGTATTGAAACGCATCAATTAAACCAGCGATCAAATCGGTGCGGAGAGCTGAATACTCGACAAATAAAGGGTTGGCGATCGCAACCTGCCGATCCTCACCGGGCTTCACCAGAGAATATTGAATGAGTTCAGTTAAACCAGCAGCCCGTAAGCATTCGCGGATTCTGCGAGTCAAAACTTGGTCAACGGAGAGATATCCAGGTTCCGTTTTGTTGGGTAGCGTATCGCAGAACTTGTTGTAACCGTAGAGCCGCGCAATTTCTTCAATCAGGTCAATTTCTCGCTCTAAGTCGCGATAGCGATAGGGTGGCACTGTAACCGTCCAAACTCCTGGCTGAGAAGTGGGGGCCAAGCTGCATCCCAAGCTCGTTAAAGTCCGCTCTACCTCAGCAGCAGGCAAGTCACCCACATCATCCCCGACCTCAATCGGACCTAAGATTTGGTTGACGCGATCCAAACGCAGCTCAATCGAACGGGTCCAAGATTGATCCGCGCGGGTTTCTGTTTCTTGAGCAACAACTGTACCTTGGGCTAACTCTGTGAGTAATTGCAAGGCGCGACGGCAAGCAACTGTTAGCTCGGCTTGATTAACTCCCCGCTCATAGCGAGCCGAAGCTTCGGTGCGTAAACCCTGGCTCCGAGCCGATCGCCGGATAGCCCCTGGATCAAATAGCGCTGCTTCTAGCACTAAGTTTTGGGTGCCTTCATGGACTTCAGTTTCCTCTCCGCCCATTACCCCTGCTAAAGCAACGGGGCGATCGTTGGCTGTAATTAACAGTGTTTGTTCTTGGAGCGTGCGGGGCTGACCATCTAGGGTCTTGAGCGATTCTCCTGTTTGCGCGAATCGCACCCCAAGAGTGAGGTTAGAACCTCCAGCTACAGCTTGTAGGCGATCGCGATCGAAGGCATGCAGAGGTTGACCCCACTCCAACAAGACGTAGTTAGTGATATCGACCACATTGTTAATCGGTCGCACACCAGATGATTGGAGTCGCTGCTGCAACCAAGCGGGAGATGGAGCAATCTTGACCTGCTCAATCACCGTACCAATGTAGGTCGGACAAGCTTGTGGTTCAGAGATTTTTAAGGTCAAGCTAGCGGAACTCGTCTGAACTGCAACATCGGCAGGCTCAGGTAGGCGCAGTGTGGCTCCCGTAAAGGCAGCAACTTCCCGCGCAATTCCAACCAGGCTGAGGGCATCGGCTCGATTGGCCGTGGAAGTGACATCCAAAATCACATCTTCTAAACCTAGTAGAGGCCGTACATCACTGCCAGGCTTTAAGTCTGCTTGGGTAAAGATGTGAATGCCTTCCGATTCTTTGGCTAGACCCAATTCCGTCAGCGAACAAATCATCCCTGCTGAGGGCACGCCTCGCAATTTGGCTGGACGAATTTTTAGGTCAATGTTTGGTAGATAGGTGCCTAAGGTTGCTACGGGTACATAAGCGTCGGCTCGGACATTCGCCGCTCCACAGACAATATTGGCAGGTTCATCTGCACCAATATCAACTTGGCAAACCCGCAACTTGTCAGCGTTGGGGTGAGGTTGGCACTCTAAAACTTTTCCGACCACCACCCCATTCGCCCAAGTCCGGCGGTCTTCAATATCTTCAACCTCAAACCCAGCCATCGTCAGGGCTTCAGCCAGTTCCTCTGGGGTCATTGTAATGTCCACCAGTTCCCGCAGCCAGTTCAGAGAAATACGCATTGCCCTGCTTAAATACTTATGTCAACCGATGTCAGCCAAATTATTGTAGCGCTCAAGGATCCCAATGCCTGGAGTTGCGATTGTCAGTTTAGAAGAAATCGTGACAAAATCTGTTAGAACTGACTCAAGCCTGAAGAGTTCGGTCAAAATTAAGTTATTCATTGGCTGATACGGCTAGAAGCGATCGCACTTTCTAGGCAGAGCTGCGCCAGATAACTAACACCAAAAGGTTAAACCACTGCAAAATCAGCTAATTGCGTGAGTTATTAGTGGTTTGCAGACAAATTCAGGGCATTCTTTCTACAGAATGTATGGTTGAAGTAACGACGATGACCGTAGATACTTGGGGATTTACAGATGCTTTAAGGAATCTCCACGTAACTTTAGCAAGTCTTCAAGGGTTTTCCCGCATGACCTACACTACGCTTCGTCGTTTCTAGCCAGATAATTAAGGTGGAATAGGAATATTCCCAAGTGAGCGAAGTTGTAGTGGGTGATGCTGAATGAGCTACTGCATAAATCCAGCCTGTCCTAATCCTGAGAACATAACCCACACTGAATTATGTCAGGCCTGTGGCTCTAAGCTATTGCTTCGCGATCGCTATCGAATTAGCCAAGCACTAGGACAAGGTGGATTTGGAGCCACCTTTCTGGCAATTGATGAATCGTTGCCAGGGGAACCCAACTGTGTCCTTAAGCAGTTGCGGCCTACCTCAACCGCGCCCCACGTCCTGCAAATGGCGCGGGATTTGTTTCGTCGAGAAGCAAAAACTTTGGGCAAAATTGGTAGCCATCCCCAAGTGCCGCGCTTGCTCGATTATTTTGAAGCAAACCAAGAATTCTATCTAGTTCAGGAATACGTTGGCGGTGCCACTCTACAGCAAGAGATCAAGCGAGGTGGCCCCTTAAGCGAAGCAGGAATTAAGCAATTCCTCAGCGAAATTCTGCCTGTTTTGCAATACGTCCACAGCCAACAAGTCATTCACCGCGACATTAAGCCTGCCAACATTATTCGCCGGACTCAAGATGCCAAGCTGGTGCTGATTGACTTCGGTGCCGTGAAAGATCAGGTCAGCCAAACCTCCATGAGCGTGTCGGAGCAAACGGCATTAACTGCCTACGCGATTGGGACACCTGGCTATGCGCCACCAGAGCAGATGGCGATGCGTCCTGTATATGCCAGTGATATTTATGCCGTCGGCGTGACTTGCATTTATCTCCTAACCGGAAAATCTCCTAAAGATTTAGATTACGACCCAGCCACAGGGGAACTCATGTGGGAGAAGCATGTGCATGTTACGGAGCACTTTGCGACTGTGCTGCGGAAAATGCTAGAAGTTTCGGTACGTCACCGCTTTCAGTCTGCGGCTGAAATTCTCCGAGCCTTAGATCTAGAGCCTTATCTAGACAGTCTGGCTAAGAGTATGTCAACTCAGAACCAGGGTAATCCTCAGAACCCGACTCGTCGTCAGTCAGGCGATCGCACAGATGAGACCGGTAGCCCTGTCACCGCTTCTCCGGCGGCACGAGTAGCAATGGCAATTCGAGCTCGACAGGCAAAATCAGACTCCACGAGTTTGCAGTCAGGCATGTCTCGTAACCGAGTGTTAGCTGCGAAACCCTCCTCGCTGACTGCCCTACGCAGTAAAGGGTCTACCACTGGGCAGCCAAAAGTACCACCAAAAATTGATGCCCAAGCTTTACAACTGGCTTACTCTAAAGGCCGACGTGATTTTGCAGCCTATGACTTGAGTCTCTTGAGTCTGCAACGCGCCAGTCTATCCGGAGCAATTTTTCACCAATCCAAACTGAACAACGCCAACCTCCAAGGTGCGAATCTCTTCAATGCTGATTTTGGGCGGGCCAGCTTAAACGGCATTAATCTTCGAGATGCCAACTTGTCTAGAGCTTATTTAAGCCATGCGGACTTGGAAGGGGCTGACTTACGCGGCGCGGATCTGAGCCATGCTTACCTCGCGAATGCCAACTTGCGGGGTGCGAATCTCTGTGGCGCTAATTTGACAGGTGCTAAAGTAACCGACGAGCAGTTGTCTGCGGCTCGCACCAACTGGGCAACGGTGCGTCCGGGTGGTAAAAAAGGACTTTGGTAAGTTATTTAGCCGAGGAGTCCATTCATGCTCAAGCTCTATGGTGGAGCCCGTAGTCGAGCATCTATTGTGCAGTGGTATCTAGAAGAAATTGGCCTTCCCTACGAGTTTGTCTTGCTAGATATGCAGGCGGGGGCGCACTTACAGCCTGAGTTTCTGGCGATCAACCCAATGGGGAAAGTGCCTGCGATCGCGGATGGAAACTATCATCTTTGGGAATCGGGCGCGATCTTGCTGTACTTGGCTGAGAAATACAGCCAGACCCCTACTTCACCTGAGCAGCGAGGTGAGATTGCTCAGTGGGTTTCGTTTGCTAATGCGACGCTGGGGCCAGGAATTTTTGTTGAGGCGAGTCGAGAACGGGAATCCGCCCGCCTATTTCCTGCGCTGAACCAAATTTTTGAGCAACAACCTTATTTGCTCGGCCCTGAATTTAGTGTTGCAGATGTGGCAGTGGGGTCAATGCTAGCCTATATGCCCTTGATGCTGAAATTAGATTTTAGTGCTTATCCTGGCATCCTAGCTTACTTGCAGCGAGTCACAGAACGGCCAGCTTATCAAAAGGTAATGTCTGCCCGTGCGACCTAATCTCTGCTGATACTACTTGCGACCCAAGCTGTTCTCATTAAGAGCCAAAAACAAATTAAAAAAGGATGGCTACTCATAAACAGAATAGCCATCCTTTTTTAATCAGGTATCTTATCGGTGATTTAGACAGGTTTATCAGCTTATCTAAAGCCCACAGCAGCTTGCCAAACAAAGGCGAGCAGCAAGAAAAAGACTGGAATGATGGGTAAAACGTCCACTAAGGGATCGAAGATTGCGTAAGCTTCAGGCAGTTTTGCCAACAGCAGTGCTGCTTCCATGAATGACTCTACCTCTCCAACACAGATTTCAGAATTGGTACGTATCTTAACACGCTTTGCTGGGCGGCGTTGAGGTCACAATGATTTTGGCTGTCGCTTCTAAGGGGCTGAAGCAGAGGTGGGAGCAGGCACTAACCACTGAGCAAAATCTTCTGCGAACGAGCCTTGTAAGATAGACGCTCGAATCTCTTGAGTAAATCGAACTAGTTCAGTGATGTTGTGAATGGATAGCAGGGTGTAAGCCAGAATTTCCCGCGATCGCAACAAGTGACTGACGTAGGCACGAGTAAATTTCTGGCAGGTATAGCAGGGGCAAGTGGCATCCAGTGGCGTAAAGTCTTCCCGAAACCGCGCATTCTTAAGGTTCCAGCGATCGCCTCGAACTAAAGCGTTGCCATGCCGCGCCAGCCGAGTGGGAATGACACAATCAAACAGATCCATGCCAGCCGCGATCGCTTGAGCCATTTCGCGGTAAGTGCCTACACCCATGAGATAGCGGGGTTTGTCTACAGGCAGCAAAGGCGTAGTAGCTTTAACAATTTGTTCAATCAGCTCGGGTGGCTCGCCCACACTCACACCGCCAATTGCGTATCCAGGCAGGTCAAGCGCTGCCAGAGAGCGAGCGGCTTCGGCTCGTAAGTCTAAGTGAACCCCACCTTGCACAATGCCAAACAAGGCTTGATCCGGTCGCTGATGAGCTGCAATGCAACGCTCTAACCAGCGGTAGGTCCGGGCTGTAGCTTCGGCGATCGCTTCCTTCGTAGCGGGGTAGGGAGGGCATTCGTCGAACGCCATAATCACGTCAGCACCCAGTTGATTTTGAATCTGAATCGATCGCTCTGGGGTCAGGTGAATGATTTGACCGTCTTTGGGAGAGCGAAACTTCACGCCTGTCTCGTCGATTTGTCGCATTTCACTCAGGCTAAACACCTGAAAGCCACCAGAATCAGTCAGCATGGGACCAGACCAACCCATAAATTGATGCAGCCCGCCTGCCTGGGCCACAATCTCCTCGCCTGGTTGGAGGTGTAGATGGTAGGTATTGGCGAGTACCATTTGGGCACCAGTGGCTTGGAGTTGGTCTGGTGTAACGGTCTTAACATTCGCCAAAGTGCCCACTGGCATGAATCGGGGCGTTTCGACCACACCATGCGGTGTTGTAAACAGACCTGCTCTAGCTTGAGTACGACAACACTGGGCCTGACATTGAAAAGTAAACTGAGCGCTCAAGACAAATTCAACCTAGAAAGTGAACAACTGCTCTCTGGCAAGCAAAATAGAGGCTAATAACAGATAAAGGCGAGAAACTTTACAGCCTGGACGATGAACTACACTGGAAAGGCTACAGATGCCAATCTCCCTCATAAATCAGCTATCTTTATCTCGGCTGACTTTTGCTTCAGGGTGTTGCCATGATTGGGGTGAGATGGTCTAAGCTAACTGAAAACTCGTGTTCTTTATCTTTAGGACTGTACTGTGCCTAACCGCTCTCCTCTGCTTCCTCTCCTAATCGCCCTCGGTTTGTGGAGTGTGGCTCAACCCGCCTCGGCGCAAGCAATGATTCCCCACACGCTGCAATTGAACTCGAATCAATTAGAGCAGCAGGGCCTCAGTTTAGCACAGGAAGCAGCTCAGCTGGCTCAGTTCCAGCAGTACGAATTAGCACTGTCCAGAGCGCAATTAGCATCTCAGTTGGCTCCTAATAATTCCCAAGTTTGGTCATTGCTTGGCAGCTTATATTTGCAAGAGACTGAGCTAGATAAGGGCATTAGGGCCTTGGAGCGGGCGCGATCGCTAGACTCCAAAAATACTGCCATCTTGTTTGCCTTGGGTTCAGCGCATTTTCAAAAAGCCCAGTACGCCAAAGCGGCTGATTATCTGCAAGCAGGCTTGAAGCTAAAGCCAGATACAGCTGGAGCTTTATTTGATCTGGGCAATGCCTACTACATGCTGGAGCGCTATCAAGAAGCGATCGCCCAGTACGAAACTGCGGTAAAACAAGACCCCAAGTTTTGGCCTGCGGTCAACAACATTGGCTTGATTCGATATGAGCAAGGCTCGGTAGATGCAGCGATTAAGCAATGGCGGACTGCGGTCTCAATGGATGCCAAAGCAGCTGAGCCTCAATTAGCGCTGGCGGTGGCACTTTATAACAAAGGCGATCGCAACCAAGGATTAGTCTTGGGCGAAAAAGCGGTTGAGTTAGATAGTCGATATGGCGATCTGAAGTTCCTCAAGGAGAATCTCTGGGGCGATCGCTTACTCACAGATGCCAAGAAGCTGCTAAATACACCGAGAATCCAAGCGACCCTAGCTCGGAGCCAGCCGCAACCAACCCCTCAGCAACCTCCTCAGTAGCTACAAGCAGGAGCAAAGCCTAGGGTGCCGCTATCAATAGGAGCTAGGAGAACTCAGCTTCAGATAGCTCCTTGGTCTCATTCGTTGCTTACCTAAGTTAGGCTTACCTTGCTATAAACATATAAATCAGGAATCGATCAGCCAAGTAGAGACTCCCAGCCAGCCTAAAACTATTGTCAGTAAGACTTGCTACAATTTCTCTAGTAGTACATTTGTATAAGACTAGAAAAACCTGCTGTATGGTCCAAGCTAAACAGCTTCCATCAATTCAGAAATCTGGAAGGATATTTGAATTGGATCTAGTCTTGAGGCAATAGAGCGGTAATTTGATCAACAAACTGCTGATGATCAACGACAGGCTTGGAAATATAGCCGTCGGCTCCGCTCTGCTTCAGGAAAGTCTCGCGATCGCCCTGCATGGCATGGGCTGTAACTAGGATGATGGGAAGTTGAGCTGTCTGCGGATCTGCTTTCAGCATTTGCGTAATTTTGATGCCATCAACCGACTTGCCTTGATAAACACTTCGAGCCAAAGAAACATCCATCAGAATAATATCGGCTTCACCAGAGCGGGCAATCTGTATCACCTCTTCGACATTTTCTGTGTGCTTCACGGCTAGACCTCCACGTTTTGTCAGAATTTTGCCAAAAACGCGAGCGTTTACCAAATCATCCTCCACAATTAAAACGGTTTTCATCTTGATTTCCTTACTCATGGCCCCACAATGCAGTAGTTTACCCTTCGGTATGCCTATGCCACATCCCTCCCGTTTGATCCTACTGTGAGGAATGCTGTAAACAGGGTCATTTGAGGTATGCTGTGCCTCACTGTTTGCAAGTTATCAAGAGATTGGTTTGAAGTCAGGAATTAAGGAATAAAGCTCATGGCGAAACAGTTGAACCTGATCCAAAACGGACAGGTCATCCCCACTGCCCTGCACACCGAGATGCAACAGTCCTACCTGGAATACGCCATGAGTGTGATTGTGGGGCGGGCGTTGCCAGATGTCCGGGATGGTCTCAAGCCAGTGCATCGGCGCATTGTGTATGCCATGCATGAACTCGGTCTCACTCCCGATCGTCCCTATCGCAAATGTGCCCGTGTGGTGGGAGATGTGTTGGGTAAATATCACCCCCACGGCGACCAAGCGGTTTACGACGCTTTAGTCAGGCTGGTGCAAGACTTTTCCAGTCGCTATCCGCTCTTGGCAGGGCATGGCAACTTTGGCTCGGTGGATGACGACCCTCCCGCCGCCATGCGTTACACCGAAACTCGGCTAGCGCAGATTGGCAATGAAGGCTTGCTGAGTGAAATTGGCGAAGCCACGGTTAACTTTATTGGTAACTTTGACAACTCCCAGCAAGAACCTACCGTTCTACCTGCTCAATTGCCATTCTTGATCCTCAACGGCAGTTCTGGCATTGCTGTGGGGATGGCGACCAATATTCCTCCGCACAATTTAGGCGAAGTCGTCGATGGCTTGATCGCTTTAATCGATCGCCCGCAACTATCTGATGAGCAACTGCTAGAAATTATTCCTGGCCCCGATTTCCCGACCGGAGGAGAGATTGTGGGCAAAGAGGGAATTCGGGATGCCTACACCACAGGGCGAGGCAGCATTCCCATGCGGGGGATTGCTCAAGTAGAAGAAGTGCCTGTGGGCAAGGGACGACAGCGCCGCACGGCAATTGTGATTACGGAGTTGCCCTATCAAGTCAATAAAGCGGGCTTGATTGAGAAGATGGCTGACTTGGTCAACCAAGGCCGCATTGAAGGAATCGCCGACATCCGGGACGAGAGCGATCGCGATGGCATGCGGATCGTGATTGAACTGAAACGAGATGTAAATCCGCAACTGGTGCTGCACCATCTCTACAAGCAAACCCCACTGCAGACCAACTTTGGAGCCATTCTACTGGCCTTAGTGGATGGTCAACCTCGTCAGCTCACCCTCAAGCAACTGCTACAACATTTTCTCGACTTCCGCGAAGTCACTTTGACGCGGCAATATACCAACGAGCTGAGTCAAGCCCAGAGCCGCGCCCATTTGGTAGAAGGGCTATTAACCGCATTATCTCACCTAGACCCAGTAATCGAGATTCTGCGCCACGCTCCTGATGGCACTACTGCCAAAATCAGCTTGCAAAACGAGTTGAACCTGAGCGATCGCCAAGCCGATGCTATTTTGTCCATGCCCATGCGGCGTTTAACGGGGCTAGAGCGACAAAACTTGCAGACAGAATATGACGAACTGACCAGCCGGATGCAAAACTTGCAACGGTTGTTGGGCGATCGCCATGAACTCCTAAAAGCTTTGAAAAAAGATTTCCGGGCTTTGAAGAAAAAGCATGGAGATGTTCGCCGGACTCGGATCGCTGGCAATGACTCAGTGAGAACTGCCCCGGAAGAAGAACTGCTAGCTGAGGCACCCAGCACCGAAGAGGAAACAGTCCTAGAGCTGACGCAACGCGGTTATGTCCGGCGACTATCAGTGAAAGCCTTTCAGCGGCAGAATCGCGGCAAACCTGATTCATCGGTATCTACGAAACCGGAGGAAAGCAGCGATGCCGTTAACCAGACCCTCTGGACTAACACCGCCCAAGAACTGCTGGTTGTTACCCGGAGCGGCAAAGCGTACACGATTAAGGTCGGAGATATTCCGATTAGTGCAGGGCGCAATGCCAAGGGAACTCCTCTCGTCACGCTATTGCCCAACGCAGCTCAAGGTGATCCGGAAACGATTAGTGCCCAACTTTTAATTCCAGAACATGTTGAAGAGTTGAGTTTGGTCATGCTGACCCAACAAGGCCGAGCCAAGCGCGTACCGCTCTCAGAATTTACCAACCTCACGAGTCGCGGGTTGACCGCTTTAAAGCTGAAAGATGATGATGAACTAGTGTATGCTTGCCCAGCTTTTATTGGTCAGCAAATTGTTCTAGCAACTTCTGGCGGGCGATTGCTACGCTTTGAGGTAGACGAAGACCAACTCCCGTTGATGGGACGCGCTGCCCAAGGCAACCAAGCTTTACGTCTCCGCAAGCAAGAAAGACTGGTGGGTTGTGCCGTCTTGGAAGCGGACAACCATCTACTGCTGGTATCAGAACGAGGCTATGCGAAACGGATGCCTGTCACAGCTTTGCGGCTGACTAACCGGGGTGAAATTGGTATCCAAGCGATTCAATTTACTGCCAAAACCGATAACTTGGCAGCTATGAGCGCCGCTCTGCCTAAGACTGAAGTGCTGTTGTGGACCAATCAAAACCGTTTAGCTCGCTTGGGAGTTGAGACAGTGACGATTCGGGGTAAAGATAGTCCAGGCGATCGCCTCTTCCCTCTCAATTCCGGGGAGAAAATTGCCACGATTACAGTGCTAGAAACTTCAACTAGTTCCTTAGAGACGGATTGACAACAGATTAGCGACAGATTCATCCAGCTACGAGGGCTAGCGACAGTGCAATCTGGCGATAAAGTCCAGTAAGCTAAATTTCAACGCTTTGGATCGCAACTATCGTGGCGCAGGTTGTTCTAGAAAATATCTATAAAAGCTTTGCCAGTCGGCGAGGGGAAGGGACGAGTGTTCCTGCTCCAGCGGAGCCTTTACTCGCTAATGGCATTGCGCCTGTGAGTGAGGTGGAAGCTACGCCAGCCGAGCCTACAACATCGCCAACGCCTAATGTGAGCGTGTTGCGGCGCATCAACCTGACCGTGAATGACGGCGAGTTTATGGTACTGGTGGGGCCATCGGGTTGCGGAAAAAGCACCTTACTTCGGTTGATTGCTGGGCTAGAGGAGTTAACTGGAGGCAATATTTGGGTGGGCGATCGCTTAGTCAATGAGTTACCCCCCAAGGCGCGGGATATCGCGATGGTGTTTCAGAGCTATGCACTCTATCCGCACATGAGCGTCCACGACAATCTTGCCTTTGGCCTCAGGCGTACTAAACTAGGCAACCCAGAATTAGGCAATCCAGAATCAACCAGGACCCGGAGAAATAGCAGACAGCAAGGATTACCCGTTTGGGCTGAGAATTTGTTGGTTAGTTTCACGCGATCGCTACCCAAAGGATTACGCTACTGGTCGGAGCGAGAACGTGCCGTAGACGAACGGGTGCGAACTGTAGCCCAGATGCTCCAGATTGAGCCACTCTTGCACCGCCTACCTAAACAACTGTCCGGTGGGCAAAAGCAGCGAGTCGCATTGGGACGGGCGATGGCTCGCAATCCTCAAGTTTTCTTGATGGATGAGCCACTATCTAACCTAGATGCTAAGCTCCGCACCGAAACTCGTGCCCAAATTGTGAAACTACAACGACAACTGGGCACCACCACCATTTACGTTACCCACGACCAAGTGGAAGCGATGACGATGGGCGATCGCATTGCTGTGATGAATGCGGGCCAGATTCAACAGATCGCCTCACCGCTAGAGCTGTATAACCGACCTGTAAACCGCTTTGTGGCAGAGTTCATCGGCTCCCCTACCATGAACTTCCTGCCAGTTCAGGTCAAAGCTCCCCTACTAATTACCCATCCCCAATTTCGCCTCACCTTACCCGAAGCCTGGGCTGCAACCTTGCAAAAATATGATGGGCGATCGCTCCTGCTCGGAATTCGGCCAGAGCATGTAAGCGTCAGCGTGCCAGCACCCAAGAATCTACCCGTCCGAGTTGAGCGAGTTGAAGCCCTGGGCAATGAAACCCAAGTGCTCGTGCGTCTAGTAGGCGCTGAGACCTCAGAATCAACCTTACAAGCCCGGATTAGCCCTGACCAAGCGGTGCAGTTGGGTGAGGAGATGTGGCTCGCGATCGCCACTGACAAAATTCACCTGTTTGAACCTGAAACAGGTCATGCTGTTTTTTCTAGGTAGAGATGTATACAGAGTGAGTTGGAGCCAAGGTCCAGAAGCTAGGAGAGATATAGTTTCTGACTTTTGTGAAACTAATATCTCATCCTTATGAGAGAGGCGCTCTAATCTCAGTTAAATTTACATTTGTTTGCAAAGCTTAACAGGCTGCCTAAAAAACCAACGACCCCAGGAAGAGAAACTGATGCAAAACTCTACGAAAGTAACTCCTCCCACAATGGATGATCGCAATGCTTGGCGGGTCGGTTTTACGCCTCAAGCTGAGATTTGGAATGGTCGTCTCGCCATGTTGGGATTTGTAGCAGCCGCTTTAATTGAATTGGCTTCGGGGCAAGGATTTCTACATTTCTGGGGCTTGATGTAGCCTGAACAAGGCTATCATAAATTCCCCTAACAACAGGTAGAGCGATCGCGAAAAGTCACATTGCATGTAGCAAGATTATTGGTTACATTAGTTAATATAAGTTTATAAAAACTTCGTACCAACTTTCTTGCTTAGCCAAACCTAAGTTGTTTGGTGAGTGATCTCTATTTATCTCACACCTTCGGAGAGAAAATGATGCAAGACATCAACAAGACCAACACTCCTGTCATGGACGATCGCAACGCTTGGCGTTTTGGTTTTACTCCCCAAGCCGAGATCTGGAATGGTCGTCTGGCAATGTTAGGCTTCCTAGCCGCTACTTTAATTGAGCTGTTTTCCAATGAAGGGTTTTTGCACTTTTGGGGCTTAGTGTAATCGCTCTAGTTAAAACGTCTTGTCAACCTCAAATTACTAGGACACTGGAAGTTTCATAATAAGCTTCCAGTTTTTCATTTCTGCTTTTCTAAATAACAAAAAAGGCTCAATAGCAGCATGCTACGAGCCTCTTCTGAAAACTGTACTAAATCAAAAATCGCTTAGCGAATATACTCTTTGAGTACGCTGTTGCGGTTGGGGTGACGCAGTTTACGCAACGCTTTCGCTTCAATCTGACGAATCCGTTCGCGGGTGACGTTGAAGATTTGGCCAATTTCTTCCAGAGTCTTCATCCGTCCATCGTCTAGGCCGTAGCGCAACCGGAGAACATCGCGCTCACGAGGACTGAGGGTACCCAAAACACTTTCCAAATCTTCCCGCAGCAAGTTCTTGGAGACTTGATCTTCAGGTGTTTCGCCATCGGATTCAATAAAGTCGCCCAAGCGGGAGTCTTCTTCTTTACCAATGGGGGTTTCCAGAGAAATTGGTAATTGAGCAGACTTGGCAATAAACCGTAGCTTCTCGATGGTCATTTCCATGCGAGTGGCAATCTCTTCTTCCGTGGGTTTGCGGCCCATTTCTTGAGAGAGCAGCTTTGTAGTTTTCTTGATCCGAGAAATGGTTTCGTACAGGTGAACTGGCAGACGAATCGTCCGAGATTGATCTGCGATCGCTCGCGTAATGGCCTGACGAATCCACCAAGTTGCGTAGGTAGAGAACTTGTAACCCTTTTCGTGGTCAAACTTTTCAGCAGCCCGAATCAAACCAAGGCTACCTTCCTGAATCAAGTCTTGGAACGATAGACCCCGATTCATGTATTTTTTGGCGATGGAGACAACTAGACGCAGGTTAGACTGCACCATTTTCTCTTTAGCCCGCCGACCGAGGTGGAGGCGAGAGCGGAAAGCTTGCAGCCCCATATTAACTTCGCTTGCCCACTCACCGTCATGGGGTTCACGCTCTAGCTTATCGGAGAGCCTTTCGCGAATTCGCTCTAGCTCCAACAGGTCAGCAATCTTTCGCGCTAGCTCAATTTCTTCATCTGCCCGGAGGAGACGAATTCGGCCAATTTCTTGAAGATAAAGCCGAATTGAGTCTTCGGTGTAATGCTTCTTTTTAGCTTGAGCCCGTCGTCGGGTAGTGCGACCCTTGCCAGGCTTACCATCTTCTTCATCCGGCTGCACATCTAGAGAGTCATCATCTTCTTCTTCAACTAAGAAGTCATCCAGCTCACCATCCGGCTGTTCGTCAGAAGCGTCGCGAAGCGATTCGATGGTTTCGAGTACGTTATGGGCCTGGGTCATGCCGCGTTCCTCATGCTCCTTATATGTAGAGAGTCAAAAAAGTTAAGACCATAAAGATCTAAATTGAAAAACTTGTTTGGCGAAATCTCAAACAAGTTGTTTAGGTGATCATGCCGTCGAGCACGCGACGCTCATCTAGCTTTAGTATCGCTATCCCTACAACAGCATTCACCTCAACAAGCTAACAGAGATTTAAAGATCCCTATCCATCATTGGTAGCATGCTTTTTCAGAAGATAACCCCCTGAAGTTAGAGAATTTGGTTATAAACTTTGCGAAATACTCCAACCGCTAATTGTTAGCAACGCAAAAATCGACCACATTCCCAAACATACAACGCTTGGTTGAGGCTTTGCCAAGGTATAGGTGAATACTGAAATTTTGAATGTCTCTCCGATTGTAGCTTTTCTCACAAAAGTTGCATCCTTTTGCCTGCAGTAACTTCCAAAGGAAGGTTGACAGGATATGCACACTCAGCATGATGCAGCCAAGAGGGAGTTTGATTTTCATCAACTACACTCGTGAGAAATCCGTGAGCTTCTGATGATAGCGTAAACATCACGAAGAAGTAGAACTCAGGCAAACATTTCATGCAATAACGGGTTGCCAATAACCGTAGCAAGCTAAAAATGTGATTTCCAGTCCAGCAAAGCTGTAAAAGTCAGTAATTTTGACAGGTTAATTTAGCTTTCTAAACTAGAACGATGAGGTTTTCATCAAGGGAAGTCACAAAACTGGGCGATTTTCGGAGAGCCTTAAAGCGTGCGGCTTTAGGACCGCCAACGGCAGCATTGAGTTTAGTTGGAAAGGCAATCGCCCTTGCCGTAGGTTAGCTCAAAAGTCGCCAGCGGTTGATTCAACTTACCCACCCTAGCTCCGTGAACTTACAGTTAAAGCATGATTATTTTGGAGAAGAGATTAAGAGATCTAAATTGCTCCACTCGGATAATTAAGTTTTTCCATTAAAGCCTAGGCAGCTAATAGCTGGTTTCTTCAGCTTGAGGCGGGTCAGAAGCTTCTACTAAGGAGAACGGCGGCACCTTAGGTAAGTCTAAAGTTCCTGAATCCGCCAACATCGTTTTAAGCGCAGGATCGCGCAAGCTAATCCAGAGACTGCAAGTGTTGAGGCTGGAACTAATGACGACTGAGGTGCCTTGTTGGGCAAGCTTGCAACCGAAGTGATAGAGCTGAGGACGGTACTGTAGCTCTAAAGTTTGCAGTCGGCAAAATAATTCTCCTTGATAGGACAAGCCGTCTTGAACGCTATCACCAAACCAAAACTTAAAAATAAGAATTTTTCTCTCATCTACAACAAAAGGTAACACTTGATGTACCTGCCAGAGAGTTGCTTGATTTTAGATTCAGTAGCCTTCCGTTATAAATGAGGGAATTGCTAGGACTGCATAAGAGTCTTGCTCCCCAGCCTCTCAACGGAGAGGGTGAAAAATCAGTAGATTGTTAAGTTATTTAATTTTGAGCTGAATTGAAATTGTGCAGCTTACTATTGCACCCTAGAACCTAGCTTAGGAATGAAAATTAAACCCAAAAGGTTTACAACCAGTCAAATCATGCAACCCTAATGATTATTTATTGTAGTGTTGGCTTTGCATCTGCCAAAGTTGATCGACCGTAACAAAGTGATAACCGAGTTGTAGAAGTAGAGGAATCAGCTCAGCTACTGTGGCTGCCACGTCAACTCCCCCAAAATAGCCATCGTGCAGAACAATCAGAGAACCCTGTTGCACTTGTTTAAGTACTCGCTGCGTCACGATGGAAATGCCAGGTCGTTCCCAATCTTCTGGAACTACACTCCACATCACAGGGCGATAACCCCAATTTTTTAGCAGGTTTAAGGTTTGAGGGGTAAAAAAGCCATTAGGTGGCCGCACATCGGTCACATGCTGCTGTACATAAGCTAGATCCAAATGACAAGCTTGGGCGATCGCGTTTTGAGTTTGCTCCAAGCTTTGCTTGAGGGCTGCTGGGGTCAGTTTGGGAAAAGCTCGATGATTGTACCCGTGTAAGCCAATCCAGTAGCCTTGTTCATAAACAGTTTGAGCTACAGCAGGCGCTTGGTCGACACAAGCACCGAGCCAGAAAAAACTCGCTGGAATATTGTAGGTATTGAGGACTTCTAAAAGCTGAGGGGTGTACTCTGGGTGAGGTCCATCATCAAATGTAAGGGCGATCGCGGGCGAGCTACAATGACCACTCCAGAGACAACCCGGAAAAGCAGGCTTGAGGAGCTGATATAAGACTGGATAGAGAGGAGCAAGCTGCATGAGTGATGTGGCTTAAGTTAGAAGCAAATTGCCTCGATCCTAACGAAGTTCAACTCTTTACCAAACAACTGCGTCGAACTTTAGCCGATTGCACTAACGAGGAAAGGATATCGCCACTGATCGGTTTGACTAAGAAGCCATCAAATCCTGGATTTTCTTCCTGTGGTAGCCAGCTAGGAGCATGACAATCTGTAAGGGCCACAATTGTCGTGTTACAAGTCCGAGTCATGCTACGCAAATGATGAACTAAGCCTCGTGACCATCTGTGGCGATCGCCTGACAAAATTACTAAATAAGGTGGTTCTCGATTGGCTTGAGCTACGGCCTGTGCTTCTGAGCTAGCCACACTGACAGCACAACACAGTCGGCCTAGTAGCGACTTTAAGACATCTAAATCATCTGATTGTTGGCTCAGAACCAACACATAACTCGAAATTGATTGCATAAATAACCCAGCACGCTACAAAACAATATATCTACAAAAAACTGTTCCTTGTATGGTCTTTAAACTGCTGAAATCTCTTGCCTTAATTATCTTCTGGTTGTGTAGAAGCTAAATCTAGTTTTTTATTTTCTTTAGCTTTGAGGTGTCAGACAGGAACTATTTATATTACCGAAGATTAATGCCTGCTTAAATAAATATATTTTTTGCAGCATGATCATTGATGAAAATCAGTTTAAGTAAAGAATATTAAGGTTCATATCGACCTATCTTTTAATATGTCTACTGTGCCTCCAAGCCTTTTCATACTTGTCTTCATGATCGGTAAAACTCTTTACAGATGGCACTTCTCAATTAAGGCTCAAGTCGAAGAAAGGACATCTTAAGCGAAAGCAATAAAGTTGAAGACTTTGGAAGAAGGTGAGAGTTGGTTTGAACAGTTGTTGCGCTGAGTCTTAGTTTTTTTGATGCTAGTGAATCATTAAGAAATAGTTTTAATGTGGAAAGGTAGATATAGATTTATAAGCTTCTAATTCTGGCGCAAGAAAAATCTTGGCTAAAAAGTAAAGATTTTGTTGAGAAATGCCAATCTATCTTCTGTTACCCTGCCTAAGAGCAAAGCTAAATTAGCGATCGGCTTAAAAATTAGTTGTTTTTATATTTGTTCTCTAAGGAACCAGCTTTTTGTTAAGGAATAGACAAAAAATTAAAATTTTGATGGGGAGGGTTTTATGACTTACAGTGTGGGTGCTTCTGTGAGGCTTTTGAGGCTTTGCATGGGAGCTAGTTTGGCGATCGCGCTAGCAGGGTGCGAAACTCTAACCACCAGTCAATATGAAGCGACTGCCCGCACTACCTATACCTGGCGGGTAGAATACTCCACCAATCCAGGCCGTGATCAAGCAACTCGTACCGAAGCCTTCGCGGCGACTTCTCTGCTGAATCGCAACGGCAATCGGCCTGAAGGTGCGGTTACAGGACCAGACGATCGGGGACTATGGTGGCCTGCTTTACCGCCTCGGCCAACTGTAGATAAAATGGAGCAGCGGCAAAGAACCTACGAAAAAATTAGTACTCCCCAGATCCTCAAAACTGTGGAGTATGAAATTACTTATCAGAGTGGCGATCGCGCAACCACCGCCTCAACTAACCATGACGTGTACCGAACCGTGGTGAAAGCCCTACCGAACAACACGTCCCTAGAGCTGACCTTGGGAGTAGATGAGCGATCTGTCACCAAAGCAGAACCTCGGTAGATGCCAATAAAAAAAAGTAGAGAGTTGTGAAGTCAACTCCCTACCAAGGTTCCTACTGACACGCAATTCAGAGGTTAAGTGAGTGATGATTGTAGGCTTACTTGCTGTGGCCTTTTTTCACCTTTTTGCCTTTTTCTTCCTTCACCTTTACTTTGGAGCTTGACTTGTATTCGTAGTCGCTGGTGCTAGTAATGCTGCCTTCGCTCACCCCTACCTCTTTGTAGTTGAGGATGAGGTTGCTGGCTTCGTAAGTTGAGACATTGGTGTCGCTAACATCAATCACTTGTACGACTTGACTAGGGGGCGCAGTGATTGCAGAAGCCAGACTGGAGCTGAACACCTGTACCGTGCGGCTAGCAACGGCGAAGGCTCCGCTATTGAGGGAGTTAGTGTAAAAGCAGTTTTGAGGAGGGGTAGGTAGACCCGCAATTTGGAAGCTGCTGGTGTTAACTGTCTGGGAACTGCTGAGGAAAGTAGCTCGCTGCTCACTATAGCTAGAGCCTGTGACTCGCGTAAAGTAATCGTAGGTGTTGGTTCTAGCGTCAATTAGGCCATCCTGGTTGGCATCAATTCCATAAACAGTCCGCACCACACCGTATTGGCTGGGTTGGTCGGGCAGAATTAAGGTAATGGCAGCGTTATCCGACAGCAAATCGCACTCGGTATAACCGATGAGCTGATTTTGTTGGTTGAACAAGCGGATCACAACGCGATCGCCTTCGTTCAAGCCTCGGATGAATTTCGCCTTAGATTTCAGCTTGTACTTGCCGTCTTTTTCTTTAATCTTGCCTTTCAACTTGTAGCGAAAATCTCCGATCAAGCGCTCTGCTAAGTAGGTATTAGAACGCTTGGCCTTGAGCGAGACGCGAGCGGTGACGTAGGAAAGCGTACCTTGCGGTTGCAAAATCGTTAAACCAAAGTGACCCCGGTGAGCATCCAACTTCTTGGCAATCTGCACGGTTTGGCTAAGCTGCATATCAGATGCTACAGCCGTTTCTGTGTTGTCAGTGCTGGTTTGGGTAAAAGCGGTGGCTTGTTGAGCGCTGTAGTTGCCCAAAATCATGGTTGAAGCGATCGCTACAACTGAAGCTCGCTGCCAGAGTGGACGACTCGGCTTGGAAGTACCATGCACAGTATTCTTCATAGGTCGATGAAAGTAGGTGAAAGAGCACGGACTCGTAAAGTTTTACGCTTGACTCTTAAAAGTCGCTCGTATTTCCACCCACTTGACTGCTGAGCAAATTCGGAGGTTCCTAAACTCGAGAAATATGTTTTAACGGTAAAAAATTCTTTTACCGCTTGACTCTGGCACTCACAAAGAGCTATGGCGCTAAGCGAGCTTTCTTCAATCGGTTGGTTTCATACCACTCCGCGATCGCCGGAACCCAAGCCTGGAAGTGAGGCCAAATGAGCTCACAGAGCTTTTGAGCTTCTAGTTGGGCATCTGCTTTCCAACGGAGGTCGATCAGATGCATCAGCGATCGCACGTTGGCCGACATCACCCAATGTTGCCGCACATCAAAGGGAATTAGGCTGCGGGCATGTTCCTCAGAGAAACCTTGGTCGATCCGCAGTTTGTAGCGTTCGCAACCTGCAAAGCACCACTCCAAATCTTGCTTTCTCAGTTCTTCTGTGTATTCGTAGCGCTTGCCTTGGCGATCGGTGTAAAAGCCTAGGGGACGTAGATAGAAAACATCCTCAACATCTCGTTTGCCCTCTACAACATCGATAATTCGCTGGCCTGTATAACGGAAGGATTGAACATCAAAAGAGACGCCCACGCGATGAGTACGAATTTGCTGCATGGTGGAGTGAGGGAACCAGCCGCAGTTGAGGATAATCTGGGGATGCTCTAGCGGGCCGTAGTGGCCCCGATTTCCCGCTAGTAAGTTTTTGGTGATTAGTTCGCCACATTTGGCTTCATCAGGCCAGCGATCGCGCTCTGCGTAAACCCAGGCTTCGCTGTAGTCCTGGTGCATGGCTAAATAAATCGCCTGTTGAGGATTTGAGGTTGCCCTCAGGACTTCAACCTGGAATCTCTGCATGTCCGCCCATCTCTAAAAATCACGGGAACTGATCATACTTCTTTTCTGACTGCCTGATCGCTTCCTGACTGCGTCAAGAAGTTGGCAAGAATGCAATATTGCGGTTGAATTCAGCGAAAATTGAATCATTCCTGGCAGACTGGCTGCCGAAACAATTTCTTAAGCCTGGAAGGTCAATGACAATCACAATTTCGCTCAAGCCTGAACATTTCAACAGCCTAGATGTATCGCCCGTGCAAACTGTGATTGAGAAGCTCATTCGAGAGGGGGCGATCGCGGCTACAGAACAGCAAATCACCTTTGACATTGAATATCCACGTGAGCCTGAAGATCCTAGAGAGTTGCCCGAAATCCCTGAGATTCGCTTGTGGTTTGTGCGACTTGATGCCGCTTATCCTTGGTTGCCCTTTTTGCTCGACTGGAAGGCGGGAGAACTGGCTCGCTATACCGCCATGCTAGTGCCTCACCAATTTCATCGCGCCGAGGGCATCCAGTACAACCCAGAGGCTTTGGAGTTGTTTGTGATGAAAAAGGTGTTTACCTTGGCGGATTGGCTGAAGCAGTATGGCATCCCCAGCAAAGCCCGCGTCAAATCAATGGCTCAGATGTTTGGTTATGAGCTGGATGACGAATTTTTTAATTTAGTGGCTGTGTAGTTAGCTGTTTGAGAATCCATTCAGCAGCAGCAGGGAGATCGGCGGCAATGTAATCGGGATGGGTGTGATGTTGGTAGTCGCCACCTAAGACGCGATCGCCAAACCCAGTCTGGACGAGAATGCCCGTACAGCCAGCATTATGGGCCATATCAATGTCTGTCGCTTTATCTCCGACCATGAAACTACGGCTGATGTCGAGGTTATGCTCCCATGCTGCCGCAATCAGCATGCCTGTATTGGGCTTACGCCAGGTGCTCCAGCTCGCTAAATCTGGATTTATCCCACCTTCTGGGGGGCTTAAGGTAGGGCAAAAATATAGCGCATCTAAATGGGCCTGTGCTTCCTGCTGCAAGAGAGCGCAGAGCCGCTGGTGCAAAGCCTCGACATGGCTAATGGGATAGTAGTTGCGGGCTGGCCCCGATTGATTGGACACCAAGCAGCAAAATAAGCCTTGGTCATTCAACCGCCGCACTGCTTCAGCCGCACCTGGGACCAGATGCAAATCTTCCACATTGTGAATGTAGCCAGCCTCAACATTGAGGACACCATCACGGTCCAAAAAAACCGCAACCCTGCCTCCTGTCCCTTCATCCCACCCTGCGGGAACGCCAAAGGCGTACATCCTGCCTCTAACTGCCCCAAACTTTTTTGAGGACCGTTTCTGGTGTGATGTCTGCCATCTTGCCAGTAGGAGATTTGATGCCCACGAAGCGAGTTTCTCCCGAACCGTTGGTTTGAGGGAGGAGTTTGTCAGGGTTGGTAGGTCCAAACAGCGCTAGCGTAAAGGTTTTGACCGCAACCGCGAGATGCATCGGGGCGCTATCGGTGCAGAGCATCAAGTTAGCCGCCGCAATCATGGCTGCCAGTTTGCCAATATCACTCGGTTTGGTCACTTTTACATCTGAGGCTGCTGCCTGTAGCTCAGTGACAAACTCCGCATCATCTGGCCCTTGCACCACCACGATAGGGAGATCGGGTTGCCGTTTTCGGAAATCTTGAATAATTTTTTGCCAGTTTTGCACCGGGTAAATTTTATCAATACCTTTAGCTTTAGACAGTTTGCTGGATCCACCGTGAATCAAGACATAACCACTTTCTTGAATACCTAAGCGTTTTTGCTCCGCTTCGGCCCACTCAATATCTTTCTTAGGAACATTAATGGTGATTTCGGAAGATGCCCCAGCGATGTTAAGACCTTGCAAGAGGTCACGATACATCTGAGCGGCATACTGCTCTTGCTTCAGCGGCACTGGGTTAGTTAAGAAACGAGCCCCACCCGCTGCGTAACCAACCCGCGTGGGAATGCCAGTAAGCCAAAGTAACAGCCCGATCGCCCAACGCTGACCGAGTGACAAGGCAATATCGTACTCGCGATCGCGAATGATACCGAGCAGGTTGCCCCAGTCTGCCAAACTATTGTTTTGTTTGAAGTCAAAAGGAATGATGTCGTGAACAGACTTACAGACTCTGTAAGCATCTTTGGCGCGGGGTTCCACGACAATATCAATCTGGGCATCGGGGTATGCCCGTTTTAGGTCATCAAGGGTCGGGAAGAACAGAAGTTGATCGCCGATCCCGCCAGGGACAAGGGCCAGTACTCGCATTATTAGAAGAGTTTAAGTTGACTGACGCTCCCTATTTTAGGTGAAGATATACCTAGCAAAACAATCATTCCTAACTAGTCAGTCTTGTGTACTTATTAATTCCAGCCGCCGGAATGGGTCGTCGCATGGGTAGCGATCGCAATAAATTGCTTCTGACCCTCCTAGAAAAACCTTTGCTCGCTTGGACCTTGCTGGCGGCGGAAGCGTCTCGTCACATCCAATGGATCGGTATTGTGGGCCAGCCAGAAGATTGGCCTGACTTCAAAGAAATTATTGCTAGCGTCTCCCTCACCAAGCCTGTAGAGCTGATTCAAGGTGGATCGACTCGTCAGGAATCGGTTTACAACGGCCTGCATGCACTCCCACCAGAAGCCGATCGCGTGCTGATTCATGATGGTGCCCGCTGTTTAGCAACTCCAGAACTACTCGATCGCTGTGCTGAAGCCTTGTTCAAGTGTTCCGGGCTGATTGCCGCCATCCCCGTCAAAGACACAATCAAAGTGGTGGAACCACAAACCCATTGGATCAACAGCACTCCCGATCGCCAATTTTTGTGGGCCGCTCAAACGCCCCAAGGCTTTGACGTAGCGCAACTGAAGCAATGTCACGAAACAGGGCGATCGCAAGGTTGGGAAGTCACGGATGATGCCGCCTTGTTTGAAAAGTGCAACCTGCCTGTGCAGATTGTGCCCGGAGAAGAAACCAACTTGAAAGTGACTACTCCAGTAGATTTGGCGATCGCAGAGTTCATTCTGCGCCAACGCTTAAGCTCCTCAACTCCGACTTAAAATTTATTGCTGCTTTACTTCCAGAAAGCCAAGTCCCTAAAATAACGCCAGCTTAAGGAATAGGGACGCTGTTATGAGTAAAAGATTGGCAGGTAAAGTGGCTGTGGTGACGGGTGGCTCTAAAGGTTTGGGGCAAGCCTTCGCCAAGCGACTGGCCGAAGATGGAGCTGATGTCGCGATCGCCGCCACCTCACTAGCCACCGAGACCGAAGAAATAGTTAAAGCAACAGGACAACGGGCGATCGCGCAAATTTGTGACGTTACTGATCCTGACTCTGTGGCTGAGTTTGCAGCGGTGGTGCAAGCGCAACTGGGAAAATGCGACATTCTAGTCAATAACGCAGGCATTTATCCCTTTCACGCTTTTGATGAGATGAGCTTTGAAGATTGGCGCAAAGTCTTAGCCGTGAGCTTGGATGGCACCTTCCTCATGTGTAAAGCCTTTATTCCAGGCATGAAAGAACGTCAGTTTGGCCGCATTATTAACCTCACCTCCACCGCCAATTGGCTCGTGATTCCTAACCTGGCGCACTACAACACCGCCAAAATGGGTGTAATCGGCTTAACCAGAGCCCTAGCCACCGAAATGGGAGAATTTGGCATTACCGTGAATGCAGTCGCCCCTGGTTTAGTTCGCACAGGCACCACAGAAGCAGGACCACAAGTGCACATGTTTGACGCGATCGCCCAGATGCAAGCCATCAAACGAACTGCTGTCCCCGACGAGATCGTTGGTGCTGTCTCATTTCTCGCCTGCCAGGATGCTGCCTTGATCACCGGACAAACCCTAGCGATCGATGGTGGCTTAGTGCGGTTGTGAATTTAAGGATGAAAGGTGAGGAGTGAGAGGAGAGGAGTGAGGAGTCAGAGAAAAAGACTCGAAACACTTACCGTCAGCTTCGTTTGGAGGGGTCTGGGGGACGCAACCGTCCCTCAGCGGGAGTTTGAGGGCAGGTGCCCTCAAGGGCTCGGATTTACCAAATTGAGCTTTACTCAAAATCCAAGCGATCGCTCCCCTCAAGCTCCAGTCACAGTTGAGTCAGCAGTAGAAGTAGGCATCACCCAAGACTCACTCGGCAAAAACTTAATCGGAGTCTCCGCAATCATCGCTTCGATTTCACCCTTAATCACCTCATCCGCCAAAAAATTAGCCGTGAGTAAGAACTTGAGAATTTGAAACGATCGCGTGTTGGTTTGAAAATAGCCGCCATGCACATCCAGTTTTTTGATACCAAACAAAAATAGCGTTGTGTTGATCAGGTCAATCAGTAGACCATTAAACCGATTGAGCGAAAAAGCTACCGCATTCACGCCACCTGTTTCTTGATCACCCCGCATCTCCGAGCAATCCAGATAGTTGAACTTGCGGAACAGCTCATAAGACGAAGTTGGTTGCACCGCTCGCTCCGAATGAACCATGATGCGGATGTAAGGACGGTACTGGATACTACCGCTGACCCGAATCGGCTTGAGATAAAGATTGCCCAGCCGCATCCCAGCCATTTGAATGCTCGGCTCACTAAACCAATTGCTCACCGTAGACAGATAACGCAGCACAATATCGCGATCGCTCGACATCAAATAAATTCGCCGACAGCGCCGCATCGCCGATCGCACATAGTTGTTGCGGCCCTCTCGCATAAATTCCAAGGGAATATCTGGTGAGGCCAAAATCAACGTGTCTAAGCGCAGATGCTCGCCAATGCTGTCAGCTTCCTCACCCACTGGACTGCTGGGGTCAGGCAGTAAGCTACCTTGGTCATCCTTGCCAAAGCGATCGGACAAAATCCGCAGCACAGTGACCACCAAAAGCCCACCCATGCTGTGACCGATGAGATTGAGGCTGAGCTGGCGATCGCTTGTGGTTGGTGCATTTGTCTCTATTGCCTGAGGCGAATCAGAGGTTGAACGCTTAGCGAGATTGCTTAAGGCTCGGTCCAACCGCCAGAAAAACTCAGCTAAATCTGGAGCGCCGTAATGAATTGCTCGGTAGCGATCGCGCAGATAGACCACAACCCGCAGCAGCAGAAACACAATCGTCCACAGCAGAAATATGGTGGGCACAATCCAGTACCACTGCACCGCCAAATCGACGGTGTCCACAAAATCGCTCCACTCCCAGACTTGAGCAATGCCAGGAAGCAGCCCCAACAACTTCAGTACTGGAATGCCAAACAGCTTCAGAAAAACATAGAGCAACGTACCGAAAATTCCCGCTATCCCGCTCACCACAAATAAAAACTTGAAAACAATGCCGAGATGGCTGCGGTAGTCAGCCCACAAACCAGGACTAGTCACAGGCTGCTCACTCGGCCATTGGTAGCCGATGTAAAAGTGGTCGTCTTGTAGCGTCCGAGCGTGGGTAGTGGGGTCAGGATGGTTTAGCTCGTCGGCCTCATTCGTAAACGATTCGTAAAAACCTGAAGCAGGGCTGGAATAGCCATGAGTTCTGAGGCTGAGCCGCTTGGCATCACGCTCCTGAATGATCCGAGCGAATTCATCGACGTTGAATAGAGGCCGAAATCGATGTAGAGGCGGCAGTTGGCGATCGACCTCTAGCGAAACCGGAGCCGTGCTAGTCACCAAAAAAGTATTAGGATGCTCAAGATCGGCGTAAACCTCAAAGTTGCGGCTAATTGCTTGAGAAAACTGGCGCAACTTCCAACAGTTGAGCGTTTCAATCACAAACTCAACATTCACTTTGCGATGAAAGTCAGGATACTTCTCTGGGCTGCATAAGCTCTGCAAAACTTCGGCGATCGCTGCTTCCGAGCCTAACCCCGCATAAGTTGGTAAGGGCTCTGCTGTCGTGACTAGCGGATGGGGAGGCGTAGGATAAGCCAGCTGAACAATCCGCGCTTTAGTCCACCAGTCAGAAAATGGGGCCGCATTGCGCGTAATGGATTCTAGCCAACGACAATCATTCTGAATGGTTTCAGCAGATTTTCCTTCCCACGAGAACGGTAGACTGTCGAAAAAGCGCCGAGTAACCATAAGCAATTTCAAACTGAGGATCAGTAAACAGGTCGAAGGTCAATAAATCCGAGTGAATTGGCAAATTCTAAACTTCGGACTTGACTTAACGCCTGAAAATAACTAATCCTTCACAGTTCTCAATTCCGGTTAGGGCTGTTGAGCTTGATTTTGAGATTCAGCATCTTGACGAGTAAAAGCTAAATGTGATTTAGATTCGCCGGTTGTCAAGCTGACCCAGCCCAAGCCTTCACTGGTGCCTACCCACACTTTGTTGCCCGTGTCAGGAGAGAGGGCCAAAATTTCATCAGAAGGCAAGTTGGGAATTTGACCCGCGATCGCTCCGTTGTAAGGATTGACCCGCACCAAGCCCTTAGTGGTGCCAACCCAAAGACTCCCCACTTTGTCGAACTGTACCGATATGACATTGCGACCCCGGAGCTGAGTCACCGATCGCAGTACTTGGCCAGTCCTAGGGTCAACTTCGAGCAGCGCATTGGGCGTGCCAGCCCACAAAGTCCCTCTAGGACCAAGCGTCAAGGCTTGAACCGTGGTTCCGGGCACATCCGGCTGTTGTCTGAGGATAAAGCCATTGGCAGTATTGATCTGCACCAACCCTTCTAAAGTGCCCACCCACAGTTGCCCTTGCGGGTCGAGGCTTAAAGCATTGGCACTCACCCCTGGCAAATCTTTCACGGTGGTCATCAGCAACCCTTGGTCTGGGCTAATCAGTGCCAAACCGCGATCGGTGCCTACCCACAGATAACCCCGACGATCGGTTAGCAGCGACAAGACCCGGTTAGAAGGTAGGGAGAAATTTTGGGCGGTCGTTTCATTGCTCCGGGGGTCAACGCGCAACAGACCTGTATAAGTTCCTACCCAAATCCGTCCCACTTTGTCTTGGGCCAAGGCTCCAATGGTGTAGTTTGGCAGTTTAATTCGCGCCAAAATGTTGCCTGTGTTGGGGTTAATCCGGGCTAAACCCTGCCAAGACCCCACCCACAAACTGCCTGTAGAGCCTGCCTGTAAGGCAGTCACCCGGAAATCTGCTCCCAGGGTTTCAGTTTCTTGGGATTGACGATCGCTAGGTAGCGGCCTCACGCGGAGGGGTGGCGCTTCTCTGGGGTAAACGGGCGCGCTACCTCCAACTGCTGATTGAGCCAAGGTACGGCTAGCTAGCCCGTTAAATTGACCAATTACCCCCGGCAAACCTAGCCATAGCAATGTGGCACCAAAAATCACACCAATATGAGTTCGCAAAGCTGCCATGACAAAGCTCCTACCGTGGGAAGTAAGCAGTGAAATAATAGACGTTAAATGAGAGGCTCTTAACCCAGTAAGTGTATGAGTTTTAGAGCGCGATCGCGCCTTAATTATCTAGGAATAGAGAATTTCGACCCACCCTACTATAAGCCTTAGGGACAGCCGAGTTGAGTCCCTAGAGCTAGAACAGTTGAGGCTGAATAGCATCTTGTGCATCAGCATACCCCGCTAGTTCCTGAATCAGTCAGGAATTCGGCAAAAAATGTTCCGAATTTAGAGCGATCGTCAGCTACTAGATGCAAATAAATTCAGAGTTAAAAATTGCTTGGCCGTGAAAAAAACATAGGCTTGATCAGTGGGCGATCGTAAGTCCCCCTACTTTGAATACGACTTGATGAATTTATCTAATATTTCCCTGAGATTCTTGATCCCTAATTTATTTTCGATTGAACTCTACATGCATAAGATGGCAATTTTTCAAATGAACTTAATTTAAGAAAACGACGAATTTATGCGGTTCTACTCCCGTTTGAATTGAGATCCATCAAGAAAAATATGTAACTTTTACTTTTAAGATCTTTCTATAAGTAAAAAATATAAGTGAGTAAAGAATGTTTAAGGTTTAGCTTATTGAATTCCTGATATATTTTGTTTGAGCTTACCGATGGGCACAGAGTGAACCAGGTAAAAGGTGGGGTCGCACCAGCTTAGTGAAGCTTTGGCAATGTCAAGTTCATAGGCAAAGGTACCTACGCACAGTATTCAGACTCGGTTAGAGAAGTATCTTTATAGTCTCAATTTGGTCTGGATGCACTCAGTTAATCGATGTAAGTTGAGTGATTCCTAGGAAGGGAAAGTATGTCATATTCGCAAAGTAAGACTCAGACAAAAACTGGGTATCAGGCTGGTGTTAAAGATTATCGCCTGACCTATTACACCCCAGACTACACACCCAAAGATACAGACGTGTTGGCTGCTTTCCGGGTAACTCCTCAGCCTGGCGTTCCTCCCGAAGAAGCTGGCGCTGCTGTAGCTGCTGAGTCTTCCACAGGTACTTGGACCACTGTATGGACCGACTTGCTGACCGACCTCGATCGCTACAAGGGTCGTTGCTACGATATCGAGCCCGTTCCTGGTGAAGACAACCAGTACTTCTGCTACGTCGCTTACCCTCTCGACCTGTTCGAAGAAGGTTCTGTGACCAACATGTTGACCTCGATTGTAGGTAACGTGTTTGGTTTCAAAGCACTCCGGGCTCTGCGTCTTGAAGACATGCGGATTCCTGTTGCTTACTTGAAGACCTTCCAAGGTCCTCCCCACGGGATTCAAGTTGAGCGCGACAAACTGAACAAGTACGGTCGTCCTCTGTTGGGTTGCACCATCAAGCCTAAGCTTGGTTTGTCTGCTAAGAACTATGGTCGTGCCGTTTACGAATGTCTGCGTGGTGGTCTCGACTTCACCAAAGACGACGAAAACATCAACTCTCAGCCTTTCATGCGCTGGCGCGATCGCTTCCTGTTCGTTCAAGAAGCAATTGAAAAAGCTCAAGCTGAAACTGGCGAGATCAAGGGTCACTACCTCAACGTGACTGCTCCTACCTGTGAGCAAATGATGCAGCGGGCTGAATTCGCCAAAGAAATCGGCACCCCCATCATCATGCACGACTACCTCACCGGTGGTTTCACTGCAAACACCACCCTGGCTCGCTGGTGCCGTGATAATGGAGTCCTGCTCCATATTCACCGGGCTATGCACGCGGTTATCGACCGTCAGAAGAACCACGGTATTCACTTCCGCGTTTTGGCGAAGTGCTTACGGATGTCCGGTGGTGACCACCTGCACTCCGGTACCGTTGTAGGTAAGCTCGAAGGTGAAAAAGCGATCACCATGGGCTTCGTTGACCTGATGCGTGAGAACTACGTGGAGCAAGACCGCTCTCGTGGTATTTTCTTCACCCAAGACTGGGCTTCCATGCCTGGTGTAATGCCTGTTGCTTCCGGTGGTATCCATATTTGGCACATGCCAGCGCTGGTAGAAATCTTTGGTGATGACTCCTGCTTGCAGTTCGGTGGTGGTACCCTCGGTCACCCCTGGGGTAACGCACCTGGTGCAACCGCTAACCGCGTGGCTTTGGAAGCTTGTATCCAAGCTCGTAACGAAGGTCGCAACTTGATGCGTGAAGGCGGCGACGTCATCCGTGAAGCTTGCAAGTGGAGCCCTGAATTGGCTACCGCCTGCGAACTCTGGAAAGAAATCAAGTTCGAATTCGAGGCAATGGACACTCTCTAAGGCTGAAGGAAATACAAAGGATGAAGTTTGCCTTCATCCTTCATCCCTCATCCTTCATCTGTTTCCATTGGCTGGGGTCGTTGCATGGATATCAAAAGAATTGCCAAAGATACAACGAAGGTGCTAGTTAGCTACCTGACTTACCAGGCAATGCGAACAGTCCTAGCTCAATTAAGTGAAACGAATCCGCCATTAGCCCTTTGGTTGCATCGCTTCTCTGGTCAAGGCACCATCCAAGACGGAGAACTATACCTCAAAGCGCTCCTGAAAGAAAATCAGGAACTGGCATTTCGCATCATGACCGTAAGAGAGCATCTAGCGGAGTCAGTAACCGAATTTCTACCCGAAATGGCGCGTGCTGACATTAAGCAGGCCAACGTTGAGCACCGGCGTCAACAGCTGGAGCGAATGAGCCAGCTCACCACGACTGATGCTCCCCCCCAGCCTGAACCTGTCCAAGATTCTGAATCTAATCTGGATAACCTACCGGGTTAGCAGTGAGATTTAGTCCACATAAACGTAAGAAATAGCAACAGGACCCATGAGAACTCTACCCAAAGAGCGTCGTTACGAAACCTTATCCTATCTTCCCCCTCTGTCTGACGCTCAAATCACCAGACAGCTCCAGTACATCCTCGACCAAGGCTACATTCCTGCTGTAGAGTTCAGCGAAGATTCCGATCCTGAGCAGCACTACTGGACCTTGTGGAAGTTGCCTCTGTTTGGTGCATCTAGCACTCAAGAAGTTCTCAGTGAAGTACGCGCTTGCCGCTCTGAGTACTCTAATTCCTACATCCGTGTTGTGGGTTTCGACAACATCAAGCAGTGCCAAGTGTTGAGCTTTATCGTTCACAAGCCCAACACCAACCGCTACTAAGCTTGTATCTACCAAGTAAGCCAGGGCATTTGTTTACCTGTGCTTAATATCAACCTAGTGCAATCACTCTCCTAGGTGAAAGTCTGGAGGGGTAGAAGACTCTACCTCTCCTTATTTTTTGGATTATTTAAGATTCTTTGCCCCGTTTAGCGATCGCGTTTGTCAGAAAAACTTAACATTAGTTTTAGGCCCAGCAGTTTACCTCCCCCAACGTCATGAGCTACTACATCTCGCCTCGCTTCCTGGATAAACTAGCTGTTCATATCACGAAAAACTTTCTCGATTTACCCAACGTCCGAGTTCCTCTGCTTTTGGGCATCCACGGTCGTAAAGGCGAAGGGAAATCTTTTCAGTGCGAGTTAGTGTTCGAGCGCCTGGGAGTCGAAGTTGTCCATATGTCGGCGGGCGAGTTAGAAAGCCCAGATGCGGGAGATCCGGCTCGCCTAATCCGCCTGAGATACCGAGAAGCTGCCGAGTTGGTGCGGACACGAGGCAAAATGACCGTGCTGATGATCAACGACTTAGACGCTGGAGCTGGGCGACTTGATCAAGGGACGCAGTACACCGTAAACACCCAGTTGGTGAACGGCACCTTAATGAATATTGCCGACAACCCTACCAACGTCCAACTCCCTGGCAGTTACGACTCGACCCCATTGCACCGTGTGCCGATCATTATCACAGGAAATGACTTGTCAACTTTATACGCCCCCCTGATCCGGGACGGGCGGATGGATAAGTTCTATTGGGAGCCGAATCGGGACGACAAAATTGGCATTGTTGGTGGCATTTTTGAAGCGGATGCGATTCAGCAGCAAAACATTGAACAGCTTGTCGATCACTTTATCAATCAGTCTGTCGATTTCTTTGGAGCGCTCCGGTCTCGGCTCTACGATGAACAGGTGCTGAACTTCATTAAAGATGTCGGGTACGATCGCGTCTCCCTCAGGGTGGTTAATAGTGGCGATCGCCCCCCCGAATTCCACAGACCTGACTTTAGCTTGCCGCATCTAATTGAAGTCGGTGAATTTATGGTGCAAGAGCAGCAACGGGTGCAGCAAATGCGCTTGTCAGAAGAATACAATCGCAACTTGCGGCTAGGATTCCATCGGACCAATGAAGAGGAATCTCGCCCGGCTCCCCAACCTCGACCTGAACAGCCAATCGCTCCTCCTCAGCCTGCCAATGGCAACCGTTCCAAAAGCGTGAACCAGGAATCTAACCAGCGTCCCCAGCCTACAGCTCAGCAGACCCACTCTACTAGCACCAAGTTAAATGTTGAGGCGGCGGACCAAGTCCAGCAAATTTTGGCTCAAGGCTACCGCTTGGGCATTGAATTTGTGGATGAGCGTCGCTTCCGTACTAACTCCTGGCAATCCTACGCTGCGATTCAAGGCCATGAGTCAGAGGCGATCGCAGCGTTAGAAGCCTGCTTAGCAGAGCATAGTAATGACTACGTTCGGGTGGTGGGCATTGATCCCAAAGCCAAGCGCCGCATGATGGAAACGGTAGTTCAACGCCCAAATGGCAAAGCGAGTTAATAATTTGAGTTGCTAGATAGAAAAATTGACGTAACTCGGGCTATAATAAGGATCGACTCGGACCCACGCGGCCATAACGCCCAAATCTTGTCAGGACCGGAAGGTAGCAGCAATACGGGATGCTTATAGCAGGCGTGGTCTCCGGGTCTCCTTTGTTTTAAAGGGTACTTGGAAACTGCCAGGGGCGATCGCTGCATTTCACGCTTACCTGAGCTTATAGAGTTTTTCATTTAACAAGCTAAGCTAGCAAGCCAAGCATTATAGCTATGGGCAGTGATTTCGATTTCTGCTTATCCTAGAAGCATCTGCTTCAAGAGTCTGGATGCTAGAAGTGCAAATATGGCAAAACTTCCAGCATGGCTCAATACAATTAAACTTTTAAGCTGCTAAGGAGCTGTGGTTGATATGGCTGGATTTGGAGATCTTGTCCAAAAAGCGTTTTACCTAGGAGTCGGACTGGCCTCCTATGCAGGCGAGAAAGCTGGCGGCAAGTTAGGGGAACTGCGGGTACAAGCCCAAAAACTAGCAGATGAACTCGTGGCTAAGGGAGAAATGAGTACGGAAGAAGCCCGTCGATTTGTTGATGATATGGTGAATCGAGCCCAGCAACCTGGGGCAGCTCCCGCTCCAGAACCAACAAGCTCCGAACCGCGACGGATCGAAATTCTCTCAGATGATGAAGAGCCAACTAAGGCTGAAACGCAAAATGTAGACAATTTGCGCCAGCAAGTGATGGATTTGCAAGAGGAACTACGGCGCCTAGAGCGAGAGTAGTTGCTGTGTGTAAACAGAATGCTACGGAGTCATCTATCTAAGTTATGATTTTTGATCAGTCTCCCTCACCAATTGTTAAAGCTGAAGTTGGTAGATGGGGGTTTCATCCAGTGTGTTGGCGCTGACTAGAGACAAGCTCGGCGCAGTCCCCGCTCTCGCTTGCAGACAAGCAACAAATTTATGGAAGATTGGTCAAAAGATTTCTTTACTAGCTTCGAATTAGTAGCTGATGAAGTAGAGCTGTTTTTTTTAGAGGTAAAGCGAGATATTGATGATGCGATTGATATCTTTGCCAAGCTCTCAGAGGAAATCGTAGAACAAGTACAAGGCACGATTTTTACTGAAGTTGACCAGCGACTTGATGAGCTGACCAGCTCGTTCCTAGAGCTATATTTTGGGTTGGAGAGTTCCGACATAGAATCGATGGAACCTTTGTTCTACAACGTAGAGCCAATTGTCACTAAACATCCTGCTTGCATGGGATGTAGCCACTATCACGGGCAAATTTACGGTGGTAATCCTCTAGTCTGTGGCATGCACCCCTACGGAGTAGAGACAGAGAAGTGCTCTGACTGGGAATCGTTCTAGGGGTTCGCTTATACCTACAGCTAAACTCTCAGCGGGACAATAAAGGGAAAAAGTGACCTACAGGGCCTTGTCCTTTCCCAATATCCAGAGCGTGAGTCAAGGCTGTAGTGACGTAGTCTTTAGCCATCTTGGTAGCAGACAGTAAATCTTTGCCGTCTGCTAAATTGGCGGCGATCGCGGCTGAGAGAGTGCAGCCAGTGCCGTGGGTGTTTTTTGTGTCAACACTAGAAGTGGTCAAAGTTTCTAGATGCTGGCCATCAAACCAGACATCAACCCCTCGCAGTTCGCCAGCCATGCCCCCGCCTTTGACCAATACTGCTTTAGCTCCTAGCTGATAAATCCGTTGAGCCGCTGCTTGCATGTCATCGAGTGTGACGATTGTCAGACCGCTTAAAAGTTGAGCCTCGTAGCGATTGGGGGTGACGATCGCAGCTTGGGGAATTAAGGCATCTCTTAATGTGGCGATCGCCGAGTCATCGATCAACTGTGCTCCAGTCCGAGACACCATGACTGGATCGACGACCAAATTCTGCAGTCGCAAAAGCTGCACCTGCTGTGCCACCGCTGCGATAATTTCTTGGTTCAGCAGCATCCCCGTCTTAGTCGCTTGCACCCTGATGTCTTGCACCACCGCTTCTATCTGAGCCACGACAGCCGCAGCAGGCAACGCATCAACGCGATTGACTCCTAAAGTATTTTGGGCCGTGATACAAGTGAGCGCACTAGTGCCATGCACTTGATGAAAGGCAAAAGTGCGTAAGTCAGCCTGAATTCCTGCCCCACCACCGCTATCAGAACCCGCGATCGTCAGTGCCACAGGAATCCGTGAATTCCCTGTCAGGGTCATATTAAATCAATCCAAAGTGACGAACTGAAATATCACTGCCTAAGGGCACTCAACTCTTGAGCGAGTCTTTAACGAGTTGGGGGTCTCTCTCTTCTTCTTTGAAGAAACTCAGGAATGTCTGGTTCACCAGGTCTATTTCTCGGTTCGTTGACTGGCGTTTGAGGGGCCTGAGGCGTAATCGGAGGGGTGACACCTCGGCGCAGTGGCGCGACTCTAGCGGGTTGAGCTGCGGGTTGAGCCTCACCCGTAAAACCTGTGGCAATGACCGTGATCCGAATTTCTCCCTGCATACGCTCGTCGATGACTGCCCCAAAGATGATATTGGCATTGGGATCAACGACTTCATAGATGATTTCGGCAGCAGCATTGACTTCATGGAGCGTTAAGTCAGTGCCGCCCGTGATATTGAAGACTACCCCTTTAGCTCCATCAATGGAGGATTCCAGAAGGGGTGATGAAATAGCAGCCATCGCGGCTTCTCTTGCCCGTGACTTGCCAGAACCAATGCCAATGCCCATTAAGGCAGAGCCTGCATCAGCCATCACGGCTCGTACGTCAGCAAAGTCTACGTTGACCAAACCAGGGATGGTAATGATGTCAGAAATGCCTTGCACCCCTTGGCGCAGAATATCATCAGCGACTCGGAATGCTTCCTGAACCGGAGTCTGCTCGGAGATCACCGACAGTAGTTTGTCGTTGGGAATAACAATTAAGGTATCGACTCGGCTCTGTAGCGCTGCGATGCCCTCATCGGCTTGGCTGGTGCGTCGTCTGCCTTCAAAGGTAAACGGACGAGTTACGACTCCTACCGTTAAAGCACCTACTTCCTTAGCAATCTCAGCCACAATCGGAGCTGCGCCAGTTCCGGTGCCACCACCCATGCCAGCGGTGATGAACACTAAGTCAGAGTTTTCTAGGGCTGCTGCAATTTCATCGCGGGACTCTTCTGCTGCTTTCTGCCCGATCGCCGGATTACCACCTGCACCTAGACCGCGAGTCAATTTTTGGCCAACTTGTAAATGCTTGGGGGCCATCGCTTGAGCCAAAGCTTGAGCATCCGTATTAACGGACCAAAACTCAACTCCTGATACGTCGCTGGCAATCATGCGATTGACTGCGTTGCCACCCCCACCACCAACGCCAATTACTTTGATTTTGGCAACACTACTGGGGACAATCCCCTCCATCCGAGATTCTTCTAGCACAACTTTTGCGTCGCGAGATTGATTAAACCGAACTGTAGAGTTGCTGAACGGGTTTTTGGCAGTATCTGCCACTGAGAAAGAGGATTGCTCTTCTGCGTGGGAGCCTTCGGTGATAGAGCCCAATTTACTATTAGATGTACTATTAGATGTCATTGGATCGGGGATGACTTATAAACAACTTTTTAATTCTGGGCAGCGCTGGGCAACTCTAGTTAACTATAGGGTAAGTCGATTGAAAAACCAATGATAGCATTAGGCTCCCACCCATCTTTAATCTGATTTGATCTGACTGATCAGCAGCATTCCTAAAGACAGTTATCGCTGACTTATTACCTACAGGTGGCAAGCTCAATCAGTGCTATCCGTATTAGATTTTACCGAGTTATTGGTCTTCTGCATTTGAATTGAGGGAGCATCTGGATTTTGTAGATCGACATAAGCAACTTGCTTGGGATTCAGCTTGTCTGAGAGTTTTCGTAGCTGATCCATCGCTTGGATTTGCTCAGCAAATCTAGAACTATAAGAGCCGAAATGAAAGATTCCTAACTCAGTTTTAAGGACTATATTGCTTGGGTCACGCCAGTCAATTTCTGTGACTTTAACAGGGCTTTGGCTAACTGCTTGATACAGCTCAGCCCAATGCGATCGCTTCTGTTCTTGATAGCCAACAATTTTGAGAGTTGGCAACTGGAACGATTGGTCAAAGGAAGTATAGCTCTCAATGGGAATCCAGACACCATTCGCATCCAGAAATCCCACATTTGAGAGACCTGCTGCTGGTTTTGTCTCTTTGTCTTTAATAGCTTCAGCGTTAGGGAGATCGGAGATCATGGCGACGGGATAGCGTTCTTTGACCTGCACAATCAGCCTGGGGGGGAATAGCTGACGTGCTACAGTGGCATCCTCGATCGGCGCTTTTGATTCTAGCTGGGCTGCGATCGCTTGAGGTTCAAGTTGCAGCAACGATTGAGGATAAGCCATTGGCAATAAAGACTGAATGGCTTGAGACGAGAGAAACCGATTACCTGCGATCGCAACTTGTTCGGGTTGGCGAATCACCCAACCTGGCAAGGTGATCACCCAAGCGAGTCCTCCCGCTAGACCGCTGACTGCTATAGTGCGCCAACTGGTTTGCAAGGCTTTCAAGCGTCGTTCTTGGCGGAGCTTCTGGCGTCTTTGCGCGAGTTCGTTTTGAGAGACTGCTGAAATACTAGTCATCGGCACCTCTCAATTCGCAAAATGAAGAGTATGTAGGGACGGGGGAAGATGCATAAGTTTGCGAGTGCAGCGAGGAATGGGCAATTGGGCAATTGGGTGAAGAGCAGACTGGTTACCAAACCATCAACTGAATTAACGAGGAATTGACTGTGTTTGCAACCAACCCTGTAGAAGTTTAATCGCTACTGGCTTAATTTGCGATCGCTAAAGCTAAATATAAGAGGGGATCGCTCCTAGTAGAGGAGGAATTGGCCGCTCGTTGCCCTAGGTTGCCAGATTTAGCATGCAACGTGGCAAATTCCAAGAATTTTACTAGCTTTTATAAAATACGTTGGGGCGATCGCCAAAGTCGCGAGGCGCTAAACAGCTAGGAGTAGCTAGCAAGTTCTTGTTGCAGATGTCTACCCCAATTCGCTGCTAATGTGACATCCGTGAAAGGGATGCGAATGGGCTGGGCTGGGTTAGGTAAAGAAAATTCCAGAAAAATACTACGACCTTTTTGTGGCAATGCGTTTAAGTCTACTGCTTGGTCGTCCACTAGTAGGCGAATGGCTTGAACTTCCTTGAGTGAAAAAGCAGCTAAATTAATTGGGCCGCGACGGGTGGGTTGCCCCCAAGTAAGGTCACTGCCCTGCTGCCCCAGAACGGCGTAAATATCGTATTTAGCTCGCTCAAATTGTTCGGCCCAGCGGCGGTAAGCTTCTACTTTTTGATACTCGTTCCAACCTGCCCAAGCAAGCCAAATAAAGACACTTAGCAAGGGTAGCCACAAAAGACCTCTTTCCATAATCGAGTTTAGAGATAATCCAGAAAAATTATCAGTCCGTAACTATCCTGCAATATTACCGCTACCCCCTAGTGCGTGAGCTATGGTTGAAGGCAACGAGCTGTAGTAATGATTTTCTATGAGAAGGTTGGGGCTGGTGGGCTTGTTTCTGGCGGGGTTAATGTTAGCGATCGCCAGCTTTAAAGGATTGGCAGCGAACGGAACCTACGAATCGATTGTGCTGGATTTTCGCGAGGATATTCCAGCGGTGCAAATTCAACAACAGTTGGATGCGATCGCGCAGCAGTATCAAGTGAAGCCTCGGTTAAATAGCGAGTTTTCCGAGGGCGATCATCTTTACATTGTGGAAGGAAATTCTCGACTTCTACAAGCGCTACAAAAATCTAAACTGGCTAAGTCTACCGAAGCGATCGAGCCGAACTATATTTATCGAGCCTTTTTCGCCCCTAACGATCCCGAATACAGCAAGCAATGGAACCTCAGAAGCATTAATGCGGAAGCTGCTTGGGATGAAACTAAGGGCAGTGGGGTCACCGTCGCCGTAATCGATACGGGAGTTAGCCGGGTACCTGACCTCAAAGACACCCAGTTTGTGGAAGGCTACGACTTTGTCAGCGATCGCAGTGATGCTAGTGATGACAACGGTCATGGTACTCACGTCGCAGGCACGATCGCTCAATCCACTAACAATGGTTATGGTGTAGCGGGAGTTGCTTATGAAGCAAACCTGATGCCTTTGAAGGTTTTGAGTGCAGCGGGTGGCGGCACAGTGGCCGATATTGCCGAAGCAATTAAGTTTGCCGCAGACCACGATGCTGATGTGATCAATATGAGCTTGGGGGGTGGCGGCGAAAGTGAAATCATGCAAGAAGCGATCGCCTATGCGCATGACAAAGGCGTGGTGATCATCGCTGCCGCAGGCAACGCCAATCAAAACTCAGCTTCTTACCCCGCTCGCTACCCACATGTGATTGGAGTTTCCGCTTTAGGCCCGACAGGTGAAAAAGCTATCTACTCCAACTATGGGGCAGGTGTAGATATCGCAGCCCCCGGTGGCCAAACCCAAGGTGAAGACAGCACAGGCGGCATTCTGCAAAATACCATTAATGCAGAAACGGGCGAACCGATCTTTGCGGCTTTCCAAGGCACTAGCATGGCTGCTCCTCATGTGGCTGGTGTAGCAGCGCTGATCAAAGCGTCTGGGGTACAAGAACCCGATGCGATTCGGAATGTACTTTTGGAGTCGGCCCGCGCCGTCACAGATGACGGTCTCAACTACTATGGGGCAGGTCACTTAGATGCCGCCAATGCTGTGAAACTGGCAATGCGAGGGCAAATCACCTTCCGCGATTTCTTCCGCTGGCTGCGGGATAATGGCTATCTCAACCCCCGTTTTTGGATTGATGGCGGTGCCGTGGCCCTACTACCTAAGGTCGCAATGGTGCTGGGGTCCTACTTACTGGCTTGGTTCCTCCGCAACTACTTACCTTTCTGGAGTTGGTCGCTCACTAGTGGGTTAGTTGCTGGAAGCGCAGGGCTATTTGTCTTTCGCGGCTTTTATATTATGGATTTGCCCCAGTGGCCCTTCCGGGTGATGGGTAGTTCAATTCCCGAATTAGGCACAGCGCTTCAAGGGACAAATGCACTGAATCCTATCTTTGCCAGCGTTTTGATTCCCTTCCTCTTGCTGGCCTTGCTTCTCGGCCATGCGGAATGGAAGTGGTTTGCCGTTGGCACAACTTTGGGAGTCGCCTCTTGCTTAGCTGTTAGTGCGTTTATGTCTCCACACCTGCTTTGGCTCGGTACAGGCGCGATCGCCCAAGCTTACTTAGCCGTAAACGCCCTGTTGTGTTTCGGGTTAGCCTATCTGGTAACGAGAGGAGAAGGAGAAGCCGCATGAGTGTGAAAGTCACGGGCAAAATCGAGCGCAAAGGCATCGGACCTGGTACCTGGGCGTTAGTTGGCGAAGACGGCCAATCTTACGAACTGCACAAAGCTCCCGATGACTTGAAAAAGTCTGGCATCCAAGTGACTGTAGAGGGCCAAATCCGGGAGGATGTGATGACATTCGCTATGATTGGCCCCGTTTTAGAAGTCACCAAATTTGAAGTGAAAGATTAACCTTCGCCAGCCGGAACTGTTTCTAGAACCGCCTGTAACCGACTTCTAAACTCACCTTTGGGGTGGCCGCCTTTGACTTCTCCAAGAATCTTAAATTCTGCATCAGGAGAGTCACAAACAATATAAGTGGGCCACCCCATCCCTTCTTTGTCAGGATATTGGGCCAGCAAAATCTTGCGATACTGGCGGTAAGTAGCCGTATCTTGCATCATGCAGTTGATGAAGCGGAGACCGAGTTCTTCAGCCACTTTTTGGTCGTAGAAGGACATTTTGTGGCAAGTCCCACAGTCTTCTGAAGAAAACTTGATAACAGCTCGATCCATAAAATTCCCTTGCCTTCGTTGAGCAAAACTAGAATGAGCGAAACTAGAAGCAACCCTGCGATCGCGGCTCACAAGCTGACGCTAGGGTTTAATTTCGATCATAGGTGCTGATGCGCGTTTACAGAGGTGGGTTGACGATATCGCTGAAGCGATCGCAAAACTTCTTGCTGACAGACCAGCCACCAGTACAAAGTCAAATTCACCAGTCCCAAAAGCTTTGTGCCATCTTCTAGCAGCATTCTGGCAGGTGCCCCTGGAGCCGCAATTCTGAGCAAATCGACCACCCTGGAAATGACAACTAGACTAATCGCTGCTAAGAGCAAGGCGTAGGGTGTGGAGTGAATCCGTTTCCGAAAGCTGAAGATATAGCCCAAGGCAGCTACGCCATAAAGGCTGGCAATTAGCACTTTGGAAACGCCAAACCAAGTTACCAAACTAATCGTAATTCGGTAAACTTCATCAATCAAAATGATCGAAATTCCAGTGGCAGAGAGCAGGAGAAAACGGTCCAATCTACCCTGAGGGTGAATCTGCTTCATCAAGCCTAAGCTAAAGGCACAATAGGCCACTGGTAAGCCCCACAGCACATTGGAGATCAGGGTGAGAAAGCCTAGGTGAGGCTGTTTGGTGGGGTCTGCTTTATGAAATAAGAACTCAATTTCCTGGGGACTACCCCAAACTTTGGCATGCGTGAGCAAAACCAGGAAAAGCACCAAGGTTAAGCCATTGATCCACAGCACAGAACGATTGCCCAAAAGCTGTTGACGAATATTTTTCGTAATCGTGGATAAAGCGGATGCCATCTGCGAAACCAGGGGCTAGCTGCTTTCCGACCATAGCATCGAGCTTATGAAGCCGCAATCAAGGCAATTGAGCGATCGCATCAAGCTCTAGTGAAGATCCAGGCCTTGAGCCAGCCCACAAAAGGAAATCCCCCGACTGCCCGAAGGAGCCAGAGGATTAAAATCAGGGTGCATCTACCAAACTACTTTTCTAGCGCCCTGCCTTGAGATCCGGAAGTTTGTCTGTACAAATGGACAATTTCTCTGATTAAGTGGCAAATGACTGGTAACTTTTTGCCTAACTTCATCGTCATTCCTTAAAGAGCGAAGGATGTTGTGCTCTCTGTAACTCCTCCGCTCGCTCTAGCTCATTTCAAGCTTTTGGGCAGGATTGTCATTAGAGTAGAGTGAGAGCCGATTTGGCATCAGTGGTGGATGGAAGCTCTCAAAAAAGAGCTTGAGAGCAGGAGTGCATTTGTAGGTTAATGGTCTTGCGGAGTGTAGCTGTGACGCAGGAATTTCATCTTTCTGTTACCCCAGTTGGGGAAGATGAGTATTTAATACGGACGGAGCGAGTTGCCCCAGGGGTACCTCTAGCCGAAGAACAAGTGGTTTGGCCCGTTGAAGAGTGGCTAAATCAGGCGCGCCAATTGATGAATGACCCGCTGCTGGGATTGTTGCAGGAAGATGCTTTTGATCCTGGGATAGATAAACTGCATAACCCAGGCGATCGCGAACTGGACTTGGTGCTCGGAGGCAGCGAGCCGAACCAAAATCTACCGCCACGGCATTTGGTAGCGTTAGGACAGCAGCTTTATAATGCTTTGTTCCAGGGTACGATCCGCGATAGCTGGATGACCGCACAAGGAATTGCCCAGCATCGGCGAGAAGTTTTGCGTTTACGTTTAGGCTTAAAAGGAGCCCGCTTAGTTCGCTTGCCGTGGGAGGTATTGCACACCGGAGAGCGGCATCGCGTAGGTGGCGCTTCTCGGCCTTTAGCGACGGGCACAGATGTTTTATTTTCTCGCTATCAACCCAGCCCAGGTTTAGTCGGGGCAACGACAGCTCTGAGAGAGTTGATGCGTGAGTCGCAACAACCACTCAAGATTTTGATGGCGATCGCAGCTCCAACGGATCAAGAGCAACTGGAGCTGAAACGTGAAGCCCTACACCTACAAGAAGAATTGCGTGGCCGTCATGGAGCTGCCTCAGAAGCAGGTGGCGGCACAGCAGAAATTCAGTTGACGATCTTAGACCAACCCGATCGCGAGCAGTTGACTCAAGCTCTAGAGCAAGGCCAGTTTCAAGTTTTGCACTATGCGGGCCACAGCAACTTAGGGGCTGCAGGAGGCAACCTCTACTTGGTGAACGGCAAAACTGGGCTAACCGAGGTGCTGAGTGGAGATGACTTGGCTGGGCTTTTGGTCAACAATGGCATCCGCATGGTGGTGTTTAACTCCTGCCGTAGTGCCTATACCGCCACTTCAGATTTGGAGCATGAGATTGGCGAACAGAATCTCGCTGAAGCTTTGGTGCAGCGGGGCATTCCTGGCGTATTGGCAATGGCTGAGCGGATTCCAGATGATGTGGCACTGACCTTAACCCGCTTGTTTTATCGCAATCTGAAGCAAGGGTATCCAGTGGATCTCAGCTTGAGTCGGGCGCGTCAGGGGTTGATCTCGGCCTATGGCTCTCACCAGTTGTACTGGGCTTTGCCCATTCTCTATCTGCATCCCGAATTTGATGGGCAGTTGATCACTGGGAACGTTCCAGACCTGTACAGTGCGGCTCAAGAAATGGCGACTGCACGTTGGCGGAGTCCTAGCGATCGCCCTACCAATCACTTAACTCCCTTAGGAGAGGTTCATCATTCTGGTTTGACTGACGAGGAAGCCTTCCTAGCCTCCGCTCAGTCTTTAAATGGCATAGCAGCAGATTTAGAGGACGAGCCCTACGACTATGGTGACGAAGACCTGGGTGAGTTAGATGATCTGGAGTTTGATGATGAGTTCGGGTCCGAAGCCGACTCGGCTTTAGTGGCTGAGTTGATTGAGCAGTTGTCAAAAAATCCTGCCGATCCCCAACTGGCCGCAGAAGAACCGTTTTTGTCTGCTCCTGGGGCTGAAAATCTCCGATCAGAACCTCAGCGCCCCCCTTATCTGGATTTGCCAGGCTCACCCAAACCCCAACCTACCTCGCTTAAGTCCACGCCTTCTCGCAACTCGCCACCCCAAACGCCGCCTACCAACCCAGCGATCGATCCACGCTTAAGCCAAGTCTTCTCGGATTTAGAGCAAGGATTAGCTGCCCCTACCAATGCTAGTACCGCGATCGCCACGGCTCGAAGAGCAATTCAAGCAAATCCCAATGATGTTGATGCCTACAACCAGCTAGGATTAGCCCTCTATCAACAAGGTAACTTTGCGGATGCGATCGCTGCCTACCAAGCAGCCCTAAAAATTAACCCCAGCTTGGCTGAGGTGTACAGTAACTTGGCTTTAGCGCTATACAAGCAAGGCAAGATCGCAGAAGCTAAAACAGCATATCAACAAGCGGTGAGCCTGGCGGCACTGCCTGATGGCACGAACTCAACCACAGGTAGAAACTCAGCTTTACAGCCTGAATATCCTCGTCGAAGTTCTAGCGGCTGGGGTGTTTGGTTGCAGCAGCCTCGCAGACGTTCTAAGTTGTGGCTGATTTTAGCGGCAGCAGGAGTTACGGCGATCGCTTTGCTAGGTTTTTGGTGGTTCCAGCGAAACCGGAGTCCTCAAGTTTCGATTCCAGCCTTGCCCGAATCTATCTCTAACAACTCCAACAATTCTTTTGCCATTGATCCGCAAACCAACCAAACTACATTAGACCTGAAAGCAACTAATACGGCTACAGTCACAGCCGCTGCTATTGACTACCTGAGTCGGAAACAACTGGTCGCAGGGCAACAAGCGATCTCGGAACTGCTGGATCGTGGAGCCTTGCCTCAAGCCAGTGCTGCCTTGGCTGCCGTTCCTAATACTGTGATTGATGATCCAGCCGTGAGTTTTCTACGGGGTCGCTTGGCTTGGCAGTCCATGCAAACGGGCAACCAAGACTATAGCGTTGATGATGCCCGTCGTTACTGGGAAACTGCGGTTCGCCAACAAGCTGAAGCTGAACAGACGGATGCAGCCTCCCTAGCGCTGTATCAGAATGCTTTAGGCTTCGCTTACTACGCTGAACAGAATTGGGACCGAGCTAATCGAGCTTGGTTCCAAGCGCTCTACTTGCAAGAAGAAGCACAAACGACCACGCCATCTGAGCCAGGTGTCATTGCTACCACTCCAACGGCAGCAACAGCACCAGCCGCAACTGCAAGGCCAGGAAACCAAGAGAATCTGATGGCTTATGCTGGCCTAGCCCTAGTGCTAGCCAAGTCTGCCCAAAGTCAACCTGCCGAGCAACGCGCTAACCTGCAAAATGAAGCGCTCAAGCTTTATCAAAAAGTGATGACTGAGAATCCAGTGGCCTTCCAGCCTGATGCCTTAAGCAAGAACTGGATGTGGACCGAATCTACGATCAAGGACTGGGGAGCGATCGCTAAACTTCAGCCGCAAACCTAAGATGAAATTTTTCTTGGGCTGCACTCAGCTCAATGGAAAGTTTCTGGCCGTAGAGCTAAAGCAAAGAGGAAAGGGGTTTCTGTTTGCGCAGGTCCATCATCTCTGCTAAGCTCGCCTCACCCCAGTCTAAAGGATGGCTTTCGTTCTCTGGAACCACAGTGACGACTGGTTCTATGATCACAGGGCTTGGTGAGTAGCCCCTTTGACTCATGCGCACAGGCTCAGCGTGGAGAACAGTGGCCGCTGAAGCATTGGCTCGTTTGGCTGAAACCGCTGCTGCTTTTTTGCGGCGCATAGGTGAGCTGGGCCGACGAGTCGCTGTAGCAGGCTGACGTTTTTGAGCCGCTTTCATTTGAAAGGGCATGGCTCGTTGCTTTGACTTTGGCTGTGCTTGCTGGGGCTTCGGCTCCATTCGTTCAATTCGCCGAGAAATGAAAATAGAACCGGCTGCACATCCCAAAGCAACAGCACTAAATAACCATAAATTGAGGTTTTGCTCCTGAAGCTCAGGAGAAGGAACTTTGGCGGGCGCTGTGGCTACTTTTGGCTCACCAGGCTCGACAGGGTCAACAGGACCAGGATAAATTAACCCTTTAAGGGCAAATCCTCCCAGCAGTAGGACCAAGACTAAAGACGCTCCCCAAAGGATAAAAGGATGCTTTTGTATCAGTTGTGAAGTCGTACCCAAAAGCTGTGGCTGCCGATGGGGATGAGTCTGGTTAACCATAGCTACTTTCATCTTGGCTGGGGAGTCCAAAGGGTTTAGAAATGGGGATTTTAGCTAGAATTCCCTATTGTCTCTAGATTGTACTGAAGCGATCGCCTTCTCGCCAAAAATTGTGATTTGGTTTTAGGAATGTCGCTCCAGAGCAAACTGAATGAGTTGATCAACCAAGGTTGGGAAGGCAACCCCACTAGCGGCCCACAGTTGAGGATACATGCTAGTCGCGGTAAAGCCAGGTAATGTATTGATTTCGTTAATCAACACTTCCCCCGTAGACTCCACATAAAAGAAGTCAATTCGTGCTAATCCCGCTGCATCGACCGCAGCAAATGCCTGCAAGGCCAGTGTTTGCACTTGAGCGGCGATCGCTTCTGGTAGAGGAGCAGGAATATGTAAATCGGCTCGCCCTTCCATGTACTTCGTTTCATAGTCGTAGAAATCACTGGTATAAGTGATCTCTCCAACGATAGAAGCTTGCGCTTGGTCATTCCCTAAAACTGCGCATTCCACTTCTCTAGCGACGACTCCAGCTTCCACAATCAAGCGGCGATCATAACTCGCGGCACTGTCTAAAGCTGCTTCCAGTTGAGCGCGCGATCGCACCTTAGCAATACCGACTGAAGAACCCAAGTTGGCAGGCTTAACAAAGCAGGGATAGCCCAAGGTCGCTTCGATTTCGTCACAGAGTTTGGGATACACGCAGGGGTTAGACCAAACTTGGGAGCGATTGACCGTCATATATTTGACTTGTGCCAAACCTGCCTGAGCAAAAGCGCTCTTCATGGCGATCTTGTCCATCCCTACCGAGGAAGCTAGCACGCCTGACCCGACATAAGGTACTTGCATTAACTGCAACAAACCCTGAATCGTGCCATCTTCGCCGTTGGGTCCATGCAGAGTAGGAAACCACACATCAACTTCGGCGGCTAGAGGTGGGAATTGCCAAAGGTGAGTGCGAGTAGTGGGTGAGCCTGTTTCTTCAGAAGGCAATGGTACGCCAGACTCTAGAACTGACTGAGCAATGTCTGGAGCTTGCCAACGGCCATCTTTTTGGATGTAGAAAGGCAGCACTTCGTACTTGCTAGGATTTGGGTCTGTGTTTAAGGCGTTGGCGATCGCCCTGGCAGAGCGAATTGAAACTTCGTGTTCTCCTGAGCAACCGCCGAACAGCAACCCCACCCGCAGCTTCGTCATGACTGATCCTTCTGGCACAATCTATCGCAGCTAGCGTATCACACCCACCTGATCTTGCCAGAGCCAATCTAGAACAATTTCTGGGATTGTAATTTCTGGAATTGTTTAGATCAGCGATCGCTAGCTGGATAACCAACGGTGCTAAGGCTCTGGCAGGGAAGTCCCTAAACGCAAATCGCTGGAACGACGGGTTGACCTGTCAAGCTAAAGGCTCGCACTTCCGTAATTTTGACCCGAACCACTTGGCCTTTAAGTTCGTTGATGTCGCCGGGAAAGAAGGTAAGGCGGTTGCCACGAGTGCGACCCATGACTTGGCTGGGGTCTTTGCTGTTTTGGTCTTCCACTAAGACTTCCTCGATGCGACCTAGATAACGCTGCGATCGCTCGGCGGCTTTGGTATTCACTAGATGATTGAGGCGTTGTAGGCGATCGCTCTTCACTTCCTCACTGAGTTGATTTTCCCACAGGGCAGCGGGAGTGCCAGGACGAGGAGAGTAAGCGGCTGTGTTGAGTAAGTCAAAACCAATTTCATCGACAAGCTTCAGGGTGTTCTCGAATTGGGCTTCGGTTTCACCAGGGAAGCCAACGATCGCATCGGCACTGATTGAGGCATCGGGCATGTAGCTACGAATTGTGTCGATGATGCGGCGGTATTTTTCTTGGGTGTAGCCGCGAGACATGGCTTTGAGAACTTCGTTATCCCCGGATTGGAAGGGAATATGAAAGTGCTCGCAAACCTTCGGCAAGTCAGCACAAGCTCTGATTAAGCGCTCGGTGAAGTAGCGGGGATGGCTAGTGGCAAAGCGAATTCGCTCGATGCTAGGAACATCATGCACATAGTAGAGGAGATCGGTGAGGGTATGTTGATGCCGACCTTCGGGAGTGACACCTGGGAGATCGCGCCCGTAAGCGTCAATGTTTTGGCCCAACAACGTAATTTCTCTGTACCCTTGCCGTCCCAGTTCCTCAATTTCAGCCCGGATCGCTTCTGGGGTGCGCGACTGTTCTACGCCACGGACTCCAGGAACCACACAGTAGGTACAGCGCTCGTTGCAGCCGTAGATGACATTGACCCAAGCGGTGACTTTGCTATCCCGACGGGGTTTGGTGATGTCTTCAAAAATGTGGACTGCTTCTGTCGCGACTACTTGGTTGCCACTGAAGACTTGCTCTAGGAGATCCTGAAGGCGATTGGCATGCTGCGGTCCCATCACCAAATCCAATTCTGGCACTCGCCGTAACAGAGCTTCGCCTTCCTGCTGAGCCACACAGCCTGCCACTACCAAAGTTAGGTCCGGTTCTTCGTGCTTCCGCTTGGCTTGCCGACCAAGGTAGGAATAAACTTTTTGCTCTGCGTTGTCCCGAATGGTGCAGGTGTTGTAGAGAATGACGTTGGCCTGATTCGGGTCTTCTGACCATTGAAAACCCATGTCTTCTAGGATGCCAGCCATGCGCTCGGAGTCAGCTTTGTTCATCTGACAGCCAAAAGTGGTGATGTGATAGCGGCGAGAAGAAGTGGTCATGGTGAGCTACAGGCCAAGGAGAACAAGTGTCAAACCTTCATTATAAATTTTTGTCGGCACTCTGCCCGGAGATAGAAATTAATTCGGTGCGATCGCTGGGCTACTCTCAGCATTTCTACTCATCTAAATTTACCCACAGTGATTCGAGGAAATGGTATTGGGTTCGAGACCATAGCCTTGCTGATAGTGCCTGAATTTTGGCTGTTTGAGGAGAATCGGAGCAGTTCATCTTTGTAATCATGGTTGGTAGAACAACAGCTTTAAGCTTGCAAAAGTCAAGAATTTTTGTCTGATTGAATTGTAAAAAATAACACAGTTGAAAATATTTAAGATGTAATTCTAGCTGGAGCTTTTGTGATGAAACCCTCGTATTTAAAGGTGTTTAAGTAATGGTAGATACTGTGATTTACGAGTTTACTAATTAATCTGCTAGAAGTTGCTTTCAAAATCATCTCTTTAGAGGAATAGGTTGCCCCATGCCTATCAAGGAAGCTGCTTCAAGCCTAACTTCTACCTCGCTGAGAAAAGGTCAGGGCCAAGTTGAAGTTTGGCGAAGTTTATTAGCTAATTTTAATCTGTTGTTAAACTACTGGGTTGCTGGTAGTTTTTTTGTTCTTTTATTAGCTTGCTATTTTGTGTTTTTTTGGCATCTTGATGCTCTCTCTCTGCGCACCTATGACGAGGCTAGGCGGGCAGTGAATGCTTTAGAGATGTCACTCAATGGCAATTTTATTGTCAGCTATTTTGATGGGCAGCCCGATTTGTGGGGAACCAAACCACCATTGTTGCTTTGGTTGATTGTTGCCTGCATGAAAGTGTTTGGCTACAACGAATTTGCGGTGCGCCTGCCTTCTGCGATCGCCGCCACCACAACTGTCCTAACTTTGTTTCTATTTTCTACCTTTTACTTGCAAAGCTTGGTGGTCGGAATTACCAGTGCCTTTGTCTTAATGACTAGCTATGGGTATGTAGCAGAGCATGTGGCGAGAACGGGAGATTATGATGCCCTGCTAACTTTATGGATTACCGTTTATTCCCTCGCTTATTTTGTCTATATCCATGCCAGCAGTTCCAAAAAGCCTTGGTATCTATGGCTAACCGCGATCGCGATTGTATTGGCAATGTGGACAAAAGGGATCGCCGCCTTGATTCCATTGTTAGGTCTTTTTGTTTACACAATTTATCAAAAACGGTTGGGTCAATTATTGCGATCGCCATCATTCTATGGCTCGGCAATTTTCGTGATCGGAGCTGGGTTAAGCTACTACCTGCTGCGGGAGTATTACAACCCAGGCTACCTAGAAGCAATGTTAAGTAATGAGGTGGGGCGCTACTCAGAGTCGGTAGAGGGACATACAGGTAACTTTTGGTTTTATCTGCAACAGATGCAGCGTACCTTTATCCCTTGGCTGTATCTGCTTTTGCCTGGTTTGGTCGTTACTCAAATCAGTCAAAAGCGGTTAATTAAAGCTTTGGGGGCTTTCTGTGGTTTTTACTTAATTTGTCACTTTCTAGTTGTTTCTAGTTCTCAAACTAAACTGGCTTGGTACAACGTCCCACAATATCCGATCGCGGCATTGCTAATTGGGCTAGGAGTTGCTGAAGCTTGTCACTGGTTAATCAAATATTTACGGGTAAACCCACGTTCTAAACAACAGCTAATTGCAGGTTTGTTTGTATGCGCTTTGCTGTTTTTACCTTCGCTCAGAATGGCTCGTAAAGTGAGTGGCACCTATGTTCATTCTCGCCCTCACGACCCACCAGAAGTACAGTTGGGATATTACTTGCGTCGCTTGCAAAAAACTCAACCAGAATTAACTACATTTCAGGTGATGGATGTGGCTAAAGGAACGGTGGGAGGACGCAGAGCCCATACGCTTTTTTATGTGAAAGCGGCTGATTTAGATCCTAAATATGCGATCGCGTTGGTGACTCCTGAGCAAACTGTGCCGAACAATCAAGTCGTTGTGACTTGTATTCCGGCGATCAAAACCCAACTGGTGGCGCGATACCAACTGAGTACGATTGATACGAAGGGTGCTTGTAGCGCGTTGATGGTAAAACAAGCGAAGGCTAGTTAGGAAGGCTCAGCAGCCTGCTACAAATAGCATTTGCGTTTCAATTTCTTCCCAAGTTTTGGCGGAAACCCTCACGGCTGCTTGCTTGCAACGGACCAGTAGGCAGTTGGCGTAAAGATAGTGTTCTAGGGCCTGTACCTCTGCCGCGGACAAATCGACTAGGGCCGCATCCAGCTTCAGGGCATGCAGCCAGACTTGAGAGAGGCGATCGCGAAAGGCTTGCTGCACTTCGTAGGGTTGGCTGGTATCTGGGGCTTTTGTTTTGAGGGCATCCAGACGAGCAATTAATGGGTGAAAGTTGACGCTGTTAAACAGTTGGCTCTTGCTGAACTCTTGGGCCAAAGAGTTAGTAACAGCGCGCGCTAAAGTTCGGGCAGGAATTCGGTTGAGGCTGCGAGTACGAGCACGGGCACGAGCGGGGACACAATCTAGCTCCAAGTTGCGGGCTAACTCCATAGCGCGAGCTAAATCGATCGCTTGCACTGGGGCTGGGGCACAAACCAGATCCAGAGTTCGCACCAGATCTAAAACGCGAGCGGTGTTGGGATGGAGTACCCGGACGAGATCCAAGGCGCGATCGCGGGCTAAAGCGAGAAACAAGGCTGAAGCCCGTTTGACTACAGGTTTTACGGTCGTGCCTGGCCCCTCTGTAATCTGATGCGCCCACTGCAACAAAGCTTGCAACTTGGGAGTGGTGATGTAGCGACGAGTTTTGCGTGCCATGCGAACTAGCAGTTCATCAGCGCCATGCCGCATTAGCCCTGCTACCAGCAGAAATACTTCTTGCCAGCGGGGGTCCGTGAGGTGATCGGCGACTAAGCGAGCGACTTGATGATTGTCAGCAATGTACTGGGCGGTGAGATATTCTTGCAATGTCAAATGGGAGAAGGAAAATACATCTTCTGCCCGTTCGACCAAAATGCCTTGCTGAATGGCGATCGCATCCAACACTGCCTCTCCATTTAAGTGCTTAGGCGCGTTTAAGTTGTCAGTTAAAAAAGTCTTGATTTGGCTGACAATTTCACCTTGAGAGAAGAAAAGTCGGTCTGATTTGAACGCGCTATAGGCAATTTCTGACAATAAAATCTCTTCTAATTCTGTACTTAAACCTTGGTAGATTTCATCGCGTAAAATGCGCTTTTCTGAAGCCCATTCTTCTAGCAAGACTCGGAGGGCTTTGCGATAAAGTACGCTGCGATTGTTGGGGAAATTTTGGGAGCGATCGTAGACCAAACAAAGTAGCGTCAGTAATAGCGGCGAGTGAGCTAATTCCTTGGCAGCGGCGTTTTCTGGTTTTAACAGCAACTCCCAACACTTCTGCCCGGTGCCTGCCTGCTGATCTGCGTCGGAGCGAAACCAGTTGTGAATGAACTGCTTAATCTGAGAAGCATCAAAGTCAGCCATTGCCACATCAGTAAAGCGCCGGAAGTTATGGCGATAGGCGGCGAGACGGCAAGAGGCGATAAAACGGTTTTGGTCGTACTGATCGACAAAGTTTTGAATTTGGCAAATCGCTTCATTCAGATTTCTGCCAGGAACTTCATCTAAACCATCTAATAAAATTAAGAGTTTGCCTTGCTCTAACAGTTGAGTCGTGGCTTCTTCGGAGTGCGGAAAGCCACAAATTTTGAACTCCTGAGCGATCGCTTTCTCGATGTTGATCTTGCTGCTGGTAAAACTCTTTAGCTCAATCAGAACCGGGATACATTCATGCTCATAGCCACCTTGGGTTCCCTTGAGTGCTTCCAAACCCAACTTGCGGAGAAATGTAGATTTACCAGCCCCCGGACCACCCAGCACCATCAAATATTGTTTTTCATTGGCAACTCTCAGGCCATCTTGACGGCTAGATTCGCGTGGTTGAAAGCTGCGCGATCGCGTTTGACGATAGGCTTTTTCTAAGGTTTCAATCGACTCAAACCGACGCAGATCCCACTTGTCGAGCAATTGCACCGTCGTATAGACCGACTCTAAAGGCGCAGGCTCACGCATGCCCAAAACCTTGAGGATGCCGTGACGCTCGCCATAGTTTTGGATGTACTGAACGGAAGCTTCCGCGATCGCCTGTTTGGTTTTTTCATCTAGGCTTTTTTTGCCCATCCAACCGAGCAGCTTGCCGCCTCCCTCCCAAACCACACGGCTGAAAATGCTAGCCAAACCCATACTGGCTGCTTGAAGGGCGATTTTTTCCAGTCCAATCATAGGAAGGTGGGAGGAGAGTTTAGAACAAGTTTGTCATATAGATGAGCGGTTGCACTAACTCAATCGTGTTAGTGCAACCCCACACTTTCTATCTTTTCGTAGTTGTTGAGCGATCGCTGAGCGTGAGAGGGTGCTAGCGGAGAAATGTGAGTCGGTCTTGCTTATGAGTGCACTAGTCCAAGAAGTTCGCTCCAGTTTATTGAATCTCATTGGTCAAGCAGTGGAGGCATTTCCAGGGCTGGTTCTGGCTCTGATTGTGCTGTTGTTAACTCGCTATGCTGCCAACGTGTTGCAAAACCTCACAGCTGCCACAATGGGGCGCATGGTCCGGAGTCCATCTCTGCGATCGCTGCTGATGCAAATGAGCTATGTCGCCACTTGGGTGGTGGGAGTGGTGGTCGCCAGTGTGATGGCGTTTCCCGATTTAGGCGTGGGCGACATTATTGGCTTGTTGGGGTTAAGCTCAGTTGCGATCGGCTTTGCCTTTCAAGACATCTTCAAGAATTTCTTGGCGGGCGTCTTGCTGTTGCTAAATGAACCGTTTCGCCTGCATGACCAGATCATTGTGAATGATTTCGAGGGCACGGTGGAAGAAATCACCATTCGCTCCACTCAAATTCGTACTTATCAAGGCGAGCGGGTCGTAATTCCCAACTCGATTGTCTTTACCAGCCCGATCCAAGTTTTGACTGCAATGCCCCACCGCCGCACTGATCTAGCCATTGGGGTTGATTACACTACACCTCTGCCCCAGACTATTCAAACTCTGCTACAGACGGTGAACCAAATAGACGGAGTATTAGTCAAGCCAGCGGCAGAAGTAGATATTGTGGGCTTTGGTGAAAGTTCTATTGACTTGATGGTGCGTTATTGGACGCTGCCGCCGAAAGCCACAGTTCGTCGGATTCAAACCAATGTGATGATCGCATTGAAAGCAGCTTGCGATCGCGACGGTATCTCTATTCCTTATCCGATTCGTACCGTTTACTTTTACGATCAGCAGCAGTCTAAAGCAGCGTCAGTTGATGGTGTATCTAACTCAGCGATAGAGGCTAAACGCAGCGATGCTCGGCGCAGCTAATCAGATAGAAATTTAGTCGGAACTACTGGATTGTCGCGATCGCTTATTTGGGTTCATCTGGGCTTCTAGAAAGCTAAAGGCTTGAGAGGAAAGTAAATTTAGGACTAAGTAGACTAAGGCAACAGCGGCATAGATTTCAAAGGCGCGGTAGTTGTCGGCCACAATCAATTGCCCTCGGCGGAGCAGTTCCTCAAACCCAATCACAGAAACCAAACTCGTATCCTTTAGTAGGGTGATGAACTCGTTGCCTAAAGGTGGCAACATGCGCCGAAATGCCTGCGGAAAAACCACATAACGCAGCGTTTGTCCTGGCCCTAAACCGAGAGATTGCGCCGCTTCTACTTGCCCCACCTCAATCGACTGAATCCCCGCTCGCACAATTTCAGCTAGATACGCTGTGCTATTGAGGCTCAGAGCCAACACCGCTGCACCCAAACGGTTAAATGTAAAGGTAAAACCTAGCCCCTGAACCAAAGCTGGAATGCCAAAGTAGATCATCAAGATCTGCACCAACAACGGCGTACCGCGAAAAAAGTCAATGTAGGCTCTCGCGAACCAACGTAAAGGCCGAGAAGCAGAGAGCCGCGCCAACCCCATCAGCGTGCCACCGATTAATCCCAGCAAAACTGAGAGTGCAGTCAATTGCAACGTAATTAAAGCGCCTTGTAGCAGAATGGGTAGGGCTCGCGTGATGACTGCACCGGAAGTAGCCGAGGGAGCGGTTTCAGATTGAAGGGTTGAACCAGGAACCGTAGCTGTAGCGAGAGAAGGAGCCTGGGCGTTAAACCATTTACGGTAGATTTGGTCATAGGTGCCATTGCTGAGGATGCGGGTCAAGCCAGCATTGATTCTGGCCAAATTAGGAGAATTTTTGGGTGTCGCAATGCCGTAAAACTCCTCTGTTAGCAATTGTCTCGTGACCTTAATCCCGGTGAGGTTGTTGGTTTTAATCGCATACAACGTCACAGGTGCATCATTGATCACCGCACTCACGTTGCCGTTGAGTAGTGCTTGCAACGCCAAGGGAGCCGAATCAAACGTGCGAATGGTTGCACCAGGAACTTTGCGGGCGGTTTCTGCGCCTGTTGTGCCAATCTGGACACCGATGGTCTGGTTTTGCAAACTAGCCAGATCAGTTGTGCTGGTATTGTTGGCCCGAACCGCGATCGCCAAACCCGCCTTGAAATATGGCCGCGAGAAATCCACCGTTTGCTGCCGCTCAGCCGTGATCGTCATCGAACTAATCGCCGCATCGACGGTTCTGGCTTGCAAGGCAGGAATCAAGCCATCAAACGGCAAACTCTGGAACTCCACCCGCAACCCTTCCGCCTGCGCGGTCGCCTGCATCAAATCAATATCAAACCCTTGCAGCCCACCCCCCGGTGCTTGAAACTCAAACGGTGGAAAAGCAGGTTCCGTCCCAACTCTCAAGACATTTTGGCTCTGAGCAATAGAAGCTGAGTGACCCAGCAGAATCATCAGCAAACAACTGCAACCCAAAAACCACCGTTGCAGCCAACGTGACCTTAAAAAATTCGGCATATGTTTAGAGCTTCCACTCCCTCCGCCGCAGTTGAAAAGCAGGATGATGGCGATCGCCAAGGCTGCGCCAATCAAGAGATTGCGTCAATCTTACAAGCTGAACCGCAGAGTGTCGCTAGAATCAGCATTAAATGATCTGTTCCTTCTTCTGGCCCTATGGACAGCACAACCCCAGCTATCTTGTTCGAGCAGGTAGAAAAAAGCTTTGGTGACTTGAGAGTTCTACAGGGAGTCAGCGGTGCCGTCCAGCCAGGAGAAGTCGTTGCCGTGATTGGCCCCTCTGGGTGTGGCAAAAGCACTCTACTCCGCTGCTTCAACCGTCTCGAAACCATCAATAGTGGGCGCTTACTCGTCAACGGCATGGATCTATCAGCACCCCGACTGAAAATGAACCAGTTACGCCACCTGCGATCGCAAGTCGGCATGGTCTTTCAACAATTCAACTTGTTCCCTCACCTCAGCGTCCTCGAAAACCTCACCCTCGCCCCTCAAAAAGCCCTCGGCAAATCCCGCACCGAGAGCGTAGAACTCGCCCAGACCTATTTAGCCAAAGTGGGTCTTGCCCACAAAGCCACCGCCTACCCTGACCAACTCTCCGGCGGCCAAAAACAGCGAGTCGCGATCGCCCGTAGCCTCTGCATGAACCCCAAGATCATGCTCTTCGACGAACCCACCAGCGCCCTTGACCCCGAGCTTGTCGGCGAAGTTCTCCAAGTTATGCAACAACTCGCCGAAGACGGCATGACCATGATCGTCGTCACCCACGAAATGCAATTCGCCCGCGAAGTCGCTCACCGCGTCCTCTTCCTCCACCAAGGCCAAATCGAAGAAACCGGACCCGCCCGCCAAGTATTAACGCAGCCTCAGAGCGATCGGTTGCGAGCCTTCTTGAGCCGAATGGGCAGGGGGGAGTGAAAGGATGAGGGATGAGGGATGAAAGGGAAAAGTGAGGGATGAAAGGGAAAAGTGAGGGATGAGGGGGTAGGGATGAAGGATGAAAAAGAAGTCAGGAGTCAGAAGAAAAACAGAAGAATCGAAATGCCCACAGTCAGATTCGTTTGGAGGGGGTCTGGGGGACGCAACCGTCCCTCAGCGGGAGTTTGAGGGCAGGTGCCCTCAAGTCTTGATTTTGCAATAACTAACCAACCGCAACAGATGCCTTCAGCGAAAAAATCCGCTCAATCACATCCTCCACCACCTTATCCGGCGTAGAAGCCCCCGAAGTCACCCCAATCACCAACGGCCCATCCGGTAGCCAACCCTCCGCCACCTCAATCTCCCGGTGTAAAGGCTTGTGCTCAATGCGATCGCGCGACAAAATCCGCTCTACACAATCAATGTGATAAGAAGGAATGCCCCGCTCCACCGCAATTTCTTGCAAATGAGTTGTATTCGATGAGTTGTAGCCACCGATGACCATCATCAGGTCTACCTGCTCATCCACCAGCTTAAACATGGCATCTTGACGCTCCTGAGTCGCGTCACAGATGGTATTGAAGCTGAGGAAATGCTGATTTAATTCCGCCGGGCCATACTTCTTCAGCATCGTATGCTCAAACAGCTTGCCGATCTGCTCAGTTTCGCCCTTGAGCATCGTCGTTTGGTTGGCAATACCAATCCGCTCCAAATCCTTGTCTGGATCAAAACCCTCCGAACAAGCCTTGCGGAACTTCGCTAAAAACTCCTCGCGATCGCCACCCTGCAAAATGTAATTGCAGACATACTCAGCCTCAGCCAAATTCAGCACGACCAAGTAAATTCCTGCAAACGAACTCGTCGCGATCGTCTCCTCATGGTTGTATTTGCCATGAATAATTGAGGTGTAGGTGCCCTTCTTGTGCTTCTCCACTGTGTTCCACACCTTCGACACCCAAGGGCAAGTCGTGTCTACAATGGTGCAACCGCGATCGTTTAACAACTGCATTTCCTGCACACTGGCCCCAAACGCAGGCAGAATTACCACATCGCCTTGCGCTACCCCAGAAAAATCTTTTTGCCCCTGGTTGACTTCAATAAACTCCACCTGCATTTCCCGCAGACGTTGGTTCACTGAAGGGTTATGAATAATTTCATTCGTAATCCAAATGCGCTCGGTGGGAAAGTGCTGGCGGGTTTCGTAAGCCATCGCTACGGCTCGCTCCACGCCCCAGCAAAAGCCAAAAGCCTCTGCCAGCCGAATCTTCACATCGCCGCGTTGTAGCGTGTAGTCGTTGTCTCGGATTTGCTGAATCAAACTGCTCTGATATTCCGACTCCAAGAGGTTTGCGACTTCGACTTCATGCCCGAACCCCTTGCGATGATAATTCTCAGAACTGTTGAGTGATCGTTTGAAGGCTTTAGTATCCATTCAGCTTTATCCCTGAAGTGATGGCGCTACACCGTTTTTAATTCCCCTTGATCATAGAACGCGGTGGGAAGGATGCAGGGGTGTTGAGGGGAAGTTCTTCGGAAGGAGGAGGGATGAAAAGGGGAGTTGGGAGTCAGAATATAGAGTTAGGGTTGGGCGGCTAGGGGTTCTAGTTCCATTTGGCGGAAGAGTTGGAGCGCCGATCGCCAGACTAAGTAACCTTGAGAACTTAAGTGCAAACCATCGGTCGTGAATTCAGACCGTAAATTGCCTTGAGCGTCTGTAAATAGTGGATGTAAGTCGAGAAAATGCACCCCATATTCCTCCGCGATCGCCTTTAGTTCCTGATTTAGCTCTCGAATGCGATCGTTGGAAATGGCTTTGAGTCGTTCTTTGCCTTGCCAGGTGGCGCGATCGCTTGCGTGCGGCAATATAGACTGTAAGACGATTTGGGCTTGGGGATGCACCTGTTGTAAGTCGTAAATAATCTGCCGCTGATTTTCGAGTAATTCGGCATCGCCAACCCCTCGAATCAGGTCATTAATCCCAATGAGAACAAAAATAGTTTCTGGTTGGGCTTCATCAAATAGCTCTAGACGGCGGAGTAGCCCCGCGGAGGTCTCTCCAGAAATACCTTGGTTGAGCCAGTTTTGCTGGGTTGGCAACAAATCGGGTGGAAACCAGAGGCTCAAAGAATCTCCAGCCAGAATATTTAGGTGCTTGGGGTGGTCTGCTGCTGCCGCATTAGCTTCTTGTTGCAAGAGAGCCAGCCATTGCTCATAGGTGAGTTGATGACGCGCTCCTAACTCTGGCGGTGCAGAAGCCGTGGGACGCGGTGGCTGGCTTTGGGTTGCAGCAGCACTAGCTTTCGCCAGTGACGGCAAGCGGTGGCCTCGAAGCAGCAGCAGCACAGTCAATAGCAGAAGGCTATTCGCTGCGAGTGACAACAAGGCCCAAGCAGGAACAATTTTTCGAGAGCGAGTAGGCACTGAAGCAAACTCAACGTCGTTTTGAATCAGATTGTAGTCGCAATCTGGTATTCGTCCAAAAAATTGGGACTACTCCCTGTTGTAGCTGAGTCCAGAGGCAAATTCTTGGCCGTAGCCTTCTTCCCCATGTTCGTTGACGTCCAAACCTTGGTCTTCCACTACAGGCTTAACCCGTAGATCCATGACCAAGCTGAGGAGTTTCAAGATTACAAAGGTACCAACTCCCGCAAAGATGTAGGTGACGACCACTCCCACAATCTGCTCCCATAACTGAACAGGATTGCCGAAGAACAAGCCATTGTCACCCAGTTCGTTAACGGCTTTAGTGGCAAAGAAGCCTGTCAGAATTGCTCCAATGGTGCCACCTAAACCGTGGATGGGGAAAGTGTCTAAAGAATCGTCGAACTGAAGCTTGGCGCGGAGGCTAACCGCGAAGAAGCAGCAAACAGCAGTAATGGAACCAATCAAAAGTGCGCCAATGGGAGTAACAAACCCTGCTGCTGGAGTTACACCGACTAAACCTGCCAAGAAACCACTAGCGATACCAATGGCAGTCGGTTTGCCACGGAGTAGCCATTCGATAATCACCCAAGTCAGTCCACCAGCGGCGCTAGACACCATCGTTGCCACAAAAGCGACCGTTGCTAAAGCACCAGCACCTAGGGCGCTACCCGCATTGAACCCAAACCAACCGAACCAAAGCAAACCAATGCCGAGTAGCACGTAGGGGACGTTGTGGGGGGCAGCGGGTTGGACAGGGTAAGTTTTCCGAGGACCGAGCACCCAAACCGCGACAAGCGCAGAGACACCAGAGCTGATGTGGACGACCGTGCCACCAGCGAAGTCAAGTGCTCCCATCGCACCAATCCAACCCTTACCCCAGACCCAGTGAGCGAGGGGCGAGTAGATCAGGGTAGACCACAGCGTCACGAACCAGAAGTAAGCTTTGAAGCTCATCCGCTCCACGATCGCACCAGAAATTAGAGCGGGCGTGATGATGGCAAACATCATCTGATAGGCCATGAAGAGTTGGTGCGGAATGGTTGTGGCATAGCCCACAGGGTCGGGGTCTGTGCCAACGCCGTTCAAAAATAGCCAATTCAGGCTACCAATGATGGGATTTGCTGTAAATGCAGGCTCAGCTCCAGGGGTGATGGAGGTAGGAGCAAAGGCAAGGCTGTAGCCCCAAAGGACCCAGGTGACGCCGACAACGCCCATGAGGATCAAGCTCATCATCATGGTATTGAGCACGTTGCGTGATCGCACCAATCCTCCGTAGAAGAAGGCTAAGCCTGGAGTCATCAATAATACTAATGCTGACGAAACGAGCACGAAGGCTGTGTCGCCTGTATCAATAGGATTTGCGTCCGCTTCCTGGGCTAGAGCCGTTCCCATTAAGGGACCACTCAGAAGCCATAGAGCGATCGATCCGATCATCAAACCTTTCTTCAACACTTGTGTTAGCCCTTCCACGTCAAGAGAAATGAATTTGATTGCACCAATTTTTGATGAGTCAGTTCTGTATCAAGGTATACAAAAATCTTCTGTGGCAAATAATTAGTGAAGAGTCAGTAGCAATTTATATCGTGGTGACAATTTACTCCTGACCGCCAAAAGCTGTCCACCTCTGTTTCTTGAAGATCGCGATCGCGGTACTTTTCATCAAGAGAACTCCATAGAAAAGAGCTGCTAAGGCTCACCTTTAGCAGCTCTAAGCTCTTGACAGAAGGTATAACTAAGCTGATTTAGCAACCGATAGGTTAGCTAAATTTAGAAAACTCAATCTCAGCGAATGGTGCTACCAGTCATGCCACCCGCATCTTTGAGGAATCCACTGTACGCTTCCATACCGTGCTCACCAATATCCAGACCCTTGAGTTCTTCTTCTGGCGAGACGCGAATGCCTAAGGTTGCCTTGAGAGCGAACCAGAAGATAGCGGAGAGAATTCCGATAGTCAAAGCAATAGCCGCGGTGCCTAAGAGTTGCAGGCCTAGTTGATTCAGCCCACCGCCCAGTAAGAAACCTGTGCTAGGACCAGCAGTGTAGAGGATATCTTGACCCACTTTGACGTTGGGACCAACGGCAAACAGACCGACGGCGATCGTGCCCCAAACGCCATTAACTAAGTGAACCGAGATTGCGCCTACAGGGTCATCAATTTTTAGACGGTCGATCCAGAGAACGGCAAATACAACCATCACTCCACCGATCGTGCCGATGATGGCAGAGGCCCAAACTGGAATAAAGGCGCAAGAGGCTGTGACCGCCACTAATCCTGCTAGGATGCCGTTGATCACCATTGAGAGATCAGGCTTGCCTAAGATGATCCAGGCGGTGATGGTCGCAGCCAAACCACCAAAGGCAGCAGCAAGATTGGTGGTCATGGCAATGTGACCGATTTGCCAAGTGATGCTCATGGTGGAGCCAGGGTTGAAGCCAAACCAGCCTAGCCAGAGAATTAAACAACCCAGAGTGGCGATCGCAATATTGTGTCCTGGCATGGCATTGGAACTGCCATCTTCGTTGTACTTGCCAATGCGGGGTCCCAAGATCGCCGCACCCAGCAGTGCAGCCCAACCACCCACAGCATGAACTACCGTTGAGCCTGCGAAGTCCCAGAAACCCAGGTCTGCAAGCCAGCCACCGCCCCAAATCCAGTGTCCCGTTAGGGGATAGGCAACTCCAACGAGCAACAAGCTGAAGATTAGAAAATCAACAAACTTGATTCGTTCTGCCACCGCACCGGAAACGATGGTCGCAGCAGTACCCGCAAAGGCAAGTTGGAAGAAGAACTTTGCCAACAGCGGGACACCTGCCCAGTTCAGTGAACCATAGGCTCCTTGGTAGGCATCCAGGGTCGCTGGGCTGTTGTCAACACCAGAGAGGAAAAAGACCCCATCAGTACCAATAAACTCGCTACCACCGCCAAACATCAAACCGAAGCCCGCGACCCAAAAAGCAATGGTAGACATAGCGAAAACGATTAAGTTTTTAGCCAAAACGTTAACCGCATTTTTCTGGCGACAGAAGCCAGTTTCTAGCATGCAGAAGCCAGCATTCATAAAGAACACCAGCATTGCGGCTACCATCACCCACATGGTGTCTAAGCCCACTTTTAAGTCAGACGTCGCCTTCGCTACATCTGTCAAGTTAGGAGCGGTTTGAGCGACACCCGCGTAGCCCCAAGCCAGCACGATGACGAGGGCTAAAGGAATGCAGGCTTGCCAGCTTGGTGAGAGCATTTTGGCGTACCAGTTGGGAGAAAACCACTTGGCCGCTTTTGGTAAGGACAGCTGTCTATGTCTGCCCCGCGACTTCTTGGTGAGCATTAGTTTTGACATTGCCAGTGAATGATTCCTTTGTGAACTAAGGCAGTGAACTCGCACAGAAAACTACAGCCTGACTGCAAGCAAAGCCACCCTCAACTTTGCTACGAGCAGACTGCTAGAAATAATCGACAATTGCGCCGCTCCGAGAGCCGAACGCCTAACTAGAAAGACTTAAAGATCTTGGTTAGCAAGTAAAAATGATTGCACCAATTTCAGGGCAGTTCGTTCTGTATCCCTTGTAACAATTTCGTACTTGGTTCACCTTTTGGGGTGGTTAATTTTGCAGTTAAGCTCTCTACAGGCGATCGCACTGATTCAGACTGCTTGTTTCACCTAGGCCAAAACTATAAATCCTGGGATTCGCTGAGACAGTTGACAAAATACCAGATTGTTAATACATTTGTACTAAGTGTTACCTCATCACTCCTTTAGGAGCTGGCCCCCAACGACCTCTGGGGGCTATTTTTTTAGAGATATGTGCTGCTGAATACTCAAAATAGAACTCACTCCATTAAAATAGTAAGCGTGCTAAGTAATGCCACTTGGAGCTGCAATGACCTCTTCCCCTGCCAAGCAAAAGTTACCTAAGGAATGGCAGGAAGTATTGGCTCCCCACGGCCTGGGCTATCGCATCAAATTACTCTCTCAGCTCTTGAGCCGTAAGTTTCAAGAACGCCTAGAACCTCTGGGACTGACTCCCTTTCACTGGGTGGTGCTGTGTTGTCTTTGGGAAGAAGATGGCTTGGCAACTTCCAGCATCAGCGAGAAACTGCAACAAGTGGGTGGAACTTTAACTGGCGTTCTAGACCGCATGGAAGAGCGAGGGCTAATCCGGCGAGAACGAGACTCTCAGGATCGGCGCATCTGGCGCATTTGGTTGACAGATGCAGGCAAACAGTTACATGAAGTGTTGCCTCCGATCGCAGTGGAAATCCGAGACAGTGCCTTGGTTGGAATTTCGTCATCAGAGCGCCAGCAGTTCTCAAACTTACTAGACCAGATGATTACTAATATTTCCTAGGTAAAGAATATTTTTTAGATAAAAACAATGCGCTGAGTACCAGGACCTCTACCAAATGGGTCCGACAGATTCTGGTCAAAGTTAGATTCAATCCACGCAGCATTTCAGGATATGAGTCTTGTTTGTGATTGGAAGTCTGCTGGAGCGACGGTTGATTTCCACTTGAGTTTGCTGTGAACTGGGCTGTAGGTAGAGTTCTGGCGAACAACCAGTTAGTAGCTTGAGTAAAGCAGTCAGCGTTAGAGACTAGGACAATCAAGCATGAGGCTGGACACCCGAAGACTCAACTCGATCTTTCGAGCTTTAGAGTCAAGAAACTACCGTCTATTTTTTGCAGGTCAGGGTTTGTCTTTAATTGGCACCTGGATGACCCAGACCGCGACGATTTGGCTGGTGTACGACCTGACTAATTCTGCTTTGCTATTGGGGGTCGTGGGTTTTGCTCAACAAATTCCTAACTTTTTGCTGACTCCCTTTGCTGGTGTATTTGTCGATCGCTGGAATCGGCATCGCACGCTGTTGATTACTCAAGTTTTGGCAATGATCCAGTCGCTGGCGTTAGCAACTTTAGCCCTGACTGGCACCATTCAAATTTGGCAGATTATTGCCTTGAGTGTATTTCAAGGATTTATCAATGCCTTTGATATGCCAACTCGCCAAGCGTTTGTAGTAGAGATTGTCGAGAAGAAAGAAAACCTGGGTAACGCGATCGCCTTGAATTCTTCTGTGTTTAGTGGGGCGCGGTTGATTGGCCCTGCGATCGCTGGCTTTGTGATTGCCGCCGTAGGCACTGGGGCTTGCTTTCTAATTGATGGCATTAGCTATATCGCTGTGATCACAGGATTGTTAGCGATGCGATTACCAGCTAGGTCAGTCAAGCTGAAGGCAAGCAAAGAACCTATCTGGCAAAAGCTAACCGAAGGCTTCACCTACGCCTTTGGATTTCCACCTATCCGCTCCCTGTTGTTGCTTATTGCTTTAGTCAGCTTCATGGGCATGCCCTACACTGTTCTAGCCCCTATTTTTGCAACTGAAATTCTACAGGGTGGCCCTCAAACGTTAGGATTTCTCATGGCCGCTTCTGGATTGGGGGCGTTGATGGGAGCTATTTATCTAAGTTCGCGGCAAACCATCATTGGTCTTGGCAAAATTATTGCTACTGCCCCCGCTGTGTTTGGCTTAGCGCTGATTGTTTTTGCCCTGTCTCACGTACTGTGGTTGTCCTTGCTGGCGCTGCTGTTTGTAGGCGCAAGCTTAATTTTACAAGCGACCTCTAGCAATACGATTCTGCAAACGATTGTGGATGAAGATAAGCGAGGTCGTGTGATGGGTTTCTATACCGTTGCCTTCATTAGCATGGTGACGTTTGGCAACTTAGCAGCAGGTAGCTTGGCTAGTCAGATTGGAGCGGCCAATACATTAGTAATTGGTGGGTTGTTCTGTATTTTGGGGTCTTTGTTATTTACCAGACAGCTACCCGCGTTACGAAAATTAGTTCGACCCATTTACCTACGCATGGGTGTGCTTTCTAAAGCTCATTAACGATCGCGGATTTCTCGGAGGATTTTGGTAGCTAGAATCCTTAAAAATTAAGTACCTGTACTGAAACGCTCAATAAATTAGTGGATTGCATTGATTAAAAACATAAACTTGAGCGATCGCTACTTACGTATTTTCTTAACGCTGGTACTCATGGGTTACACCACTACTGAGAACATACGTCAGTACCGTATTTACTATTAAGTTTCTTGCTTCTGCTGCATCAAGATAGATGATCTTCAAGCCACTTCTAGCAACCTGAATCGATAGAAAACTGGTTAGTAGTCTGCATAATCTGATTGCAGTATTTTGTTTCAAAATGTTGCTCAATCAGCAATGCAGCAATATTTGAATTAATCCAGCAGTTGATACTGACAGTACACCAGCTAACGATTAGAGCAATTTTTCTAAGTCAGCTCAGATGGGTAAATGGTGAACTTAAAAACTCTTAGTAGGTGCAAAGTTTTAGTAAAGATCTAAAAACTATGATTGCACCCGTCTAGTCTATGAGTAGTCTAGAACTGGAAGTTAAGCTTTGTATGTCGCAAAGATGAGTGGTAGAACCAATTCTCTAGCGTTACTCTTAGTTCGAGGTAGCAAAGGTACAAGCGATCGCGCTTTTAAGGTCAGGCATCTACTACGACTGTGGAGTTAATGGCAAACATTGACAGGGCTGTTGATGATTGCGGAGCTAGGTCTGTACTCTCGTCATCTAATACAATTTTGTTACTCAAAAATAAAACAGCCCAGTCGGGAACTTCTACTCTCAAGTAGCGTTCTAAATGTATACGGGTATCCAGATAGACCAGTAAGACTGAAGACGCTTAACTTTTGTGGTCCGCTTGAGCGAAGCGTTTGTAGAAAACTGCGGTTGCTAATACCCTCTAAACTTTGTTTCTTTTTAGACATCTACTGATTCTATTACTTACTCTCTAGCAAGACTCAGCTCAGGATGAATGGACTAAAAATTTTTGGACTTAGTTGAATTCCCTGCTGCTGGAGTCGCGTTTTCTGTCCATTGTTTGTTCACCGTTCAGTGAGGATTCTTCTGTGATTAATCAATCAACCCGGTATGTTGTTTGTTTGGGTCTTTTAGCTGGAAGCTTGGCGATCTCAACGACCGCTCGGGCTGAAATTTCAGTAACTGGCGGTCGGACAAGTGGCGATGCAGCGTTCTTTGTGCCTGATGCCGCAACTACAACCACAACTACAACCACAACAAGCGGCTGTGGTTGTGACCAGACCAGCACTACTTCCGCGACCTCTACTCCTGCTCCCGGTGGCGACACAGTTCTATTCGATGCTAGAACTCGTCAACTGAGATTAGAAACGTCAGCAGGTGTAACGGTTAACTCTCGCTTTACCCCCACTGCTGGTCGTCTAGATGCCACTACGGGTGTTCCCAAGGGCGGTGAAACTGGACAACTTCAAGGTTTGCTCTCTGGTCGTGCTTTTACAGCCACAGGCAACCCAGTATTCTTCCAGAATGTAAAAACAACTCTGGATTTCAAACTCAACTCTTTTGCACCTGACAGTTTGATCGGCGGTACATTGATTACCCCGCTAACAAGTGCGGGTAGCTCTAGCAATACCTCCAGTAATACCTCCAGTAATACCTCTGACAACACTTCGACCAATACCTCAACCAATACTTCGACCAATACTTCGACCAACACTTCGACCAACACCTCCAGCAATAGCTCAACAGACAGTTCTGCACCCCCAATCTTCTTGCCTATCACTGGGGTAACTCTGTCTCAAGAGTCCGCTAGTTCATTCCAATCGCAAGATGGTCAGCTCTACGTGGGTAAGTTCGAGGCCAATCTCCCTGGTGGCGCGATCGCTCTACCCTCTGACTATCGCTTCACTACCGCTAGTACTCAGCCAAATTTGCCTCCTAGCAATCCCATTGGCAGTGGCGACACCAAATTTAAGTTTGAAGGTAAAGGCAACGGTACAACTACCTTTGTAAGCACTACTGGCACCAACAGCACTGTTGACTTCGATAGTGCTAGCAGCAAGACAGACTTCAAAATTGAGGGCACAAACTTCAAGATCGATGGTCGGAGTGATGGTCCCACAGATTTCAAACTTGGTGGTATCACTAGCACCGGCGTAACTGGCAACATTGCTTTCAAGGGTGATACCCAGTTCAAGATTGAAGGTCAGGGGATTGGTAACACTCAGCTTGATACTGCAACAGGTGAAGTTGGTTACAAGAGCACCAACAGCAACACCAAGTTCAAGATTGAAGTAGGTGCCAACAAGTTAGAAGGCAGCAGTGTTGGTGAAGCAGAAATCAATGTAGGTGGTATTGGCATCAGTTCTACTGGTAGCACCACAACCACTGGTGGCACAACGGGGGGTACAACCACAGGCGGTACAACGGGTGGTGCTACAGGTGGTACAACCACAGGCAGTACGACTGGCAGCACAACTACAACAACGGGTGGTGCATCCAGCGGTACAGCTAGCGGCAGCTTCACAGCCCAAACCACTTACATTCAACTCTTCACCGTTGACTCGCTCTCAACTAGCCAAGTTGCATACGTTGTCTCTCCGTCTAACAGTGATGACGACGGTGATGATGACGATGATGATAACGAGCTTGAGGTACGCCGTAGTGAACGTAATGAAGGCCGTGGTCGTGGTCGTCGGGTAGCGCGTGGTCGCCAAGGACAGACAACTTATGTCCTCGTTGGTCCTTCCAGCCGTGTCTTCCCCGGTTTGGTTGGTTTGAGACAACTACCACCCGCATCCAGCACCTCTACCAGTACCACTGAAGAATCGACTACCACTGAGTCCACCACTGGTACCACTGACTCGGCTACTCCAACAACTGAGTCTGAATCTACCACTGGTACTACTGAAGAGTCGACCACCACGACTGAGGCCACTACAACTGAGTCTGGTGCAACTGAATCCACCACTACGACTGAGTCCGGTGCGACTGAGGCTACCACAACTGAGTCTGGTGCAACTGAGGCCACCACGACTGAATCCGGTGTAACTGAATCCACCACGACTGAGTCCAGCACAGGTACGACTGATACCACAACCGAGGCCACCCCGACTGAGTCTGGCTCTACCACCCCAACGACCAGCCCTACCACTGGCACGAGTGATGACTCCACAACCATCAACTTCTCTAGCCCAGCGGGTACTGGAACGGTTCAGTTCACTCCTGCTCCCAGCACCAACCCATAGTTGACAACTCCCCAGTTTATGACCTTGGTTAGCCGTGTAACTAAGGACAGACTAGGAAAGTTCTAAAAAGTTGTGAGGTGATCGCCCTAGGTTAATTCCTGGGGCGATTTTTATTCAAGATTCATCTACAAAGTTTTAAGATGCACCCCAACGGCGATCGCTTGCATCAATCAAGCAACTGCTTGGCTGACGATACCAGACCATTGCACTCGTTTTAAGCCATCACGACGGTAGGAGAAAAAGTGCTCTGGCTGTTGATAGGTGCAGTGGGGAGCGATCGCGACTTGTTCGGGACTGAGACCAAGCTGTTCTAACTGCAAAGCATTGACCCGCCGCACATCAACTCGGATGCGATCGGGTTCTGGATCAGCAAATACAGGTGGCTCAGGCAGCGCGTGAAGTTGCTCAATGACAACCTTGGTAGCAGTATCAGCCACTGGAGTAATGGTTGCTCCCAGAACTGCCGCTACATCCAGCGAGACTTGATATACATCTCCGGCGATCGCGGGTCCCATTGCCACTCGGAGATTGTGTAGTTGGCTGCCTTGGGCTTGTAGACGAGCGATCGCTTGCGGCACAATTTTAGCGGCAGTCCCACGCCATCCCGCGTGTACAGCTGCAACCTGACCTGTTGTCGCATCCGCAATTAGTACGGGTGTGCAGTCAGCACTACAGACCCAAACTGCTTGCTCCGCTTGCTCGGTTAGTAAACCATCAGCAGGTGGCAAATCTGGTTCGGGAGCACTCGTGTCATTGCCAGAAGTACGACTGAGTTCAATTTCTGAAGGGGCCAAAACTACGTTGCCGTGTACCTGCCTGACTCTATAAACCTGAGCCTCTGACTGTAAGGCGCTAACTAAATGACTTGGCGTTTGGGGCCAAAAATGTTGCGTAAAAAAGCCATGAGACCATCTCTCTAAAAGGCTACAGGTAAGATAAGGCCGTCCGTCCCAAGTTTGCCAATGCCAAGTGTGCATGAAGAAGGTTCAGAGCTTTACAAAACGAAATCAGTCAAAAAGCAATGAGTCCATGCTAGCCTAAGCGACGATCTCTCCAGACTTTGCCCGTGGGATTTGAGCATCAACGGTTTGAGCTAGCGCTACAGCAAGTACGACAATATCTGTCTACCATCTTTCAACCACCCCATGTCTCCAATGTCTTGCCCCTGTCGTTGCAGGTATTCGAGGCTTTAGCTTCTACGAATCAAACCCTGTGGGAATTGGTCAGTCAGGGCGCGATCGCGGGTACTGCTGTTTTAGCTTTGCAGCAAGAGTCAGGGCGCGGGCAGTGGGGCCGCCAGTGGCAGTCTCCTTTAGGGGGCTTGTACCTCTCGGTCGCGCTCAGTCCCGCTTTACCAGTTGCCAATAGTGCTCAACTGACTTTGTGTAGTGCTTGGGGAATCGCGACAGCGCTACGCAGCTATAACTTACCTGTGCAGTTGAAGTGGCCAAATGATTTAGTGCTCAACGGACGCAAGTTGGGAGGCATCTTGACTGAAACTCGAATTCGTCAAGGTCAAGTGACCAAAGCCGTAGTGGGCGTCGGTATTAACTGGACGAATCCAGTTCCTCCTACGGGAATCAACTTGGCAGCGGCCTTAGCAGAACAGACGCAACCTGCGATTGATTCCTTAGAAATGTTGGCTGCGATCGCGCTACAAGGAATTGCGTCCGGATATGCAGCTTGGCGACAAGAAGGGATAGAAAACCTCTTGCCTGCTTACCTAAGCTTGTTGACGAGTTTAGGCCGCTCGATTGTGCTTGACGGTGTCGAGGGGACTATTGTAGGAGTCTCGGCAAATGGTGAATTACAGATCCGTTCAGCATCCAATGACCCGTCTTCTAGGGAAATTCTGCTAAAGCCCGGTACAATCAGTCTGGGTTATGATGTCTAGTTCCAAAAACAATCAAAAAAGCGCCCTTAATCTGAAGCTCATCCCCCCGTGGGATGACAGCCGAGGAACAAATTAAGTAAATAAAACGACTGATACTGCTAGCTTGAGCGACTTAAATGCGTAATAAGGGGACTGAAATGAACCAGCAGACTCGTTCTGCCCAACCTACGCTCAAAACCTCCCGTCAGCGTCCGCTTTGGATGCAAAGCCTTGCCTGCTTGGGTGGGATTGGACTTTTGAGTGCAGGGACGCTAGGAGCCCAAACCGCTCCGGTGGATTCTGTTGTAGTACCTGCAATTTCTGAGCCTCAATCAGCGCTGGAAGCCACTCCTATAGAAGCCGCTCCCGTTGATGCTCCTGCTGTAGTCGCTGAGCCAGAACAATTTGCGCCAGAAGCATCAGCAGAATTTGCGCCAGAACTCGCTCCAGAGCCCGCGATCGCAGCGCAGGAAGAGCCTGTTCCTAGTTTGGCTGTCCCAACTCAAGAGGAGCCGATTGCAGCCCCGCCAGCAGCCAATTCACCTGACGCGGTAGCAGCAGGGTCTGAACCGCCGAACTACAATAACGCTTATATTGACCCGACCCGTTACAACCTTGGAGCCACCGACCCTTACGAGCAGCCTAGCTCGGTAGTCTTATCGGAACGCTCAACAGGGTGTCAAGCGGTTCTATCGGGAGGCCAAGGCTTATCCGGTGGCATTTGTGGCACTGCCTCAGAGCCTGCTTCGGCTCAATCTGCGCCTTGGCGTCCTGGCTCTGTAGAGAATACTTGGGCAAGCACATCAGGTGGCAGTCAAGGCGACAGTCAATGGGTTGCCGCCTCAAACTCACCAGCAGTGCAGTTAGGCCCAATCAACATCAGTGCTAGAGGGATTGGCATTGGTCAAACGACTGCTTCTGGCCGCTCATTTTACTACCAGACAGCTCGACCCACAGGCCGCTTGGGGAATGGCAACCTCAGATTGATCTTTCCTCTGTCACTTCCTGCTCCCATTACTTCCATTTTTGGTTGGCGCATTCACCCGATTAGCGGAGATAGCCGTTTCCACTCTGGAACCGACCTGGGTGCCCCGATGGGAACACCAGTTGTGGCAGCTTATGCAGGTAAAGTCGCGATCGCAGATTTCCTGGGTGGCTATGGCCTAACCGTGACGATCGATCACAACAAAGGCAAGCAAGAAACCTTATATGCTCACCTTTCGGAAATCTTCGTCAAACCAGGCGAGGTGGTGAAGCAAGGCGCTGTAATTGGTCGGGTTGGCAGCACAGGTAACTCCACTGGCCCCCACTTACACTTTGAGTTGCGCCAGCAAACGGCGAATGGTTGGGTGACGCTAGATCCTGGTGCACAGCTAGAACTAGCCGCCGCTGACCTCATTAAGTCCCTACAAACTGCCCAGACAGCCGCTAAGCCAGTTCCTCAACCTCAAGGTTAGGAGCCACACAGCCACACAGCTATACAGCGATCGCTAAAGTAAGGGAGAGCAATCACAACTCTCCCTTAACAGTTTTAGGCAGTTTTAGGCGGTGAGTCCGCTTATAAATAGCCGTGTTCGGTCAAGAAGGTGGGAGTAATCACCTCAGAGTTTGAGTGGACTGGCTCAGAATCATTGGATAGCTCGTTATAGCTGGCTGAGTTGAGGGTGTGTTCTAGCGCCTGCCCAGAGCCGAAACGGAGAAGCTTTTCTACATACTTGCCCAGAACATCGCCCTCCAGGTTTACCCAACTGTCTGGCTGCAAATAATGCAGATTGGTTTCAGCGTAGGTGTGAGGAATCACGGCCACCTTAAACCAAGTGCCAGTGGTGTTGCACTCCGCTACAGTCAAGCTGACACCGTTGACAGCAATACTGCCTTTCGGCACGATATAGCGGGCGATTGCTGGATCAGCCACCGTAAAACTCATTTCCCAAGAATTACCCGTTTCCTCTGCTGCCTGGAGGCACCCAATCCCATCTACGTGACCCGTAACAAAGTGACCTCCAAGCTTACTGCCCACCCGCAGCGATGCCTCCAGGTTGACGTAACCTGCTTCTAGTTGTTTTTCTAGCGTGGTGCGACGGATGGTTTCGGGGGAAACGGCGGCTAGAAACCCTTGAGGCAAGATTTGTGTAACTGTGAGACAGACTCCATCCACCGCCACACTGTCACCCAGGGCTAAATCTTGCAAAATAAAATGGTAGGTACCAGAGGTACAGGTGACTTGGAGTTCATCTTCTCCCAAGCGTCTGATGGTTCCGAGTGCTTGCACAAGTCCTGTAAACACGGTTTTTAAATCACTCAAAACTGCTGAACTAAACTCTGATCAAAGGAAGCTCTGACTTTGGCTGGCTCTGTGCCTGAGTGACCCACTGCTTCGCTAGACTTTAGAAATATACTCATGGATTCAGGTCAGGGATCAGGGCATACTGAAGGTCAACCAATCAATTAAGCTTAATGACAACCAAGCGGAACTGTGATTTTGTGCTCCACCTTCTATGGTAGAGATAGCCTGGTTGGATTACTGTAGTTTTATTTATCCCGGTCATACTTTCACCCGTCTGAATTTCGTTAACTAAGAGTGTATAGAGAACTAGGTGTATATAGAGGTAATGCGAGTTTGCTTCCAGGTCCAACCAGTCCAAGTGTATTCTCGACTCACAACTCTCTTTGCCAAGGATTGAGGCCAAACCAATGATTGAGATGAAAGTTGCTGGAATTGCGCTGGATGCAGCAACCCGCCACCCAATCGTACTCTTGAGGGATGCTTCTGAGCGTCGGGCTTTGCCAATCTATATTGGTCAGGACCAGGCCAGGGCCATCATTAATGCACTCGAAAACCAAGCGCCACCTCGGCCCCTTACCCACGACTTGATGATTAATATTCTGGAAGAGTGGGATATGGTTTTGGAGCGAATCATTATTCACTCTTTGCAGGACAACACTTTTTACGCAATCTTAACGGTTCGGCAAGGGGAGGTCAAAAAAGAGATTGACGCTCGCCCCAGTGATGCGATCGCCCTAGCTCTGCGTACTAACTGCTCAATTTGGGTGATGGAGGAAGTGGTAGCAGATGCTTCAATTCCAGTCGATCGGGATGCTGATGAAGCCGAGCGGCAGGCCTTCCGGAGCTTTTTAGAAAATCTCCGCCCAGAAGACTTTACTCAGCGACGGGAATTTGGCAACGACTCCTAAGAGCCTACCTGCAAGCATGCGCTATCGTCGGTTTGGTAAAACTAACCTGTTGCTGTCTGTCTTTTCTCTCGGAACGATGCGCTATTTGGCTTCTGAGGAGACGGCAGCCCAAACGGTCAGCCGAGCGCTCGCTTTAGGGATTAATCATCTAGAAACAGCCAAGGGCTACGGTAAGAGCGAGCAGTACTTGGGCTATGCCTTGGCGCAATTGGCGATTCCTCGCTCTCAGCTTTACATCACCACTAAAATTTCTCCCACGCCTGATTCTGCCTCTATGGCTCGGCAGATTGATGAGTCTTTGGCTCGCCTAGGCACAGATTATGTGGATTGCTTAGCGGTACATGGACTCAACACCGAGGAGCACCTAAGTTGGATGGAGGCGAAAAACGGCTGTATGCAGGCGGTGCAACAGGCTGTTGCGGATGGCAGAGTCCGACATGTAGGTTTCTCCACCCACGGGCCGCTGGAGCTGATTCTGGCCGCGATCGCGACTGATTTATTTCAGTTCGTGAGTCTGCACTACTATTACTTTTTTCAGCGCAATGCGCCTGCGGTAGCATTAGCAGCCGCAAAAGACATGGGTGTGTTTATTATCTCGCCTGCTGATAAGGGAGGGCAGCTTTATACCCCGCCGCAGAAACTGCAAGAGTTGTGTGCGCCATTATCCCCTTTACATTTCAACTATCGGTTTCTGCTTAGTGACTCCCGCATTACCACGCTGAGTGTCGGAGCAGCCAACCCAACTGAGCTAGACTGGCCTTTGAGCATAGCGGACTCTGATGGCACCTTGAACCCTACAGAAATAGAGATTCTGCAACGTCTACAAGCTCATCAAGCCTCCGTACTAGGGCCAGATCAGTGCAGCCAGTGCTATGCTTGCTTGCCTTGTCCAGAAGCGATTCAGATTCCAGAAGTATTACGGCTACGGAACTTAGCGATCGCCTACGACATGACCAATTTCGGCCAATATCGCTACCGCATGTTTGAAAATGCAGGTCACTGGTTTCCGGGGATGAAAGCAAATCGCTGTACGGACTGTGGCGACTGCTTACCAAAATGTCCAGAACAACTAGATATCCCCGCTTTGCTCCAAGATGCCCATGAGCGCTTAAATGGCCCAGCGGGTCGGCGGCTTTGGAGCTAATCCAATCCCAGAGTTTGCGGTGAGTGGGATACTAACTCTATCCAAGTTCGTCATTAATTTCGTGAAGTGCTGGGCTGGGAGGCTAGAGCTGTGCAAGCAAGAGCTGTGCAAGCAAGAATTGTGCAAGCCAAAACTGTGCAAGCAAGAATTGTGCAGATCAAAGGGCAGCGAGGAGCAAAATTATCATCTGGCACGGCGAGAATAGCGCGATCGCTGGAACTGCTGGGTTTTGCGGGGGCGATCGTAGTAGGTTTGAGCCAACCGCTCCTCGCTCAAGTGCCTTTAGAGCCTATTCCTGACCCTCTAGACACTGAGTTGGTTGAGCAACAGCAAGAAAGTGCGCCATTGCTGACTCCTGGCGCTTGTAACGTAGGCAATGCGGTGATCACTTCCAATACCATTTGCCAGAGCAATATTACAATTCCGAGTTTGTGGTGGCTAGAGGAGCAATATCGGCAACTGAATGGCAAGCTTGTCAACACTTGGTTAGCTTACCCAGAGGCTAGTGGCAGTTCTCGACGAGTGGATTTAGTGGTAAATCAACAAGTCTGGAGCTTGCTCGATTATCTAGAGCGCTACAAATTTACGGACTGGTTTGGCACAACCGCTAGAGATTACGGCTTTAGCACCAGAGTTTTTAATAGTCAGGGCCGTTTGTTAGCAGCTTATACCTGCGCTTTTTCGCCTGCTAGCCCATCTGCTCAGGCAACACCGACCTGCCGCCTCTTTGTAGATGCTTTAGGGAAAAACGGCTTGGGTAGACCGATTCAGTCATCCCCTTGAGGAAGTTGGGCGCACTGCAAGCCATAAAGCTTGATATTGCTCGCTCGCCTTTGCCGATAGGGGGTAGAGAAACTCACTCTTCTCAATCACCGATGGCTCCGGTAGCAAGACGGGTTGCTTCTGTAAAGCGTTGGGTAAAGTGGCACGATCGCGGCCTACTAATGTGGGCGAAGCAGCTTGGCTCAAAATTGAAAGCTGAATCGCGGTTTGGGGTTGTAAACAGAAATCGAGCCACTGTTCTGACAAACTTGGTTGGCCGCTGTCGCTGGCTGCGGTTGGGGGGGCTACTGCAGGACGTACCCAAAGCTCTGACCAAAGCTTTGTGCCTGAGCGTGGAACAACAGCAGCAACTTGGCGATTATTTTTCATCAAGCTTAGAACATCAGTGGACCAACCCACCGCCAGCCAAGTGTCCCCTAAAATCAAGGGTTGCAGATAACTGGTGGAGCTATAGAACTTAACTTGTTGGTGTAGCGCCTGCAATTCTGACTTGAGAGCAGCTACCTTGGTCAAATCTTCTGTGTTGTAAGAATGATTTAATTTCTTTAGCGTTAGGCCAATGACTTCCCTGGGTTGATCTAATAGCGAGATGCGATCGCGCAGTTCAGGTCGCCACAGGTCGCTCCAATCGGTAGGCACAGCCCAGCCTTGCTCAGCAAACTTGTCAGCACGGTAAGCAATCACAGTCGTACCCCAACGATACGGCATGCCCCAAACTTGACCCTGCTCCGCCACTTGCCCTTGGCGATCGCGAGTCACGAGCTTTTGCCAAGCAGGGGGTACTTGGGACCAAGCGGTCACCTGTTGAGGGTTGAGGGGTTGAATCAAATTTTGTTGAATTGCCTGAGCCAACCAATAATCTCCCAGAGTTACCAAATCAGGTACTCCTGTAGCAGCACCTTGCCGATTCCGAGAAACGAATGGCCAAGAGGTCTGGGGTTGGGGCTGCGTGGAGGCTGCTGGACGCTTCCAATTCTGTAGAAGCTGAAACAACTGACCGAGTTGAGGCTCTGGGGCAAAGTCAAGTCGAGCGGGCCGCTGAAGACTCCGACGAAATTTGTCCAAAATCTGTGGTGGAATCGAGCTTTTGAGTAAGCGAACCCTCAAAGCTTCGCGGGCTGAACCGTTACACCCTGCTAGCGCTTGGCTCAGCCCTAAGACGCCAACTCCTTGAAGAAAAGACCGTCGATCCATTGAACTGCTGCGACTCCTACGCCGACTGTTTGTGCTCAACCCCAAAGCCAATTAGATCAATCACGCTCGGAATTTCGTGGGGTTGAGGCCGCTGATACGTCACGATGGTGCGGAGGCGTACGTTTGGTGCAATTAAACGCATTTGATCAACCGCTACAGAACGATTGTAGAACGTTGTCATTTCCAACGTTTGACGAGTGGGCTGATAGGTAAAGCGACCCGCGATCGCACCCGCTTCTGAATAACCTGCATTAGGTAGGTAAAACCCCTGAATAGTTTCTCCTGCTGGTTAGGTCGAGATCTGGGCTGCGATCGGCAACAACGGCGCGTTGCCAGTGGTAGTGGAAGCTACAACTAAGCTATCCGCAACAAATAAGGCTTGCAGGCTCATTGCCACGGTTTCTCCAGTCTCGGAGCGAGTATTAAAAGCGATCGCAAATCCTGGCAAACTGTCTTGATCCTCGATCAGAGCTGAAAAGTCATTTTTTGCCGCTTGCAATTGTAATGTTGCGGTCTTAGAGAGAAGCAAAATCTGCTTTTTGTCTGCCGCAGTCAGCGGTTGAACTTGGTATTCCGTGTAAGAACGCTCGATCCTACTTTCAGTAACAAAATGGTAAGTTCTCTCAGTTGTCCATGTCCCAGCACAGGCAATGAAAAAAGACTTAAAGCTCAGCATTTCTTTCCACAATGACGGTTGGATTTCTTTTGAGTAACTCTTTAGCCAATTAGACAGTTAGCTTTAATTAGCAATAAGTAGTACAGAAGTTTAATTAGTTGTTAGGACTGGCGCTTATTTCATCTAGATAGCAGCATGAGTATACATCCTGAGCTGAGTAGAGAGATTAAGCAGGCCACAGAGCTACAACTAGTTTTGCTGGGCGCGATCGCCTGAAAACTTGAAAAAGCTGCTCAGATTAGGCCTGCTGTAGCTGTTCTAGAAGCTGAGACTACCAGGAAGCTGGCTAGCAGCTGTTTTTTTGAAGCTGAGATACCTTCCTAAACCTAAGCTTAAGAATCGAGGTTGTTACAGTTTGAATGATTGTGATGGCAACTACCAAAACTCTTGCTGTTCTAGGAGTACAGTCTAGAATTAGGCAGGATTTAGATAAATTCAATAATGAGATTTTGTATTGAGTTTGATTAATTTTTGGAGAGATTAAATCGTTTAATTGCTGGCTCAAATTTATCAAAAAGCTGATGAATTGCTAGTTTGTCGAAAGGTTAAATTATTCAGCACTAGTCGTCATATTTGGGAATCCTTTCTTAGGATAAAGAGAATTCATTAGGCTACTAGGGCACCCCATGGATCCAATTCAAGAACAAGTCATTGCCTTAAATACAAAAGTTGATGGACTTCAGAAGCAGATGATTGAGCATTTCAACCATCGACTTTCAGAAGCTGTAGCTGAAATGAAGCTATTGGTAATGCAGGGAGCACCATCGACTCAGCCAGAACCTCACGGCAGACGCTATCTCTACTCAACTCATAGCAGCCGTGAGATGGGGATGGATCACAAAGATGTGTTGACTGATACCAGCTACCCCAGCATGGAAGATCAAAGTAGCGAGCGCGATCTAGCACCCGAGATTCAAATTCGTCGGCTGACAGTGCAATTGACTGCGGCTTACAATCGCATTGCGGCTCTAGAAGAGCAACTGCTATCTCAAAGAGTTCACTAGTGAACGCAATCCTGCAATTCGAGTGCAATTGAGTTCATAACTAGCTTAAGAGTGATTGAGAAGCAAATTTTGCCTTGAGTCAGCTTGACAGTAGCGTTCTGCCAACGCCTCGATCACTTGCAGCAGTTGCGCTTGACTCCAGTTTTGATAAAGAGAAGCTGCGATCGCACAACCGCCAGCCCCTACGCCTTCTTTCACATATCCTTGCTCATAAGCTTGGAGCTGTGAGTAGCGAGCCGCTGTAAATTGCAGCTGGGTAGCCAAAAGCGGGACCGTGCCAATCAGATTGGCTAAGCCTACTGTGTCTCCTGTCGCATCTTCAGCAACCCAGCGAGTTGTGCCTACGACAATCTGCTCTGGTTGCCATGACAAAGTGTAAGTAGTCGCGATCGCTCGTAACAAAGCATAGACCGCCAACATCTGGGTGCCTCCGGCTAGCATGACGCCACAACTTCGACTAGCCGCGATCGCCATGCCCACAACCACAATTTGCATCGGATCGCCTACTGCGGCTACCAACTGAAGCGGGTCAACCTCGGAGTTAACCAAACCCGCTTGCCGTAAACCTGCCTGGACAACTTCCCACTTTTGGCTATGGTTGCAGGTAGGGTGACTGCTATTGACTTTGCCAACCGCTGCAAGGCCGAGACCTGTCAAAATGGCTAAAGCTGTGGTTGTGCCACCCACAACGCATTCTCCCAAAATTAAGTAGCCCTGGGGAACTTGAGCCGCGAGTTGCTGCCCCCAAGCCAATCCTTGCTCTAGCAGATGCTGGACGACTGGCCGGCTTAAAGCTCGTCCTTGGCTCAAGCAAGCCGCAGCAGCCCCCCCCAAATCAACGCAAGGGACTGGGGGTGGAACGGGTAAACCAGCATTAAATAAGTAAAGTGGAATTGCTTGGGCCTCCAAGACAGCCCGTGAAATCAGAACCGGGGATGCACCAGCCTGGAGGGGTGGCAAAGCATATTGAGGAGCCGCCCGAGGTCCCTGGTAGAGGAATTCGGCATCAGCGATCGCGGTATACCGCCGATCTTGTGGGGTAGCACCCGCTGCAGAAATGCCTGGAATTAGACCCGTGGCTGTAAACCCAAGTACACAGGCGAATAAAGGGCGATGCCGTTGGTAGCGCTGGAGCCATTGCTGTCCCAACTGCGCTTGCGTATAAACCCGAATCATCTCGGCTAGAGACATTAATCAGCCTCGTAATCCAGAATCACCTGTACCCACTTAGGAGGCGCTGGGATCGGGTTGCCTAAACGCTCTAAAAGCAACCAAGCTGCTAGATGGACAACAAAAAGATAAACAATATTGTTGATCACAATCATGATCGCCGCGATCGCTTGAACCAACGCTAGTTCAGGCTGGATCAATAGCCCTAGCTTCACAAAACCCCATTCCACCAATTCTGTAATTTGAGTGGTGATATAAGCCCACAGATCGTCACCCAGCAAAAGCGAAACTAGCCAAATCCGAAAAAAGAAGCCAAAAGTGCCAATAATCGTGCCGATACTGATGGAAACAAACCAGTTTGCTCGCCGCCGCCAAAGCGCTCCTAATTGAACTCCCAACAGCCCAAAAGGCATTAAAAACAGAATGCTGCGGGTTGGCCCCATGAGGACTGATAGCAGCAACCCAGACACTAGGGCTGACATCCAAGCAGCGCGGTGTCCCCAGCGCAAGTAGGTCAGGGCAATGGGGACTGGGAAAAAAATCCGTAATAAAGGCCCCATCGGGAAGTAATAGTTGACCAGCCAAATCAGGCTCGCTGTACTGGCTAAGAAAGCAGTCTCCACCATAGCTAGAGGAGCTGCACTCGTGACTTGCGGTTCAGCTAGAGCCGTTGAAGTATGGAGGTCAGTGGGCCTAGTGGAGCTTGATTCAGGAGATGCAGATTGAGTAGGACCCGGCTGAGAATCAGGCGGTCTCTCTGAGTGGCGGTCTTCGGAAGAATCACTCATGCACAATTAGGTAAGCTAGCAGATCTACTCTATACCTAAACTCTAGACCCCATCCGCTAGTTCGGGTCAGTCTCGGCAGGAGCTAAATTGCCGCGATCGCCCCTGTCTCACTTAAACCAACAGGCGCTCCAGAGCGTGCATATCCGGAATGCAGAGAATGTCGCGATCGCGAACAATCAATTCCTTTTTTTCCAGCTTATTCAAGACCCGCGTCACAGTTTCACGCGCTAAACCACTCAAGCTGCTCAGTTCCCGGTGCGGCAAGTTAGGAATCTCAACTCCCTTTTGGCTCCGTTTTCCCTGCCCCTCAGCTAGAAACAACAAAATATCCGCCACGCGAGAGGTACTGTCAGACTCTCGCAACCGCAACCGTCGATTCACTTGGCGTAGCCGTCGTGCCATCAGCTGAGCTAGACGAATGCCTGCCGTTGGCTCTGTATGAATTAACTGGACAAAATCTTGGGCTGGCATATTGCCAATCACAGTAGGAGCCAAGGTAATGACATCTGTAGATCTAGGTACTTCATCTAGCGGAGCCATTTCTCCAAATAATTCACCCTTACCAAGAATGTTGAGGGTGACCTCTTTGCCATCTAAGTTATAAGTCCGAATCTTGACCCAACCGTCCAAAATAAAATAGACAGAACTACCCCAGTCATTTTCTAATAAAATTACTTGGCCAGAAGGATGGCTACGCATGACAACATGGGCCGTAGCCTTTTCGACCGTAGCCTCTGGTAAGCCTTCAAAGAAAGGAGCAGAGCGAATTAGTGCAGGGCTAGACTGAGGTTCACGAGGGCTATACCGATCTTCCATGGGGCCATTGCATTGTAATTTCTATAAAATCAGTCAGATTAAGTGGCCTAGCAATCTAGAGCCTTAATGTCGATAATGCTTACCCTAAGGGTGGTCAGCCAGGCAAAGTGGCATTACTCCTATGGCTGAAGTTGACTCTCAATCTTGAAGCTAGCCCCACAACTCCCTAGCCCACCAACTTGACCCATCTGACTCAACTCAGATGAAGCATCTAAAAATAGGACACATTTGAAAGTCTAAGATACTTAAGCTGATATGAGAAATATCATTGCCACCAATCCGCCCTAGTAGCAAGGAAATCCACAGCAATAATAGCTTAAAGTTTTCCCACTTTTAGACAGAAGTGTTTGCCGAGCTACCAGATTAGTTAGACTGGCCTGATCTACCGCTTGGATTCAGGGACGAGAGGAGAACAATCTTTCATTGACACTAAGTGTGACTCCCAATGGTGAGATATAACCCAATTTGACTGGTGGGCAGCTCAGCAGGTTCTTTAAAGCGAGATAAATTTCGCCAAGTCGTAGAACTTTTAGCCTGTTCTGGCGTAAACTTTGTCCAACTGTTGGCCTGCTGGTCATCTGAAATCTTCAAAATTATTTCAGTTGGCAAAAATCTAGCAGTGCCTGATAGTGCTTGGAGTTAAATTAATTCTGGCGATCGCAAAACGACGACTAATATGAAGATTAATAACCAGAGCTTCGTTGATTTTTGATTAGCTTCAAACTAGCTTCTACACTGTAGCCTTACCCACCTCTGGGAATTGCTTAACCCCCACTTTTAGTCTAAGTCCTAGATGAAGGGGGCAAATGATCGAAAAGCTCACTTTAGACTAGAGGAAAATTAGCCCTCTGGCTGGGCAAACTAATCTTTGAAGCATCCAGAGTCGTGATCGCTTTATACCTGTCAAGTTCTAGTCAGGGGTTCCATCGTGACTTCTCAGAAGGACCAAATCCAAACACTAATTGCTGAAATCGATAAAGTTCTCCAGAAACCTAGTACCCGCTTACCTTGGGTCATGTCTGGAGAGACGACTCAGCAGCGCCGAGTGTTAGAGCGAGTTCGCAGCTATCTTGTCTCTGTACAACAGCGGATGGTTGCCGATGAACTCTCTCAGACTAGAACCAAATCTAATTTATCGACCTACGATATCCAGTATCAACCCACTCAAAATCCTGACTACGTTAGAGCCCCGATCGCGCCAGTTGGCAACAGCCAAGACGAAGCAGCAAGGCAGATTCTCCAGGTTGTAGCTCAAGAAATGGATCATCTGCGCTCCAGCCTAACGCAGCCCCTACAGGCAGATTTGGAGGCATTACGGCAACAGCGCGAGGCTTTAGTTCAGGAAATTAGACAGCTAGAGTCACAACGGCATCACTACTCTCTAGCGCAGCAGCAAGCAAATCAGCAGAAAATCATCGGCGAGTTTCTACAAGTGCTGATGGGGCGTCTGCAAGATAGCTTGACTCAGCAGGTTGCCCAAACTTTATCGAGTCTACAGTCTCAATCAGTTTATGAAGGTCAGTCTACTGAGGCGATCGCTTTAGGTGGCCGCACGGCTGCTAATCAGCCTCTGCTAAACCCAGGCCAACGAGTAGAACAACTGCAAGTGTTGCAAGCCCGCTCCGATCAGTTATTGATGAACCTGGATTCAACTCTGAGTGTGGTGTTTGAAGCATTACAAAGGAATGTCCAAAGCTATGAGGAGTCGCTTTCCACGGGGTTAGAGCGCATGCATGACCTAGGCCAACAAGGGGAAGTCATGTTCACCGCTTTGGTCAGTCACTTAGCTCAACAATTAGGTCGAGAAGCATCTTCGTTCCTGTACACTATGCCAACTTCAGAGTTGGAGTCGGGTGATGCTACTAGTCCTGAAACGACAGCTCCATTAACCTCGATTTCCCCGGCTGCTGAGTCTAGCGCTACACCCGCTGCTGTATCCCCTAATGAGTCACGCACTCAAGTTCCGCAGGGAATTAAACTTGATCCAGCCGCTTTAGAGCTGCCTTATGCCGGCGCTGAGCTACGACGCGAAAACCAGCAGCCGTTAGAGCCACCATTGTTGCCAGAGCTGGAGGATGAGGATTCTCTGGAAGACTTAAACCTAGAGGGCCTTAATCTAGCGGATATTGAGTTGGAGGACGATCTAGACAAGCTGCTGGATGTAGACCTCGGTAGCATAGGACTGGATCAAGCTGCTACTCCAACCAATGATTTGCCTGATAACTTAACGCCATCAACTCCTCAGCCTACTCTCCAAAGTTCTGCGGCTGCTTCATCGAGTCTTACAAACGTAGCCCCTACCGCTTCGGAGCTAGAGTTTTTGGCGCAGCTCGATATTGCTTTGCACGACCAAGATGCTGAAGCGGATGTAGCGGATGCCTTGGAGCCAACCACAGGGTTAGAAGATTTAGTTGTAGCAACTTCTAACGCAGAAGCCTTTAGTCTTGAAACGACGGAGTCCAGCCTGGCAGATGATGACCTTTATGACAGTTTGTTTGGTTCTGATGATTTAGTTTCTGGCTTGGAACCACAGGCGGAAATACCAGGCTTGACTTCTGCTGCATCAACACCTGCGGCGGCTCTGTCAGATACTCCTGGGACCGCTGATCCAAACGTTGCCTTAGCTGAATCTACGGCAGAATTGCAAGCGCGAACGTCACCAGCCAGCTCTCTGTCCTCCCCGGCAACTAACGATTTGTTTGATGGGCTTGAAGAGGTGGCATCAGGGCCAAGTCCAACTCCTCAGGCTGCGATCGTAGAGGATCTCCCAGCAGACTTATTTTCTGCTGCCCCTGAGCCTGATGAAACAGTGACCACCCTAGAAGATTTCTTGTTTGCGGATGCAGCTGAACCAGTCCCTAGTGACGAGAATCCAGATCTGCTCAGCTTTGATCTGCCGCCCACGCAGGCGATCGCTCCCAGTGCAGTAGCAAGCTCAGTGGCAAGTTCAGCAGCTACAAGTTCAGCGGCTATAGGCTCTGGAGCACTCGATTCGGAAGCCCTAAATTTAGAGGAATTTGGCTCCAGCTTTGCAGACGAGTTGGATGACGCTGATCCGTTAGCTGAATTGGCGGAGTTGCTAGGTGGGGCTGAGGTCGTGGACGAGCAACCGACTCCTACGCCTCCTATGGGTTCTACTACCCCTATGGCTCCGCCTAGCTCAGTAACATTTGAGGCTGAAGATGAGCTACTGCTGTCAGAGCGATCGCTACAGGATGTCCCATCGCTGAGTGGACCTGATGCTTATGCTCTGGATGATACCTACATACCAGCAGCGCCGGAAGAATCGCTCATCGCAATTGATGATGACTTAGGCGATGAAACAGCTGATGGCTTGTGGCTGGATGAGAATGTGGTTCAGCAGTTGAATGAAGACTTGTTTAGCTTAGAGGATTCCAACCTTTTTCCTGACTATTCAGGGACGGAGGCTATGGAGATAGAGACTAGCAACGTGAGTGATCAACCCCTGCCATCCAGCGACTCATTGACAGCAAAGAACCCAAACCAGTCGCCTACGTGGGATACTGCTCAGTTTCCTGAGCCTCAGGATTGGGATCGTCTCACCTTGGAAGACTTTGCAGAAACCCTACCGGAAACATTGCCTCCCGTGGAGCCTGAAGCATCTGTAGAGACGGAAGAGACGGAAGCTCTGTCGAATGACCTCTTAGCTCTTTGGGAGGACGCAGATTTAGAACTACCTACTGATCCAACGACTGATTTAACCTTGGATGGGTTTGATTTGTTAGCAGACTCTCCTGCGATCGCTCCTCCTAGCTCGTCAGATGTCTCAGTTAAGCCAATGGCTTCTGCCCAGCCTATCGACCACCCACTTACAGAACTGGATACGCAGAACTTAACCATAGATGATGCGTTTATGGATTTTCTGGAAGCTACGAATTCTCCCACAGCAGAAAGTAGCGATCGCACTCTAACGCCTCCTGAAACGTCGAATCTCCAGTCCGACGAAAAAAAAAAGATCCAGTAGAGACACCCGCATCTGATAGGGTGCTGGAGGATCACAACTATTCAGATGAGCTGTTGAACCAAGTATCTCAACCTGCGGGTTTTAATACCGCAGCAGAAGTTGTCCCTGAAACCGTCCAATCTGCTACGCCACCCGTCGCTGAGCCGCCTACCGGATCTGACGATAAAACTTTGCCAGCCCAGCCTTCAGTCTCAGAAGCGATAGGAGGGGTGAAGCAGAGTTGGTATTTGGGGATTGATTGCGGTACCACTGGTTTCTCGGCTGTCTTGCTCGATCGCGTTAGTCAAAAGCTGCATCCGATTTACTGGCGAGAGCGAGCAGCCCTTGAAGCCGAAACTAAATCTTATCGTCTGCCAACCGCTGTCTATTTGCCAGCTCAGCCATTGACGTCTAATGGATTGTCGGAGACTAGGGTTGCGGTGGGTTCGCAAGCAATAGCGCTGGCTTTACGCGATCGCGACGCCATAGCCGTTGATACCCTAGCCTTGCCAGGAGCAACTGAACTCACACCAGAGTTATTCATCCAGAACATTAAACCGTATCTGAAAGTTGGTATTCCCCATTACGCTACAGCCACCGATAGCTGGGAACCTGTAATTCAATGGTCTGACTACCGCCAAATTCCTCTCAGTTGGTTACAGCAGGCCTTGCAATCATTGTTGCAAACCCTGAATCCAGTTACTAGCAACTCCGATGTCATCTGTGCTGCCAATGGTCTAGATGCCCCCGCTCTCAAGTCCGCTTTGGCTCAGTTAGAAGGGGTAATTCTTGGCTACCCAGCTAATTGGCCAGATACCTATAACTTTAATTTGCGAGAAGCAGTTCTAGAAGCCAAATTAGTCTCTCGCCCCGAGCAAATTTTCTTTGTCGAAGATGCGATCGCCGCTGTCTTGTCGGAGCTGCGTAATCCTAACCGCTCCCAGTGGAAAGGTGGCACCCTAGTGATCAATGCAGGAGCAACCACCAGTGAAATGGTCCTAGTGAATCTACCCGACCATCTCCCTGACTTGACCTATAGTGACTTCAGTCTGCGTAGCCTACCCTATGCAGGCAATGTGATTGATCAAGATATTATTTGCCAACTACTGCATCCCCAGTGGTTTCGGCAATCTCGCACAGCCACCCGGAGCAATGTTGTAGAAACTCAATGGCACTGGCAGGCAGAAAACTCAGCGTTGGATGGTCTATCTTGGGATAGCTTAGGGTTAGATACTATACCACTGCCCATTCCCGGCGAACCCGACCTGGAAACTCGTCATCGCCTACAACAACGCTTAGAAAGCTCACCCTTAGGCCAAGGGTTGTTGGAAGCCGCTAGGCATCTGAAGCTGATCTTGCAACACGAAGAGCAATTCACGTTTGAGTTGGGTGATCAGCGTTGGATGATTATGCGACGGCAATTAGAAAGCCAAGTATTTCTCCCCTTTATCCAGCGGCTGAACCGAGAATTAAATGTTTTGCTAAGCCAGACAGGTCTGCCGATGCAAGCAATTAATCAGGCAATTTGTACTGGAGGCACTGCTTCTTTGCCTGCGATCGCGCGTTGGCTACGCCAGAAGTTGCCTAATGCCACGATTATTCAAGATACCTATCAAGGCGATCGCAGCTTGAATATAGGCGATAAAACTGCCCATTCAGAAGACATTGACGATGTCACAACTTCTAAAGCCACCGAACCTAAAACCGCCATTCTGGGCGATCGCTTGGTTTCTTGTAGCCGTGTTGCTTACGGATTAGCAGCGCTGCCGTTGTATCCTCAAGTGCTAGACTTGCCTCGCCAGCAGTATGGCGATTATTTTTTGCTTTTAGAGTTATTGCGAGCTTTTCCCTCTCAGCCTGTTTCGATTGCTGGAATTATGCAGCTTTTGGAGCGCCGAGGCATTAACACTCATGCTTGTCAGTTACATATTCTGGCGCTGCTAGAGGGTCATTTACCACCAGGTCTAGTGCCCTTAGAGCAAGATAGAAATTGTCTCACAGAATCGTCGAAACAATATCTGGACGGACATGCTCTAACTGCCGCTCCCCTCTTTTTGAAGGAGGGTAATCAAGTCTATCGCCCGAATCTAGAGCAATGTCGGCGTTTACAAGAGTACCTGTCTCAAGTGATGGCCAATACCAAACAAACTTTGGAAGAGCCATTTGCAGTTAATTTGAGCTTGGCTGTTGAATAGGCAGGCGATCGCTTCTACCGGGTCTCTGCCTAGATGCTCTGCCTCTTTCCGGTTCCTTTAGGCTGCTACTGACCTGTTTAGTATCAGTGTTTGCTGTTATGTGCAGTTGAGCTTAACCGTTGATTTGCATAAGGGCCTTCAGTATTCCTATACAAGCTATGTTGTTTCAGGGCTTTTGCTGAAGCCGCTTACTCTGGAGCAGGGGCTTTCATACTCGTGCTACCGCATTACCACAGCGGTAGCACGAGGTGAAGTTCTTGGAACTCTTCAGAGTCGCACTTTAACTGAGTTTTTTACTGCAACAACCACATCGGAATTTTATATAACCAGTCATAAGTTCAAAGATTGGACGAACCTCCCTTGTTTTCCTTTCGGTTTGTAAAGGTGCCTTCGTATAGTTGCAAGTGAGGACCCTTAGAGCAACTCACCTATCAGCTGTGATTACAACTTCTGATTTCTCTTCTACTAACTTCACCACCAGTGGTTTCACCAAATTTGGTTGTGCTGCTGATGTACACCCATCAGTCAATCATAAAATCAAGCGCTTCCTAGATATTCTCGGTGCATTAGTAGGATTGGTCATGACTGCCGTGATCGCTATTCCAGTTGCGATCGCAATCCAGCTAGATAATCCAGGCCCTATTCTCTACAGCCAGATGCGCTGCGGCTGCCAAGGTCATCCCTTTCGCATTTGGAAGTTTCGTTCGATGGTGGCAAATGCGGAGCAACTGAAGCATTTGGTCACCAATGAAGCTAAAGGTCATATCTTCAAAAACCAAGCCGATCCTCGCGTGACTCGCGTGGGTCGCTTTCTGCGGCGAACCAGTTTAGATGAATTACCCCAGTTTTGGAATGTCTTAATAGGAGACATGAGCCTGGTTGGAACTCGTCCGCCTACCATAGACGAAGTCAAACGCTACAACAAGCGTCACTGGCAACGACTCAATGTGAAGCCTGGTATGACGGGTGAGTGGCAAGTACATGGTCGGTCCACTGTAAAAGATTTTGAACAGATTATTAGCTTAGACCTCCGCTACCAACGCCGCTGGTCTATTGCTTACGACCTCTACCTGATCATTAAAACGATTGGAGTTGTTCTTAATAAGGACGGAGCTTGCTAGATTAATTCCTCAACATTTCCATAACCTAAGGTGAAGATCTGCTGTGCGGCGTCTTCACCTTAAACCTGTTTATTCACTCCAGCAAGGAACATCAGTCGGTACGATGGCAGATAGCTAGCTTGGCTCATATTACCGACTTTATACTTTATGACTGTTCCTACCTGGATTACCCTATCTCGTTTACTAGGCGTGCCTTTGCTGCTTTACGGTCTGCACGAGCCTACTCCAGAAGCTCGCTGGTTTTGTGTGGCCATCTTCCTCATTGCCGCAGGAACAGATTGGTTAGATGGTTATTTAGCCCGTAAGCTCAATCAAGTCACAGATTTAGGCAAGTTTCTAGACCCCCTAGTTGATAAACTGCTAGTGCTAGCGCCGTTGCTGTCTTTAATTGAGCTAGGTCAAGTGCCTGCTTGGGGAGTGTTTTTGATTCTGGGACGGGAGTTGGCGATCGCAGGCTGGCGGGTAAACCCATCCATGACAGGCGGCACCATTACAGGAGCTAATATCTGGGGCAAGCTCAAAACAGTGAGTCAAATTTTAGCGATCGCCCTTTTAATTGCACCTTTGCCTGCTATCTGGAGCACGCCTAGTCTGATAGCATTTTGGGTTGCGGTCGGCCTCACTTGGGTCTCGGGTGCAATCTATTTGTGGCCCCAGCAGTCTCAATCTGTTTCTTGATGACAGGCAGCAATTCTTCACCATCGCTTGCTATCAAGACACAACTAGCGATAAAATTGGAGACCGTGTCGAATTAAAGCCAGTCCATGCCAAAACTGAAGACTCGTAAGGCTGCTGCTAAGCGTTTTAGAGCCAGCGGCAGCGGTAAAATCCTGCGCCGTAAAGCTTTCAAGAACCACTTGCTAGAGCACAAAAGCGCTAAGCGCAGAAACCAGCTCTCTCATGTAGCGGTTGTGCACGAAAGAGACGAAGAAAACGTGCGGTTGATGCTTCCTTATCTATAAAAGTTACTAGGACAATAAATCAATGACACGAGTAAAACGCGGCAATGTCGCTCGTAAGCGCCGCAAAAAGATTCTAAAGCTGGCGAAGGGTTTCCGGGGGTCTCACTCTCGCCTCTTCCGTACTGCTAACCAACAAGTGATGAAGGCATTGCGGAACGCCTACCGCGATCGCCGTAAACGGAAGAGAGACTTTCGTCGCCTGTGGATTGCTCGCATTAACGCAGCATCTCGTCAGCATGGCATGAGCTACAGTCAGTTAATTGGCAACCTCAAGAAAGCTGACATTCAACTCAACCGTAAAATGTTGGCGCAACTGGCGGTTCTAGATCCAGCGGCCTTCGGTAGAGTTCTAGAATTGGTGAGTCAAGCAAAGTCAGCCTAAGTGAAAAACTAGGTAAGGCAGCATCAAAGGTGTTTGAGCCGCTGAATTTCTTCAGCAAAGTATCTAGTCTTTGTTTGGTAATTGGGCTGAGTTTAGCAGGTCAATCAGGTAGTGCTGAAACGTTGAAGTCGATTCAACAACGGGGCTACCTGGTTGTTGCTGTTAAAGAAAACCTATATCCGCTAGCGTTCAAAAATTCAGCGCAGCAGTTACAAGGATTTGAAATTGATGTGGCTCGTCGCTTAGCTCAAGAGCTGCTAGGTCAGGCAGATGCCATCCAACTTCAGCCTGTTGCTAACCAAGATCGCCTTCCATCTGTTTTGGCAGGTCGAGCAGACTTCGCGATCGCAAGAGTGACTGCAACTGAGCCTCGCTCTCGTTTAGTGAGCTTTAGCCTTCCCTATTATCTAGATGGCACTGCCTTAGTAACTAAAGCGGCAACAGTCAAGCGACTAGCTGATTTAAACCAGCGTCCAGTGGCCGCGCTGAATGGTTCTAGTACGATCGCTACAGTGCGTTATCTGGTTCCTGGCGCTAAATTGGTAGGGGTAGACTCCTACGCAGCGGCATACTCCCTCCTAGAGTCAGGTAAAGTCGTTGCTTTTGCGGCGGATGTCAGTGTTTTGAGCGGGTGGGTGCAGGAATATCCTCAATATCATGTGCTGCCGACTTTGTTATCTGCGGAGCCTTTGTGTGTAGTGCTGCCTAAGGGCGTGCAGTACGACGACTTGCGACGTCAAGTTAATAGTGCGATCGCTCGTTGGCATTCGGATGGTTGGCTGCAACAACGAGCTGTCTATTGGGGTCTACCGTGGGCTAACTTATTGAAGGATAGGGATACGAAACCTACAGAGATGTTGCGTCCCTAATCAGGTAAATTCTATTTAAACCAGATTGCTTAGCGGTGCTCACGCATAACAAATATGGATAGCTTGCTTCCCATCGTCTATTTGTCAATCTTGCTAACTTTGTTGGCAAGCGCAGGCTGGGCGATTCTTCGCCAAGTGTTGAAAACTCGCAAGATTGAAACTTCGATTTCGCGCTTGCAGAATAAGCTGAATAAAGAAAAAGGTACAGCCGAAGAATACTATGAACTTGGCAGTATCTACTTAGAGAAAAATTTGTTTTCTCAGGCAGTCATACAACTGCAAAAAGCCCTTAAATCACCTGATTTAGAAGGAGAGGAGAACACAGCGCTAATCTACAACGCGCTTGGTTATGCCTACTTTGCTCAAGAGCAGTATGATTTGTCCATTCGTCATTACAAAGAAGCTCTAAAACTAAGCCCTAATTATGTGACGGCTCTCAATAATATTGGGCACGCTTATGAGCGCAAGCAGCTCATGTCTCAAGCTCTAGAATCCTATGAAGAAGCCCTTAAGCTGGACCCCCAAAGCTTAACGGCTAAGCGTCGAGCTGAGTCTTTGAAGAAGCGCTTGGTTTCAACCACAGCAAGTGCTGAAAAATAAAGATTGACAAGAGCTTGCTCTGACATGCAATATCAAAGCGATCGCCCTGGCTTGAAAGATTAGCTGGGGCGATCGCTTTTTGCCTAGGCTTATTGAACAAGCTAGGGGTTAGAAAGTAAATGTGGTTCGCAGGGCACCAATTCCTACGGTGTCGCTTTCAGGTGCATTACCTGGGTTGAAGAGCACAATCACACCAGGTGTAATCGTGATGTTGTCAGAGACGCGATAACGGTAGAACACTTCTAAGTGAGTTGTTGTACCGGGTTGATCTCCTTCAGTTCCTGCTCCGCCTGCTAGCAAGTTAGGAATATTCTGACCTGCTGGTAAGTCGCTTTCGGTAATTTTAGGTGGCTGGCCTACATAAATTCCGCCCAAATTGCCTTCACCGAACAAGTCGGGGAAGTTGAGGAACGCCATCCAGTTGGTGGTTTCTACATTGCCATCGCGATTAGGAATCCGCGAATTAGTAAAGCCACCCCAACCGCCTACCGTAATCCCTGGGGTAGCGCGCCAAGCTACAGTGGCACCAAAGGCATCCGTTTTGAGGCCAGAACCAATGGTGACTTGGTCATCACCAATCCCTAAACCTAGACTGCCAGCAAAGTTAGACCCAGAAGGGTTATAGGAGTTGAGGTAATGGAGCGCTAGGTCAATCGTGTCAGTGGGAGAAACCGTCAATTGAGCTCCAGCAGTAGTGGCGCTGCGGCGGCTGCCAAATAAGCCAGCATCATTGGGGTCAGCAGGGTCACTAGCCGAATAAACACCCTGCAAGCTAATGCGGGGGCTGACTTGCCAGTCGAAGCCAGCACCACCGGTGCCATTACCAATACTAATGATGGGGTTCCGCTGGGCAAAAGCCGAAATTGGGCCTTGACCAGAACTTTCAACTCGGTTAGCTCCGCGGAAAACGTTGACTGCGTTAACGCCAACAGGACCCGCAACCACGGCAAGGTTATTGCCAATTAAATGCCGAAAACTCAAGTCACTGATGAGGAATTGGTTATCGCTGTCTAGCTCATAGCCCAGCCTAGTATCGTTACTGAGGCGGGGAGCTGTGCTGCCATTGCCAGCGGCTAGCCCAGTTAGCAAGATGCTGCGATTGCTCAGTTGTGTGAACAAGCTCAGCTGCACGTTGTTGATGAAGTTAATGTTTGTTGCTGGGTCTTCTGTATCTTTAACGCCATCGACTGGGAAAAAGTCAGCAGTATTGTCAGTACGGCCTTGGATGCCAAAGATAGCTTGGCCAAACAATTTGGTTGTGGTGGAAAACTGATTTGCTTCCAGTTCAGCCGTGCGAGCTTCTAGCGAATCGACTCGGCCTCTGATGGTAGCGAGTTCAGCAGAGAATTCTTCCTGCAACCGTTGTAATGTTGCTAAGTCTTCTTTCTGCACCAGCTCATCGGTGCCTGCCTGAATCAACTCATTGATCCGGTCTAGGCACGAATTAACCCCAGCCGCGAATTCATAGCGAGTTAACGCTCTGTTGCCTCGGTAGGTGCCATCTGGATAACCCGCGATACAGCCATACCGTTCTACTAAAGACTGTAGCGATTGAAAAGCCCAATCGGTTGGTTGCACATCAGAGAGTTGGGAAACCGAGGTGACTTGAGCCATGCCATCACTGGCAGCTTCTGGGTTTTCCGGGTCTAAAGTGGCAACATCAATCATGCCTGGGCTGTCGTCAGACGGGCTCAAAGCTTGAGCTTGCAGGGTCGCGTCTGCGATCGCTGGGGTAGCGGAGGTCGTAGTGGCTGCATCAGCTGCTAAAGCAGTTATTTGAGTGGTGCGATCGCTAGGCTCACTCTCCTTGACAGACGCCTCAGGAGCCAAGACCTCAAGAGCCGATAAGCGGTTGGCCGCAGCCGCATCTGTACTATCGTTAGTGGCGGCTACAGCTGGAGAGACATTTGCTGTAAACAAGCCTAAAACTGTACACAACAGGGCTAAAGAGACGTTCTTTTCTAAGCCCACTGGGGATTTCATTGTTTTATTCACTCCTTCGAACACCATAAGTGACCAAGCTCTATACTTCATCGTTATTGCCGGTAGAGACTTAGACACACCTCTGCATAAATTTTTTGCCGCTAGAGCCAATAATTAAAAGGCTGCACTCAGTGACGACTCAGTTTTTCAGGAAGTTGATCACTAACCATTTGGAGCATTCCCATCTCGCAAAAAGAATCAAACATTAAACAGAGATGAGATAATCCGCAAACACTTCTTTGAAAAAACTGAGCCAAAACGGCATAAGCTCAGTTTGGGTTGATATAGATTGAACAATCTGCAACCCTCTGTTGCTTTTAGCACCCTAAGTCTTTTCTATCTCTTAGTAATTATCAGTCATGATGTTGACAGTCAGGCAATCTTGACAAAAAAGGATGCTTAAACTGAGTCAAATTTAAGACAAATTTTATTTATGCAAGCAATAATTGCATGGCGTTAGGTCCAAAGCAAGGCGATCGCCAACCGTACCGCTTCTCCTACAGATGACAATCGGGTTGATTCGTTAGCTGTTTGTTCCCAGCGCTTTAAGTGCTCTAGAAAAGCTTTATCTTGCTGAGCCCGCTTGACGATGACCTGACTAATCAGTTTCTTTTGAATTTCTTCTGTAGAAATGCCTTGATGCCTGAGGTAATCCAACAGGTGCTCGACACTGCTCACGAACTGACTGGGAGCCTGTGAAACTAAAATATGTTGAATCTGGCGCACCACCTCTTGGTAGAGCCGCAAGCGTTTGTCTTTGTCCGTTGCGGCAACTGTGGGTGGCTGTGCTTGAGGCTGAGGGGTGATGACGGCAGCCTCTAAATTGCTAGGTCGAGCAGTTATACCCAACAACCCTAAAATTTCCGAGCGCCGAGACAGTACACGTGGCAAAAGCTCAGGATAAAGTTGCAAAATTCGTTGAGCTAAGATTTTGCCGTTTACCGAGCGATCGGTTGTGAGCTTCAGTAAATAGCCGTTGTCTGTTAAGTCGTAGGACTTAATCGTTAAGCGCAAATCAAGGCACTCTAGTTCTACCTGAGCCAGGGTGAAAATTAAGGCTTCCCAATGCGGTAGTTCCTGCCAAACCACTTCGACAATGGCGTCGCCTCCTTGATACTGACGAGCTAATTCTCCGGGTTCAAAGTCGCGGTTAGTAGGATAACGCTCGGTTGGGCTTTTGGTGGTGTAGTTAAACTGGGTAAAAATGTAGCGGCACTCCACCTTGGCTAGATCTGACTCTGCAATGTGCCAGTTATAGATGCAGCACCCTGTGAGTTGAGCTCCGTCCAAGTTAGCTCGAATTAGATGGCTTTCTAGTAAGTAGGCATCGCTTAAGTCTGCTTCACTCAGAGTCGCCTCATTCAAGTAGGCTCCACTGAGATCAGCACGACGCAGGTCAGCACCTCGTAAGTTTGCCTCGGTTAAATCAGCTTGTAAAAGATAGACATCTTGTAAGCTAGCCCGCAGCAAATAGGTTTTCTTGCAACTGGTTTTGAGGAGATAAGCACCGCTGAGGTTAGCTCGGCTGAGATCCGCACTGTTCAGTACCGCTTCGCTCAAGTCAGCGCCAACGAGGGTAACGCGGTGCATATCTGCCTGACTCAAATCTGCCTGCCGCAAACAAGCACCACTCAGGTTAGCTTCAATTAAGTTGGTGCCAACTAATTTGGCCTCCCGCAGATTGGCTTCCTCTAAATGGGCTTCTCGGAGATTGGCTTGGCTGAGGTTGGCACTAATTAAGCTAGCCCGCCGCAGGTTGGCTTCCATTAATTCGGCTGCCACAAACTGAGTGCCATTTAATTTAGCTTTTTCAAGATTAATTTGATCGAGCTTGGCCCGACTCAGATCAGCCCCGCTCAAATCACCTTCTTGCAAACTTGCCCAATTCAAATCAGCGGCTTGAAGCTGGGCCAGCCGTAAGTCAACCTTGCTTAGGTTAGCTCCGCTCAAAACTGCCTCAGCTAAAGTACTGCTGCTTAGGGCTGCACTCCTAAGGTCTGCGCGTCGTAAACAGGCTCCAGTCAGATTTGCTCGGCTTAACAAGGCCCAACTCAGGTTTGCGCCTGCAAGATTGGCTCCAGTTAAATCTACGTCTTGGAGGTTAATACCACTCAGCGTGGCACCACTAAGGTCAACGTGGGCGAAGTCACGCTCTCCTTGTTGATATCGACTGATGAGCTCCTGTACTTGCATGTACCTGCGCTGACTTTCACTCCATCATTACAGATTGGGAAGCGGAGCCAAAGTAACTTTGGCATGTTTAGTTATGGCAGCCAACGGGGGTGAAGTCCAGCCAGGGGGAGTTGTTCCGGTTGCATTTGCGCTGGAGCTTCAGTTGGACTAGGAGGGGTGACAGGCAGTAGCCAGAGCCGACTCGTCGCGATCGCTTTGCCGTCGTCAGTGCGGAGAGAATTGGTTTCAGCGTTGGTTTCCTTAGCGGCTGCAATGGTTTGGTCGAATAGGAAGCCCAAGCCATCAGGAGATAAGTTCATTTGGATGTCTCGTTGGTCATCGGGCAATCGCAACAAGGGTTTTGCCTCAGCAGTTTTTAGGTTTATCGCCACCAAAAAAGGCCGTTCTCGGTATTCGTTACCTGGGATTAGTTCCGTAATCAGGCTGTAGAGGACTTGCTTGGTGGGATCAAACTGAGCGCTCAAAATAGACCCTTCAGTTTTTAGCACCTCTTTTTGAATGCCTTGGTTAGTGACTAAAAAGAGTGATTTGGTGTAGTTAGTGTTGAATTTCACCATTGCCGCCGCCGAACCGTCCTGAGTAAAGCTCAGGACCATGCCGAATTTGGGTAGAAAATCTAAAGGATCGGCTTGAGGTTGTAACGGCAGAATTGCTAATCCTTGTCCTTGCGCAAAAGCTAAAGCACTACTATCCGGTGTGATTAAGAAATCGCCGCCGGGCTGAGTTTTGAGCGGTTGAGGGGCTGCTCCTTCCTTGAGAAGCCAGAGCCCAAAGTCACCAGGATTGCGTTGGTTGACTCGCTGAATCACGATGGTTTGGCCGTCTGGGGAGAGGTCAAACTTAAGGTTCTGGTACTCCTTGCTATCGAGGACGAGCTGGAGCTGACCTGCCTTGGCGGGTTCTCGGATCGGTTTACCAGGAGAGGCGAAATGCATCCCCGTCGTGACGGTATACAGTTTTTGATCGAGGGTTCCTTGACGATTTGCCTGCCGCTCAGTCGCTGCAAATAAAATCCGATCGCCTTCTGGATAAGCTTTGAAGTCCATCACTACCAGATTTTTTGAGGTCAGGACTCGCTTTTGCTGTTGCGATAGGTTGTAGAGAATCAACCGTCCTTCCTCTTCTCCTTCCACGCCGATGTAAGCAAAGGCGCGATCGCGAGTCCGAAACTGGCCTAAAAATGGTTGAATTGACGCTCGATTTGTACCTTCTGCGGTAAAACGGTCTTGAGCATCCTGCAACTGAACTTGGTACTTGGTGCCGTAAGGGGCGGGCATGGTTAAGGTGTAGGCCATGCGGCGACCTGCCCAACTAATTTTGCCAGGGAGGGGTGGCTCTAGTTTCAAATTCTTTTCTACGCTAGCCTGCTCCATGGGGCGGCTGAAGGTGAGAATAAAAGCTGTATCCTCTGCCCCAATTTGCTTGTTTTGCCAGTTAAACTCCCGAATTTTGGGGGCGGAGCGATCGCCACTCCACAGGAGTAAGCCGATCAGGACCGCCAGCACGAGCATCAGCGCGATGGCCACGCGATCGAGGGGTTGGGTAAATGGCTTGAGAGGTGCGGTGGAGTTCGCCTTCTGCATAAAAGCTCGTTGCTAAAATGTAGCGATCGCGTCGATTGGGGGATAGTGATTCGTGGATTACACTTTAACACCCTTAGGAGCCGACATCTTTGTGGTCCGGGGCTTGCTGGATGCCAGCATCTGCAAACACATTTTAGAGGTGGTGAACTGCCATCAGTTTCAAGCGGCAGGTATTGAAGTGGCAACAGTGAATGCCCAAATTCGCAGCAATGACCTGCTGTCCCTAGATAGCCCTGATTCGTTGTTGCACTCTACTCATCAACTTTTGCTGGCTCGAATCGCTGTAGTTCAACAACTATTACTGCAACATTATGATGTTGCCTTCCCTCACGCGGAAGCTTGCTCAATTTTGCGCTATCAACCGGGTCAGTACTACAAGCGCCATGTCGATAACTTATTGTTGAGCGATCGCTTTGAGGAAGTGGCTCAAGGCGTGCCAACTCGCGATATCAGTATTGTGGGCTATCTCAATGAGGACTTTGAAGGCGGAGAAACGTTTTTCGATCGCCAAAACTTAAAAGTAAAGCCCGAAACTGGCAACGTTTTGGTATTTCCGTCTTACTACACGCATCCCCATCAGTCATTGCCAGTCACACATGGAGAAAAATATTCCTTTACGACTTGGCTTTTCCACTAGCTCAGGCTGGAATCCAGCTTGTACGGATTTTTGTTTAATAGTCGTACGGATTCTTAGGTTCTGGGATTTTCTTAATCGATTTAGGCTGAATCGTCAGTTGGCGTTTTCCAGCGAGATCTTCTGTGATCATCTGTCCTTCGATCTCTAGCCAGGTGTCCACTGGGTAATCTTTGCGGCTTTCTTTTAGCTTCACTGGCAAACTGACTGGATACGCATCAGCGGCACAGCAGGTAATGACAAAGCGAGATAGCAGAAAATACTGCTCTGGCAGTTCCGGTGCATGGATGACAAAGCCTTGGACTTTCACCTTTTGGCCCGTGTAAGCATCTGGTTCTGGATACACATTGAGTGTGCGCACCCACTCGATCAGCGATCGCGATTCGGAGTTACTAGAGGCTCGAAAAGCTTGAGGTTGAGCCCTGGTTAAAGTAATTGCATCCCCAACTCCGCGTTGGATAGCCGTCTGGCTAGCAAAAGCGCGGGGCGTGACCACAAAACCCAAGATAGCGGTGAACAACAACAAGGTACTACTCCAACCCGGTGGAAAGAGCGACAGGTGCTGAGTGGTTTGGACTGGAATCGCTGCATTGCGCCGCTGAAATGATTGGGGTAAGAGCGTCAGGGCTTTGCCGCCGCCAATCAACAGCAAACCAATGCCACCAGCGATCGCTAGCCAAGTGTAGTTGGGATGAATTAGCAGACTGAGTTTTTCGGTGAGCCAGTACTTGAGCAGCAAAATGCCCCAAGCACTAATCGCCACTACGTCGAGCCAGGGTAAAAATAAGCGGCGACGTTGCTCACCACTGCGGGGACGGCGGCCAGAAGCAGACTCAACTGACATGCAAGTTAATGAAGAGGGTAAACAAAAAGGTTAACTGCGCGGCTAAAGCAAATAGATAGATGACAGCTCTAGCCTGAAAAATAGACAGCATCAGACCCAAACCTTTCAGGTCAATCATGGGTCCAAAAACCAGAAAGGCTAGCAAAGAGCCACTAGTAAAGGCAGAAGCAAAGGACAGAGCGAAGAACGAATCCACTGTAGAGCAAATGGAGACCAAACCCGCCATCAGCATCATGGCAATAATCGAGGTAACTGGACCTTGGCCTAATCCCAAGACCACCTCTCGGGGCACAAACACTTGGATAAGAGCTGCGATCGCACTGCCTAGAATTAAGACTCCGCCTAACTCTCGCAGTTCTTGCACCGTATTTTCCAACAACAAATACAAGCGATCTGGTAAAGGCTTACGCATGGTGGCTGCTGCGACCATTGATGCCTGCAACTCGGTGGTGTCCATGCGAATCGGTTGACCGATTTGACCCAACAGAAAAGTCCCGGATTGTAACAAAGGCGAAACCCCACTCTCCGCCTGGCTTTCTTTGGGCTCGCGCGGCACTGGCATAGCCCTAGCTACCGCAGGCTGTAATAAAGGTCGCAGATCGGCTTGAGCGCTAAAAACCCAGCCAATGATGGTCGCGATCGCCAAGGATAAACCTACTCGCAAAAACACAATCTCTGGTTGATCGCGAAAAGCAATCCAAGTTGACCAAAACACGATGGGGTTAATGGTCGGAGCTGCGAGCAAAAAACCGATTGCCACGGGAGCAGGAGCGCCCTGCATGAGTAAGCGCCGAGCGACTGGGACGTTGCCGCACTCGCAAACTGGAAACAAGAAACCTACACAACTGCCTGCAAAAGCTCCCAATAGAGGATTTTTAGGCAAAACCTTGATCAGTTTGCGCTCATCTACAAAGAACAACAGCAAGCCAGAGAATAGTACTCCCAATATCAAGAAGGGAATCGCCTCGACTAACAAGCTTAAGAACAGCGTAAAAGCACTGTTCAATTGGTTTAGATCCATGCGCCTCGTTCACTCCTCAGATTGAAGAGCGTGATCCCAGTCATTTTATCGGAATCGTTTAGGAATTGAGTTGAGTATCTCACGATCAGTAAATGCACAGGTGCTAAAAGAGGATCGGGAAGAAACGAGCTTTAAAGCAGCCATTTAGACAATCTGTCAATTGTCACACTAGAAAAGGCAGCAGGCTGGGAATAGTAAGAGAAGTAAGCACAAAAATGTCTTGCTTAGATCCGGTATCGCTAACGATTGCCAAAAGCTATGTCCTAAGTAAGACCGAAGTAGCTACTTTACCACTTGTGAAAGATTGTCAAAGTTTATGAAAAAAGAAAAGCTAGTAAGAAGCATGTGGTAGTAATAAGTCAGAGAAATAGCTACTTGAATTTTGATCAGAGATAATACTTATTTTCAGGGTGTATTAGAGTAACGAATTTAACTTAGTTGAGTTAAATATTTATTGAATCAAGCGATTCCAGTAGCGATCTAACTAATTCCAAAACTACCTTGCTACCGTTGAGCCGTCACGGAGAGCCTGTCTTTGTCAGACCAATCAAGGAACTGACACAGCTTGCCTAGCCTGCTTACGGAATTCTCCGTAAGTTAACTGTAGAGCCCAGGTAGTGCATCAAAAATTTAAAATACTTATGTTCTCCTTCCTGAAGTCACACACCGAGCTGTCTCAGCCCCTTGCACCACCTACAAGCAGACATCATTTAGTTCGGGCTACCGCTGCTGAAGTTACCCCTTTAAGATTAGGACCAACGCAACTTGATTTTGAAGATTTAGTGGAGTTTGAGCGCGTAGAAAATCAGTACTCTACTTTAGGAGTTCAGTTCTGGGGGGCGATCGCGATTCGGCCCTCTAATCCGATTTTTGTACCCAGTTCAGGCTGCTTAGTTTTGATGCCTTCCACGTTTCAAGCTGGCATTCAGGCTCAGTTTTGCCGACCTGTCGCAATCGTGCAAGCTTTGGTCAGCGGCACTCGGCCAGTTACCCTTACGGCTCTAGATAGTAACGGTGTCGTCTTGGAGCGTGTGAGTATTGGCTCTTACCGATACTTGTGGGCTGATGGCCAAGCGGAACTAGCGCCCCTCCCCCAACAGCCGCTGCAATTACAAACCCCAGGAATTGCGAGCATCCTGTTTGAATCTGATGCCCCTTTCACGTTGGACAATTTTTTCTTTAGCCAGCTTTAACTCCAAGGTAGTTAAGGCTAGTCAGTAGCCGTAGGCTGGCAAGCAGAAACAGGTAATACTATTCGAAATTCGGCACCCGCTCCAGGTTGACTGCAACATTGCAGACGGCCCTTGTGCCCTTTAACCACAATTTGATAGCAAATTGATAGTCCTAATCCTGTTCCTTTACCCACTTCTTTAGTCGTGAAGAAGGGGTCAAAGATGCGCTCCTGTAACTCTAGAGGAATTCCTGGTCCGTCATCTCGAATTGAGACAACCACGCGCTCGCCTTCATGCCAAGTCTGAATGGTGATATTTGCTTTTTCCCCAGCCGCATCTAAAGCATTGGCCAAGAGATTGAGAAAGACCTGATTAATTTGTCCTGCATGGCACTCTACCGAGGGAAGCTCGCCATAGAGCTTGTCAATTTTGACGCCTGTTTTAACCCGATGCTGCAAGATTAGGAGAGTGCTTTCAATGCCTTCATGCAGGTCAACAGACTTACGCTCTGCTTCATCTAATCTGGAAAAATTACGCAGAGTTAAAACAATCTCTCGAATGCGCTTGGTACCTTCCTCCATAGAACTAATGAGCTTGGGGAAGTCCTCCCGCACATAGCCAAGCTCTTGCTCAGCAATTAACTCTGCGATCGCCTCTGGAGGATTGGGGCAACAGTCTTCGTAAAGGGCGATCGCTTGATTTAAGGCAGTGGTATACCGTTGGGCATAGGGCAGATTGGCATGAATAAAGGTGATAGCGTTGTTAATTTCATGAGCAACTCCCGCCACCATTTGTCCTAAGCTAGATAGCTTTTCACTCTGAAGCAACTGCATTTGTGTGGTTTGCAGTTCTTCTAGCGTCGCTTTGAGCGTTTCGGCCTGAGCTTGCGACTGAGCTGCGGCTGTTTGTACTTGAGTATACAGTTGAGCTTGCTGAATCGCGATCGCGACTTGGTCAGCTAATTTCTGTAATAATTCGGTTTCCCAGGCTTGCCAAACCCTAGGTGCGCCACATTCCTGCGCGATTAAGAGCCCCCATAACTTTGAGCGAATAACAATGGGAACAATCAAATTGGCCTTGACCTGTAATCGCTCCAAAAATCTGACATGGCAAGGGTCTAAACCAGCTTGAAAAATGTTGTGGATAGCACGAACGCGGCCTCCCTGATATTGCTGGGCATACTTGGCCGAGAAGCAGTTGTCTTGGCTCAGTTGGCCCAATGCCGATATCCAAGGGCTAATGACTTCCTCTACAACGACTTCGCCTTGCCAGTTGGCATCCAAAAACTGGTAGATTACCACCCGATCGGTGTCGAGTAAGTGCCGCACTTCTCGCACTACTGTCTGCAAGATGGTCTGTAAGTCCAAAGTGCTGCGAATTTGATTCGTGACTAAGCGCAGGAGAGATTCCTGCTCCACCTGTCGCCGGGTTTCACTATATAGCCAAGCTTGATTGATGGCGATCGCCAACTGACTGCCAACGCCCTCTAGCAGTTCCATTTCCCAAGGCGTCCATTCCCGTTCGCGATCGCACTGATGCAGCCCAATAATGCCATTGACCTTGCCTTGGTAACGAGTTGCCAAAGCCATCATGGAGCGAATTTGTAAGCCCTGAGCCACTTCCCTAATTTGCTCGGTTAAGCCCGGAAACTCTAAAAAGCGAGTGACTGCTAAAGCTCTAGGCTGAGCAATCAAGGCTTGTAAGTGAGGATTATCTCTGAAGGGGATTTTGCTGCCGAGTTGAGAGGGATAGTCGCCTTGGTTATACTCCCCCATCGTTGTCAGACTATCTTCCTCATCTGGCTCCACGACTAAAATACTAGCTCTGCTACATTTCAGGGCTTGGCCTAGTAAACGACAAGCAGAATTTAAGATTTCTTCTAAATCTAAAGTGCTGCGAATTTCATTACTAATTTGATTAATCAGCTTAGAGAGTTGAACTTGCTGCTGTAGTTGTTGCGTTAAGTTTTGATGGCGCTGACGTTTATATAGTTCTAGCTCCAATAGCTCACCTTCAGCCGGATGTGTCCCATTATTCTCCAGAGAAAATGCTTGACAATGTGAATGAAGAGGAGAGCTATTGACTTCAGAGGACATAAATTCTCAACTGCTTTTGCGGCTTTAGGTCTTGTAAATAACGAATGAATAAATTTGACTAAAAGCAGGCTTTTAAGGAATTAAATGTTTTACTAGTTTTTCTAAACAAAGCAATAGACGCTGAAATAGCGTATTGGTTGCTCAAATTATTAAAATTAGATCAATCTAATCAAAATAAATTTTCGTCCTACATCTGTCTTAGGACAGAAGAGGTCTGTGGTGTTCAAAATCACAAGAGGCGATCGCTGCTTGTGCTAGATCTCTGTATTTTTACTTAAGTAAATTGAAGCGATGTCTAGTGGAGATGCTGGTGGAGATGCATAAAGAACAGATTCACTCTTACAAAGAGCTTGCCTTTATCCAGTCTAGCTAGTTCATCGGCAAATTAGACGCACCCGAGATCTAAAACCAATCGCTAAATGGGATAACCGGAAAGCTAAAGAGTCTGCCCTATGGAAAAAATTCTATCGCTTTTGCTTAAGTTTTGGGAATTTATAAGGATCTAAAAGTAATTACTTTTTAGGCTTTAATCAAGAATTTTTTTTAGATATTCCAATCCTTAAGCTAGTTCCTAAGAACGAGTTCCAGTTCTTAAGATAGAAGTTTATGGGTGCTGCAACGGTACAAGTTAGTGATCCTCAAATGCTTCAATCAAGATTCAGGCAGCCTAATTGGAAATCCATCTACCCTTTGGTAGAAGCAGCAGTCATTAATCTCGCCTCAGCAAACTCCCTATTACAACAGATTGTAGAAGCGATCGCCGCTGAGCATCAAGTTGAGTGCCTACTCTGGACGGGGTTTGACCCTGAAGTGGCTGAGGGCATTCAAGTTTATGGCACGGATCGAGCTTTGCAAAGCCTGAAACAGGAGCTGAGCTTAATTCCCACTCTAGCCGAGACTCCCGGACTGATTTTAACTGCTCCGCCAGCCCAGGAGTCGAAAATTCAGATTTGCTATCTGTCAAAGTCACCTCAATGGTTGTTAGACCAGCAGCACCTCTCACATGCCGCTAGACTGTTTGGGGAAAGCTTGATTGTGCCTGCTTGGAATGGCGATCGCCTCCGCTTTGTCCTGCAATTGCAGCGCCACTTACCGCAAGCTGCTACACATTTACCCGCTCTAGAGACAAGGCGTAAGCCATTTCTGCGCTCTTACTTTAACCCTAAAGTACCTACGCCTCAGCCTACAGTTGCAGCCGCTCAGGCTTGGATGGTCGAGGAAGTTGAAACGCTAGAAGTAATTTGCAGCCAGGTAGTATTGGCGCTGAATGCGCTGCACTGGCGGGAACGTCTCGAACAATCGCGGCAACAGGCGGCCCTAGTGGGTCGAATTGTGCGGTTGCTGAACTCCAGCCTCAACCCCAATGAAATTGTGGAATGCATTGTGGCGGAGTTGGGCCAAGGGTTGAACAGCGATCGCTGCATTTTAGTAGATCTGCGAGGCGATCCAGTCCATATCTTGGCTGCTTGGGACCATCCAGAGCGCTGCTTTCAGCCGCTAGAGAATCGCCATATCGCCCGTGATCTCTGGCAGGACACAGTTGAGATGTTTCTCCAGGGTGCGGCTTCCTATCTGGAGTTAGAACTGAGCCAACAGGAGTCTGACCCGCTATTAAATTGGTTGCGTGAAATTCAAGCTTTTGCCGCTTTAATTGTGCCGTTGTTCGTCCAAGATGAGTTTTTTGGCGCAGTCCTGCTGTTGTCTTACGAAAAGGAAAGAGTTTACGAGCTAGATGAACTCCAGACGATTCGGCAGGTCGCAGACCAAGCTGCGGTAGCTTTGACCAATGCCCAGCACTATCAAAGCCTTTGGTTCAAGCAAGAAACTCTACGCTTGCAAAATAATTCCTTACAACTGGAAGTTATTCATGATGAATTGACGCAATTGCTAAATCGGCGATCGCTAGAGCGGGAGCTGGCTCAACTCAGCGCTCCTGCCCAGTGGAACTTGCAGCCGCCCTTCAGTGTGATTGTGTGTGATATCGACTACTTCAAGCTGATCAACGACTCTTATGGCCACTTAGTGGGGGATGAGGTGTTGTACAGCTTGGCCCAACGACTGCAAAAACAGCTACGGTTTGGCACATCCGCTTATCGGTACGGTGGTGAAGAGTTTGTCATTCTGCTAATGGATGTGACGCTAGACAGAGCCTTTGAAGTCGCTGAGCGGTTGCGGCTGGCGATTCGCTCTACTGCTTTCGAGACCACGATTGGACCGTTGGAAATTAGTGCTAGTTTTGGCGTGGCTCAGCAAGACCCCACTAGCGATCAAGATGCCTGGGATACGGTACAGCGAGCTGACCGAGCTTTGTATGAGGCGAAGCGTCAAGGTCGCGATCGCGCCATCGTGCTTTAGACATCCGTAAGTGCAAATGCTAGAGTTGAGCAGTTTAAAGAAACAGCGATCGCGAGAGTGTCTTTGGAGGCGAATTTGAGCATGGTTCACCCTTCCTCTGTGCCAGCAACCGACTCAATCAAATTTGGTACAGATGGTTGGCGAGGTGTAATTGCCGCAGACTTTACATTTGAGCGTTTGGCGTTGGTGGCACCGATTGCCGCTCAAGTTCTGGCTCAAGTGTATGGGGCGACAGGTAGCCGCACGATTATTGTCGGGCACGATCGCCGCTTCTTATCGGAAGAGTTTGCCCGTACGACTGCCGAAGCAGTGCAAGCCGCAGGCTTCGATGTCTTGCTAACCAGTACCTACGCACCTACACCTGCCTTTAGTTGGGCCGCCAAGCAAGAAAATGCTTTGGGAGCCTTGGTAATTACAGCCAGCCATAATCCGGGTAGCTACTCTGGCTTAAAAGTTAAAGGAGCGTTTGGAGGCTCAGTATCTCCAGAAGTCACCAAGCAAATTGAAGCCTTGCTAGCAACGCCACCCGCTGCAACTACTAATTCGCCTGGCACCATCCAAAGCTTTGATCCTTGGCCGAGCTACTGCGAAGCGATTCGCCAAAAAGTCGATATTGCTCTGATTCAAAATGCGATCGCCCAAGGCAACCTAGCTGTTTTTGCGGACGTGATGCATGGAGCCGCAGCGGGTGGCTTGGCCCAGATTTTAGGCATGCCGATTCACGAACTCAACAGCGATCGCGATCCACTCTTTGAAGGCGGCGCACCCGAACCATTACCTCGCTACCTCGACAAGCTTTTTCAACAAATCAAAACCCACCGAGCTGCTAATTCCAATCTGGCGGTTGGATTGGTTTTTGATGGAGATAGCGATCGCATTGCTGCGGTTGATGGCCAAGGCAACTTCCTTAGCTCTCAAGTGCTGATTCCGATTTTGATTGATCATCTGACTGCTCGTCGGGGCTTCAAAGGTGAAATCGTCAAAACAGTCAGCGGCTCCGACCTCATCCCCAAAGTAGCGGCTCTGTACAACCTACCTGTATTTGAAACAGCGGTGGGCTACAAATACATTGCCGACCGCATGATGGAAGCACAAGTGTTGCTGGGCGGCGAAGAATCGGGTGGTATCGGCTATGGACATCACATCCCCGAACGAGATGCCCTCCTCTCTGCTCTGTACGTTCTAGAGGCGATCGCTCAGTCTGGGTTGGATTTGGCAGATTTTTACCGCCAGTTACAGGAAAAAACTAACTTCATCTCTGCTTACGATCGCATTGATCTGCCCTTGGCGAGTATGGCTGTGCGATCACAGTTGCTAGAGCAGCTACAAAATCATCCCTTGACTGAAATTGCCGGACAAGCCGTGATTGATTGCAATACTGCCGACGGCTACAAATTTCGTTTACCTGATCAGCGGTGGCTCATGATTCGCTTTAGCGGCACCGAACCTGTGCTCCGCCTCTACTGCGAAGCCGCAACCCTCACCCAAGTTCATGAAACTCTTGCTTGGGCTAAGAACTGGGCCAACTCCTTTTAATGACCTAACCCCCAACCCCTTCCCTATTAGGGAAGGGGAGAATTGTTGTTTCTGCCTGACTTATTATCATGAGACCCCTGATTGTTGCTACTGGCAATCCTGGCAAGCTGCGGGAAATGCAAGAATATCTGGCTGGTTCCAATTGGGATTTGCAGCTTAAACCAGCCGAACTCGACGTGGAAGAAACTGGGGACACCTTTCTCGCCAACGCTTCTCTGAAAGCAGCGCAAATTGCTCAGGCCACGGGAGAATGGGCGATCGCGGATGACTCCGGTTTAGAAGTAGAAGCCCTAGAAGGTGCACCCGGCGTTTACTCCGCCCGCTATGGCAAAACCGACTCAGAGCGAATAGAACGGTTGCTGATTGAACTCGGCAGTGAACTCAATCGCCAAGCTCAGTTTGTCTGTGTCGTCGTCGTCGCTCGCCCAGATGGTTCGATCGCCCTGCAATCAGAAGGAGTTTGTCGGGGAGAAATTCTGCATGCTCCTCGCGGTACGGGTGGATTTGGCTATGATCCGGTATTCTACGTGCCAGAAAAGCACCTCACCTTTGCGGAAATGACCCCAGAGGTGAAGCGATCGCTGAGCCATCGAGGTCAAGCCATCGCGGCTTTAATGCCAAAATTGCGATCGCTGAAAGCAGACTGAGTTGCCCAAAGCAATAGGCTGCTTCTAAATGTTATAGACAAAAATAAGGTTCACCTTCTGAGGTGAACCTTAAACTTTAATGCCCTGAGGAAACCGATTGCCAGCCGTGCTCAGATTGCTTCGAGGTTCTTTTCCCCAGTCCGAATGCGGATGATTTGTTCCACTGGCGAAATAAAGATTTTGCCGTCCCCAATTTCACCCGTTCGAGCAGCGGTGATGATCTTCTCAACCACCATATCAACCTGGTCGTCCTCAATCACAATTTCCACTTTGAGCTTTTGCAAAAACTCAACCGTGTACTCGGAACCGCGATAGCGCTCAGTTTGACCCTTCTGGCGTCCAAAGCCTCGGACTTCAGAGACAGTCATACCAACAATGCCAGCATTCACTAAAGCAATTTTGACTTCGTCCAGTTTAAAGGGCCGAATAATAGCTTCAACTTTTTTCAAGTGCTTAACTCCTCAGACCGTTTTTCTACCAATTGACCAGCATGACACTTTCTATCACCGCTCAAACCCAGACTTTTGTATCAAAAAATACATTTGCTTGGGCAGGCATCGCAGTACTTAGCTGTACTTTATAAGACTTGACGCTGTCAACAAATTTTATCGTCTGACTAATCCTTTAGTCAGACCTGTTTATCTCTGAAGCGGATTGAAGCGGCTGCAATACATGCCTACCAACATCTATTTAACGGCTAGGTAAAAAAGGACGCACAATCAAGAAGCCTGCCCCAAAGGCTGAGACAACAATCAGAAAGATAACTGCTGCTAACCAAAAACCACCTAACTCAGGTGATTGCTCCCCTTGGGGACTACGACGAGGCCGTGTTTCTGCTTGCTCAGTAAATAGCTTTTCTGAAACCACCGTCGGTTCGGCTGGCTCTGGTCGAGGATTAAAACTCCGGGGCATGGATCGAGCAGGTTCAGGGGTGAAATAACTCGGCTCAACCACAATATCGGGTCTTGCATACGCTACTTCAGCCACAACACTGCGGCTGAGAGGTTGCTGGGAACCCGCTACCTTTTGTAACTGCAAAGCGGACTGAACAACTTTGTCAACTTCTGTCCGTAGTTGTTGATTTTGCTTAGCTAAATTTTGATTCTGATTGTTGAGGGAATCGAGCATGGCGCGGGTGGCTTGCAGCTCGGCAGCCAACTCGCGGTATACCGAAATAGGCACCGAGGGAGCATAACCATTAGCTGTAGCTTGCCCAGTGTAACTAGAGGCCGTAACGTTGCGCATTGGTGGCTTAGTATTGAGATGGGATGTCATAGGGTTGAGCTGAAATCCTACAGGGCAGCATCGGTCAATTAGTCGATTGATCTATGCCCCAGAATAGATGAAATTAGAGCAATCTAACAGCGATTCGTCAAGGAATTCGCTACAAATCTGCAAATTCAGCCCGCAAACTCAGATCCATCCATTCGTCAACGTTTGTCTTTGCATGACTATGAATCACTCTCCAGCCTCTCCAAATATGGTATTTGAGCCTGATGCGATCGCTGAATCTGCGTCTCAGGTGAAGTACGGAGAACGGCAAATCGCTGAAGGACAACTGATCACTTTTCCCAATCCTCGGCTGGGACGACGTTATGATGTCAGCATCACCTTGCCAGAATTTACCTGTAAGTGTCCGTTTTCGGGATATCCTGATTTCGCTACGATTCACATTACCTATGTACCTGATCAGCGCGTGGTAGAGCTAAAAGCGCTGAAGCTGTACATCAATAGCTATCGCGATCGCTATGTTTCCCACGAAGAATCGATCAACCAAATTTTGGATGATTTCGTCGCCGCTGCTGACCCTCTAGAGATCAGAGTTAAAGGTGACTTTAATCCCCGCGGTAATGTCCACACCGTAGTGGAAGTGCATCACCAAAAGGATCATTAAAGTTAGACAATGAGGGCAACCACAAGGGTTGCCCCTACCGCATATCAACCAATGCCCGAATTTCTAGCGGGCCGATGGCGTAAGAGCTTCAGCAGCGATCGCAGGCTTAGCAGGTGAAGAGGTAGGTTGACTCAGGCGATCGAGAATTTCTAGCAACTCCCGCTCAAAGGCAACTTGCGCCCGATTAGTTCTGCCACCGACATAGAAGCGTCCCTCTTTCTGCAAAGCCCAAACTTGCGAGTGAGAGACATAGCTCATCATGACGCTCAACATTAAGAGCCCAAACCCAGCGTAGACCGCCGGTATCCCTGGGTCAGCCTTGATTTGCAAACCTGTACTGCCAATTAAATCCACCACAGACAGCGTGACGCCATTCACATCGACCGCCATCCCTGAACGTACAGTGGCAACAAGCTTGCCTTGAATGTCGTAGATCAGCAGCATGCCTTGTAAATCTTTAGCTACAAGGGACACGCCAGCGCTTAGATCTGGTTTAGTAGGCACCCAGGTTCCCCAGATTCGGCCTGCACCGCCTGTTTCTAGCTGTCCCATAGGTAAGCGAAACACAGGACTTTTGTTGAGTCGGACTTGAGCAGCCGCGATCGCCCAATCCGCCTGATACAAAGTCACGCCTTTGTGCCGCAATGGCTCGTTCACATGAATCGTCTTACGCTTAATTTCCTGTCCTTGACTATCCAGCACCGACAAGTCTGAATAAAACTGATCAATCGCGCCCTCAGGCGTATAGTCAATCCAAAAACGATTCACCCGAACTGACCAATCTTTCGGCACCTGTGCCCCCGCCCAAGGCCCCGCATCCACAATGTTTTGAATCTTAAACGTGGCTCCACTGGGAATCATTTCTTGAGCCATAAAGCCAGTCATAGCTCCCCAAATAGCCCCCCCCAAGATCAGTAACATGCTGGCATGCACCACAATCGGCCCGACGCGTCCCACTAAGCCTTTGCGGGCATACAGCTTTTCTCCCTCTTGAAAAACTTTGTAGCGTTGCCTTTCTAAAAGAGGAACTAAAGCTTCTAAGGAGCCTATTTCCAACTCCGCGCTGAGCGCTAACTTTTGAAACTGGCGGGGCTGCTCATAAAATTTCCATTGTCGTGCCGCTTTTAGCGCCGGAAATTGGCGAGTAAACGTACAAGCGGTCAGACTGCCCCCAAACAAAATAAGGATCGCCAAAAACCACCAAGTCCGGTAGACATGATCCAACCCTACCGCTAACAGCACTTTCCAAGAGAGAAAGCCAAACAAAGCTGGGTCTTCGGGATAGTTCGCTTGATAAAAAGCGATCGATTGACCTTGCTCAATTACAGTACCGGAGATACTCGCCACCGCGATCGCTAAGAGCAGCACAATGGCCAACCGCAAATCTGCTAGCAGCGGCAGCAATTCTTTTTGAAAAAAGCGTTGAGGACCAGTCCTTAAATCCAAAATTTTGGATAGAAATGTATTGTCTGTAGTCATTTCTAGAAGGTTGCGGTGGGCAGAAAACGGAATAGCAGCGAAAAAACTCCAAATCCAACCAGTAAGGCTCCACTGGCAGGGGTAATCCAACTAGACCAGCGGCGGAGTTCCAGTAACTTTTTGATTGAAGCTGTGAAGGTGCCTGCCAAAATTAGCGGAGCTGAGTAACCCACTGTATAAGCTAACAGCAGCACACCTCCCATTACGGGATTGTGAGTAGTAGATACCCATCCTAGTAAAGTAGCAAGGACTGGAGTGCTACAAGGCGAAGCCACCAAACCAAAGGTTAAGCCCAAGAGATAGGCGCGGACACCAGGCGGTAGATCTGAAGGAATTAGTGCAAATCCATCAAATGAAGGTAGTTGAAGCGGCAGGGCTTCTAGAAGATTCAGCCCCATAATGATGGCGATCGCACTGACAACAATGGGTAAGCCAAGACCAATTTGGCCATAAACTTGGCCGAGAGCGGTTGCGGCAATGCCCAAACCTGCCAAGGTGGTAGCTAAGCCTAGGGAAAACCAAGTTGATTGCAGAGCTGCCTGCCAACGGCTTTTGGCTTCGTAACCCCCAATGTATCCAATGGTAATGGGCAGCATTGACAGCATGCAGGGAGTCAAACTAGTCAGGAGTCCAGCCAGAAAAATGACTACAACACTCGTCACCGTCAGATGGGTCAACTGCGTCGAAACGAGACGGTTGGCAAATTGTTCTAGTTGGTACAGTTGGGTCCGCAATAATTCAATCATGCTGAAGCTGGCTCAGTTCGCTCAAACGCTATCCTCATGATCTTATTATCGAGGTTTCCTTGAGCTAAAGGCCAGAGATTGTGTGAGTGATGGCTCAATGCACTGTTCAATTAGCTTCTAGCCGAAAGTCGCTGTTCTGGCAGCGAAACAACTTCCGCCTCACTACTTTCACGCGCTACCCGAATTAATAACCCCGCCGCTAATAGGCTAGCGATCATAGAACTACCGCCATAGCTAAACAACGGAAACGGTAATCCTGTCGTGGGTAGAGCGCCCGTTGCCACCCCGATGTTTAAGAGGGATTGCCCCACCATTAAAATCACCGCTCCGATCGCGACCAGTTGATGGACAATCTTGCGGGCTTTTAGGGCAACAAACAGACCCAACGTGCCGTAGATTGCCAGAAGCAACAACAACAGCAAGCTGCCAATAAAGCCAAATTCCTCAGCAAACACCGCAAAAATAAAATCTGTGTACTGAATTGGCAAGTAAAAGAGTTTCTGCTGCGACAGCCCAAAGCCTGTTCCCCAAACTCCCCCAGAACCAACGGCCAGTAAACTTTGAATTAACTGATAACCATCCTGAGCAGGGTCAGCCCAAGGATTCAAGAAAGAAATGACTCGCCGCCGTTGATACTCTTTAATGCTGATACTCAGTGTGGCTAAAAGCAGTCCTCCTAACGCAGTCCCTCCCAAGTAAGCGTAGGGAATGCCCGCTGCCATCGCGATTAACCAAAGGGTAATCCCACACAGCGCTGTCGTGCTCAAATTAGGTTGCAACAAAATGCCCGCCAATATAGCGGCAAAAATAGCTAGCCAACTCCATCGGTAAGCTGGGCTAAAACGGTTCCATTGCCCAAACAACCGAGCACTTTGTAGCACCAAGAATGGCTTCATTAACTCTGATGGTTGTATCGGCACAGGCCCCAAGGCCAGCCAACGAGTTGCACCATTTACGGTTGTGCCTAAACCCGGTACTAAAGTGGCAAAAATGAGACCCAATATCAACACGACAAACCAATGTGCCATACCCAAGGCATAGCGCAGTGGAGAATGCACTAGTAGGTTAAATCCTACCAAGCCAACTAAAATCCATAGAATCTGGCGTTTAAAGTAGTAAAGCCCATCGCCAAAATCTGCATCTGCAACCGGGTAAGAAGCAGAAAATAAAGCTGCTAGCCCAACCATCAACCATAGAAAAGTTAGCCACCGCAGGAGACGAGCCTCTAAGCCCCAACTCTGTGCAGACGTGTCAAAAAATGGGATTAGATAGCGAAGATTCACAGCAACCGTGGGTGTGCAATCAAAGAGTATCTGTTAAGAGTAGCGCAGGCAGTAGAAGAAATATAGGCAATAAAAAAGAGGCCATCACGGCCTCAAGGCTTGTATTCCGAGTCGATAAAGAGTGAGAGCCTTTGTAGGCGCTACTGAATGATTTAGAGGAGGCCAGTGTTGGTTCCGGGTCTGCCAGTTGCCAACTCAACCTTAACGATCTTGCCGCCCATTTTCATGATGCGTTGTTGCTCACGAAACCAGTTCTCGTAGGGAACTAGCTTGGTGAAATAGGTGTTCTGTAGCTCCCGCTGGGTACGAATCCGGGTTTGGCTAGGAACACAAGCCGTAACCTTGAACATGCGCATGGGTTATTTCTCCTGACTAGGTGCAGAGTTAAAGTTTGGAGATCAAAGAATTTCAAGTTCAGAATCTTAGAGATGTAGCACCAACTTCTGAGCAACCAAAGTGTCGCTGTGAAGGTGGCATCTAAGAGACTGCTGAGGTCCGAAGCATGCTTACTGAGTCAGTTGCGACGTTGCTAGAGGCGCTATAGCAGCTAAAACGTGATGCGATCGCTTAAGTCACGAATGTAATAGCGAATAAAAATCAAAGCTTCTCGATATAGAGGGGCGATCGCAAGACCCCAAAAATCCTCTAAATATGCTGAAGGCTGGGAGTCAAGAGTCAATACTAGACCGCTAAAACCAATCTACTTATGAGTTAGACAAGTCTTTAACAAGCTAGCACTCACTCTAGACTTCCCAGACCTTACAGAAGGGGTTGAGCTTTGAGTTTGAATTAAAGCTAACTCAGCACTCAGAACTCAGAATCTAGCGATTAGCTCAAGCCAGAGGAGATGTAGTCGAGGTAAACACCCATTTCCTTACCAGCATCTGCACCAACCAAGCTAGCAGTCACTTCTTTGATTGCTTGGATAGCTTGTACAGTAGCAGCGATGGGTACACCCAAGGAGTTGTAGGTTTCCTTCAAGCCATTGAGCACGCGCTCATCAAGGATGGAAGGATCGCCAGCTAGCATTGCGTAGGTTGCATAGCGGAGGTAGTAGTCGAGGTCGCGGATGCAAGCAGCATAGCGACGGGTGGTGTACATGTTACCACCGGGACGGGTGATATCAGAGTACAACAAGGACTTAGCAACAGCTTCCTTCACGATCGCAGCTGCGTTAGCGCTGATGGTGGTAGCTGCACGAACGCGCAGTTCACCAGATTGGAAGTAGCCCTTGAGCTTTTCCAAAGAAGCGGTGTCTAGGTACTTACCTTGAACGTCAGAAGAGTTAATAACAGCAGTAATTGCGTCTTGCATGGTTTTGCTTCCTTAAATCACGTAATCTCGAAAAGTATTTGACTGTGCGTAGGCAAGGTCAAAACCTTACTGCATTGCACCGATCACGTAGTCGAAGTAGGAGCCAGCTTCAGCAGCGTCTTCACCAGACAACAGAGAAGTAGCAACGTTCTTCAGGCCGCGGATACCTTCAGCAACGCCATCCACGGGAGTACCCAGAGACTTGTACATCTCACGAACACCAACGATACCGATTTCTTCGATGGGGGTCACATCGCCAGAAACGATTCCGTAGGTTACTAGACGGAGGTAGTAGTCGAGGTCACGCAGGCAGGTAGCGGTCAGCTCTTCGCCGTAAGCGTTTCCACCAGGAGAAACAACATCAGGGCGCTTTTGGAACAGTTGGTCGCCAGCTTGCTTAACGATGCGCTCACGAGAATCGGTCAAAACTTGAGCGATGCGGAGACGACGCTCACCAGAGGTCACAAAGCTCTTGATCCGATCTAGTTCGCCAGGGCTGAGGTAGCGAGCTTCAGCATCAGCATTCACGATGGATTTCGTGACAATACTCATTGATGGATTCCTCCAAAAGAAAAAGTAACCAGACGTGTCTAAACTGGCATTTGTAATTCAAGACGGCTGAGTGCTTACTTGCAAAGTTGCCCTAGCAGGATTTGGCAATCAGCAAATTTCTGCAACTCAACAATCTGCCTTCCGCAAATATTTTGCGGCATCAGGTTCACATTCTAAGGTTGTTCGTAATAGTTTGTAATATTACCCTCAGCTTTCCCCTTAGGAATATTACGCAGCCTATCAATCATCTCTCACAGATACACAGCAGAAATAGCGAGCCATTGGGATCGAGAAATCGCCAATGCCCGCTAGGTAGATTTATGAGTCGTTATTCAGTAAATGAGAGCTTCTAACCTACCCATTTATATGTGAGTAGGTTAGAAAAATCCTCGGAGTGTACCTACCGACTCGCTAGAGCGACTAAACGTTGCGAGAACGTCCGCCTAGGTAGGAAGGAGATAAATCAGACCAGGATTGCTTCACCAAATCAGCATCCGCCTTGATGCTACCCAGGTAGTTACCAGCGGGCAGAGTCGGGAAGCGCTTGTAGGGAACTACGTCCTCGCCGAAGTAACGTGCGTATTCTGGGCTATCTACCATTGCTTCTACCGCACCCTTGAGACCTTGATCAGCCAACAACTTGTTGTACTGACGAATCTCCGCTTGAGTTGCTGGGGCGCGTCCCAGGATGTGACGGAAGAGGAACTCAATCACCTTCGTATTGGGATAGGGCGTGTAGAAACGACGACGGTAGATGTCAGAGATAGCTAAAGCTCGAACAAACTCCCGCACAGGAATTTCGCTGTTCCGCAGTTTGCTTTCTAACTCAGAGCGGCGGAATTCTGCCGGAACTTGGCCGCTAAAGACATCCAACACCTGGCAGTAGATGGCATTAATCACGTTGGCTGTTTCCGTTTGGTCCATACCAGGATTCATGCGATAAATCCGGGCGGGTTTGCGGCGAGACGTACCCACGCCTACTTCTACAGATTGGCCCGATCCATTAGTGAAGGAGCGACCCAACTCTAGGAATAGAGGCTGAGTTTTGTCCATCTGACGAGCTTTGGTAGCCAAATCAGCCATGCTCTTAGACATCAACGGCATTTTGGTGATGTCCATGCGGGACTTGACGGGCTCAAAGCTGGGTACAACCAAATCATCGTTTTGTTTCGTGAGTTGGTTGTAGAGCTTTTCAGTGTTGGGGAAGTTAGCAGCAGGCAAAGTAGGGAAGCGGCGGTAGGGCACTGTGTCTTCACCAAAGAGCTGCCCATACTCAGCGCTGTTGACCATTGCTCCAACAAAGCCCCGAATTCCTTCAGAGGCCAAGAGCTGGTTATACTTCCGAATTTCGGCTTGGTCCTTAGGAGCGCGGCCTAAGAAGTGCTTCGTTCCTAACTCAATTACCTTGGTGTTGGGGTAGGGAGTGTAGAACTCCTTGATATACAGCCTGGAACCACCTAAGGCTTCAATAAATTCCTTAAGGTTGATCTCGCCGTTACCAAGCTTGCTTTCTAAAGCGGTGAATTCGTTCTGTAGAATGTACGGCTCAATGTCACGCTCGAAGATTTGCCGATAAGCGGCACGAATCACAACTGGTAGAGCTGTTTTATCGGTGGTGGTGGTGAGCTTAAAGACTTTCGTCTGTTGGCGTTGCTTATTGACGCCTTGGTTAATGCGGAATTGCAGATCGGGTTCTGTCCGTACTTGCTTAACTTCGCCCAGTTCCACAAATCTTGGCGCTTCATCAGTTTGAACTCTTGCGCCAGTTTCACCAATGCTGCCAACCCGCACAGAACGAAGAGCTAAGCCACCAGGGGTAACATAGCGCTCGTAAGGAATGGTATCTTCCCCAAAAGCTTCGCTGTACTCTGGGCTGTCGAGGATGGCATCGACCAGAGCATAGAAACCTTTCTTGGCGCAGATATCGAAGTACTTATTAGTTTCTTGACGGCCATAAGTAGGACGACCTAGCAAGCGGCGATGAATGTACTCGATCGCCTTGGTGACGTAAAGTGAGGTCCAGTAAAGTTTGCGGAAGAGATCAGACTTTGCCAACTGACGGACAAACTCCCGAACCGTAATCTCGCCATTTTCTAGCTTGATTTCCGAGACTTTCAGGCGTTGGCCTTCGTACACATCGCGACCAAAGACTTGTAAGTAAGCAGCGCGAATGACTTTCTGAGTCGAGCTTTCAGCAAACTTGATGCTGGCGTTTTTGTCGTAGCGCTTGCCACTAAAGCTGGGCAGTTGATCCAGCTTGAATACCTTGGGCCCTAAAGTTCCAGGGGCAATTCCTCTTGCGGCTGGGTTGCTGAGCTGGTTGTTGATGCCAGGACCACGGTTGATTAAGATCCGACGAGTATCTTTACCGAAAGGAGCGGGACTAGCGCTGGGGTTGCGAGTCTCTTTCGGGAAGATGGCACCAAATTGGATTTCTAGCGGATCGTTACCAGAGCCGTAAGGGTGTTGGTCAGGTAGTGGGCGATCGTACCCTGCAAAGGTTGTAAGGAACTGAGGCACCTTGCGGAAGGGAGCGCTGTAGTTAAACAGGTCTTGCTGGGGTCCCCAGTTACGACACTCTTGAGCTTCCTGACCCAAACCGCGTAGGTAGGGTACGGTTTCTTCCCCAAAGTAGTCAGAGTACTCCTGAGAGTCTACTAAGGCATCGACGAGAGCCGACAAACCACCCTTGGAAACGATAGAGAAGTAATTCTGTACTTCTTCGCGACTGCTAGGACCCCGACCGAGGAAGTGGCGGAATGCTAGTTCTAGAGCGCGGCTATTGATATAGGGTTCAAAAAAGTTTTTGCGATATAGAGGTGATTTACCCAAGCGGCGAACAAATTCCCTCATGGAAATGTCGCCATTCTTAACCTTGGACTCTAGGTCAGAAATGGATAACGAGTAAGCGCGGGTAATATCACGCTCAAATACTTGGCGATAAGCTGCTTTAACAATTTCTTGTTTCTCAGAAGCAGAAAGACCCGGCTTCATTGCATACTTGGGTCTACGCTCAGCAGCATTGAAGTAGATCTGAGGCAGTTGTAGCCCTTGCAAATCACCAGATTGGCGTTGACGGATTTTGTCAGAGGGGCTAGGAGCCTTAAATTCGTTGATTAAGACATCGAAGTACTGACTGACAACATTGGTTCCGTTCTCATCTTTGCGGAAGTAACCCAGGGCTGCTTGGCGCATTTCTTGCAACGCCACAATGGTTGCTTCACCAGAGCAAGCATTCTCGATGATTTCTCGCAAGCCACGGGTGTTGACTGCAATGATGTTGGGGTCGCCAGCGACGATCGCGTAGGTCACATAGCGTAGGAACCAGCTCAAGTCTCTGAGAGACTTTTGCATATTGCTAGGGCCATAACGGGCGACGTTAATGGGCCTAAAGTTTGCTGGGGCTGGGCCACCACCAGAAGCGCTAAATAGCGATCGCAATCCCTCTAAGAAGCCACCACCGCTAGATACATAAGTCGCGGTACCCAGCTTCATAGCTTCTCGAACATCACCAACTTCCATGCCGCCAGCAGTCGCCATCGCGGTTTCCCTAGGCTTCTCCAGGTAAGCCATCGGTGAACCACCGACGAAAATGCGGTTGGCGGCGCGAGAAACGATAATTTCTGAATTTTGAGTTAACGTTTCTGCAATTTCGAGGCGTTTGAGTCCAGAGTTGAAATAGCTTGTTAGCTCGCCCAACTCGGTCGTGCCTAAAAAGCGGTCTTGCTGTTCAGCTTGCGAAATTGTTGCAACTGGTACGGTTTGATAAAGTTGCGGGCGCGCAACCGAGCTTCCACCACTTGCCTTAACACTCATTGGATTTCAAAAGCTCCCTTCAGATCATTAATGCGTTGAACCTGACCAGAGTGCCACTTGGCAACCATCCACAAGCCGATTCTCTACGAGGTTCATTCAACAAAAGAACAAGGCTTCTGGAAAAAGTTAATAAAACGACTGCCTAGGGTCAACCAGCTCAGTTTTTAGATTAAAACGTTTCGGACGCTCCACAGGGCTTTATTAAAAAGTGTGTAGAGTCCTGTTGATAGGTTTACGGTGCGATCATACGAGATCTAGGTAAGACACCTGAGAAAAAAGATAAGTTTTGTTACTTTGAATTTGGTCACTCACGACAAATTTATCTGGCCCCGCAAGGGATGCAGCCGTTTTGCGGCTTTGGAAAGATGAGAGGCGATCGCAACTGAATTGAAAACAGCTATCTCAGCAATTAGAAGGGGAAACTTAATGTTTCTTTACGTGACAGAGGGCGATATATAGAAGGCGAGAGTTAGGAATCAGGAGTTAGAAAAACTGGTTTTTGTTTTTTAGCTTTTTTGGCTCTCAACTTCTAACTTCTAAAATTCTGACTCCTGACTTCTGACTACTCACCTCTAACTCCTCACCCCTGTAACAACGCCAAGACATTCGCTAAACTCAATCTTGCTGCGATTTTGCTCATCATGTCAGATTCTCAAACGGTTAGCGCTGCGGTTGCCAAACTCTACGATACTTACCCATTTCCCCCAGAACCCCTACTGGATGAACCACCTCCGGGCTACAACTGGCGCTGGAACTGGGTGGCAGCCTACAACTTTTGTACTGGGCAAAAACCTCAAAAGCAAAATGTACGGATTTTGGACGCAGGCTGTGGCTCTGGCGTAGGCACCGAATATTTAGTGCATTTGAATCCACAAGCTCAAGTGGTTGGGATTGATCTCAGCGCTGGGACGCTAGCCGTTGCCAAAGAACGCTGTCAGCGATCTGGAGCCGATCGCGTGGAGTTTCATCACCTCAGCATTTATGACGTGGATCAAGTTCCGGGAGAATTTGATCTGATTAACTGTGTGGGCGTACTGCACCACCTACCTGATCCGATTCGTGGCATTCAGGCCTTGGCTCCTAAGCTAGCTCCCGGCGGCTTGATGCATATTTTCGTCTACGCAGAGCTGGGGCGTTGGGAAATTCAATTGATGCAAAAAGCGATCGCGCTGCTGCAAGGCGATCGGCGAGGCGACTACAAAGATGGCGTGCAGGTGGGTCGGCAGATTTTTGCGGCGCTGCCCGAAAACAATCGGCTGGTGAAGCGAGAGCAAGAGCGCTGGTCTCTAGAAAACCAGAAAGATGAGTGTTTTGCGGATATGTACGTGCATCCGCAAGAGGTGGACTACAACATCGAAACTTTGTTTGATCTGATTGACGCTTCTGGATTGGAATTTTTGGGCTTCTCAAATCCTCGGCAATGGCAGCTAGAGCGATTACTCAACAAAGCACCAGACTTGGTTGAACAAGCTAAGGGACTGAGCGATCGCGAGAAATATCGCCTGATCGAACTGCTCGATCCTGAATCAGTCACCCACTACGAATTTTTCTTGGCGCGCCCCCCCCTATCGAAAGCCGATTGGTCACAGGATGCCGCTCTACTAGCTGCCATTCCAGAACGTAGCCCCTGTATGGACGGCTGGCCCAGCCAATGCTTGTTTAACTACGACTATCAAATTACGAATTTATCGGCAGCAGAGTTTGAATTTATTCAAGCTTGCGATGCCAATGCAAGCCAGCAGCGGACCGTTCAAGAGATTTTGGCCGAGCTAACATTAAAAGTGGACCAAGTGCGATCGCTGGTTGACCAGCAATTGATTTTGCTCACTCCAGGTCAATCGATAGCGCAGTCATAAGCATTTGGCCATTTCGGCTCGAATGAGCGTCAGTCAGGCAGATTATCTAGAATTCCTCATCTTAGTGCTCGATTTTCAGCATTAAGTATTGTTACCACCCCGTGATATGATCTGTCCTGGCTGATCCCAGTCAAGTTAAATATCTGGACTCGTTTCAGAGTTTTGTGACCTTGTCAGACCCAACGCTGGAACCAACACCTGTAAGCGGAGATTTGCAACCTAGCGATTCTCTAGCGACAGAACCTAACGCCTCCATGCAGGAGTATTATCGGCTACAGCAAGAACTGCTAGTCATAACACTGGTTGCAACGGCAGTGATCTTCGGTTTTGTCTGTTTTTTTTATTCTCTGAACATTGCCCTCAACTATTTGATTGGGGCGTGCACAGGTGTGGTTTACTTAAGACTGTTGGCTAAAAACGTTGAGCAGCTTGGCAATAGCAAGAAGCGTGTGGGCAACACCCGGCTCGCTCTTTTTATTGGGTTGATTGTAATAGCAACTCAGCTAAATCAACTGCAAATTATCCCAATCTTTTTGGGATTTCTGACCTATAAAGTGGCGCTCCTCGTTTACGTGTTGCGAATTACATTCATCCCTGACCCCAAGTAGGTTGGGCGATTCTTAGAATTCTCCACTCTAATCTCTGGGGAACCTCCTGAATGGACATGCTGTATTTTGATGCCTTTAACTCCTTCCGCCTAGCTGAGTTGGAAGTAGGACGACATCTTTACTGGCACCTCGGCAACCTCAAGTTGCACGGGCAGGTATTTATTACCTCCTGGTTTGTGATTGGACTTCTCGTTCTGTTTTCCTTAGCAGCAACCCGTAATGTCCAAAGAGTGCCGTCAGGACTGCAAAACCTGATGGAATATGCTTTGGAATACATTCGCGATATTGCTAAGACTCAAATTGGTGAGAAAGACTATCGCCGCTGGGTGCCGTTTGTTGGCACATTATTTCTCTTTATCTTCCTGTCAAACTGGTCGGGTGCACTTGTTCCTTGGAAGCTGATTAAGCTATCAGAGGGTGAGTTGGGCGCACCGACTGCTGACATCAACACCACAGTGGCATTTGCCTTGCTGACCTCCTTGGCGTATTTCTACGCAGGGATTAGCAAGAAGGGCTTGGGTTACTTTGCTCACTATGTTGAGCCTGTACCCATCATGTTGCCTTTCAAGATTTTGGAAGATTTCACCAGGCCGCTCTCCCTAAGCTTCCGTCTCTTTGGCAACATTCTGGCTGATGAACTAGTTGTAGGAGTTCTCGTACTCTTAGTTCCTCTGTTCGTGCCGTTGCCAGTGATGGTGCTGGGTCTGTTTACCAGTGCGATTCAGGCGTTGATTTTTGCAACCCTAGCCGCCGCTTACATTGGTGAAGCTGTGGAAGAGCATGGGCATGGTGGTGAAGAGCATGGGGGACATGCTTAAATCCCTCAGTTGAGACGTAGCCTAGCTACGCCTATCTATAGCCCGGTACTATCGCAGAAATTGCTTGGTTTAAGTAGTTGCGATCGGTGATTTAGGGCAGCGTGAAAATCACGTATCTGCTAGTTAACGTACACCTGTTATTTCTGCATTCAAGATAAGGACACTCATCATGGATCCATTAGTTTCTGCTGCTTCTGTTTTGGCTGCTGCTCTAGCTGTTGGTCTAGCTGCAATTGGCCCTGGCATCGGTCAAGGTAATGCTGCGGGTCAAGCAGTAGAAGGTATTGCTCGTCAGCCCGAAGCAGAAGGCAAGATTCGCGGTACTCTCCTGCTCAGCTTGGCGTTCATGGAAGCGCTCACCATCTACGGTCTGGTAGTTGCTCTCGTTCTATTGTTCGCTAACCCCTTCGCTTAAGGCTTTTGGTTACTGAATCCGTAGAGATGTGGTCAGCGATCGCATCTCTACACCTAACTATTTTCTAGTTCTAGCCCAATTCAAGCTTGACCCTGCTTGGCAACGGGAAACACGTAATTATGATGCATTCGACAATTTTACTGGCTGCGGAAACTGCTAAACAGGGTGGGTTATTCGATCTCGATGCCACGCTGCCCTTGATGGCGTTGCAGTTTCTGGCTCTAGCCACCGTCTTAAACGCGATTTTTTACAAGCCTCTGAGTAACGCGATTGACGGTCGGAACGAGTATATTCGTACCAACCAAGCGGAGGCCAAAGAACGCTTGGCCAAAGCTGAGCACCTCGCCAAGCAGTATGAGCAAGAGCTAGGGGAAGCCCGTCGGAAGGCTCAATCGATTATTGCTGAGGCTCAAGCCGATGCCCAAAAAGTTGCGGCTCAGAAGGTTGCAGCAGCACAACAAGAAGCCCAAGCTCAACGAGAACAGGCTCAGCAAGAGCTCGATCAGCAAAAGCAAGTAGCGATGCAATCGTTAGAGCAACAGGTTGATGCTCTCAGTCGCCAGATTTTAGAAAAACTACTCGGCCCTCAGTTGGTTAAGTAGAGCTGGCTTAAGAGTTGGGAGATGGAATCGGAGAATCGCGGCAGTCTTTAGTCGTGGTTTGTAGCTCTGGTTAGCGACCAGACTTTGGCATGAGCAGCGCAGTTATGGATGAGTATCATGGGGACCTTTTTATTACTAGCAACGGCAGGTAGTGCAACTGCCTCCGGGTTGGCAGAAGCAGCCGAGGAAGGTGGGTTTGGCTTAAATTTTGATATTTTAGAAACCAACCTAATCAACCTCGCCATCATTATTTTTGTGCTGTTCTACTTCGGGCGGAAGTTCTTGGGCGGTATCCTAACAGAGCGTCGCTCGGCAATTGAGACAGCGATTAAGGATGCAGAGAAACGCCAGCGCGAAGCTGCGTCCGCTCTGGCAGGACAACAGCAAAAGCTAGCTCAAGCGCAAGCTGAGGCAGAACGCATCCGGGCGACAGCGGAGCAAAATGCTCAAGCCGCCAAGGAAGAAATTCTGGCTCAAGCAGCAAAAGATGTGGAGCGGATGAAGGCAACCGCAGCTCAAGAAACCAATACTGAGCAAGAGCGGGCGATCGCAGAACTGCGTCAACGAGCAGCAGCTTTGGCAGTGCAGCGGGTTGAATCTCAGATTGGTAACTACTTGAACGACGGTGCCCAACAACAGTTGATTGATCGCAGCATTGCGCTGTTAGGAGGCAACTCATGAGAGACAGCATTGTAGTGGGTCAAATTGTCGAGCCCTATGCTCAGGCTCTGATGTCAGTTGCCCAATCCAACAACATTGTTGACCGCGTGGGTGAAGATGTTAGCGCTTTACTAGAGCTGCTGAGCAGCTCGGAAGATTTGCGTAATTTTCTGGCGAATCCTCTAACCAAGGCTGACGTGAAAAAGTCAGTTTTACAGCAGGTGACTGGCGATCAATTGCATCCTTACACTCGCAACTTCCTCAGCCTGTTAGTTGATCGAGGCCGCATTCTCTTCATTGAGGGCATTTGTAAGCAGTATCAGGCTTTGTTGCGTAAGCAAAACCAAACTGTTCTGGCTGAAGTGATTTCTACTGTAGAACTCAATGAAGAGCAGCAGCGATCTGTGAGAGAGAAAGTGACAGCCATGACCAATGCTCGCCAAGTAGAGCTTGCAACCAAGATTGACCCAGACCTAATCGGTGGCGTCATTATTAAGGTGGGCTCACAGGTGGTTGATGCAAGTATCCGGGGTCAGCTACGACGTATTTCTCTCCGTTTGAGTAGTGCCGCCTAGGCTCAAACAACGACCTATCCTTCATCCCTCATCCTTAGTAAAAGAGCAATTCTCATGGTAAGCATCAGACCTGACGAAATTAGCAATATTATTCGGCAGCAGATTGAGCAGTACGACCAAGAAGTTAAAGTCTCCAACGTTGGTACAGTATTGCAGGTTGGAGACGGCATTGCCCGGATCTACGGTCTAGAACAGGTAATGGCAAGCGAGTTGCTAGAGTTCCAAGACGGGAGTGTCGGCATCGCCTTCAACCTGGAAGAAGATAACGTCGGTGCCGTGCTGATGAGCGATGGCCGCGACATTCAAGAAGGTAGTTCTGTTACTTCTACTGGGAAAATTGCTCAGATCCCAGTGGGTGATGCGATGATCGGTCGCGTCGTCGATGCTCTGGCTCGCCCCCTTGATGGCAAAGGTGATATCCAGACCAGCGAAACTCGTCTGCTAGAGTCTCCTGCACCTGGCATCATTGAGCGGAAATCTGTGTATGAGCCGATGCAAACTGGGATTACCGCGATCGATGCGATGATTCCCATCGGTCGGGGCCAGCGGGAGTTGATCATTGGTGACCGCCAAACAGGTAAGACTGCGGTTGCCCTTGACACCATCTTGAACCAGAAAGGCGAAGATGTAATCTGCGTTTACGTTGCGATCGGTCAGAAAGCTTCTACCGTTGCCAACGTGGTGAACGTGTTGCGTGAGCGTGGCGCTCTCGACTACACCATTGTGGTTGCTGCAAACGCGAACGACCCCGCTACCCTCCAGTGGCTGGCTCCCTACACCGGAGCGACCTTGGCTGAGTACTTTATGTACAAAGGCAAAGCAACCTTGGTGGTCTACGATGACTTGTCCAAGCATGCTCAAGCGTATCGCCAAATGTCTTTGCTGCTGCGTCGCCCACCCGGACGGGAAGCTTACCCCGGAGACGTATTCTACTTACACTCCCGCTTGCTAGAGCGTGCAGCTAAGCTTAGCCCTGAGTTAGGTGAAGGTAGCATGACCGCGCTGCCCATCATCGAAACCCAAGCAGGTGACGTATCTGCTTACATTCCTACCAACGTAATCTCGATTACCGATGGTCAGATCTTCTTGTCTTCTGACTTGTTCAACGCAGGCTTACGCCCCGCTGTAAACGCAGGTATTTCGGTATCTCGTGTGGGTTCTGCGGCTCAAATCAAAGCCATGAAGCAAGTGGCTGGTAAGGTGAAGCTGGAACTAGCTCAGTTTGCTGACCTAGAAGCATTTGCTCAGTTTGCATCTGACTTGGATAAAGCGACTCAAGACCAGTTGTCCAGAGGACAGCGTTTGCGTGAACTGCTGAAGCAGCCGCAAAACTCCCCCATTCCTGTGAACGAGCAAGTTGCTCTGATTTATGCAGGGATTAACGGTCATCTAGATGATGTACCTGTTGATAAAGTCACCAGCTACGTGAAGAGCCTGCGGGAATATCTCAGAACCAGCAAGCCTCAGTATGCTGAAATCATTCGCAACCAAAAGACGCTGAACGCTGAAGCGGAGCAAATCCTGAAGGAAGCGATCGCTGAATCGAAGCAAGCATTTATGGCAGCTGCGTAGGAGATGAGCCATTAGCGGTTAGCCAGTGGTGGCTTAGTCTTCAAACACTAATAGCTCATGGCTAATCGCTAATCGCTAATGGAGGGAAATAACTATGGCAAATCTCAAAGTCATTCGCGATCGCATCCAGTCGGTCAAAAACACCAAAAAAATCACGGAAGCAATGCGCCTCGTGGCTGCTGCCAAAGTGCGTCGAGCTCAAGAGCAGGTAATTGCAACCCGTCCCTTTGCCGATCGTTTGGCACAGGTGCTGTACGGTTTGCAAACTCGCCTACGGTTTGAAGATGTAGACCTACCTTTGCTGAGAAAGCGCGAAGTCCGTACTGTGGGTCTGTTAGTGATTTCGGGCGATCGTGGTCTCTGTGGAGCTTATAACTCCAACGTAATCCGTCGGGCTGAAAATCGGGCCAAAGAGCTGAAAGCAGAAGGCCTAGATTACAAGTTCATCATGGTTGGCCGCAAATCCTCGCAGTACTTTCAGCGCCGGGACCAACCCATCAGTGCCAGTTACACAGGTTTAGAGCAAGTGCCCACGGCTCAAGAAGCCTCGGAAATTGCAGATGAAATCTTGTCGCTGTTTCTCTCAGAGACTGTCGATCGTATTGAGTTGGTTTACACCCGCTTTGTGTCTTTGATTAGCTCTCGGCCTGTGATTCAGACGCTGTTGCCTCTTGATCCTCAGGGTTTAGAGACACCCGATGATGAGATCTTCCGGTTGACCAGTCGCGGTGGACAGTTCCAAGTAGAACGCTCCAAAGTTAGCGCTGAAGCTAGAGCGCTGCCTCGCGACATGATCTTCGAGCAAGATCCAGTACAAATCTTGGATGCTCTCTTGCCTCTGTATCTGAACAATCAGTTACTACGGGCTTTGCAAGAGTCGGCGGCTAGTGAACTGGCAGCTCGAATGACGGCCATGAACAATGCTAGTGAAAACGCTAGTGAGTTGATTAGTGGTTTGACTTTGTCCTACAACAAAGCGCGTCAGGCTGCGATCACTCAGGAAATTCTAGAGGTAGTTGGTGGAGCTGAAGCTCTTGGCTAAACACTAATAGAAACCCTACTTGAAAAGGAATTAAAAATGCGTCTGAGCTAACTCAGGCGCATTTTTAATGAGGGAATAACCTTCCTAATCCGCTGGATCAGTCTCAAAGCTTGGTCAAAGGACGTATCAACTTAGTATTAAATAATGAACTTATCTTAAAATCTCTTAAATTTAGAGATGGCTTTTCAATCCAGCGATAGCTAGGAATAGCCAGCAAAGTAGTTAATCCCAAGGAAAGAAGAAAATAGACGGAGAATCCGTATTTGTTAACCTTAAAGAAGGCAAGAATTTGTTGTATAGGAAACGCATAAATATATAGCCCGTAAGAAAAGTCTCCATATCGATCAAAATGACTAAAAGGGAGTTCACAGGCAAGCCAAAAAATCACGTAAGAGAGTGATGGACCCAATAGAAGTGCAAAGATAGGCTGATGAATGCCACAAATTATACTTGTTAGTGTTAATACAGCCGAAAAGATAAAGATACGCGTACTAAAAATTATATCTTTTGAATATAAAAACAAAACAGAGCCAGAAAAGAAATACATCATCATTCTTAAACCTTCTTTATCCGCTAGTAAATTAGAAAATCTAGCTCCTGTACCAGGGATTAGACTTTCTAATGTGTATCCTCCCCATAAAAATATAAATATTCCAATCACAAAGACTCTAGCTGACTTTAGAATATGCAATCTCCCTAGAATGCCGATTGCTAGGTAGCACTTAAATTCATATATCAATGTCCACAGAGAGCCATTGAAGGCGGCAGGAAACGGAACATTATTCAAGAGACCAGCAACGCCATATTGGTTCATTCTGAGAAAGAAATTTACCTTGATGTAGTTAATGGGATTATCTATTTTGGACTGGAAATAGTTATTCAGATTGCCATGTGTAGCAAGATAGACAATAGGAGCAAAAAATAGAATAGTTATTAATAAACAGACCCAAAAACCTGGAAATATTCTAAGAAATCGATGCCATAAAAAACGTGAGATTGATACAGATCTAATATAGCTACGTGTGATTAAGAAGCCGCTAATGATAAAGAAGCAATCAACTGCAAGTTCTCCGTAGCTTCCTTGAAATACTTTGAAGATCCTTTCGGAACCAAAGCCTCCTAAGACAAATGAATGTGAGAACACAACCAGGGCTGCGAACAAAAATCTCAAAAACCCTAAGCTATTCTTTTTAGATTCAAAAACTTGGCTTAAATTGCGCATAGACTTTGATTGTTCATAGTGATTTTAGTGGAGTACAGAAATCCTTGGTATGAGAAGTAATTTAGCAAATTTTAATGCCTGACGGTAGTCATTCCAAGCTGATAAAGGGCCTAGGATTTTTGTTGTGCTCTAGCTCTGAAATGGGAAGTACTCAAGTATGAAAAATGCAATACACGATTCGTCTCGTGAAATAATAGAAAAGAGTAGTTGTTTTGTTGAGGTATATTTACCTCGCATTATTGGTTTATGTCCCAAACTTACAAAGTTCAAATTCAGCATCAGGGCAACAGCCATGTTTTAGAAGTGCCAGCCGATCGCACCGTTCTGGAGGTGGCTACCGAAGCAGGCGTGGAACTGCCTAGTTCTTGCAATGCCGGAGTCTGCACTACCTGTGCTGCACAGATTACAGAAGGTAACGTTGAGCAGGGTGATGGCATGGGAATTAGTCAAGAGTTACAGCAACAAGGTTATGCACTTTTATGCGTAGCTTATCCTCGCTCTGACCTCAAGATTGAAACTGAGAAAGAAGACGTTGTATATCATCTGCAATTTGGGCAATTCCAAGAGCGCAAATAATTCCTTATTCTGAGATATAAAGATTGCTTCAGGTTAGAAGTAGCCAGTTGCTAACTTCTCCAAAGTTAACCGTACTCAGCGGAAATGTGGCATAAACTAATACAGCGTTGGAATCAGCAACTATGACGACCCACTTTATTACGGCTGAAATCGATCTGCAAGAGTGCCCAGTAGCGATGCATCAAGCGATTGAGGTAGAACTGCAAAAGCGAGGTCAACCCTTGCGTTGGGCAGTTACCGATGTAGATGTAGAGCAACAAAAAGCCTATATTGATGCGATCGTAACCTCTGATGCAGCTACGTCTGAGACTGTAACCACGGCTTGATTCAGCGTCCCTACACTGTTTTATTAATTGTTCCGACCGGGATTGGAGCGGCGATCGGGGGTTATGCAGGCGATGCTCTACCTGTAGCCCGAGCGATCGCCCAAGTTGCGGATTGCTTGATTACCCACCCCAACGTGCTCAATGGCGCTCAGCTTTATTGGCCCTTACCGAATGCACTGTATGTCGAGGGGTACGGGCTTGATCAGTTTGCAGCAGGACAATGGGGCTTGCGATCGGTACATCAAAACCGAGTCGGTTTGGTTCTTGATCAAGGCATTGAACCAGAGTTGCGAGTGCGACAGCTACAGGCAGCTGATGCGACTCGCGCTACCTTAGGTTTGAACTTAACTGATTATGTCGTGACTGATGCTCCTTTAGGGGTGGAGCTACGTACTGCGGATTCGGGAGCCACCTGGGGTACAATTCAGAACCCGGATAGTTTGCTACGAGCGGTTGAACGACTGATTACGCAGGCACGAGCAGAGGCGATCGCAGTCGTGGCTCGGTTTCCGGATGATATCGGTAGCGAAGCACTGCAACAGTACCGTCATGGTCAAGGTGTTGATCCCTTGGCAGGTGCAGAAGCGGTGATCAGTCACTTAATAGTCCGAACCTTTCAAATTCCCTGTGCTCATGCGCCTGCTTTGGCACCACTACCGCTAGATCCAGAAATTTCTCCCCGTTCTGCTGCGGAAGAGTTGGGCTACACCTTTTTACCCTGTGTGTTGGCAGGACTCAGCCGAGCGCCGCAATTTACAACTCAGCGTTCTCCCCACATTAGGGATGAAAGTGAGATCTGGCGCGATCGCGTGGACGCAGTTGTCATCCCTGAAACAGCCTGTGGCGGTAGCGCTGTGTTAAGTTTCAGCCACTCTCAAGCTCAAATTATTACGGTGCGCGAGAATCAAACTAAAATGCGGGTGCCGCCATCTCGGTTGGGCATCAAAGCCATCCAAGTGAACTCTTACTTAGAGGCTCTTGGAGTGTTGGTAGCGCATCGAGCTGGCATTAGTCCGACTGTGCTTCAGCCTCACGTTGCACCCATTCGTCACTTGGTCTGAAATCTAGTCTGAAACAGGTGTAACTGAATTTAGGTTTTCGTTAAGCTGTAACGGACCGACTATTTCTAGCCCCTGTTGGTGTAGTAGTTGAGTTGTAACTTAGCCTTTCCCTAGTTTTGTGGCAAATCAGCTCCCTCAAACTCCCGAAACTGAAACTCTAACCCGCGTCCAAGTTTTAATTGCGATGGGCGTCACAGCTTTATTTTTGTTGATGGTTGCCAAAATTTGGCAGCGAGTGGGTGGGGTTCCTCTGCTACCACTGAATTGGATGGGCAATGCTCCCTTTTGGGGGATAGGACTTGGCTTAGGAATTTCTGCAACCAGCGCCATCATTTATCGCCTTTGGCCTGCTTATCGCCAAAGTGCAAATCTTTATCTAGACCTCGTGATTAGGCCTTTGGCTTGGCCTGACTTGGTTTGGTTGGGCCTTTTGCCTGGAATAAGCGAGGAACTGCTGTTTCGTGGCGTGATGCTACCCGCATTAGGATTTGATCTGACAGGTTTGGCTCTTTCCAGCTTATGTTTTGGGGCACTACACCTCAGTAGTCTTAAAAATTGGCCCTACATGCTCTGGGCTATGGCCATTGGGGCAGTGTTAGGGCTTAGTGCTCTCATTACAGGCAATTTGCTTGTGCCTTTAGCGGCTCATATTGTGACTAATTTGATTTCTGGCTGTGTCTGGAAGTGGCACAGTGATCAGAAGCCTAATCCTTCCGTTTGAGCTTAGCTATTACTTAAAGGGAAAACCTGGAACAGCGGCAGCGAATGGCTGCGCCTAAAATCTGAGTCCTGCTAAACCACTAGCGTTTTCTCGATGAATGCAACCGTCGGCGATCGCATCGCGCAGAATGGCTACCAAAGACCGATCGCGATCGCTCAGGCCACCTCGCTCTAACAAACGATGAATTTGAGTTTCAGCAGCAGGTAAGAGAACTCCGGAGGAGAGCGCGTTGCGAACAAAAAATTCAACGCTATCGGTCCTCAAACTGTTATCAGTGGCACTGCTTAAATTCAACATAATTTGATTAAACGAGAACCGAGGGAACGGCGGGCAAAAACTTAGCTTCACTTCCACTTCCCTATATTCCTGAATGATTCTCTAAGCTTGCACCCTGCGAATGGGCGATTTCGTGAAGATTGTATGAAAAACAATAGTTGTAAGAATAAAGATTAGGAAGTAAGACAAGTATGAAAAAACCTCTCCTTTGTGGGGAGAGGTGTAGTCTGGAGTGAAATTTAAATCAGGGAAATTAATTAACCGACAGCGATCGCCCCAGCAGCAGCAGAAGCCAATGCGGAAACAGCAGCAGTACCGAATAACCACCAGGCAGCAGTAGCAGCGGCTTTACGGGTTTCTTCAGCTTGATGCTGCGCTTGTCGCTTCAGGTCTTCTAGGCGGCGCTGAGCTTCGTGTTGGATGCGTTCAGCCCGCTGGAGGACGCTGTTTCTGGCCCCTTCAATTTGGTCGATGATGCGATTGGCATCTGCCTCCGAAATGTCTTCACGGGAACTGAGCAGCGCCACTAAGGTACCGCGATCGAACTGACCGAGACGCGACCGCAGCGCATCAAATCCAGCTTGTGGATCATCGAACACGGTGCGTAGATCGCGCTTGATGCCTTCGTAGTTCAGTTCTGGACGGTCCAAGGCATTCAAGTAGTTGCGGATGCGAGCAAAAATGCCGTCGATCACCGATTGAATCTGGTTCTGGATGTTCTGGATTTGCGCTTGCACTTGCTCCCGAACGGAGAGAACTTGATCGACGATGCGGCTGGCTTCTGCCTCAGTCATGTCAGAGCGCTGAGACAACAGAGCCACGATGGTCGAGCGATCTACATGGGAGAGGCGATCGCCTAGGCTACCCAACCCAGCGCGGGGGTCGCTGAGCAGCAATTGCAAGTCACGCTTAATCCCTTCTGGATTGAGTTCTTCTTTGTCGGTATTACGCAGGTAGTTTTCCAGGGTGGCTTGGAAGTCACGCACACGCTCTTGAGTCCGAGCAGCCAAACGACGCGGCGCTCTGACAATGCTGCGGATCGCTTCTTGAGTTTGATCTACTAGGCGATTGGCTTGCTCTTCGCTGATGTCTGGGCGTTGGCTCAGCAATCGCACCAACGTTTCGCGATCGACTTGAGACAAGCGTCTTCTCAGCGCCAGAGTACCTTCTTTGGGATCGTGCAACAGAGTTTGCAGATCGCGCTGGATGCCTACTGGATCGAGTTCTTGCAGATTAGTGTTCCGCAGGTAATCGGCGATCGCAGTCGTGGTTTTGTCGTACTGCTCTTTGGTCTTGCCTACAACAATCTGGGGCGCATGGGTAATGTTGTTCCAGTTGCTTTCGACTTGATCAAAGATGCGGTTGGCTTCTTCCTCACTGATGTCGGGACGTTGGGCCAACAGTTTGACAAAGGTATCGCGATCGACGGCGGAGAAACGCCAACGTAAAGCTCTGAAGCCAGCTTGGGGATCATCCAGTAAAGTTTGCAGATCGCGCTTGATGCCTTCAGGGTTGAGTTCGGAGCGACCTGTGTTTTGCAGGTATGATTCCAGACGTTGCCGCAACTCAGTCGCTTTTGATTCCGCTTGGTCTTGCACAGACTGAGCGTTGCCCAAAACGCGATCGCGAGTGCTTTCGAGTTGGCTAACAATGTGATCAGCTTCTTCTTGACTCAGGTCTTGGCGCTGAGCCAACAACTGGACCAAGGTATCGTGGTCAAAATGGTTGAGGCGATCGCGCAGTTCTTCATAACCCGCTTCAGGATCTTCTAGCAGAGTTTGGAAGTCTCGCTCAATGCCTTCGGGGCTGAGTTCAGCTTTGCCAGTAGAGCTCAGATAATTCTCGACTCGACTGCGAAGATCCTGGGATTCCTCCTGATCCGCCGCAATCGTGGCAGTGGTGAGAACTTCTTGACGAATGCTTTCCAGTTGGTCGGCAATGTCTCCCACTCGAGCAGGAGAGAGATCGCCCCGCTGAGTCAACAGATCCACAAAGTAGCTGCGGTTCAACTGTTCTAGTTGCCGCTTCACCACACCAGGATCGGCTTGCGGATCGTAGATAACGTTGCGGAATTCGTACTTAATTGTTTCTCGATTCAAATGCCAAGCATAGGAATTGAGGATGTAGTTTTCGATATCCGCTCGGATAGGGTTGAAGGGGAGGGCAGGCGCTTTTTCAGCGACTTGGCTACCTACTTTATTAGCTTGCTCGCCCAGCTTATCTTTGAAGCCTTGTAACTGACCCATCACCTTCTCAACATCAAGGTCAGAAAGGTCAGTGCGGCTCAAGACAGTGCCAGAGAGGGCAGTCATACCAAACTGAGCAGCTCGCCCAATCAAGCCAGGAGGTTGCTGCTGTTGGCTACCACCTTGATTAGAACGGCGGATCTCCGCAATCAGTTGATCAAGTTTGTTGCTGAACTCGTTGGAACGTAGGTTTTCTGGCTGAGCCGAAGAGAGATAATCTCGCAATTGCCCCATCAGATCTTGCTGACCTTGCTGGCTCAGCACTTGCTGCCATACACCTTCTAACTGATCTACGATGCGGTTGATATCGCGCTTGGAAAGATCGGTGCGGCTGCTAACTAAGTTGACAAAGGTTTGGCGATCGATGTGGCTGAGGCGATCGCGTAACGATTCCCCCACACCACCGGCACTCTGGGCCAAAGACTTTAGCTCTGGGGTGTTCACTAAGTTTTCAAACTCACCCCGAATCCGCGAAATATCCAATTCCGACGGCTTCAAGCGATCGAGATAGTCTTCAATGGTTTCGCGAATGCTGACTGGGTCCATGCCGACGGTAAGTTCCCGGCGCACGGCTGCGGCTGCCGCTTCTGCGGTTGCTACCACTTGGTCACTCGCAGATTTACCCGCGATCGCGGCAGTTGCAGTGCCCAGAACTGCTTGGAATCCTGAGGTGGCCGTGTTGACCACCGAACCAATTAAGGAACCGACCGTTGAGGAGCTAACCCACACTAGCAGCGTGAAGTAAGCAGCCCAAATGACCAGACCAACAATTGCGCCTAAAACGGCATTTTCAATCAAGCTCAGCTTAACGGCGAGTAAGCAAGCAATGAATAAGGTAATGGTGACCGTGATCAGAGTCCATAGGCCCACAGCAGTACCGATTTTGCGGATCGTGCCGCCCAAACTGCCTGAATCTTTGTGGCTGGAATGGCTAGAGTGGCTGGATTGATTGTCGTCAGATTGATGGCCTAAATAAGAAATTCCTGCGGCTACAGAAAGGTTGGTTAGAACTAATTGAATGGCAAAGGCTAAGACTAGCCCTGCGATCAAAGCTACAAAAAATTGGGGACCTGAAAAGACAAGTGCGGCTTCTTCAGGAGTGGTGACTGATCCATCCACTGGCACTTGCGCAATCCAGAATTGCCCCTGGAATAATTCCCGTGCAATTCCTATATTGTGAAACATGATTTTCCCTCGTTAAGGCTAAGATCCACGCAAATCTGAGCTTGCCTGCATCCCAGCACTATATTTCTGCAAAACTAATAACCCTCACGCTCAGAATCTCCGACTCAGAGGGTACAAAGCATCTCTCCGAAGTCTGAAATGAACTCTATAGGTGGATAAAGTTATGCAGTGAGGGTTTCTAAGGACGTATTTCTTACGGAAGGCGAACCAGGGATCAGAATTTGCTGCTAGTTCAAGCCGTTTCTACTAACCAAACTGGGTCGTCACGAAACCTTGTGATTCGCTGGAGTTGAGAAAAATGTGGTCGGGTCTACGCCTGCTCTCTGGGCTGCTGCTAGAGCGATCGCGGGAGGAAAAATCCGATGTTCTTGCACTTGAATCCGAGCTTGCAGCGTCGCTGGAGTATCTTCCGCCAAAATTGGCACTGCTGCCTGCATCACAATCGGACCGCTATCCACTTCTAGATGTACATAGTGCACGGTACAGCCTGAAATCTTTACCCCCGACTGCAACGCTTGCTCTACCGCGCGAATGCCGGGAAAACTGGGCAATAAGCTGGGATGAATATTTAGCATTTGGTCGGGGAATGCGTCAATCAGCACTTGCGTCACTCGCCGCATCCAACCCGCCATGATCACCCATTCCACGCCATGCTGCTTCAGGGTTTCTGCAATTTGGCGATCGAGATCTTCACGCGATGCAAAAGTACGGTGATCTAATAAAACAGAGGGAATGCCCCAGCGCTCTGCACGTTCCAAAGCTTTTGCATTGCGATTGTTGCAGATCAAAACTGGGATTTTGGCATGCAGCTGGCCATCAGCAATAGCTTGAGCGATCGCCTCAAAGTTGCTGCCCGAACCAGAAGCCATCACGCCTAGCTTTAAAGGAGTTGCCGCAGGTGTGGCGAATGTAGAAGCAACCAAAATCGGTGAAACGAGACTAGGGATAGAATCCGGACTGGAAGTAGGCACCGCAGAGTGAGAAGTCATGAAATCAGGAAAAGATCGCTCGAAAATTGCGCTAGCGTAGTCGCTGACTAAGCGCTAGTCTCAGAATTGTAACAGCAGGGTTCTTGCATCCCACGCTTGTCAGTAGAAACTTGCTATGTCTTTGTGGTCGTCTCGTCGCCAATTGTCTCATCATGACAGCCCAACTGCGCCTCAGGCTGATTCCCAAACCTGGGTAGATAAAAATGAGTCAGGCGCAATCGCGGCTTGGTTGTTCTTAGTGCCTGCTCTATTGCTCCTGAGCATTTTTGTCTTGGGGCCGATTGCTTATTTGGTCTACCTCAGCTTCACGGCGGGGAGCTTTACTCGCACTGGCACTCACTGGATTGGCTTCAGCAACTACTGGCGCTTGTGGCTCAATCCCGATTTTTGGCAGGTGTTGGGAAATACGCTTTATTTCACAGTGGCGACAGTGATTCCGAGCTTGATCTTGGCTTTGGGGTTAGCAGTACTCCTAAACCGAACCTTTGCCTTACAAGGATTGCTCCGAGCTGCCTACTTTATTCCGTCTATTACTTCGCTGGTAGCAGTGGGGCTAGGTTTCCGGTGGCTGTTTCAAACCGAAGGACCGATCAACACTTTACTCGGCGCGATCGGGTTAGAACCGATTGCTTGGCTGGGTAGCACGACTTGGGCGATGCCTGTGCTGATTCTGCTGAGTATCTGGAAGCAACTCGGCTTCAATATGGTGGTGTTTTTGGCGGGGTTACAAACCATTCCAGTCAATCGCTACGAAGCGGCGGAACTGGATGGAGCTGATGCTTGGCAGCAGTTTTGGCACATTACGCTACCAGGATTGAGACCCACCTTAATTTTTGCGGCGATTACGACAGTGATTTTCACGCTGCGGAGCTTTGAGCAGGTGTATGTGATCACTGAAGGAGGACCACTCAACTCCACCAACTTGTTGGTCTACTACATCTATGAGCAAGCGTTTGCTCAATTTGATTTTGGCTATGCCGCCGCTGCTGCCACCGTGCTGCTAGGTGCTACGTCAGTACTGGTTTATTTGCAGTTGCAGACTTGGGGCGAATAGCCCGCTGGCCTTGAACCCGTTAACAATACTTGGCCGCTGCATTGAGATTCTCTACAATCAACCCATCCCTACAGGAGGAACTGCATCTTGATTAACTACATCACATTGATGCTGATTAACCTGACGGCAGGGCTGGTTTTATTGGCTAGCTTTGTTTATGAAGGTTTTGAGCATCCTAACCCGAAACGTTGGGTTCCTGGTTTCGGTATGGTGGGAGCGATCGCCCTTTCTACCGGATTCCATATGATTTGGCATTGGCCGATTCGAGGCAGCTACAACATTGCCTTTGGTGAGACGACGGTTTTATTCGGCATTTTGTTTGTGGGTGCGTCTCTGGCCTTAGCCCTAGGCTGGGATCTGCTGACTGTCGCGATTTACGCCTTCTTTGCTGGTGTAACCGCGATCGTGATTGGTGTCCGGATCATCGACTTAGAAATGACTCGTCGCCCATTAATTTCTGGTCTAGGCTTTATCTTGACTGGCTTGGGTGGGGTGTGTGCTGCCCCTGCGCTGTATTGGCGGGCCAACCGAGCGTTTCGCTTAGCGGGGGTCGGAGTACTGGCGATCGCCGCGGCAATTTGGGCGTTTACAGGTTATATGGCTTATTGGGGCCACTTGGAGGGTTCTAGTAACTGGGTGCCTCCTGGAATGCAGTAAGTCTTGCATGGGATAGCGCTCTTCGGCTCCGCTTCAATCAGACTGTTAGTTGGGACATAAGCCGTTCTGACACTCTGGCCCCCGGGCGATATGGGCATTATAAAAAGCTGTGACTGCTGATGGGTCGTAGCGATCGAGCTTCTGCAAATAGCCCCAGGCAGTCAGCGCGATCGCTGTATCCAGATTTGGGCGAGGGGTCAAAATAATTCGGGGATTGTTTTTGCTGAGGTCTCGGACCTGAGCTTTGATTTGCTCTAGCACTTGGCCTTGGATCTGGTCGGGTTTGTAGCTAATAATGACGCCACCATGCTCTAAATTGTGAACCAACCTTTCGTCCAATGGCGCTTTAGTATGGATGCCCCACTGCGCCCAAATGGCATAGTGGGGACCAGAGGTGGGAGGGTTAGAGTTGTACTTAACTTTCTTAGTTTCAGGAACGTGATCTTGGCCTAACTTTGGTAAGGCAGTACCAGGCAATTTAGTAGCGACGGATAGGGGTGGCAAAGGTGAGCCAGGGGTTTCTATCTTAAAGAATTCATCTCCAGTAGATGCCTGAGCCTTTTGCTGACTCATGGGCTTGGTCTCTATCTGCTTAGAACCTGTATCTGATGATTGTTGCGTGCAACCTACTGCCACTAATGCCCCAACTATCCCAACAGAGAGGAGGACTTGGCGGCTGGCTAGAAACTTATTCTGCCATGTGCGGCTACGTCGCCGTGATTCTGGGTATTTGCTCACCTTGTTTCACCTAGTCTTGGCCCGTCTTGTCGCTGTTTTGCCTGAAGCAAGGCGCAGCTACTCTCATGCTAGATGAAATCACTAATTTCCTAGAGCGGCAGCAAAGCAGCGACTAGAATTTTGGCGACTAGGTGACACCTTACTTTTTTCTTGTAGAAATAAGAAGCCAGCAATTTGCCGATATTCAAAAACCACTTGTTCACAGGCGATTGCACATTTTTGCAGGCGATCGTCTGAGTATTTTTCGCACTCTCTAGCGCAGACATCTGCCAAATCAGCACAGGCTTGAGCAATTAAAGCCACAAAGCGCGGTCCCCGATTCATCAAAGTGGCGGCACAGATCCAACAAAGATCGGCACAGTCTCGACAAAGGCTAGCGTACTCTATTAAGTCAGTTGACTGAGTTTCAGCAGAAGCTTGGCATTCTAAAGCGCAATGATTAATGGCATCTAAAAAAGATTGATATTGATGATAAGTCATTTAAAAAACAATTAAATTCTTCTAGTTTGCTTATCGGCTGAAATAGAAAAACTTTCATCGCTCCTAAGCAACACTTCTGAAGTTAGAGATTAGCAATCTGCATCTGTATTGCATTTACGCAAATAGAGGTATGGAAGGCGAAACCCCCTATCGATAGGCTGTCTGCGACATGCCCTATTGAGCAGAATTAGAAAATTCCTAAGCATGTGTGGAGATAATTTAGCTTTTTTAGACAAAAAAAGGTGCTCGTTTGCACCTGTAAGTTGTTCAAATTGTGAGCTAAAAATCCTTAAGCCACATCCCTATGCTTTAGAAATGAAAGTTCATAAAAAATTAGAGCGCGGAGAAAATTAGGTCGAAAATATCTAACTTCTACGAACTATTGAGTGCCTTAGCCAGGATTAACTCGCATTAATACCTGCCCGTACTCGACTGGTTCGCCATTCTGAACCAAGACTTCCATCACCTCTCCGCTCACCTCTGCCTCTAGCTCATTCATCAGCTTCATGGCTTCGATAATGCAGACAGTCTGACCATTCCGAATGCGATCGCCAATGTCCACAAAAGGCGGCTCATCGGGTGCTGGGGCTCTGTAAAATGTGCCAACCATCGGTGAAGTGACATCCAACCACTTGCTTTTATCTACCGAGGCAACCGTAGGACTTGCCGTAGGAGTAGTGGCTCCCATGCTGGGACGAGACTCAGGAGCCACTGAGGATGGTGTGGGGTTTATTGCAATGGGTGGGGCCAACTCAACACTAGGAACACCACCACTACCAGCAGCCGTGGACTCGATCGCTGTTGTTTGACTACTGACTTGCACACCCTTGCGTACCGTAAGCTCAAAGTCAGCACTTTTGATGGTCAACTCGCCAATATCAGTCTGGCCCAGAGTGACTAGTAGGTTGCGGAGTTCTTCAAAATTCAATTGCACAGTGTTTATGACCCCAATCCAATGAGCTGTTTTCAATCAGCTCGTCTTTACTAATTACACATTGTCAACAGTGCAATTTAGCACAGTGCCAACAAAGTACTGATCCCAGCTCTAGTCTTTTTCCCGACCTAGGTAGGTATCGTTGCGAGTATCAACCTTAATGCGCTCTCCAATCGTAATAAAGAGAGGCACCATGACTTGAGCACCTGTTTCTACGATCGCAGGCTTAGTGCCACCTGTAGCGGTATCTCCCTTGAGACCTGGATCGGTTTGAGTGACTTCTAGAACCACTGAGTTAGGCAGTTCAACTTCCAGAACTTGGGCACCCCAACGAACGACGTTGACTTCCATCCCCTCTTTCAGGTACTTCACGCGATCGCCAATCTGAGAAGCGCTTAAGCGTCCTTCTTCGTAAGTCTCCATATCCATAAAGACAAAGTCTTCGCCGTCTTTATAGGTATGTTGCATCGTGCTCTTTTCCAAATTGGCCTGAGGCACAACCTCTCCAGCCCGGAAGGTTCTTTCTACAACGTTGCCATTTTGGGCGTTCTTTAGTTTGGTGCGAACGAAGGCAGATCCTTTACCGGGTTTAACGTGGAGAAATTCCACAACTCGCCACACGTTGCCATCCAATTCAATAGTGACGCCGGGTCGAAAGTCATTACTGGAGATCATGAATCTTGTGTCTGGGCAGAACAATTGGCATCCTATTGTACCGCTGAGCGGGTACTTCCCAGTACCCCCCTTCCAGAAGTTGTGCAAACTGACGATCTATAGCATTCCTAAATGATTTATAAGGTTGTAGGTTGTGAGATTGCTGTATATCAAAGATCAAAACCAGTCAAAAAGCAAAACCAGCTTGCCAGTGCTCCAGATTGGGATCTACCTCTGAATCTCTCTAGAGCTTCTAGGCGAAACACTGTGGCAAGATTAAAAATGGAATTTCCATGACTAGATTAATCGCACCGGAACCAGTACAAGGCACACGGGGATGAGTTTATGCTTCATTTAAATCGTTCGCGGCTCACTTCACACCAGAGCTGGCTAAAGCTAGGCCTCTTAGCGTTCCTGCTGATGACGCTTGCTGTCAGCTTTAGTCCAGCAGCATGGGCCGCCGATCGCGTGAGCCGATTGCCTGCTGGGAACGCAATTACAGATGGTAAGGCGTTATTGCGCTATGCCTTGCCCATCAATAACAAAGATATTAGAAACGTCCAAACCAGCCTGGAAGACATCACCACCCAACTGCGAGCCAATCGCCGCTGGGGAGCTATTTCTAGGGATGCGAATAAAGCAGCTTCCATTCTCCAGAAAAATCAAGCCGCTTTACTCGCCAGTATTCCGCCCGATCGCCAGCAGCAAGCCGAGGCTCTGATCGCGCAAATGCAGCAAGAAGCTGTTGATTTACAAGCAGCGGCTGAGTCTAAAGATAAAGAGCAAATTCGCCAGAAACAAGCCGAACTACTCAATCATGTGAGCGAGTTAGAGGAGGCGATGGTACAGGAATTCCCCTTTGAAGTGCCAGCAGAGTACAGTAACTTGCCACAACTAAAAGGGCGAGCCACAGTAGTTGTGGAAACAAGCAAAGGCCCCTTAACTGTAGTTGTGGATGGCTATAGCGCTCCTGTGACCGCTGGAGACTTTGTTGATCTAGTGCAACGGGGTTTCTACGATGGCTTAGAGTTCACCCGTGCTGAAGATTCTTATGTGCTGCAAATTGGAGACCCACCTGGGCCAGCGGAAGGCTTTATTGACCCCGCGACTGGCAAGTACCGCGCGGTGCCTCTCGAAGTCTTGGTTCAAGGAGATGATGCCCCCACCTACGGCATTACCTTAGAAGATGCAGGCCGCTATAAAGATTTGCCAGTACTACCCTTCTCCGCTTTTGGGGCTTTAGCTTTAGCTCGCCCCGGTGATGATCCAAATGGTGGATCGTCCCAGTTCTTCTTCTTCCTGTTTGAGCCAGAACTTACACCCGCTGGCTTGAATTTGCTGGATGGTCGGTACTCAATTTTTGGTTACGTGACCGAAGGCAAGGATGTTTTAGACGAACTGAAAGCTGGAGACAAAATCACCTCGGCCAAAGTGATGAAGGGAGCAGAGAATCTGGTCCAGCCTAAGTCTGCTTGAGGACTAGTTATGCTGTGGGTAGAAGAGTTGAGTGAAACAACTTTTCTACCTGTTGCTTGTGTAGCCCCTAGGAACTGCATTTATGGTTCTCATCGAGTTGGTGTTTGCGATCGCTCTGGGTGTTTTTGTGGTGCTCCTGCTGGTCAACTCAATGCAGCGTGAGCAACAGCAGCAACGGCTAAGAAATGCTTTCTACCAACAGTTGGGAGCAGGCAACGGCTATATTTCACTAATTCAACTGGTGGCAGCAGCCAAAGTAGATCCAGAATTGGCTCGACAATTTCTAGAGCACCAAGCGCAGGTATTGACCGCTACCCCAGAAGTAGATGCTGACGGTGATACTTTCTATCGCTTTCCCAAACTTCGTCCGAGTGATGCAGCACGCTAATTACTTGCGTCCTTCGTGAAACATCAATTGCTAAACCAGACCCTAGTGCCAGACACGACCTGTGAGTAACGATTTATCCAGGTTGAAAGTCCAAGATTTAGGAGAACAAGCATTACTGCAACGTTTGCAGCGCTTTTGTCCTGAAGGAATTGTCGGTGATGATGCTGCTGTGCTCCAGACGCACCCACAACTCGATCTGGTGATTACAACGGATGTATTAGTAGACGGGGTACATTTTAGCGTTGGTCTTGCATCTCCAGATGTTTATACAACTTCTCCAGCAGATGTCGGTTGGCGAGCCGCTGCCGCAAATCTCTCAGATTTAGCCGCAATGGGAGCAGCACCGCTGGGCATTACAGTGGGTTTGAGTGCTCCGGGAGAGACGCCTGTCGTCTGGATTGAACAAATTTACCAAGGCTTAACCGCTTGTCTACAGCAATTTAATACTCCAATTGTGGGTGGAGATATTACGCGATCGCCAATTCTGACCCTAGCTATTACTGCCTTCGGTCAAGTAGCACCACATCAGGTAATCCGCCGCTCTACCGCACAACCCGGAGATGCGATCGTCGCGACAGGTTGGCATGGTGCTTCTAGAGCAGGTCTAGAACTGCTACTCCATCCTGAGCTAGGTCAGGAGCTTAGTGAGAGCGATCGCACCTATCTCATTCAATCTCACCAACGCCCCAACCCCCGCCTCGACATTCTGCCTTATCTTCTTCCTTCCTTCCCCATCCCTCATCCTTCATTCTTGCTTTCCTCTCCTTTCAGAATCGCTGGCATGGATAGCAGTGATGGTCTTGCCGACGCGATCGTGCAAATTTGTCGAATGAGTGGCGTGGGTGCGAGGGTTGAGCGGAGCCAAATTCCCATTCCACCTGCTCTAACTCGTTGGGTTAGCTCTGAACAATCGATGCAATGGGCGTTATATGGGGGAGAAGATTTTGAATTGGTTTTGTGTCTAGAGCAAGCAGCAGCCCAAGCCTTGGTTGAGCAGTTAGGGCTAGGAGCCGCGATCGTAGGGACGATAACTAAGGAGCCTGAAGTTTTACTGATTGACGCTGCGGGGCATGAGCCTGATGAGACACTAGCTCTACAAAAGGGCTTCCAACATTTCTAGGCGCGTAAGCCGAAGTAAGTCAGAACTAAGTTGATGGAGCCGTTGTTTACAATTTCGTGCACTTCCCCAGGTTCCACAGCGATACAAGTGCCTGGTTGGAGGAGATGTTTCTGCCCATCAATTTGAATCACACCTGAGCCAGCTTCGACAAAAAAGACTTCACACATATCCTCATGGGAATGCGCTGTAGCAACTTGCCCCGGAGCAAAGTAGGCCTGAGCAAAGTTGATCAAGTGGGGCAGGTCGTTCAACCGCAGCATTACTTTCTTCTTGATGGCTGGGTTATGAGAAACCTGTTCTTCAGGCAGGTGGTCGAGAGTGGTCAGTTTCATACAGCTTTAATTGCTAGTTGCTACAAAAAAGGACGCTCTTGTCGAACGTCCCAGATCTGAATGTAGATAACAGTTGCTTCAGCAGATGGAGTTGCGATCGCTTGGCGAATCGCTGCACCTCTAAACTCTAATTTTAGGTGAGAGCGATCGCGCCAAGTACTGGGCTAGAACGCATCAGCGTCTGTCTAGCCTTGCCATTTTTCACCCACGGTTTCAGCTAGGTCAACCACACGTTGGCTGTAGCCCCACTCGTTGTCGTACCAAGCAACAACCTTCACCATGTTGCCGCCCATCACCATAGTCAGCTCAGCATCCACGATGGAGGAAGCGTCAGTACCCCGGTAATCGGTAGAAACCAAAGGCAGATCGCTATAAGCCAAAATACCTTTTAGCGCACCCTCAGAGGCATCCTTCATCACTTCATTGACTTGCTCAGCGATCGTGTTCTTCTCAACTTCTACGACCAAGTCCACAATGGAAACGTTGGGGGTAGGGACGCGCAGAGCAATACCGTTGAGTTTACCTTTGAGTTCGGGTAGAACCAGCGCTACCGCTTTAGCCGCACCAGTGGTGGTTGGCACAATGTTCATTGCCGCCGCCCGTGCGCGACGTAGATCCCGGTGGCTAGCATCCAACAACCGCTGGTCCCCAGTGTAGCTGTGGGTGGTGGTCATGGTGCCTTTGACGATGCCGAAGTTCTCATGCAAAACCTTGGCAACAGGGGCTAAACAGTTAGTGGTGCAGCTCGCGTTACTGATAATGACATGCTTGACAGGGTCGTAGTCTTTGTCGTTTACACCCACGACGAAGGTGCCATCATCTCCTTTGCCAGGAGCTGTAATCAATACTTTCTTTGCACCAGCTTTCAAGTGCTTAGAAGCTCCGTCACGGCTAGTAAAGACGCCAGTGGATTCAATAACCAAATCAATATCCCAGGCTGCCCAAGGCAGGTTTTCTGGGTTACGGTCAGATACACACTTGACAATTTTGCCATTAACAGTGATGGAGTTGTCATCCGCGCTGATATCAGCGTCGAATTTGCCCAACATGGTGTCATATCTGAGCAGGTGGGCATTGGTTTTTGGGTCAGAGGTATCGTTAATAGCGACTACTTCAATGTGGCTATTTTCTCTGCCGATCCAGCATCGCATGAAGTTACGTCCGATGCGTCCAAAGCCGTTGATCGCTACTCTAATCACTGCGTCTTGCCCTCTGTATTACTAAAGTCGGATAGCGAGTAATGACCCAGATCATATCGCAAAGGATGCCTATTTCGAACTCCCAATCCGTTCCCCAGCACCCGCTAAAAATTTTAATAAATGAGTGAATTCAAGAAATTTTCCGGATTTAACTGAGAATTTACCAATTTCCATTCCCAGTCGTTTCTTTACTAAGTTCTCTTGAATTTCAGGCAACGTTGATTCAGGATCTCAACCTATTTTGTGCCTGTAGAGATCTCAGGGACAAAAGCTGCAAAGTTGGCTTGATCACTGAGACTGCTAGAAACAAGTGGCGAAGCCATGACCTAAAAAACCGTTGTCTTGCACAACAAAACCCGACCAAGCAATAAGCTTTGAATTTTGATGCGGCGATCGCCCTTAGTCATGGTTCTGATAAAGCTGATAGCCAGTGATGTAAGTTCTAACTGCCTCTGGAACTAGATAGCGAATAGAGCGTTGCTCTCGGCAGTATTGGCGAATCAAGCTCGAAGAGACACCCACAACAGGCATAGGGAGACGCTGCCAGCGGATGGCAATAGATTGCTGAGCCATGACCGCAATAACTTGCTCACAGCTAGCGATCATTTCCGCAGTCCAACCCAATTCAGTCGTTAGAGTCGTTAAATCATTGCCTGAACCACAGAAATCTGGACTACAGGAATTAGAAGGTTGAGAGCGAGGGGCAACTAACCACTCACAGGTCGCAGCTAATTTGGCGTGGTCATACCAGCGTGGCAAAGTTCGGAAAGCATCTAAACCAATAATCCAGTACCACTGAACTTGTAGATGAAGTTCTTGTAAAGCTTGCAGAGTTGTGATGGCAAAAGAAGGCCCCACCCGATTAGCCTCAACCTGGGTGACAGCAAAAGCGGGGTGATCGGCGATCGCTTGTTGCACCATTTGCAGTCGATGCTCAAAACTCAATCCGAGTTGCTGAGCTTTGTGCGGTGCTAAGCGGGTTGGCACCCAAATCACTTGGTCAAGAGCGGCTTGCTGTAGTGCTGTCTCAGCCATGACCAAATGCCCCCAGTGAATTGGGTCAAACGCTCCACCTAAAATTGCCACTTTCTGCATGCTAAACTGGCTGCTTTTCTCAGCGTCAATTCGCTTGGATCTCAAACTCAGTCACCGTTCTGTAACACTACGTTGCTGCAATCGTGATGCCAGCTCAATGCAGTGACTGATCTCCGTACAAACCCTAGTTGCAACTATAAAGCCTAGATGTAGGATGCAGGAGATTTGATGAAAAATCGCGGAATTCCTAGGAATTACTGAAGAATTCTTATAGCGAATCATCTTGATCGAGACCAACTCGCTATCAACCTGGAAAGTTGATTCTCACGATGTTTTTTCAGGAGATTTCCGGATCTATAACGCCCTAGGCGAGTAAAGATAAAAACAGTCCCAGGACAAAAAAATCCCTTAAATGGGAGCAATCGGAACAACTAATTTAGAGTGATAAAGTTTCGAAAAGACGTTCTTTCTCTAAAGAAGTAAATGCTTGGCGGACTGTATCGCTAAAAAGCAATTCTTGATATGATATCGCGTGTTATTGGTGTGGTGTGGTGTGTAAGGAGCTAAAATGCTGAATTCTGTTGATTTCAGCGGGAGGCCATTTCATTTCATTGGAATCGGTGGAATTGGAATGTCGGCCCTCGCTTACGTTCTGGCAAAGCGTAGGCTACCTGTTTCGGGCTCAGATATTCGGTTAAATCACATTACTCAGCGCTTACAGGATTTAGGAGCGCACATTTTCTGGAGCCAAGATGCCACGAATTTAGAGTTTTTTCGACAAGCTGAATCATCTAAAAGTGACGCATTACCAGCAGCAGTTGTGGCGATCGCGGCGAATGGGAAAAATGGGGGGGGAGCGAAAGAAACCCTGTCCACTACGAGTAAAGTATCTAGTAGTACCGATACTGTCCTGTTGCCTCAGGTAATTTGTTCCACAGCTATTAACCCAGCCAATGCAGAATATCGCGCTGCTTTAGAACTAGGCTGTCCAATTTTTCATCGCTCTGATCTCCTAGCGGCCTTAATCCAGGATTACCAAAGTATTTCCGTTGCTGGAACTCATGGTAAAACCACGACCAGCAGTATGATTGGCCATTTGCTGCTGGAGACAGGCTTGGACCCCACGATTGTAGTGGGAGGAGAGGTGAAAGCTTGGGAAGGCAATGCCCGCTTAGGGGAAGGACCCTACTTAGTGGCTGAGGCGGATGAGTCGGATGGCTCTCTCGTAAAATTCTCGTCTCAGATTGGCATTATCACTAATATTGAATTGGATCACCCGGATCACTACAGCACGTTAGACGAGGTGATTTCAACATTCAAAACCTTCGCCAGCCACTGCAAAACCTTAATCGGTTGCATCGATTGTGCCACGGTTCGAGATGCGCTCCAACCAGCCATTACCTATAGCTTGCATCGAGAATCGGGTGCTGACTACACGGTAGACGGCGTCACCTATCAGGCAAATGGGACCAAGGCTCAAGTCTGGGAACGGGGTGAATTACTGGGAGAACTCAACCTCAAGCTGTTGGGCCAGCACAACCTGAGTAATGCGTTGGCAGCAGTTGCTGTGGGCCGACTTCTAAACCTAGACTTTGCCCAGATAGCTCCAGCGATCGCGACTTTTGAAGGCGCTCGGCGTCGCTTTGAATATCGCGGTGAATACAACGAGGTTTTATTTGTTGATGACTACGCCCATCATCCGAGCGAAATTCGAGCCACTCTAGCAGCCGCTCATCTACAGGCGACCGAATTGCCCACTGCCCATCAGAGGCGAGTCGTTGCTGTATTTCAACCCCACCGTTACAGCCGCACTCAAACTTTTCTGGCAGAGTTTGCTGAATCTTTTCAGGATGCGGATGTAGTTGTAGTGACAGACATCTACGCTGCCGGAGAACCCCAACCAGATAATCTGACGGGTCAACAGGTTGTAGATGCGATCGCGGCCCACCATGCTCACGTGGTTTTTCAACCTTCGTTGGCAGCAGTCCAAAGCTTTTTGGAACAAACGCTGCAACCAAGAGACTTGGCTTTATTTCTGGGGGCTGGTAACTTAAACCAAATTATCCCGGAATTAATGGCCTTTCAGGAGCGTGCCGCAAAAAGCATATCTCAAGAAAGGTGCGACCAAACCTCTTTCTGATGTTCACTATGAACCATCACCGCATAGCAGTTTCACGATGAATGAAAGATTGCTGTACCAGGGTTGGCCACAACCTGGAGAAGCGGAAACCAGTCTTTCATCTTAGGCCCGTAGGCATGGAGCAGTTGGACCATCATGACTCTTTCCCAAGATCCGCCTAGCATTCTGAAGCCTTCCACCTTTATCACACCAAACATCCCACCCAAAACTGAGGCTGCTCCCCCCAAGCCTGATCCCTTGAAATACTCACCGATTCGCTTGCCCGCTACCGAGTGTCTGATTAAACCTCAAGTCTCCTTAGCACCCTTCACCTCTTTTCGAGTGGGAGGACCCGCAGAATGGTTTGTTTCCCCGAGACGAGCAGAGGAAATGCAAGCCAGCATCGATTGGGCTAACCAAGAGGGGTTGCCTGTTACCTTGCTGGGAGCAGGGTCCAACTTGTTGGTCAGCGATCGCGGTTTACCCGGTTTGGTCATTTGCACTAGGCATTTTCGCCACGCTCACTTTGATGCTGAAACAGGTCAAATCACGGCTGGGGCTGGAGAACCGCTAGTTCGTTTAGCTTGGCAAGCCGCAGAGCGGGGTTGGGAAGGTCTGGAATGGGCCGTGGGAATTCCTGGCACTCTAGGCGGTGCAGTGGTGATGAACGCAGGAGCACACGGAGATTGTACTGCTGATGTTTTGGTCAATGCTCATGTGCTTTTACCCAATGGCACGACAGAAATCCTTTTACCTGGCGATTTGGGTTTCAACTACCGCACCTCAGCTCTGCAAGGCGATCGCCGCTTAGTCACCCAAGCAACGCTGCAATTAAAACCAGGAGCTGATCCCGCTCAGGTAATGGCAGCTACAACCACTCACTTAAAGCAGCGCCAGACTAGTCAGCCTTATCACCTGCCCAGTTGTGGAAGTGTATTCCGCAATCCTGGACCCCAAACCGCTGGTTGGCTAATTGAACAAGCAGGGTTGAAGGGACATCGGATTGGGGGAGCGCAAGTTGCTCAGCGCCATGCCAACTTCATTCTTAACTGTGGTGGTGCGACTGCCTACGACATTTTTCAGCTGATTCGCTATGTGCAGCAACAAGTAGAACAGCATTGGTCATTGCGCTTAGAACCAGAAGTAAAAATGCTGGGAGAGTTTCAACTCGCCTAAACTGGCTGATGGTTGGACATGGCTGCAAGGCCACTGTTCAGATTGATGCTTCTGCTTAGTCGTCTGCTGAAAGCCTGAGAAAATTGCAGCTCTAACAAAGTTGCTTCTAAGGAGTCATGGAAAGTCCAGCGGCTGTAATGTTAACTTAGGTGAAGACTTTAAGAGTTACAGTCCCCAGCCCTCGCCATGCAATCCTGAGGTGGCTAAGCTGATTCACAGCCTTTCGCTAGGTTGGCTTTTGTGGCTTGAAAGTTGTCTGCAAAAAATCGAGCTTCAGGCTGGGTTAGGCAAAAGTCTGCCAAAGAGACAGTGAGAGTGGCAGAATAGCAGAGACTAGGAACAACCTAATTAGACAAACAACTCGTACCCAATCTAAACGTTATGAGCAAAGGACAGGGATTTGGCTTCGGTCTGGGCAAAATGAAAGAGCTGACCGAAGCATTCAAGAAGGCACAACAAGTACAAGAGGGTGCCAAACAACTCCAAGAAGATTTGGAGAAAATGGAAATTGAAGGACAAGCGGGTGGGGGTATGGTGAAGGTGGTCCTCAGTGGCAACCAAGAACCCCGGCGAGTAGAAATTTCAGCCGATGTGCTGGGGGAAGGCGCTGAAGTAGTTTCTGACTTGGTGACTGCTGCCATGAAGGATGCTTACAACAAGTCCACAGCCACCATGCGCGAGAAAATGGAAGAGTTGACAGGTGGTTTGAACCTACCTGGCCTCTAAATCAACAGCATTTAAGAGTCCAATTCAATCCGGGCAAGCAGTTTATGTCTGCTTTTTGCCCGGTTTTATTGTTTTGACCTTGTAAAGTTGCGATCGCCCTTATCGATGCTCTTGCCAATGCTAAGTCTGTGACTGCTCAGTCTCTCTTGAATGTCAGGCCTGCAAATTTAGTAAGGAGAAGGGTTGGGTTGAACGGGGACGTTGAGTAACTTAGCGATCGTGCCATAGAGCCGTTTGGCGAGAACAGTGTTGGCTTCATCGGTGAGATGAACTGTATCTACAAAAGCTTGGCTGGGGAAGTTGTTATAAAGATTGTAGAGGTTCAGCGTGGTGACGGTTTTGGGAAATTCTTTCTGAACTTGTAGTGCTGCTTGCTCAATCTCGGTATAACCTGCTTTGACCCGTTGGCTGTAGGTAGCTCCTAGAGCCTGCTGAATTTTGGCTTCTTCTGAAGAACGGTTTTTGCCAGTTCGACTGGTGACTTCTGGTTGAACTGCCACAATTAAAGGGATTTTGGCAGCGGTTGCGAGTCGGGCCATTTGCTGGAGATGGCTGCGGTAACGCTCAGCTCGCCGCTCCACCTCTGTTGGCTCACTGGGGAGTTGTTCAACTAAGGAAGCATTGCTATTAGCGGCCACCAAGCTGAGTTCATCTACTGAAGGCTGAGGCTTAATCAACCAGTACTGAATTCCTTTAACTAAATAAGACTGAGTAAACAAATTACTCAACTGCTGAGTCAGGTGCGTATAAAAGTGACGTGGCGCATCTTCTAGTAGTGCTTCGGCTCCAGGGATGGTCACTCCTTCTTCAGTGCTGGGCAGCAGCAAGTCTCGGTATCCGTCCACAACCACAATGATGTCGGGTTGATACGTTAGAACTTGCATTGCTAGCTGAGCTACTTCGTTACCGGAAGCATAACCAGGGACAGCGGCATTAATCACGCGATATTGCCCGTCGCGAATCCGGGGCGGCAACGTTAGAGCTTTGTCAACTTCTTCTTTGTAGTACGGTAAAACGTCTGGGCGGAATTTTTCTGGGTTGCGTTTTTGCTGCGCGACTTGCTGATTGAGGCTGGCTTCTAACTTGTGGGCAAATGTAGTTTGGTTAGTCGAGCTCATGTGTCCAAAAGCAGTAGAGCCACCTAACAGAAAAATTCGTGTTTCACCTTTGGGTTTGGCGACGGGTACAGGGCGATCGCTGCGAAACCCTTGCTCGTTAATCCGCCAAAACTGACTTTGCTGTTTGCCGACAAGTTTGTAGCCCGTCGCTAAACTAGGCTTTGCTGCTAGCTGTCCTGCGATGGGCAAACCATCATAAGGCTGCTGACTCGCATCCAGAAACCTAAGGCCGTAGGCTGTGGCTTTGGTTGGTTTACCCTGATAAGCTGCCAATTCGTTACTTTGTCCTGTCACACCGACAAAGGTGCGGACCAAAAACTCTAGGACTATGAGCACAAGAGGCAGGGTGAGTAAGGTGATCAGGGGCCAAGAGAGCCGACGTTGTTTCCGGTAAGCAGATCTACGGCTAGGCCTAAACATCAAGTACTTTCCTCGTAATACCAATAGTAGTGACCCGTGCTTGCCTGGTGGAGCGAATTGCTATCAGCAAACACTGTAGTCCGAAATTGCACATTCAAGAAGAGTTACACCCCTAGGGCCAGAAGGTCAAGGTTTGATCTAAGTTCCCGGTAGTTATCCATACCTCTGCAAGGGTTGCTGCTCTGAAACCGGAAAGACCCCTTAGGAATCACAGGCGCAAGCACGAATTGGGGTCTCGATCGCCAAGGCAATGGGAAACGACCGACAGGAGCACCCCGAATCAACTTTTTCGAACAGGCGCTACGGTTCTGATAAGCTATTGAGGCTGATGGCGGCTATCGATTACGCTGTCAGCGATCGCCCAACCAACCTTGACTACAGACATGCCTTACAAACTGCTCTTCGTTTGTCTGGGTAACATCTGCCGCTCACCCTCGGCAGAAAACATCATGAACCACCTAATTGAGCAAGCAGGGTTGGGACATGAAATTATTTGTGACTCTGCTGGGACTTCGAGTTATCACATTGGCAGTGTCCCCGATCGCCGCATGACCGCGGCCGCTAAGCAGCGAGGGATTGCCCTTGCAGGTCAAGCTCGACAGTTTCAAAGGTCAGATTTTGAAGCGTTTGACTTGATCTTGGCAATGGATCAAGAAAACTATCAAGATATTCTGGCGCTTGATTCAACTGGAATGTATCGCGATCGCGTGCGCTTAATGTGTGACTTTTGCACGCAGTATCCAGAGCGGGAAGTTCCCGATCCCTACTACGGGGGCACGGAAGGTTTTAATCACGTGATCGATCTGCTATTGGATGCTTGTGGCGGCTTGTTGCAGCATCTGGTGACAACCCAAAAATTGGCTGCTCCCACCTCTAAACTCCAACCCTAGGAGAAAAAGTTTAGAGAGTTTCAGTGCATCAACCCGTGTTCCATCACAAAGCGTACTAGCTCCGCCCGGTTATTAGTTTCAGTTTTGCGTAACAAGCTGCTGACATGTTTTTCCACCGTACGAGGGCTGAGGTGGAGGCGATGACCAATTTGAATATTCGACAGACCATCCGCCAAAAGTTGCAGCACTTCTTGCTCTCGCTCCGTCAAGCTCACCGTTGAAAGCGCTGGCGTGGGGGTAAACTTAGCAGTTGCATTGGTCTTTTCGGCTGAAAGCTCTGCCTCTTGATGTCGCGATCGCCACTCGGCATGAATCATTTCCGCTTGAATCATCTGCGATCGCTCTAGCAAGTTGCGAACGACGGCTCCCAATTCATCCAAGTCGAAGGGTTTGGGTAAGTACAGATCGCACCCTAGCTGATAGCCCCGAATGCGTTCTTGAATATCAGTGCGAGCAGTGAGAAAAATAACGGGCAACAGTCGAAACTCTACCTTTTGTCGAACTCGTCTGACTAGCTCGTAGCCATCCATCCGAGGCATGGTAATATCGGTCACAATCAGATGAGGCTGGTACTCATCAACCAGCGCTAGCGCCTCCTGACCATTCTCAGCCGCAACGACTGAATAACCAGAGAGTTCGAGATAATCGCTGATGGACAGGCGAGTACCGATATCATCATCAGCAACAAGAATCATCAAAGGCATGGGTAGCTAGCACATGAACGCTTAGGGTTAGGACAAATACAGCTCTTTAAAGATGGGCCTACGATACTAAAAAATAATCACAGAGAGTGAGTTTAAAGCAATCAAAGTGGTTTTCCTACTATTAAGGATACTGAGTGGAAGCTGATTATGCCGAAATGAGACTGAGCCCTTAGATGCAGTTTCCTGAACTCCAGCGATCGCTCTCCCAGAGAGCACTTAACCAATCCGTATCTCAAATTACAAACCACAACTACCTGAATTGTATCTCTTTGTCTTGAATGATTTGGGTCGTCTTTGCAGAGATTGTATCAAGCTTGCCCTTTATCGCTTTCAGCCTTAGGCATTCCGAGTTCTGTTTGCCTGTGGAGAGCCGTTGGGATCAGTCAAGAGCAACGGAACAACGTGAGACTCAAGGCGATTCGTTACTTTATCTTAGCCTTTGATCCCAGAAATCTTAGCTGAGCTTTAGCCTTTGCATCGGGTTTGGCTCTGGCTGTCCAGTGAGCACAGGTCAAAGTAAATTCTGACGCAAACGCCACATTCTGGCTTCATCTTTAAGGGTGACTACCTGCAACTCCAACACTTTTCGCTGCTGTTCTGGGCCAATCTTGTACAAAAGAGATTTTAGTCAAAAATTCCTAGGATGTATCCTTGCTCAGCACTGAATAAAACTTAGTGCAGTGGGATATAGAGCAGTTTTGTGATGGGTCAGAGAATGGTCTTTGGTCCTAAATTAAGTAGAGGTGTGCGCTGGCTGAAACCCAGACTAGTTAAACTATGTTGCACTACGTTAAAAGTTTAATCGGTTCAATAAATACCAAAAAGTACTAACAAACTGGAGTATTGATTACTCCAGGAAAAGAGATGCACTTTTGCAGTTTAGATAGATATAAACTGGATTTTGAGCTATCAGCGTGGAAAATAACCACTCAAAGATAGAATGGTGAAGCTTGCTTCTAGCAAGTATTGATTTTCAACCTGATTCTGCTCATGTTTGCGCGTCAAAAGCTCTACGAAGGCAAGGCTAAAATTGTCTACGCCACCGATGATCCCGATGTCTTTCTCACCCACTTTAAGAACGACGCGACGGCATTTAATGCCCAAAAGCGGGGACAAATTGCTGGTAAAGGTGAAATCAACGCTGCTATCTCTAGTCATCTGTTTCAGTTGCTAGAAGCCAACAGTATCCCTACCCACTTTATCGATCGCCCCACCGCTGAAGATATGCGAGTCAAGGCGGTAAAAATTATTCCTCTAGAAGTGGTAGTCAGGAACATTGCAGCCGGGAGCCTCTGTCAACAAACTGGGTTGGAATTGGGTGCGGTTTTGAAGCAGCCCCTCGTGGAGTTCTACTACAAGAACGATGCTCTAGGGGACCCACTGCTGACTCGCGATCGCCTTTTGTTGCTAGAACTGGCTACGCCGGAACAGCTAGACCAGCTCCAACAAATGGCGCTGCGGATTAACGAGCTACTATCAGCTTTTTTTCAGCAGTGTGGCATTACTCTGGTGGACTTCAAGTTGGAGTTTGGCTTAGACCGCAATCAGCAAATTCTCTTGGCTGACGAAATTAGCCCGGATACTTGTCGGCTTTGGGACCAAGGGGAAACTGATCCAGACCGTCGGGTGATGGATAAAGACCGCTTCCGGCGTGACTTAGGCGATGTAGAAGGTGCTTACCAAAGGGTGCTAGAACGGGTGCTTAACCAGCCAGTTCAGCCATTAGTTCAAGAACCAGTGCAAGAGTGAGAGTCACGAATGGGGTAAAATTTCCCCATTTGCTTGGTTTAGCGGGATTCCCTTCTCAACCCAATTCCCTGATGTCTTTAACAACTTAGGCCAGCCTAAGTTAGAGCCTGGTGTGTGGAAATGCCAAATCACGTGAACACAATGCGCTTATCTCCGGTCTTAGTAGCAATTATTGCCGCTTCAGCAACCTTGAACCTGTCTACTCCTGCCAGAGGGCAAACCTCTGCACCTACGAAAGCAGGGGTCGAGTCCTCTAAGGATGTCAAGGTTGTTGCTACCAGCCCAACTGCGGCAGCAGACGTCTTGAAGCCAGCTTCATTACCCGCGATCGCGGTTAGTGTGGAGATGGCAAAGCCAGGGGCTGTATTGGCTAGTAATAGCGTTGTGGTGCCAACCGTTAGTGAACCGGAAGTTTTTCCAGCCGAGTTTCGGGCTCAAGCTCCTACCTCATCGCCGGCTTCACCTACTGAAACGCCTACCGAGACCACACCAACTGAGATTGCGCCCACCGAAATTACGCCAACTGACATAGAGTTGGACTCCACTCAAGAAACGCCCCCTGCACTAGGTGGGCCACCCCCAGGAACGGCGACTCCAGAGCAAGAAACGCCCAACGAAATTCAACTGGATGGAACACCAGCGCCCGGCCCAAGTATTGATTTCAACCTTCCTCCCCAAACTCCGACAACTCCAACCACCCCAGCCAATGGAGCTGAGGATGGCACCAACGGAGAAACTCAAGCTACCCCTGAGCAAGCAGAACCCCGCGTTTTAGTCGCCGAAGTGGTGGTTCAAGGTGTCACCGGAGAACTAGAGGACGAAGTTTACAACGCGATTCGGACTCGACCAGGACGGACAACCACGCGATCGCAATTGCAAGAAGACATTAATGCTGTGTTCGCTACCGGATTCTTCTCTAGCGTGCGAGCCAATCCCTCAGATACACCGCTAGGGGTTCGTGTCACCTTTGATGTCCAAGCGAATCCGGTCCTGAATTCTGTACGGGTAGAGGGCAATCAAGTTCTGCCCCAAAGCGTCGTCGATGACATTTTTAAGGAGCAGTACGGTAGTATTCTCAACTTGCGTCGCTTCCAAGAAGGCGTCAAAGAAGTTAATAAGTGGTACCAAGACAAAGGTTATGTCCTGGCCCAAGTGATTGATACGCCCCAGGTGGCGGAAAACGGCACGGTGACTCTAGCCGTGGCTGAAGGCGTGGTTGAAGATGTTCAGGTTAAGTTCCTGAACAAAGACGGTGAGGAAACCAACGATGAGGGTGAGCCCGTTCGAGGCCGTACTCGCGACTTTATCATCACCCGTGAGTTTGCCCTCAAGCCAGGAGATGTGTTTAACCGGACTCAGGCTGAGAAGGACTTACAGCGCGTCTATGGCCTAGGGATTTTTGAAGATGTGCGGCTGTCTCTCAATCCGGGGCAAGACCCCCGCAAAGTAGTCGTGGTTGCCAATGTCACTGAGCGCAGTACGGGCTCTGCTGGAGCCGCACTAGGTATTAGTTCTGCCAGTGGCTTGTTTGGTAGTGTGAGCTACCAACAGCAAAACTTGGGTGGCAATAACCAAAAATTTAATGCCGAGGTGCAGGTAGGCCAGCGGGAGTTGCTATTTGATGTCAGCTTTACGGACCCTTGGATTGCGGGCGATCCTTACCGAACTTCTTACACGCTCAATGTTTTCAACCGCCGCTCGCTCTCTTTGATCTTTGATGGTGGCGAACCGGAAGTGGAATTGCCTAACGGCGATCGCCCTCGGATTGACCGTTTGGGGGGTGGTATTACCTTTACCCGTCCACTGAGTCGTGATGTCTTTGCCGATTCTGAATGGACCGCTTCAGCTGGTTTGCAATACCAGCGCGTCTCAGTTCGTGACTCGGATCGAGAGATCACCCCATTCGATGAACTAGGGAATCAACTCAGCTTTAGTGATGACGGATCAGATAATTTGCTCACGGCTCAATTGGGCTTAGTCCGCGATCGCCGGAACAATCGACTGCGACCTACCAGCGGTTCTCTTCTACGGTTTGGCACTGAGCAATCGATCCCAATCGGTGGGATTTTCTTCAATCGCCTCCGGGGTAGTTACAGCTACTACATTCCAGTCGATTACACCAAGTTTGCGGCAGGTCCAGAAGCGCTGGCTTTTAACGTCCAAGCAGGTACAGTTATTGGCGATTTACCTCCTTATGAGGCGTTCGCTTTAGGCGGTAGTAACTCGGTACGAGGCTTTGATGAAGGGGATGTCGGAAGTGGTCGTAGCTTTATTCAAGCCACCGCTGAGTATCGCTTCCCGCTTTTCTCCATTCTGGGTGGAGCGCTATTTTTAGACTACGCCACTGATCTAGGTTCTGGCTCCAGCGTTCCGGGTGATCCGGCGGGCGTTCGGGGTAAACCTGGTAGTGGTTTAGGATATGGTGTAGGCGTCAGAATTCAATCACCTTTAGGCCCAATCCGAATTGATTACGGCTTTAATGATGAAGGCAACAGTCGTCTGCACTTCGGTATTGGAGAACGGTTCTAAAGTTCCATCCATTCAAGGTCACGATGCTTTCAGAGCCTAAAAACGTCCCGCTATCAGCATCGCCGAGTCCGCTATCGGCCCCTGTAGCGCTAACTTCTGGACAACAGCAGACCTTGAAAAATGAGTTTGTTTGTTCTGGAGTAGGTTTGCACCTAGGGCTAAAAACTCAGGTGCGAGTGTTGCCTGCTGCTGAAAATCAAGGTCGCGTCTTCGCCCGGGTCGATTTAGCGAACGCCCCTGAGGTTGCTGCATCTGTGGCATCGGTGCATGAAACAACGCTGTCTACAGAACTGGCCCAGGGAGAAGCTAAAGTCAGAACGGTAGAGCATCTGCTAGCAGCCTTGGCGGGTTTGGGAGTTGATAACGTCCGGATTGAAATTGATGGCCCTGAAGTCCCCCTACTCGACGGCTCCGCTCAGAGCTGGGTAGAAGCGATCGCCCAAGCAGGCATTGTTGCTCAAACAGCAGCTAGGCAAACCTACACCTTGAGCGAACCCATTTGGGTTTACCAGGGCGATGCGTTTGTGGCAGCATTGCCAGCCCCAGCGTTGCGATTTACTTATGGCATTGACTTTGATTTACCTGCCATCGGCAATCAGTGGCACAGTTGGTCTCCGGACCAAGAAAATTTTGCTGAGGCGATCGCAACGGCTCGCACCTTTGGCTTGGCGCACCAAATTGAACACTTACAAGCCAATGGTTTAATTAAAGGTGGCAGCCTAGAAAATGCCTTAGTTTGTGGAACTGAAGGATGGCTTAACCCTCCCTTAAGATTTTCAAATGAGCCAGTGCGTCATAAACTTTTAGATTTAGTAGGGGATTTAAGTTTGTTAAATTTATTTCCCCAGGCTCACATTTTGGCTTACAAAGCTAGCCATCACTTACACACCCAACTGGCACAGTTGATAGCTCAAAGGATGAGAGATGAAGGATGAATCTGGTGATTTTGTCTGGAATCTTGTATCTCGATCCAAATAGCTGCCTGACTGGAAAGCGCATCACATCCTTCACTACTGGCAAAACTACCCATGTCCACCTTGACTGATCTCAACACCACTGATGCCCCTAGCCATGTGGAGGCACAGGCCAATGGGAGCACCAAATCCTCTGACTCAACCAAGCCCATTTTGGCAATTGAGGACATTCACAAGCTCCTGCCTCATCGTTATCCCTTCTCCCTGGTCGATCGCATTATCGAGTATGTACCAGGGGAGCGAGCTGTTGGGATCAAAAATGTCACCTTTAACGAACCCCACTTTCAGGGGCACTTCCCTGGCAGGCCGATCATGCCTGGTGTCCTGATCGTAGAAGCAATGGCCCAGGTAGGCGGTGTGGTCCTGACTCAAATGTCGGACGTACAGGGCGGATTGTTCCTGTTTGCAGGCATCGATAAAGTTCGTTTCCGTCGTCCTGTAACTCCAGGAGACCAGTTGATCTTGACAGTGGAACTGCTGTGCGTAAAGCGACGTCGTTTTGGTAAGATGCAGGGCCGAGCTGAAGTAGATGGTCAGCTAGTAGCCGAAGGCGAACTCATGTTTTCCTTGGTGGACTAATGCTCTGTACTCTTAAACTTTTGGGATGGTGCCTGGAGGCGCGCCCTTGACTACAACACTGATTCATCCAACAGCAGTTATTCATCCAGATGCTCAATTGCACTCGACTGTGCAAGTAGGGCCTTATGCCGTGATTGGGCCACAAGTCAAAGTCGGCCCTGATACCGTCATTGGTCCGCATGTGGTCCTAGATGGTCGGACGGAGATTGGGGCTCGCAATCACATTTTTCCGGGAGCCGCGATCGGTCTAGAGCCCCAAGACCTGAAATATGACGGCTCCGTGAGCTTAGTGCAAATTGGTGATGACAACCGCATTCGTGAGTTCGTCACCATTAATCGAGCGACACGGGCCGACGAAGTCACAGTGATTGGAAGTGGCAATCTGCTGATGGCCTATGTTCACGTTGGGCACAACTGCGTGGTTGAAGACAACGTGATTATTTCCAATGCTGTCTCTCTGGGGGGACATGTCCACATTGAGTCACGGGCAGTAATTGGCGGTGTGGGTGGTATTCACCAGTTTGTGCATGTAGGGCGGCTAGCCATGGTCGGTGGCATGAGCCGAGTCACTAGAGATATCCCTCCCTATATGCTGGTGGAGGGCAACCCCATCCGCGTCAGAACCCTCAACCAAGTGGGCTTAAAACGGGCTGGCATCGTAGATTTAGCCGATGGGCAAGTGTTTCAGTCTTTGAAGAAGGCGTTTCGCTTACTCTATCGTTCTGGCTTAACTCTAGAGCAGGCATTAGAAAAATTAGAATTGCTGCCTGAGAATGAACACCTACAGCATCTCTGTCGGTTTCTGCAACTCTCGCAGTTAGAGGGGCGGCGCGGTCCCACTCCGGGGCGGCGCAAAGGTACGAGGAGCGAAGACTGACGCATGGGTGAACCAACCAATCAGAGGAGCGCGATCGCAGAGACTCCTGCCGCTTCCCGGAATATTCGCCTGTTTATTAGCACAGGTGAAGTTTCTGGCGATCTTCAGGGGGCGCTGCTGGTCACGGCCCTGAAGCGGCAAGCGCAAGCTCTGGGGATTGAGTTAGAAATTTTGGCCCTTGGCGGCGATCGCATGGCGCAAGCGGGGGCGACGCTTTTAGGCAACACCACAGCCATTGGGTCTGTGGGCCTCTTAGAATCATTGCCCTATATTTGGCCGACGCTACAAATTCAGCGACGAGCTAAACAGTACTTGCGCCAATATCCCCCTGATTTAGTGGTCTTGATTGACTACCTCGGCCCCAACGTGGCCATAGGCAGCTATGTACGGCAGCATTTGCCCCAAGTGCCGATCGCTTACTTCATTGCGCCTCAAGAGTGGGTTTGGTCACTCAGCCCGCGCAATACGGCGCGAATTGTCAATATCACCGATCGCCTCTTAGCAATCTTTCCAGAAGAAGCCCGCTATTTTGCCGAGCATGGAGCCAAAGTGAGCTGGGTGGGGCACCCCTTGGTAGATCGGATGCAATCGGCCCCCGATCGCGCCAGTGCTAGGCAAGCCCTAGGAATTCCAGATGACCAAGTTGCGATCGCCCTGCTCCCTGCCTCCCGTCGTCAAGAACTGAAGTATTTGATGCCCGTGATTTTCCAGGCAGCTCAACAAATTCAGGCGCAACTGCCTCAGGCTCATTTTTGGATTCCCGTCTCTTTGGAAGCTTACCGTTCGCCCATCGAACAGGCGGTTCAACAGTATGGACTGCGGGCTACTGTATTGGCAGGACAAACCAGTAATTCTAAATTTGAGGAATCCATCACATTGCGAGCGATCGCGGCAGCCGATCTGGCCATTGGAAAATCGGGTACGGTTAACCTGGAAATTGCCCTCCTGAATGTCCCCCAGGTTGTCCTCTATCGAGTTGGTGCTGTCACCGCTTGGATTGCTCGCCATATTCTCAAGTTTTCCATCCCGTTCATGTCGCCGCCTAACTTGGTAGAAATGCGGTCTGTAGTCCCAGAGTTTCTGCAAGACCAGGCCACACCAGACAATATTGCTCAAGCAGGTTTGGAGTTATTGCTCAATCCGGTGCGGCGGCAACAGACTTTGGATAACTACCAAGCCATGCGCCAAGCGATTGGGGAAGTCGGAGTCTGCGATCGCGCTGCCCAAGAGATTCTGCAACTCTTGCCCGCCAATTCATTACCCTCCTGACTGCTAGCAGCGGAATCTATGGAGCGGACTAAATTGCTAGTGGGAAAATATCCGTGATCGCTCGGTGCCAAATGTAACCACCACGAGGCACTCTGGAATCGTCATCTAATGTTGGCAATTCAACGTTTGCCTAGCCGCTATGCAGTCTTTAGTGCTTTCCCAGGCGTCTGATTTAGAAGAATTGATTGGCAGTATTTTCTTGTGTGGTAGCTTGACTGCGACAGAGTATCGATGGCTGATTACTCTGTCTACGGCCAGAGCGGCTCAAGAATCGGACAAAGTCTTAATTGATCGAGTTTTGTATGGGATTCGCCACGGCCTCTTGCAAATCGCAGAGGTGGCTTAAAAATTTGACTTCCAAAAACTTGGCTTTCCAAAAACTTGGCTTCAGAGGGTTCAGCTACTACATTCAACCTGCTCCAGCTAAGTGAGCCCGTTACCACGTTGGGCAACATATCACAGATAGAGCAACAATGGGTCGCAGCCCTTAGAATAGAAGTTTAGACTCCACAAATTATTTGAGTGCGATCGCCTTATGTCCTTGCCTATTGTTGCTATTCTTGGTCGTCCGAACGTGGGCAAGTCAACGATTGTGAACCGTTTGGCCGAAACGAAAGGCGCGATTGTTTTTGACGAGCCCGGTGTCACACGCGATCGCACCTACCAACCCGCTTACTGGCGCGATCGCGAATTTTTGGTGGTCGATACAGGTGGCTTAATCTTTGATGACGACACTGAATTTTTGCCGCTAATTCGGCAACAAGCGATGGCAGCTTTAGCCGAAGCCAGTGTGGCGATTTTTGTAGTAGATGGTCAAGAAGGCCCTACTACAGCTGATGAAGAAATTGCTACCTGGTTGCGGCAGCAGTCTGTACCCGTGTTGCTGACTGTCAATAAGTGTGAGTCTCCAGAGCAAGGAATGGCTCAAGCCGCTCAGTTTTGGAGTTTAGGTTTGGGTGAGCCTTATCCTGTTTCCGGGATTCACGGCAACGGTACTGGCGATCTCTTAGATGAAGCGCTCAAGCATTTGCCCCCGCAGGAGGAATTGCCAGAAACTTCAGAGATCAAAGTGGCGATCGTGGGACGGCCTAACGTCGGTAAGTCAAGCTTACTTAATGCCTTCGTCGGTGAAAATCGTGCCATCGTCAGCCCGATCTCCGGTACCACCCGCGACAGCATTGACACAGTCGTGGAACGAGAAGGCCAAACCTATCGCTTAATTGATACGGCTGGCATTCGCAAGAAAAAGCATATTGAGTACGGCCCAGAATTTTTCAGCATTAACCGCGCTTTCAAAGCGATTCGTCGAGCTGATGTCGTCTTGATGGTGCTTGATGCCCTAGATGGCGTGACTGAGCAAGACCAGAAACTTGCAGGTCGAATTGCAGATGAAGGGCGAGCTTGCATTATTGTGGTTAACAAATGGGATGCAGTCGAAAAAGACGCTTACACCATTTATGACTACGGGGAGCAAGTTAAAAGCCGCTTGCAGTTTACCGAATGGGCACCGTTGATCTTTGTCAGTGCTGAGACAGGGCAGCGAGTTGAGAAGATTCTAGAACTGGTGAATACAGCCGCTGAGCAGCATAAACGGCGGGTGACGACCTCAGTGATTAATGAGGTTTTGGAGGAGGCTGGGAATTGGCATTCGCCCCCAACCACGCGCCAAGGTCGTCAGGGCAGAATTTATTACGGCACTCAAGTTAGTACGCAGCCACCTACGATCGCGCTGTTTGTGAATGAAGCTAAGTTGTTCAATGACAACTATCGCCGTTATATTGAGCGACAATTTCGCGAGAGTTTGGGATTCACCGGTACGCCAATCCGCATGATTTGGCGGAGCAAGAAGGTGCGAGAAATGGAGCGGGGTAGCGCTAACCGGGCCACTCGTGTTTAACAATGAAGTGATTGAGAGTTTCATCCCCCAAATCGAATGGATCTGCTGCGATCGCTGCCATTAGGACTGTACCTAGAACAACCGCAAACTTGGCTCCATAAGCTTGATCCCCGCGTCAAGCTAGCTTGGTTAATGAGTTTTTTGCTGGCCCCTCTCCTAGCAAATCCCCTCTGGCGCTTGTTCTTGGTCGTGGTACTAGTCCTGCTCACCCTGATAGCGATGATTCCGTTTCGGGTTTGGCGGCAGCAAATGGCTTGGTTATTGATGCTGGGCTTCTTTGTCTTTTTGCTGACCGCGATCGCCCCAGATGGATTGAGTGCGGAGCAGCAACCTCGCCTGCCCGCCAATGAGTTAGCTTTTGCCCAGCAATCTGCGACTCCAGCAGCAGCACAACGCCCTGTATGGCTCGATCCTCGCCGCTGGCTGACCAGAGACTCGGTTGATGCCAATGGTGAGCGCCAATCTGAGCAACAGCCTAATCAGCAGGCTCTGACTGAGTCTTTACCGCAGCCTACGGCTTATAACTATGTGCTGTTTAAGCAAAAACCATTTTTGGTGACGCGGCGATCGCTGGACTTAGGAGTTCGGGTCAGCACTTTGCTGTTTACTTTGATTTACAGCACGAATCTATTCCTGCTCACTACCGCGCCTGAGGAAATTACTGCCGGTCTAGAAACTTTGATGCGACCGCTGCGCCGCTTGAATTGGCCTGTCACCGAGATTGTGTTAACCCTAACTTTGTCACTCCGGTTTATTCCGTTGGTGCTGGAAGAAGTGCAAAATTTGATTCGCTCCGTGCGGACTCGGGCGATTAACTGGAAAAAGTTAGGGTTTCGTGGGGCGATTCAAGTTTGGATGTTAATCGCGGAGCGGCTATTAGAAAATTTGTTGCTACGAGCAGAGCAGATTGCTAGTGCGATGAAAGTGCGCGGCTTTACTAGCCCTAACCAGCATCGGGTGCAGTGGCATCAACTACGACTGGGCCGTGGCGATTGGTTGGCCTTATTAGCGCTGTTAGGCTTGTGGGGAGCTCGTTTGATTTGGGGATCGGAAGTTTCATAGTCGTCGTACCTCACTATGCATTCAATTCAACCTTGGTATTGGCGATCGCTCCCCTTAGCAGACCGCACTGGTTCGCAAATCTTCGCTGCCTTATTCCATCAGCCCACCACTCAAGCCACTTCTGAATCTGCGATCGCTACCCTCTTAGAAAGCCCTTACCCATTGGGTAATCTAGGTGCTCCTAGTGCTTTGCAGCAAGCTCAAGCCCGTTACTCGATTTGTGCTGGCGCTCCCCGTGTGCTAGATGGCCAATTGCAGCTTTGGACGCCTGAAGTGGGCAATATTTTGCCGTTTCTGGAGCAACTGCTACAACGCCAGAACTTTGGTTTAGCGGATGAGCGATCGCGCCCAGATGCTTTGCCGTTTACGGGAGGTTGGTTGGGTTGGTTGGGTTACGACTTAGCTTGGGAAATTGAGCATTTGCCCCAGCTCAAATCAGATGCGCTGCCGTTTCCCGTGGCTTATTGGTACGAGCCAGACTGCTTTGCAGTTTTAGACCATTGGGAGCAAACTCTTTGGTTAGCTACGACTCAGGAGCCGCAGCTGGATCAACTAGAGGAGCAATTGGCCCTCAGGCAGGAGGCTGGGAACTACAAATCGCTAAGCCTGAGTCAAAATGCACCGCTAACAGCTCCCTCCCTCCTGCCTAAATTTCATACGGCTCAAGCTGATTACGAAGCCGCAGTTCTCAAAGCCAAGAGCTACATTACGGCTGGAGACATCTTTCAGACTAATCTTTCGGTACGCTTTGAAGCAGACTTAACGGGCGATAGTTGGTCGCTTTACCGTGCCTTACAGCAAGTGAACCCCTCTCCCTTTGCCAGCTATTGGCAGACTCCTTGGGGAGATCTTGTCAGTTGTTCTCCGGAGCGACTCGTGCAATTGCAGGGGCGACAAGCTCAAACGCGACCGATCGCCGGGACGCGATCGCGGGGCACAACGCCCGAACAAGACCAAGCGCAGCAGCAAGAACTACTAGCCAGCGCCAAAGAACAAGCGGAACACATCATGCTGGTTGATTTGGAGCGCAATGATTTAGGCCGAGTTTGCGAATGGGGTTCGGTGGCGGTGAATGAACTGCTCACGATTGAGTACTACAGCCACGTCATGCATTTGGTGAGTAACGTGATTGGTACTCTCCAGCCTGGATACAACAGCATCGATTTGATTCGGGGAGTGTTTCCTGGCGGCACAATTACGGGCTGTCCTAAAGTTCGCTGTATGGAAATCATTGAAGAGTTGGAACCTGTGCGGCGCAGCTTGTTCTATGGCTCCTGTGGCTACTTAGATTGGCGTGGTCACCTCGACCTGAATATCTTGATTCGGACCTTGTTAATCACCAAAAGCGATCGCCCTCCACAAAGTAACTCAGCTCAAAGTTTTAAGGTCTGGGGTCAAGTGGGAGCGGGAATTGTAGCTGATAGCGATCCGGAACGAGAGTGGTATGAGTCGCTGCACAAAGCGCAAGCCCAGTTAGCAGCCTTACGACTTGTAGAATTGCAGGCTGAAACTAGCTCCTAGATCAGAAGTCTGTGGCAAAAACTCTGCTAACCAAAACTGTGCTAACCGATAGCAGGCCCAGTTTTGGTAGCAAAAGGGCACAGTTTCTCCTAAAGTGATGAAATCTGGTCGTTAAAGATAGGTTGGCTTGAATATTCGCCTTGGAACAGATATTGTCTACATTCCTCGCATTCAAGCGGCACTAGACCGTTTTGGGGAGCGGTTTTTGCAACGAGTTTACACGCCCGCCGAGCAGCAGGACGCTGGGGCTTTAATTCAAGTCCCTGTTCCGGTTGGTCTTCACGAAAAGCAAACTGATGTTTCAGCAAGTCGTTTAGCAGGACGCTGGGCTGCCAAGGAGGCTGTTGCGAAAGCCTTAGGTACTGGCTGGCGAGGTCTGCGCTACACCGATATTGAAGTTCAACGTCAGCCCAGTGGACAGCCAAAAGTTTGTCTCTATGGAGCGGCGGCGATCGCGGTGTCTACGTGGGGAGATTATCATTGGCAAGTGAGCCTGAGTCATGATGGTGATTATGCGATCGCAACGGCAATTGCTTTTTGCCGTGACTAGTTTGCCGCGACTAAATAGTGAATTGCCTTAAATCCTGCATGGAAGTCTATGGAATTCTATTAGGCTGATTTGAACTAATTAGTCACGCTTAGAGCGATACTGAAACAGACTCCACGATTTAATAATATTGTTGGCGATCGCAACTACCAAATTTAGCTTGTAATCTAAACCTTAATTTTGACCTAGCTATTGCTGCCAGCTTGAAGCTGAATGAGTACTGAAACTTATCTGAATCACCCAACCTTTGGCTTACTCTTCAGGATTTGTCTTGTTGAGGAAAGCCAAGAACTGTTTGCGACTTTGTATGCCCAACGGCTCTTTTTTATGGTGCATAGCGGACCCAGCGGCTTAAAGTTTGAACCTATTGGTCGGACAGATGCCCGGATCTTAGTCGAGAATCGGCTGCGGCTGCTACGGCGGGCAGGGCAGGCTAAAGAGCAAGAGCAGCTACAGGCAATCTACAAACAAACTTTCCAATAAGGCTCCCATCGCGCTGTCGCCTTTATCTTCGACGCAATGACTTCATCCCAGCCAAGTATCTATCGCGATCGCATTGCTAGCATTCAGCAAAGCTTACCTCCTGCGGTAAAGTTGATTGCTGTGACTAAGCAGGTGCCAGTGGCAGCAATGCGAGTTGCTTACGCGGCAGGTGTGCGAGATTTTGGCGAGAGTCGAATTCAAGAAACCGAAACTAAGCAAGCTGAACTACAAGATTTGCCGGATATCACCTGGCACTTAATTGGACGCTTGCAAAGTAACAAAGCCCAAAAAGCTTTGGAGCTATTTCAATGGATTCATTCGGTGGATTGCCTGAAGTTAGCCCAACGTCTCGATCGCTTGGCCGAGCCGTTGCTAGTGAAGCCGCAAGTCTGTTTGCAAGTCAAACTTTTGCCTGATCCCAATAAGACGGGTTGGACAGTGGATGAGCTGTGGTCCGACTTGCCACAACTTGATCACTGCCACAACTTGAAAATTCAAGGATTGATGACAATTCCACCGTTAGGGCTGAGTGAATCGGACACCTTAACCGTGTTTCAGCAGGCGCAAGAATTAGCGGAGAAAATTCGGCAGCAGAGTTGGGCTAATATCCAGATGGCTCAGCTTTCAATGGGAATGTCCAATGATTATCGGCTGGCTGTGCAAGCCGGGGCGACAATGATCCGCTTGGGCACAATTTTATTTGGAGAACGGGGTATCTAACCTCTTGCCTAAATTCCTAGACCCAGGTAGTATGTGCATGCTTTATTTATTAGGCAGTATTAGTAACAAGAGCTTGCAATCCCTCCATGAAGTCTGGCTTCTGTTGTGTTGTGTTAATTGCCACCACGCTCTTGCGCCTGTAAATCAACACTGCACTTCTGGCTTTTTCTGAGATTACAAGTAAGAAATCGATGTATACTGTGGAGTCAATTCAGGAAAGTCAGCCAGGGTGTTCGCAAGCTTCATTATGGATTTGGGCTCTTAATTTTTTATTAAAGTCCGACCGTAAGCTTCAACTAGGAGGCACGCTTTTTAAGGGGCTTAAGTCAATTTAGGCCTACTAGCGTTTTTTCCTCCTAATAATGAAGTTGTTTACTGAAGGTAACTATTGTTGTGATGGAGCGTGAACCGTGAACAATATTTTCACGAAGTTACGGGATTTTGTTGGTTTTAACGATCCCGTCGATTATGAGTATGAGTATGACGAGACGGATGGGGAAGAATATCAAAATCTCTATCGAGAAGAGAACCCCCAACCCGCGCCAGAGGAAGATGCCCGGAATCGCCGTCGCATTCGTGAGCGCGTATCAATGTCCACTGAAACAGGAATTGGTTCAACCATGAATAACGTAATTGGCATGCCGGGAGCCATCAATGGCCTCTCTGAAGTGGTGGTAATGGAGCCTCGCTCTTTTGAGGAAATGCCTCAAGCCATCCAAGCCTTGCGCGAACGGAAGTCAGTGGTTTTGAACCTGACGATCATGGACCCCGACCAAGCTCAACGAGCCGTTGACTTTGTGGCAGGTGGTACCTACGCGATCGATGGTCATCAAGAGCGGATTGGCGAAAGCATTTTCCTCTTCACCCCCAACTGCGTGCAAGTTACGACTCAAGCAGGTGTGGTTCAAGAAGCGCCTCAGCCTCAAGCGCGCCCCAGCCGTCCTGCTGCTCCTACGCCCGCTTGGACTGCTGAGCAAGCTCGCATGGCTTAGTAGCTCACTAGCTACAGTTTATGTTCGCTTTGTTGTCTATCAATCAAGCCAAGTCTGTGAGTGGATCGAAGTTTCGATATCACTCATAAAAGATTTGGCACAGAGACTCCTGTTAAATCGCACTAATTTATATAGGAGACAGCAAACAGGTTGTCTGCAAAATTTGGTTTAATTGGCGGCGGGGTAATGGGGGAAGCTCTGTTATCCCGCCTCGTCGCTCAGAAAATTTATCAGCTTTCAGAAGTCATTGTTAGTGAGCCATATCCACCGCGACGTGACTTTTTGGGGCAGCAATATGGTGTTGTTGTGACTTCAGAGAACGAAGTCGCTTTCGAGGCAACTGAAATTGTGTTGCTGGCGGTTAAACCGCAGGTGTTTGACGCTGTTGCGGTTAAGCTAGCTCCCAAACTAACAGGACGCGATCGCCTTCCGATTGTCCTTTCCATTTTGGCGGGGGTGCCACTGCACAAGTTAGAAGCTGCTTTCCCTGAATGCCCCGTGGTACGAGCCATGCCTAATACGCCTGCCACCGTGGGAGCGGGGATGACCGCGATCGCCCCTGGCAAATTAGCTCAGCCCGTTCACTTAGAACAAGCTCGAACCATTTTTGGGGCTGTGGGCGAAGTGGTAGAGGTGCCAGAAAATTTGATCGATGCTGTCACGGGGCTTTCTGGTTCTGGACCCGGTTACGTGGCGATTGCGATAGAAGCCCTGACTGACGGTGGGGTAGCGGCGGGATTACCACGGGCGATCGCGGCGAAGTTAGCTTTGCAAACGGTTTTAGGTACAGCGCAGCTTCTACATGAATCGGGAATGCATCCAGCAGAGCTGAAGGATCGTGTCACCAGTCCAGGAGGCACAACGATCGCTGGGATTGCTCAATTGGAGCAAGCAGGATTTCGCTCCGCTTTGATTCAAGCTGTGACCAAAGCCTGCGATCGCGCCAAGGAGCTAGGCAGCTAAAGCTGTACACCTCGAATTGAGTAATCGAGTAGTTCGATCGGGTGCATGATCGCTAAGTCTTTACCTGCGTCTGGCATATGCTTCTTGATTTGTAGGCTACAGCCAGGATTGGGTGAGGCGATCATTTGTGCGCCTGTATTAAGTAAGTTTTGAGCTTTCTGCTGGCCGAGTTCGTCAGCTACTTCAGGTTGCAGCATGTTGTAGACTCCAGCGCTGCCACAACATAAGGCTCCATCAATAGGCTCGCGCAACTGCACTCCAGGAATTTGTTGTAAAAGCTGGCGCGGCGGCACACTGATTTTTTGCCCATGCAAGAGATGGCAAGCATCGTGGTAAACCAAGGTTAGAGGTTGCTCCTGCACCGGAGAGAGTGGAGCAGTTAAGCCAACCGTGACGAGAAACTCCTGCACATCTCTAACTTTGCTAGCAAAAGCTTTGGCTTTCTCGCGATAAAGCGGGTCATCTTGCAAAATGTGACCGTATTCCTTCAAGGTGTGGCCGCAGCCTGCTGCATTAATAATGATGAAATCAACATTCGTGCCCTCGAAGCTATCGATCATTTGCCGAGCGATCGCCTGAGCTTGTTGTTCTTGCCCTTGGTGAGCTGGAAGCGCGGAGCAACAACCTTGAGTGGGGGGCACGACAACTTCGCACCCATTGGCTGTGAGCACTCGCACCGTCGCTTCGTTGACATCGGGGAAAAACAAACGCTGGACACAGCCGAGAATCATGCCGACTCGGTAGCGCTGTTGTCCTTGAGCGGGAATTAAAGTCGGGATCGAGTTCTGAAACGATTTGAGGGAAACCTGGGGCAGCAACGACTCCATTGCTGCCAGTTGAGGCGAGATCTGTTTCAGCCAGCCTAAGGAGCGCACTAGTTTTTGTAGCCCAGATTTTTGGTAGATTCCCAAGGGGCCTAGCAGTAACCGCAGGCGTTCCGGGTAAGGGAATAGCGAGAAAATCAAGCGTCGCAGCAATCGGTCAGGGAGCGATCGCGAATAGTTACGCTCAATTTGGGGCCGCATCGCCGCGATCAGTTTGTCGTACTGCACGCCAGAAGGACAGGCTGTGGTGCAAGCAAGGCAACCCAAGCAAGTATCAAAGTGCTGTACGGAAGCTTCAGACAAAGGGGCTTTGCCCTCCTCGATCGCATCCATTAGATAGATACGGCCTCTGGGTGAGTCCATTTCTGTTCCCAAGACTCGATAACTAGGGCAGGTGGTCAAGCAGAAACCACAATGCACGCAAGCGTCAATCAGTTTGGGATCAGGCGGATGATGCTCATCAAAGCCCTGAAAGTCGGCTAGAGTGGCAGGCCTTTGGTTGCTGGAGGGGGCGCTGGATGAATGGTTTGACTGAGGAACAAGAGAGTCTGAAGTTTGCATGCTCACTAGATACCGCCGACAAAACGATGGGGGCTTAAAAGATTTTTGGGGTCAAACTGATGTTTCAGCCGTCGCATGAGATCAAGCCCATTACCAGCGTAGCCCCAAACCTCGAACTCCTGCTTGACGGCGATCGGCGCTTGCAGCACTGAAAGGAAACCCCCATGGGCCTGGCACAAGGTCCGCAGTTCTAGCAAGGTAGCGGGAGAGGTAGCTTGGCTGTCCAGGTACAACTTCCCTAGCCCGCTGCTGGCATGAATCAGCCCTGCGGCTGTCAGGGAGGTGATGGCCTCGGTTTGTGCTAAGACCGCGATCGCCTCGGCAGGTCTAACTCCAATCTTGCAAACAATGGGTTCTGAGGAATCTGTGGACATGGATGCTGCCAAGCGCTGCCAAAGCTGTTGTTCCTCAGTATCGGCATATAAGTGACTGGATAAACTCAACGTTTGCCCAAGTTCTAGTAGGCGATCTATTTGAGCTTTGACACTGCTAGCCATGCTCTGGAAACGCGCCACCAAGCCCATGCCTTTACCAATTTGCAGATTAGTGACCGTAGCAGTGGAGAGGATATCCAGGGCAGCGGGAGTTAGGGCGGAATGCAGGAGGGTTTGGGTGGCTTGAGCGATCGCCTCTGCCTCTCCGGTCAAAATCACCGTTCCCGAATCTGTCTGCAAGGGATACAGGCGGAACGTGACTTGGGTGAGGATGCCCAAAGTACCATAGGAGCCGCTGATCAGCTTCATCAGGTCATATCCTGCCACATTCTTCACCACGCGCCCACCAGCTTTGGCGATCGCTCCATCAGCCCGCACCAAAGAAAGACCCAGCAGCATATCTCGCACACCACCGTAGCGTTGCCGTAGTGAACCAGCATCACTAGTGGCGACGATGCCACCAAGAGTAGCCGTTTCCGGATAAGCCGGATCAAGGGCTAGGAATTGACCTGCCTTGGCTAGGAGGGCTTGCAGGTCAGCAAACTTCGTGCCCGCTTCAGCGGTAACGGTTAAATCTCCCACCGCATGCTCGATCACTCGGTTGAGCCGTTGAGTGCTGACCACCAAGTTAATGTCTGAGCCCAGCCCTCCCCAGCTGAGCTTGCTGCCGTTCCCGCAGGGTAAAATGCCCCATTGATGTTCATCCGCTTGACGCACAACTTCGGCTAGTTCTGCTGAAGTGCCGGGATAAACCACACCGCTAATCTGTGTTCCGGGCGCGACGGCTTGGGCGATCGCTTGCTGCCATGATTCAGACAGCTCTCCATAAGAGCGGATTTTCTCTGCTCCCACAATAGAAGTGAGTTCCTCGATTGGAGGGCCGAGACGAGGTGCATTCGCATAATCTTCCGCAGGAATTGCTGCCATCCACTTTTCTACTACTTCTTAAATGCTGCAACTTAAGGTGACAGCGCTGCTCCTAGGAGGCGTGCTGCTCTGGATTCAGAGACCTATTGGCTTAATTTACCAAGAGTTTTGCTCGCTTGTGTGCAGCTTAGAGAGATTGGCATCCTAGGGTGAGTTACTTAAGTTTTGGATCTTCTCCTGAGAAACCTCCGTATAAAATCCCATGAACCGCAGAGTTGTCACGGGCCACAATAAAGGGAAGCAGCATCATTGAAGACTTATGCCGAGTCTCAGCACTAAGAAGCGCATGCTGAAGAGACTGTAAATTTTTACTGCTGCAACAGTTACCCAGTGACGGATTGATTATGCCGCTCAACCCCCTAGCCCTCCCCGTCAATCCTCTAGAGCTTGTAATCGATCGCTGTCCTCTGAGGGTGACGCCTCAAACTCCGGTGTTGGAGGTGGCAAGGTTGCTGAGTGTGAGCGATCGCTTGCTGGCTAGCCCTGCCTTACCTGAGCCTTGCGCCCTAGTCATGGAAGCAGGCCGACTGGTTGGGCTTGTGACTGCTCAGCAGATCCTGTGTTTGATGGTGAGTGATATGAGTCTGCCAGGACTTTGTGTCGCCGAAGTCATGGCCGAGCCACCGCTGGTACTTCAGGAAGCAGAAGCCACCGCTTGGACCACTGTGGGAGCTTTATTGCCACAACCACAGACTCAATATTTGGTGATCACGGATGAGCGAGAGCAGATTATAGGAGTGGCTACCCTGGAGCGTCTCTGCTTGGCTCTGCTGTCCTACCCGCAAGAAAACCAATGTTTGGAGCAGAAATGGGCAACCGTCATGGCCCAGGTACGAGATGGACAACCGCGGCCTACTCAAGAAGCGCCTCAACCTCTAGAAACCGCGTTACAGATTGCTAGGGCAGAACTAGAAAATCAATTTGAGGAGCGAACCGCAGCGCTAAGACAGGCCAGTGATGAACTGATTGCTGAAATTGTCCATCATCGTCGCACAGAAGTTCAGTTGTCTCGTAGAACTTTTGAGCTAAAAACAATTTTTCAAGCCTTTCCCGACCTCTACTTTCAAGTTGATGTCGATGGCACCATTCTGGATTACCACGCGAACGATCATGATGACTTGTATGTGCCGCCAGAAGAATTTCTTGGCAAAAGAATGCGAGATATTTTGCCGCCTTCTGTCACCAAGGAAGTACAAGCTGCGATTGATCGGGTAGTAGTTACTCGCACTTTAGTTGCAGTCGAATATTCTCTGCCCTGGCAAGATACCCATAGACATTTCGAGGCTAGAATTCTGCCTTTTCTGGATCAAAAAATGCTGGTGATTGTCCGTGACATCAGCGATCGCATTCGAGCAGAAGCCGCATTACGTAAAAGTGAGGCTACAACGCGAGCTTTGCTAGCAGCAATTCCAGACTTGATGATTCGCATGAATAGTGCTGGAGACTACCTCGACTTTCTGCCTGCTAAAAATTTCAAAACCGTTGTATCGAGTACAGGTTGGCAGAAGAAAAATGTTTATGAAGTCATGCCACCCGCGATCGCTCAAGAGCGGATGTTTTATGTTGAGCGAGCTTTGCAAACAGGGATGACTCAAGTTTATGAATTTGAGTTGTGCTTAGAAGGAGAAACATTTACAGAAGAAGCTCGGATTGCCGTGAGCGGAGAGGATGAGGTTCTAGTCATTGTACGAGACATTACCGATCGCAAGCAGGCAGAAGCCGCCTTAAAAGCGCAAAAAGAATTTCTTTGCCATGTGATTGATACGGTGCCTAACTTGATTTTCGTCAAGGACTGGCAAGGACGATTTACGCTGGTTAACCAGACATTAGCCAATATGTATGGTACTAGCGTAGAAGATTTGCTGGGCAAAACCGACGCTGATTTTAACCCGAACTCAACAGAGGTAGCGCAATTTCTGCAAGCTGATCGAGAAGTGATTCTTCGCATGCAGGACAAAGTTATCCCAGAAGAAACAGTAACTGATGCTAACGGACGAACTTTTTGGTTTCAAACTATTAAGAAGCCATTGTTGTCACCAGATGGCAAAGCTTACCAAGTGCTAGGAGTAGCCACAGATATTACAGCTCACAAACAAGCAGAAGTGGATCTACAGCTATTAAATGAAGCTTTAGAGCTGAAAGTTCAGAAGCGGACTAATGCTTTGCAAGCAGTTAATGAGCAACTGTTAACTGAAATTACTGAGCGTCAGCGAGCAGAAGAGCAAATCAAACTATCTTTGCGAGAAAAAGAAGTTCTACTCAAAGAGATTCACCATCGGGTCAAAAATAACCTACAAGTAATTTCTAGCTTACTCAAGTTACAGGCTGGCTCTATTAAGGAGTATCATGTCCTGGAAATTCTCAAGGAAAGCCAAAATCGTGTCAGAGCAATGGCTTTGCTGCATGAGAAACTTTATCAATCTGAAGATTTGGCTAAGGTTAACTTTGCTGAATACGTGCATAGTTTAGTCGCTAACTTATTTCGGTCTTATGGCGTCAAATCGCAAACCATTACGGCAAAGATTAATGTTCAAGATGTTTTGTTCGATATTGATGCTGTAATTCCTTGTGGTCTCATTATCAATGAGTTGATTTCTAACTCCTTAAAATATGCTTTCCCCGAAAACCAAAAGGGTGAGGTCAGTGTTGAGTTGGTGTCAACTGAGGCTGGAGAATGCCAAATAGTCGTGAGTGATAATGGAGTGGGTTTACCAAAAGAGCTAGACTTTTATCATACGGAGTCTTTAGGCTTGCAACTAGTCTGCATGCTCACTGAGCAACTAGAAGGCAGAATTGAGCTCGATCGCAGCTCTGGGGCAGTTTTTAGGATTAGCTTAAAGCCGATAAAATAAAAATACTAAAATCAAATGTCTACCAAAATTCTAGTAGTTGAAGACGAAAAAATAATCGCTTTTGATATTCGGAAAAGTTTAGAAAGCTCAGGATATATCGTTCCTGCGATCGTTAGTTCTGGGGAGCAGGTGATTGAGAAAATTCCTGAGGTTGAACCGGATCTGGTTTTGATGGATATTATTCTCAAAGGTGATCTTGATGGCGTTAAAACCGCAGAAATTGTTCGCGATCGCTTTGATATACCCGTAGTTTACTTAACCGCTCATGCTGACGAAACTACCCTTAAAAGAGCAAAAATATCAGACCCCTTTGGCTACATTTTGAAACCTTTTGAAGACCGAGAACTGGTTACTACGATTGAAATTGCCTTGTCTCGGCATCGGGCAGAGTCAGCAACCCGTAAGGCTTTACAACAAGAAAAAGAACTTAGCGAGCTCAGATCGCGATTTGTTTCTGTGGTTTCTCACGAGTTTCGCAATCCACTCAGCACAATTTTGTTTTCCACAGAGCTATTGGAAAAATATCAAAGTAGACTTAGCGAAGCGAAAAGATTAACTTATTTACAGCGAATTCAAGCTGCGGTAAAGCGGATGAGTCAGTTATTAGATAATGTTTTAGCCATTGGCGCAACAGATGCCGGAAAACTTATCTGTAACCCTACTCCTTCGGATCTCAATCAATTTTGTCTTGATCTAATTGAAGAACTGCAATTTAGTACTAATACTAATTGTGTGATTAGCTTTAACAATCACGATTTTCCAGAACCATTCACCGCTGGTACGCATTTGCCTTGCTTAGACACGAAGTTACTCCAGCATATTTTAATTAACTTGCTGTCAAACGCGATCAAGTATTCTCCTACAGGAAGCAAAATAAACTTCGACTTATACTATCAACCAGAAGCGGCTATCTTGCGGATTCAAGATCATGGCATGGGTATTCCAGTTGCAGATCAAGCACAGCTTTTCAGCCCCTTTCACCGTGGTACTAATGTAAGTAACATTGCAGGGACTGGACTTGGGTTATCTATTGTTAAACAGTGCGTTGAGTCTCATGGTGGTACGGTCCAAGTTGTCAGCGAGGTAGGGATGGGGACCTTATTCACAGTCACGCTTCCGTTGAGTTACTCCCTTGCTCATTCATCAGCTCCCTATGCGTAAGATTTTAGTGATTGAAGATGAGCAACCGTTTCGTGAAGCGGTTTTAGAGCTTTTGGAGGTGGAAGGTTTCCAAGCCATTGGAGCAGAAAATGGTCAAATTGGCGTGCGGTTGGCCCAAGAAAATTTACCTGATTTAGTGCTTTGCGATATCCAAATGCCTGATATCGATGGATACAGTGTCTTAAGAGAACTTCGCCAAAATAGCCTCACGGCAACTCTCCCTTTCATTTTTCTCACAGCTAGGGGAGGCAGAGACGAACTGCGTCAAGGTATGAACTTGGGCGCAGATGACTATCTGATTAAACCTTGTACCTCAGCGCAGTTGCTCAATGCGATCGCGACGCGGCTGAACAAGCAAGAGGTTCTGAAGCAACAAGCTCAAACTCAATTAGACGATCTCCGAAATAACATCACCGTAGCCCTGCCCCACGAACTGCACACTCCTTTAAATGGAATCTTAGGCCTCTCACAAGTGCTGATCGATGAGTATCAGGGAATCGAACGCGGGGAGATTTTAGAAATTGCCAAGGATATTTACCTCTCTGCGGAGCGTCTATATCAACTCACTCAAAAGTTCTTGCTGTATGCCGAACTAGAACTAATTGCTACCAATCCAGCCCGCTTGCAAGAGTTGCAAAAGGATGTAACGCCTTGCTCTAAGGCGGCGATCGCCAGCGCTGCAATGCAGGTGGTAGAGCAAGCGGGTCGGCAAACGGATCTTCAGTTAGACCTAGAAGAACTGTCAGTGTGGATGGCAGAGTTCAGACTGAAAAAAGTTGTCGAAGAGTTGGTAGACAACGCTTGCAAATTTTCCCTTGCCGGAACTCCGATACGTCTAAGTACAACTCATGGAATGACAACGCAGAACCAGCAAGCCGTTGTATTGAGCGTTAGCGATCAAGGCCGTGGAATACCGTCTGAGGAGATCGCCAACTTAGGTGGATATATGCAGTTTGAGCGTAAAATTTACGAACAGCAGGGAGCAGGCTTGGGTTTAGCGATCGCTAAACGCTTGGTTGAGTTACACCAAGGCGAACTGGCGATCGAGAGTATTCTGGGCAAACAAACAACAGTTCGAGTTGTTTTACCGCTAGAAAAGCTCAATCCCTGAGAATTGTTTGCTCGTTTCTACTCGCGCTGCCTCTCCACAGGTGCGAGGGGTCGGAAAAATTTTGTCCGGGTTGGCGATGCGTTGCGGATCAAACACTTCACGCACCCACATCATCGTTTCTAAATCGGTAGGGGTAAACATATTAGGCATGTAGCAGCGTTTATCGGCCCCAATGCCGTGCTCTCCGGAAATGCTGCCCCCCACTTCCACGCAAAGCTTGAGAATATCCCCGCCTAATTCTTCGACCCGCTCCAGCTCGCCAGGGATGGAATTGTCGTAGAGAATCAAAGGATGTAAATTTCCGTCTCCAGCATGGAACACATTGGCGACTTTATAGCCATGTTTCTGACTGAGCGCTTCAATTTCTTGCAAGACGAAGGGAAGCTTGGTGCGGGGAATGACGCCATCTTGAACATAGTAGTCTGGGCTGAGCTTACCCGCTGCTGCAAATGCCGCTTTACGCCCCTTCCACAATTTCAGACGTTGTTCTGGGTCAGTAGCGATCGTGACGCTGCGCGCTCCATTGTGGCGACAAATCGCTTCCACTCGCTGGCTACTCGCCGCCGCTTCCACTTCTAAACCATCCACTTCGACTAAAAGAATAGCCACTGCATCACGGGGGTAGCAACCTGTCGCCACCACATCCTCCACCGCATTGATGCTGAGGTTATCCATGATCTCCATGCCACCTGGAATAATGCCAGCACTAATAATGTCAGAAACGGCTGCACCCGCCGCCTCGACATTGGTAAAGTCTGCCAGCAAAACCCGGACAGCTTCTGGTTGTTTCAAAATTCTTAGCGTAATCTCTGTGGCAATGCCTAGGGTACCTTCAGAGCCTACAAACAGCCCTGTCAAGTCGTAACCGGGAGTCTCGGCCACCTCTCCACCCACTTCAACAATCGAGCCATCGGGCAAGACCAACTTGAGACCGAGAACGTGATTGGTCGTCACACCATATTTGAGACAATGAACTCCTCCAGAGTTCTCAGCTACGTTGCCGCCTACGGAGCAGACGATTTGGCTGGAGGGATCAGGGGCATAATAAAATCCTGCACCGCTCACGGCTTGCGTCACCCAGCTATTGATGACTCCGGGCTGAACCACAATCCGCTGATTGGCTAAATCAACGCGCAAAATTTTTCGCATCAGCGCCGTGACTATCAGAACACAATTCTCCGTGGGTAAAGCGCCACCCGATAACCCTGTGCCTGCGCCTCTGGTGACAAAAGGCAACCGCTGGCGATCGCAGATCTTAACAATGGCTGCAACTTCTTCTGTAGTTCGAGGTAAAACCACTATTGCTGGACGTTGCCGATAGCTAGTGAGGCCATCACATTCGTAAACCAGCAACTCTTCGGGTCTACGAACAACACCGTTTTTACCCACTACGGCCTCAAATTGTTTGATCACCGTTGACCAGTCCTGAGTTTTGTCACGGGTGATCATGTAAGTTGCTCCCTTCTTTATGCTCTCATCAGGTCATGAACCTGCCCTCATGCCTATTGTGACAGGAATCTTTCGTCTCTGAACCTAGAAACCAATGATGAGGCTTCCGTAGTCCTTGGGTAGCAGTGGAGAGGCAAGTTGCTTTAAACTATCAAGCTTGAGTTCTTGACTAAAAGGGAGAAGCAAGAAGGTATGTTGAGAAAATCAGCTTTGATTTCCTTGGCCGTTTCACTCTTTTTAGCGAGTTGCAATGGAGCCTCCAAGCCAATCAGCCAATCAGAAACTTACGCTTGGAGCGTCCAAGGGGTAGACGGTGAAAAAACTAATTTCGTTTGTAAGAAAATAGATATTGTCATTTATGCCAGTAAAAAGGCAGGTTCTAACATGAACTCTATTGTGGTGGATGACAAATATTGTGCTAAGTTGCCGAAGCCCAGTGCCTGATTAGCTTGACTTGACTTAGAAAAGCGATCGCTCTCACTTGGAAAAGTAATTCCAGAAGAGCGATCGCTTTTTATGTCTGTGCATTTGGGTATACGTAGCTGGGAGCCTACTTTAGTGAGTAAGCGCTTAAGGGCACAATGCCGAGTTTCTGCCGCACCAACTCCAGAGGAGTTTCCCAGTCAGACTCAATATCCCACTCAACAATATGCTTAGCTACCCGACCCGTTTTGATGCTTTGGGCCACCTCTTTCAAATTGCATTTACGGGTCAGTAAACCAGCAATAACCAAGATGGCGCTAGAAGGCCGAAACACTTGACTGCGAACAAACGCTTGCAGCACGAACTCATCATGTTCTGAAGCAGATAACCCCGTAAGTACATGCCAAATATCATGGGTGCGTTGAATCCAATCTCCCGAATTGAGGGGATCAAACCCATTTTGATCGAGAAACTGAGCAACCTCTCGGCCTAAGGTGCCATCGGGTAATTGACGCAAGAACTCTATGTCTAGCGAAAATTTGTCGTTGGCGCGAATTTGGGGGTTGATAATTTGGGCCAATTTTAAGACCACTTCTGTCCGTAAATCTTGCATAGTGACGATTCCGTAACTGTCTATCAGGCTCTCTGCGTATTTCTACAGGCTTTGATTGAAGAGTTACGGATAAAGATTAATTTTTTCTTAAAAGCAAAGTTTTCAAGAAAAGGACTTTCTTCCTTGAAATGCTATTTAGATAAGCTTTCCGGGAGTTACGTAGTTCTAGGTCAATGAAAGGGATGGGTGCTCGGACCTAAGTATTAATACTAGATATCTCTAACGTGAACCTAAGGGATTACTGAGGCGAGTTTCGTAGGCTCAAGGAGAAGTAGCGGCTAAAGCTACAAAACTAAAGCCAGAGATTACGGTCTATGACTCCTATATCCGTCCCGGCAAACTCACTTCGGGCGAGACAGAGACTGTATGTAACCTAGCTGAGTTTTCTCAAGACCAATCAACATTGGCTCAAAAGTGTTTAACTAAATCCAAGCGCGGATCTGGCATCAGTACAGATTTGGCAATTATGTTTTGTTGAGCGAGCCAACTGTATGGGCACTAATCTTGGCTTTGTCGTGAAAGTAATGGTGATTTCTGCATTGGTCGCGATCGCCATCCGATTTGTAGGACGCACGTTAGTCGTGCAAGCCACTCCTGAAACTGTACTATTCGTCGTATTGTTTCCCAGCTTTGCTTTGGCAATGGCTTTAGGTTGGCGAGCTTGGCAGCAGCGATCGCTGTCTTGAAATTCAAACTTATCTGATTGCCGAACTTAAACGGCAGTTGTGCTCTGTAGATCCTGGTTTTGGTAAATTCTGGCTCGACAACCCTTTTATGCGAACGATTGCTGAAATTAACGACAAAATTAGCCGACAAGCTGCTGTGGTTTGCACAGCGGAAGAAGTCAAAGCCAGAGTCGCAGAAGTTGGGGTGGCACAAACAGCGAAAACCGTGGATGTCGTCACAACAGGTACGTTTGAGCCAATGGAGTCGTCGGGAGCCATCCTTAACCTGGGCCATACCGATCCCCCGATCAAAATTCGGCAATGCTGGCTAGATGGAGTCTTGGCTTATTCAGGATTTGGCGCAGTTGACCTCTATTTAGGCGCAACGCAAGTTGTTGATTACCCTGGCATGTCAGAAGCGGCCGACGGAGAAGAAAACCGTGAAAGAGGTGGAGGACACGTCATTGAAGATTTGATTGCGGGTAAACCTGTGCAACTGAGAGCCTTAGGACAAGTCACAGATTGTTACCCACGGGCTGCTTTTGAGACGACGATTACCCGTGACACCATCAACCAGTTTTACTTGTTTAATCCTCGCAATCTATACCAGAACTTTATTGTGGGGGTGAATGGGGGCGATCGCCCGCTCTTTACGTATCTAGGCCCTTTGCAGCCTAGGCTAGGAAATGCAGTTTATTCCAACCCAGGAGCCATTTCACCGCTTCTGAATGACCCAGATTTACAACTGATTGGCATTGGTTCTCGGATTTTTCTAGGGGGTGGCACTGGCTATATTGCTTGGGAAGGCACGCAACACTTTCCTTTGCAAAAGCGCTTGCCTAACCGGGCTCCCATCGGTCCTGCGGCTACATTAGCTTTAATTGGGGATGCCAAACAAATGGATTCGCGCTGGGTCAGAGGTTGCTATTTTAAGAACTATGGCCCTTCGCTCATGATAGGAGTTGGCGTGCCCTTGCCTGTCCTGCATGAAGAAGTCATTGCTCGCTGTGCCGTCCAGGATAGGGATTTGGTCGCACCCATCGTCGATTTCTCAATTCCTCGTCGAGTCCGTCCTACCTTTGGGTTGATTAGCTACGCCCAACTCAAATCGGGGCGAATTACGATTGATGGTAAGCCTGTCCGGGTGGCTTCCTTGGCCAGCATCTTTTTGTCGCGTCAGGTTGCTGTTGAGCTGAAGCAATGGATTGAAGCAGGAAAATTCTTGCTCAGTGAATCAGTGGCTCCTATTCCGCAAGACCGGGCTTTTATGCCCCAAAATTTGTGGGGTTCTCAGGTAAGCCTGGATTAACTGAGATCAGCTCACAAAGAAACAAGGGGAGACATTGTCTCCCCTTTCAACCTACTGTTGCAAAAAAATTAACTTTATTCAGGTTGTGCGTCTGAACTGTCCTTCCGCTTTACTGGCTTAGGCAAGGGTGCCTTTCTGACGGGTGCTACTCCAGCGCTACCTCCAGCATTAGCGACTGGACGAGTACTCGGACGGCTCGGACGCTGCCCATCTCTGGGTCTTCTGCCACCCACACCGCCTGCTCTGGGCCGCTCGTGCGCTTGGCGTTTGCGCGGAGGCAACAGACCAATAGAGGTGCCATCACGGATCACTAAAACATCGCCTTGACGATAGGCATTTAAATCCCAGAAGTGGCCAACTGCCTTACCCGTTAAATTACCCTGAAGTAATAGCTTAAAAGTTTTCTCCTCATCTGCATCTTTGCGGGGAGACTGTCTAATTTTGACAATAATTCGCTCCTCATCGAGAGCTTGATAAATTACCTCACCCCGAATGGAAAAATAGCCATCTTCGTGATCAGAAGAAGCCGAGACTTCGGGGGTGCCTGCCTCGGTTGGTTCCTCGGTAGCGGGTTGAGGGGTGCCTTCATCAGCCTGATTTAATTTTTCTGGCTCCCAAACTCCCACAATTTGGGCGTGTAAGTTTGCCTCTTTTTCCCTTGTACGTGGATACACAACCCAGAGGTGCTCTTGCTCTAGATCTAAATGCTTTCTCACCAAGCTCATCACCCGACCTAACAGCACAGCATCAATAGCGGTGCCATCAGAGGTGACTAGATTGCCGCGAGTAAAGTGGTCTGGCGATGCAACGTATCGTCCTCGAATTAAGCCAATGGCCCGGTACTGCTTGGGTTCGCTTGGGGGAGGGATGGGTTGTTGCCGCATAACTGATGCCTGCTCGGATAGTTCGTCACCCTCGCTACGGGAGACTGGGTCTTCAGAACTTTTGATCCCAAGGGCTACAGGAGCAGCCGGTGGGGTCAGTTCTGCTGCATTCACAGTTGAAGCTAATTCTGACGTCATTTCAGATAGTTGATCTGCTGGAGTCTGTAAAGGGGTGGGAGCAGGAGATGAACTTGAAGTCTGCTCATGGGCAAAGTCTGAACCCAAGTTGGAGGTTGGGTCAGAAGCAGGCGAAGCCTGATGAGATGATACAGACTCAGGGGGCTTATGGGGCCGCTTGGGAGAGGAACTCATAGATGTTGTTTGCAGACAGGAGGCATGATTGCATCAGTCTGCTTATTTTACTGAATGCAATCACTCTACGGACCGATCCGCAAAGTTTCTGCAATCTTTAATTGGAATTAGTGATTTAGGCAACCCGTGCGTAAATTCTCGCAGTCTGTAGAAACGTATTGCACATAACTTTTGCTCTAAAGCCGATCAAGGGAGTTCTTAGAGGATGAGTTCAATTCTGTCAAGGTGTTTTTCTAGGATAAAAGAAAACTTTAAAGCTTAATATTTGATGCGATCGCTTTATCTACCGAGTTAGCCAGTGGAGATTAAGCAAGATTATTTTTGAACTGCAATGAGCTCAGCAGGAAGTGCGATCAGGGTGGGAACCCCAGCTATTGAGAACCGCTCTGCACTAAAGTAAATAGCTTAGGGGTCGGGCTACGCTGGCTGAAAGCAGAGGTCTGACCCGGAGACCGTTAAAATGTTCGTAGAGTTCAAGGCAGTTGTGTGACTGAGAAGCGGCGTCGCTGGATCGTTAATGTTGTGCTAATTCTGGCAGTCGTTGCCTTTGTCGGCTTTTCTCTGTTCCCGCTCCTAGGGGATGCTTTTAAGGCCGAGCAATCTGGTGGTGAGCCAACTCCCTCCTCGGCTCAAGCCACGCCTACCGCGAAGCAAGAGGAATTGAAAGCTCAGGCGAAAGGGTATGAACTCGTTTTGCAGCGAGAGCCAGACAACCAAACCGCTCTCCGGGGTTTAGTGGAGGCACGACTACAACTGCAAGATATTAAAGGCGTGGTTGAGCCTTTAGAAAAGCTGGCCAAGCTGAATCCTGACCAAACCCGCTATGGGGTGTTGCTGGCTCAAGCGAAGCAGTACGCGGGCGATCGCGAAGGTGCGGCAGAATCCTATCGCACTATTTTGACCGCGAAACCGGGAGATATGATAGCGCTGCAAGGCTTGGTGGGTTTGCTGATTGAGCAAAAACGGCCTGAAGCTGCTGTGGGCTTACTGCAAGATACTCTCAAAACAGCCAATGAAACCAACCAGGTAAAGCCAGGAAGCGTAGATGTGCCCTCTGTCCAGTTGTTACTAGGCCAGGTATACGCGGAGCAGAAGCGCTACGACGAGGCGATCACAATCTATGACGAAGCGATTAAGAGTAGCGGCAAAGATTTTCGTCCAGTTTTAGCTAAAGCCCTTGTTTTCAAGCAGCAAGGTAAGGATGAGGCTGCTAAACCCCTGTTTAATTCCGCGATCAGCCTAGCTCCCGCTGAGTACAAAGACCAAATTAACCAATTGGCAAGCGGTAAACCACCAACGCCACCCACAACCGCCCCGACCACTGCTCCAAGTCAAGTACCTGCTAGCCCACCAGCAGATCAACCTTCGCCAGCGGCACCTTAGGCCGCTAAGGATGAGGGATGAAGGTTATCAGGAATGAGGAGCCAGAAATTAGCAGTCAAGAAAGTGAGCCTCTCGTAAATGCCTTACGTCGGACTCTCTGGCTTCTGATTCCTCACGTCTGACTTCTCATTCCTAATGGCTACCTTCTAACCAAGCCACTCCTGCGAAAATCAGGAATAGCAAACCACCTATTGCGGTCATGACTCGCTCGGAGATCCGCTGACAGACCAGGCGGCCACTAAATACAGCGATCGCCGCGCAAATGGCGTGACCCAGAATTGCCCCTAAAGTGATCCCAATGGGGTTGTTGGCGGCAGACAGAAAAATAGTGGCAAATTGCGTGCGATCGCCCCACTCTGCGACGAAAGTCAGTGTGAATGCTTCAATGCAAATCGCTAACCAAGTTTGGTGTTGAGGTGATTTTGCTTCCGCTTCTTCAACCACATTCATGGCTTCTTTCGCTTCATCTCCGGTGTTCTCGGCAGGCATTTGCTGCGCGTCATACAGCAGCTTCAGCCCAAAGGCAGCGAGTAGAACGACTTCCAAGTAGTGCATCAGCGCCTTAGGAAACAGGGAAACCGTTTGCCCCAACAGCACAGATAAAACAGTCATGAGGGCAAGCGCTAAAACTGCACCCGTAAAGACCCACCGACGGGGGTGACGCATCGCTAAGATTGCGGCGATGAAGAAAGTTTTGTCTCCTAATTCGGAAACCGTAATTAGCGATAACCCAGCAGTAAAGGCTGTCAGCACTGACTCAAGCTCCTCAAACGTCTCTAGCCTTGAGGTGGCTTAAGTAGAGCAAAAGACCCCACCAAGCTCACCTCAGATGTGAACTTAGTGAAGGTCTCGCTTCCAAGTAATCTAAAAACTTGTCACCTGAACCAGGCTCATCGCCAGTATGTTGATTCAGATGGGCTAGCTGTTCTGCGCTAGCAGCTACTCCCCTTCAAACTATGAGTAATTATACATGGATTTACGAGTTTTGCGATCGCCCTCTTAAACTACGCCAAGCCCTTGAAGCAGGAACAAGCAGTTGTAAACGAGCTGACCGCTGCGGAAAACTGTTCGTTACGTTCCATCAACCCCATGTGACCCGCAGGGCGGAGGAACTTCAATTCGGCGTTGGGAATGTGGCTGCTCATGTATTCGTGAGCGGCAGGTACGGTGGCGATGTCTGCATGACCCGCAATCACTAGCGTCGGCACAGCAACGGTGGGTAGCGTGGCTCTCTCGTCGTAGCGCAACATCGCCAGCACCCCTCTGGCTAAAATGCCTGGTTGAGCAATCAGTCCCAGAATAGTAGAGAAGTTGAGTTGCCCTCGTGTTTCTCGCCCGGTAAAGCCAGAAATTTCAGTAGTGATGTGCATGGAACCGTTGAGGTAGCTCAAGCCACTGATTAACCAAAACAGTGGCGATAACCAAATCGTCAAGTGCAACAGTGGCTCCATTAAAGGTTTCTGGAGTGCTTGTAACAGGCGACTCAGAATTGCGGTCTTGAGAGGGTTGGTATAGGTCGTGTCCACCAAGACAAGGCCAGCGACGCGATCGCGCAACTCCTGTGAAAACAAGCGACAAAAGGTGAGGATAATCATGCCACCCATGCTGTGTCCCAGGAGAATGGCTGGCTTGTCTCCTACCATTGCCAACACTGCCTCTAAATCACTGGCATATTTTTCGATGGAGTAATCTTCGTTTTGCGGCTTTTTAGATTTACCTAAACCAGGTAAGTCCCAAACGATTAAGCGGAAGCGATCGCTCAGTTGCCGCTTAGCGTAGTACCAAACGGTGCTGTTCGGTCCCCAACCGTGGGTGAAGATAATCGGTTGAGCATCGGCTGGGCCGTAAAACTCGACATGAATTTCGCTGCCATCCGGTCGGGGAATCTTACGAACCTCTTTACTGCGAATGGCTTTAGGTTCATCCTTGCCAGAACGGCGGAAGAGGATGAGTGGTAGGAAACCCACAAAGGACCAAAGCGTCATGACCCAGCCAGAAATTAACCAAGCCCGTGAGATTAAATCCCCCTCATACCATTCGTGCAGGATGTAGATGCCGCCGCCTAGTAACGCGATCGAAAATATTCCTGCCAGCCACCGAAACACAAAATCGAGGGGCGTGAATAGCATGATTAACCTCTTGGCTCCGACTCCTATAACCCATGTCTTACGACATTGAGAAGTAGGTTAGAAGAAACGCCTCAACTTCAGCAACCACCAGAGGTTAGAAACTTTGCTCAGCAATCAGCAAACCACAAATTCTGTGCTAGAACGTATTGGTCAGATTTTAGACTTCTTATTGAAGCAGCAAGGGAACAGCGGTTAGAGCAGCACTAATGAGCTTTCGAGCAACTTTTTTTACAAAGGTTGGCTTCCATCCCCACCTATTAACCTCTTACGGCGACTTTACATTGACAGGCCCAAACGTTGATCGTCTCAAACCTCTGCCAGGTAAGCTGAGGCATGTTGTTTGCGACCCAGCAACGGAACAGCTTTACGGATTGTCTACACATCAAGTATTTCAGGTCAGCCTTGAAAATAAGACGGCTACTGAAATGAAACTAACAGACAATGTACCGAGATTGAGCTGGCCGTGTGGAATTGCCTTTGATACCAAACGTCAACGCCTCATTGTCGTCAGTGGTTACATGTATGAGTACTTGCCAGCAACTCAGCAGTGGGCTGTTGTCACAGATATGCAGAATATCAATCTAGCGGCGCTGACTTACGAGCCTAAAGAAGATCGTTTCTATGGCATACTCAAGCACCACAGTAGTTCAAGCCAACTAATGATTGCACAATACAATGCAGAAGGCGCGCTGCTTGAAGCTATCGACATTTCTCATGATTTAATCTCCAAAGTTTTGAGTAAGTATGCACGAGACTCTTCCGTGCAATTGTTCATAGTCGAGAATGACTTAGTTATCTTGACCAGTGATCACATGCTTGTAGTCAATCCAACCTCAAAAATAGTTGAGCTTACGTGGGAGAGGTACAAGCCAGTTTCTGAAGACAACGTAGAGGAACCCAATTAATCTGATTTTCTGCTTCTTTTAATCTTGCGATCGCTATTGATTCATTGCATCAATAAAAAAATAAGGTGAGCATGGCCCACCTTAAAATTTCAAATTACGAACTACGAATTAATTAAGCGCTGTCTCGCTCACGCTTCTTATTCGCTTTTTCAGCACGGGCTTCGGCTTCGGCCATGACGGTTGCCATTTGTTCCACCATTTCTCCAGGGTGGTTTTCTAGAACTTTCGTGGAGAGAGACACACGACCTTGAGTCGCATCTAGGTCTACAATCATGGCTTGGATGGGTTGCCCTACCTCGAATAGAGAGGGCAGGGACTCGATGAAGCGATTGCTGACTTGGTTGATGTGGAGCAGACCCGTGGTGCCGCTGAAGTCTACAAACACGCCAAACGGCTTGATGCTGGTGACTTTGCCTTCGATCAGTTGACCTACTTCCAGATTGCTCATGCTAGCTGCACGAGTCGCCATCCGGTTAGAGAGGATGAGTTTGTTACGGTTGGGGTCAACTTCTAGGAAGCTCGCGGTGAGAGTTTGGCCTTTGAGGGCTTCCAGGTCGTTACGCTCTACTAAATGCGATCGCGGAATAAAGCCACGCAACCCGCGCACATCCACAGTGACGCCACCCTTGTTGGTGCCTGTGACCCGCACCTGGACCGACTGGCTGCTATTTTGCAAGTCAGCGACTTCTTCCCAAATTCGATTCATCTCCAAGCGACGACGAGACAACGTGACTTGACCGTCAGCATCCTGGTCGCGAATAATGACAAATTCTTGCTCTTCATTGAGCGGCAAAACTGCGGATAAATCTGTAACCCGTCTCAAGGCAGCTTCTTCAGTCGGCACAAAGGCGAGAGATTTACCACCAATGTCCACATAAGCGCCATTCGCTTCATAGTTGAACACTTTTCCTCGCACAACTTGACCGGATTGAAACCCATAGTCATGTTGTTCTAAGGCTCTCGCAAAATCATCCATCGAGAAGGACGGAGTAGCTTGAGAACGGGGCGATTTTGAAGTCATATGAGATTGAACAGTGAAAATAATGAGATGAACTGAGGCGATAATGCTCAGTACCACTTGCTCTAAGGTATCGCGCTCAGATGCAACTGAAAGCTTTCCGTCAGGACTCTTCATGAAGCAAGGGCAACGGCAGAGGCAGAGTGGATTTTCTCACTATAGTCAATTCCTACGCAGTTCAGGACGGTTGAGAAAAAGTCTATCCTGGGGGTGATAGGCGCTTGAGGCATTTCTGGTGGCTGCTGACTCTGTTTGGATCGTGGGGCCAACCCGTAGCGGTAAAACGGCTTATTTGGTGAATCAGTTTAAGGCTTGGGTGCAAGCGGGGCTAGGAGAAAATCGCGATCGCCCACCCGTCCCCATGAAAGAAGGGCGACCCGTTTCAGAGCGACTTCAGCAATTGATGGTAGAGCGATCGCAACGCTCCCAGATGCAGCAAACTGCTTCCGCAATTTTGGTTTTTGCCGCCACTGGGGACAACCGTTTAGAGTTGGTCGATCGTCTTACCTCCGCAACTCAAGGCGAGTGCCCAATTCAGTCTGCTACGCCAATTGGTTTCTTTCAGGATGAAGTGTTGCTGTTTTGGCCGCTGTTGGTAGAGCAGTTACAAGTGAAAGCGCAGTTTCCTGTCCGACTGCGACCCGAAAATGAGCAAGAATTGGCTACGAGATTGTGGCGATCGCAACTCACGCCTGAAGTGTTGCAACGCTCTGGTGTGGGGGAGTATCGGCTGGTGCGGCGACTGTTGGACTGGTTACAACTGGCGGCTCTGGCGGGTACTGCCACCGAGGATATTCCTGGCATTGTAGAAGTGGGTTTATCTGGGCAAGATTCGGCTTTGTTTGGGGAGTTGTTGTGCCAGTGGCGCAGTTGGTGCTTGGAACGTGGCTTGCTCACCTACGGTTTGCTCTGCGAACTGTACTGGCGCTATCTGTTGCCCAACCTCACCTATCAGCAGCACCTGAGTCGGCGTTATCAAGCAGTTCTAGCCGATGATGTGGATAACTACCCTGCGATCGCGCGGCAGTTGTTTGAATGCTTGCTGGAGCACGGAGCCGTAGGCGCGTTTACCTACAACCCTAAGGGTGGCATCCGTCTGGGTTTGGGTGCTGATCCACAGCATTTAGGTGATTTGGCAACGCGGTGTCGAGTCGTGGAGTTATCTGCAAACGTCAATCCTGGCTTGGCGAATCAGGTGGGGTTGTCTGTGGTGGAAGTTGTCACCGATCCTTTATTTCTCACCCAGCTACCAGAGGCAGTGCAATCGTTACAAACGACTTCTCGCGCGCAGTTGTTGCGGCAGACCGCTCAAGCGATCGTGCAAGCGGTGGGGTCAGGGCAAGCACAACCCCACGAAATTGCCGTGATTGGCCCTGGTGTAGACGCGATCGCCCGTTATACCCTGCGAGAAATCCTGGGCAAACATGGCATCGCAGTTGAATCGATTAATGACCAACGGCCCCTAGCCAGTTCCGCAATGGTGCGAGCCTTACTGACGCTGCTCACCTTGGTCTACCCCAACTTAGGCCGACTGATCAACCGAGACGCTGTAGCCGAAATGCTAGTCGTCCTCAGCCAAACTCCCCACCCTGAAGGGCAAGATTTAGCATCTACCAACTCCAAAACTTCATCCCACCCTACGGGAACGCCAAAGGCGAACATCCTTCATCCCTCCATCGACCCCGTCCGTGCTGGCCTCCTAGCCGATCACTGTTTTGAACCGCACCCGGATTCCCCCCGATTACTTCCTACTACCGAATTCCCCCGCTGGGATCGCTTGGGTTATGAAGCAACTAAGGCTTATGACGAGATTGTGCGGTGGATCGAAACTCAGAAGTTACAGCAAGAACAACACCTAGTTCCAGGGGCGATCGCGATTCTGGACCGCGCCATGCAAAAGTTCTTGTGGAATGGTAGTCACCTGCCCTTCGATCAACTCGCGACTCTCCGAGAACTGATAGAGACCGCCCAGCATTATTGGGAAGTGGATGCGCGACTACGGCAAAGCGAGAATGCCGATACGCCCGCTTCTGTCACGGTTAGCAACTTTATTCAACTGTTGCGCGGTGGTACGATCACAGCCGATCCTTATCCAGTGAGGACTGGGAGGACTGCCAATCAAGCAGTGACTTTGGCAACGATTTTTCAGTACTGCTCCAACCGTTTGTCTCATCGTTGGCAATTCTGGCTAGATGCAGGCTCCCCGCGCTGGCTCACAGGTTCTGAAACTTTGTTTGGCGCACCTTTATTTTTGCGAAGCTGGTCAGGCACGCCTTGGACTGAAGCCGATTCGATGGCCGCTTTAGAGCGACGGTTGCAACGGATTTTGCTGGATTTGTTAGGTCGAGCGGGCGATCGCGTATTTCTCTGCCATAGCGACTTGGCAACCAACGGTCAAGAGCAAATCGGCACGCTGCTGTCGTTGGTGAATGCTTCAGTGCCGATGGTGACAGAACCGATGGTGACAGAGGATGCCCTTATGGCAAGTTCAACCAGCCCTTGATTTCCTGCACTAACCACAAACACTCAGCTCGGCTCAAACCTTCACCAAAAGAATATTCACGCATCCCTGCCTGAATCGTGATTCTGCGGCGAACTTCTGCTCCAGAGGAGATTTTAGATTCGGTGCTATCTTCAAACACATCTTCGATTTCGCCGATACCACCATCCGGTTTTTCCGGGATATAGCCCAGGATTTTTCTGTAGATGACGAAGCAGTGTTTGTCGAAGTAAACGCGGGTTGGGCAAGCAGACGTATAAGTCAAAAACGAGACTGTGAGCGACAGAATTAGGTAGCCAAACGCCCAGTCCCAATAGCCTCGGCTTAGCGCAATTAGAAATGAACAGACAAAAAAGAACAAAGCTAATGACAAGAAGGGCAATGTAAGCCCTGTCCCTCTCGCAGGAATTTCGATTTGCATCTCAGTTTCGGCTTGCCTTAGCTTGACCTGAGTTCCCTCTGGCGCTTTTGCTAGAGGAGCAGTCGGATGCTGGCGCGATCGCTCCTTCGCTCCTTGCAACCCAGATTCCAGCGCAACCAATGCTTCACGAGCGGTACTGAAACGGTTGTCGGGAGCAGGCTCCGTTAAGCGGCCAATCCAGTCGAGCAGATGAGGATTGAGACTAACGCGATCGCGCCATTCCAACCGCAAATCTTTCTGGGGTAAATCGGCGGGAGCAACGCCTGTGACTAAGTGAATCAAAGTGGCTCCCAAGGCATAAAGATCGGAAGCAGGAACTGCACGACCCCCAAACTGCTCTAGAGGCGTGTAACCGTAAGTTCCCACCACGGTAAACGTAGAGCCTTCCGTCGCCGCTCGATCTTGCACCGCCCCAAAATCTACTAGATAAATCTCACCATCATCGCCCCAAATAATATTGCTGGGCTTGATGTCTCGGTGCAGCACTGGAGGGCTAAGTTCGTGCAGGTAAATCAACGTTTCCAAAATTGCTGTGGCAATGTCTCGAATCTCTAACTCAGTAAACTTTTCGCTTTGGGTAATTAACTCTTTCAAAGAGACACCCGGAATGTACTCCTCTACCAAGCCAAACCACAGCGGCTTCTTCTCCAAACAAAAGTAATCGAGGTACTGGGGAATACGAGGATAATCTAGCTGTTCGAGGACTTGTGCTTCACGCTCAAACAGTTTCACATGCTCCCACTGAGTTAAGCCTTCAACCGCTAGCAATTTGATAACGACTTGGTTGGCTTCATCGTCTGCTACTGCTAAATCTATGGCTAGCCAGGTCTTTCGGACAGGATGATCGTTGAGTTGGGCTTGGAGTTGATAGCGATCGCAAATCACCTGTCCTGGCTCTAGCATCCTGTTCGAGTACCCTGCTGCTTTTCCTCCAATGTGCCACCTGTTCTTAAGGAATTGCAAATTCTGGTGTGTTTCTCTAATCAGACTCACTAGGATGAACAAAAATCCTCTACAGATCCATGAAAGACCGCGACTACACACTCATCATCGATAAGAGCGGTAGCATGTCTACTCCAGACCAGCGGGGAGGGCGAACCCGGTGGGCAGAAGTGCAAGAATCTACCCTGGCACTAGCGAGAAAGTGTGAGCAATTTGATCCAGATGGCATCACCGTTTATCTGTTCTCTAGCCGTTTCAAGCGTTACGACAACGTCACCTCGGCAAAGGTTGATCAGTTGTTTCTAGAGAACGATCCGTCTGGTACAACCAATCTGGCTTCTGTGTTGCACGATGCCACCAACAGCTATCTCCAACGCAAGCAGGCCAAACAGACAAAGCAGGGAGAGACGATTTTGGTGATTACCGACGGTGAACCAGACGATCGCCGAGCGGTAATGGAAGTGATTGTGAACGCTTCCCGCCAGCTTGAGCGAGACGAAGAATTAGCGATTTCCTTCATCCAGGTGGGCAATGACTCCCAAGCTAGTAAATTTCTCAAAGCCTTGGACGACCAAATGCAAGGCATTGGGGCAAAGTTTGATATCTGCGACACCATTACATTTGATGACATGGCAGATATGAGCCTTGCAGAAGTGCTGACAAACGCAATCCACGATTAAGCAACCTAGGTGAGCTGCACCGGAAGCTTCAACTTTAGCGAAATACAGCTCACTGACGCTCCAAGGCCAACCAGCTCCTAATTTCCTGGGCAATCCAAAGACACTCCATCGTACTTAAACCCAGTCCAAAAGAATAGCACTGAGTCGATGTCTGGATGGTAATTATTTCCTTCCCTACTCTGTCATCCCTTGAAACTTGTACGCTTTGAAACACGTCTAGAATGTCTTTAGAAGAGCCTTGACGTTGCCCAATACAGTCATTTAACACAAATATCTGAACCGAAAACTGGTTTTGGTTAATTACAATGCGCTGGTGAGTGTACACCCTTATTAGGTGAAAACAGAAGAATGCAGCATAAACAAAGCTAATAGAGACAGCAAAAAAACTAAAGCCGATAGAGGCAGGAAAAAAACTAGAACCAAAGACAGCCAACAAAGAAACTAGACTGAAACCTATAAAAATGATTGCGAAATCTTGAGCTTCCGCTCTTGGAGCTTTCCAAAAAGGTTGTTTCTTTGGAGGAATTGCAATCACAAGTTCATGTCTAGACCTCTGAACCTTTACACGAGTCCCTACAGGTGGATGGCCCTTCGAGTTCGCTGTGTGGGTTAGAGTGCTTGAATGGCTCTTCAAATTCGCTGTGTGGGTTAGAGTGCTTGATTTGAGAGCCTCTAGTGCTTGTTGGGCTTGACTAAAGCGCCGCTTGAGAGATAGTTCTACTAGTTTTTCAATCCAACTGACTAAATGAGAACTAGCGTTGGTGCGATCGCGGAACTCAATTGTCAGATCAGACTGAGGCAAATCCGCAGGAGCCACGCCAGTTAACAAATGAACCAGAGTTGCGCCCAAGGCGTATAAATCGGAAGCAGGGACAGTACGACCACCAAACTGCTCCATTGGGGCATAGCCATAGGGGCCCACAACAGTAAATGTTGCCCCCTCTGCTGCGGCTCGATCTTGCACCGCACCAAAGTCTACTAGATAAATGTTTTGATCTTCGCCCCAAATTAAGTTGCTGGGCTTGATGTCGCGATGCAGAACCGGGGGATTGAGTTTGTGCAGGTGAATCAGAATTTGCAGAACTGAAACCGCGATTTTACGAACTTCGGTCTCGGTAAATTTCTTGCCTTGCGTTAGGAGATCCTTGAGCGAGTTACCCTGAATGTAGCTCTGAACCAAGCCAAACCAAAGCGTGCGGTCATCAATGGAAAAAGAATCTCGGTACTTGGGGATGTGGGGGTGATTGACTTGCTTGAGGACTTGAACTTCGCGTTCAAACAGCTTCAAGTCATCCCACTGCATATCCCCGCCAAAGGTGAGGAGCTTGATAATCACAGGCTCTGGGGGCGCTACTTGTAAATCTTCAGCCAGCCAGGTTTGCCGTCCTGCATTCTGCCTTAGTTTTTGTTTGAGTTGGTAGCGCTCCTGAAACACTTAGTCTGCTTGCAACATCTGACGGCAATTGTAAAGCTTGAGAAATTAGCATTCCCAATCTAGCCGCAGATTCGCTGAGTTTGAGAAATGTGAAGGTTTCATACTAGCCAGCAGTTAAAGTTGTCTCAAACAGGCGCAATACCTTCTGCCAAGCGTCTTGAGCAGCTTCTGAGTTGTAGCTTGCCCGTTGATCGCAGAAGAAGCCGTGTTCAGCCTCAGAGTAGCGGAAGACTTGATGCGGAATTTGATGTAACTTGAGAGCGGCTTCGATCTTTTGCACTTGCTCTGGCGGAATGCTGGCATCTTGCTCCCCAAAGAAAGCGTACAGGCTACCTTGAATCTCACCCGTGCGGCTGACTGTAGGTAAGCTACCCCCTGGGGTCATCGTGGCAATACCAGCTCCGTAGAAAGAAGCAGTGGCTTTGATGTCGGGTAGGGTGGCGGCGAGGTAAGCAACGTGACCACCGAAGCAGAAACCAATACAACCAATGCGATCGCCCGCTACATTGGGCAAGCTCTTCAGATAGTTAATCGCGGCTTGAATATCTCCCAAAAGCTCACTGGCTTTGGTTTTGTCTTTGTACTCTCTGCCTACTTGAATGTCTTCTGGCTGGTATCCAGTTTCAAATCCCGGCGCTTGGCGCTGGTACAAAGCAGGGGCGATCGCGACATATCCTTGTTTTGCGATTCGCTCAGTCACGTCCCGAATATGCGAGTTGATGCCAAAAATCTCTTGCAGCACCACAACGCCAGGAAATGTCCCTGCGGCGCTAGGCTGGGCTAAATAAGCTGCGATCTCTAGACCTCCGCTAGAAACCTGAATCTGTTGAGTTTGAATTCCTTGGTCTGCCATATGCCGTTCAAGTTGAGTGAAGCCGCCCTTCAAATTCTAGAGGAAGAAATTTATTTGGCTGAACTCAGTCTAGAAATCTGTGACGATGACAAGCTCATACCATCAGGTGAACCAATATAAGGAAGCGCTGAGGGGCGATCGCAGTTCATACTGGAATGGTTTTGTGAGCACTGGCAAGCAAAACACTTTTTTTCTGAAAATTACGAGCTAGGGCTTGATAAGCTTCGATCATCACTAGCTGTAGACCATCAATTCCTGTATCGGGGCCGCTGGAGGCATTGGCATGATCCAATTTCATATTCAACCGGATAGTGAAATTCCGGCGTCTACCCAACTCTTCAACCAAATTCGCTTCGCGATCGCCTCGCGGCAGTTTCCCCCAGGGCATCGTTTGCCGAGTACCCGTCAGCTCGCTATGCAGACTGGATTGCATCGCAACACGATCAGTAAGGTCTATCGCCAACTGGAAGAAGCGGGGTTTGTAGAGTCTATTGCTGGCTCTGGCATCTACGTGCGGATTCAAGGAGATGAAGGCTCCTCCAAACAGCGATCGCCTTTGCTAGAACAATATCCTCAAGCCCACAAGCTGATTCGGCAAAGTTTGGATGAGCTGCTGAAGCAAGGTAGTTCTTTGAATGAGGCGCGAGAACTATTTTTGGCGGAAGTAGATTGGCGGCTGCGGTGTAGCGCTCGCGTCTTAGTCACGGCTCCTACCCAGGATATTGGGGCAGGTGAACTGATGGTGCGCCAACTCGAGCAAGAGCTGCAAATGCCGGTGCAATTGGTGCCGATGGAGGAACTGGAGCGGACGCTGGCTCAAACTCGCTCTGGAACGGTCGTGACTAGTCGCTACTTTATTGGCGAAGCAGAGGCGATCGCAGGCCCTAAATCGGTGCGGGTGATCCCTGTAGATATCTACGACTACGCCCAGGAAATTCAAGTTATTCAGAAGCTCTCGAAGGATAGTTGCCTAGGCTTAATCAGTCTCAGTTCGGGCATTATCCGCGCCGCTGAAGTCATTATTCACAGTTTGCGAGGAGACGATGTACTGGTGATGACTTCGCAACTCGAGGACACGTACAAGCTCAATGCGATCGTGCGGAGTGCCCAAATTATCATCAGTGACCAAGCCAGTTTTTCGATCGTGAAAGCGACAGTTGCGGCAGCGAGAGAGGATATTATTCGGCCTCCTCAAGTCATCTGTTGTGAGAACTACATCAATACCAAGTCAATTAACTTACTCAAGCGAGAATTGGGCTTGGAATAGTTCATCTTAAAAATTTGTTGGTATTTCTAGCTTGGGAGGGAAGATATTTTTTAATACCAATCAGGGCGATCGCAGGTTAAATCGCAAAAAGTGACTGCTTATGTAACGTCAAAGTGACTGCTTTGTAACAACATATTGCATCCTTTGTCGAAAGATTGAGAAGTTGTCCAAAAGTTGAACCACGAATTAACTTAAGAATTTAAAGGAATACCTAGAGAGACACCATGAATAACATACAGAAATATCGTTTTATCTGTACTCTGACCTTTGGGGATATTTATGGTCAAATTATTGTTTGGTTGATTGTAATTTTCTTAAGTTTGGCCGCAGCTCTGGCTTTGATGGGAGCAAGTCGTCCCGTTTATGCCTTAGCAACGGTAGGTTTAATCCTGGTGTTGTCGTTGCCATTTTTGCTATTTGCTTTCGTCACTACGCTGTTTAATCATATTGAAGTCACGGCTACAGATGCAGCAACCAAACCAGAAACAGCTCCCAACAACATCCCAGCGCAGAGACCCGCTCAGGCTGCTAGCTAAGCTGCCCTTCTTAGAAACTCTTTAGAAAGTTGGTGTCAGCATCACGCTTCTCAGTAGAGAGGTGTGATGCTTTGCTGTGTCTACCTAGCAGCTCTCAATCAAAGATTTCTAAAGAAGTTCTCACCTGCTGGCTAGGAAACTTTGAGTTGCGTCACCATAGTAGAACAAGCGTTTTCCAGCTGGTTCGAGCATGATTGATCATGATGTGATTATTGTTGGGGGCGGTTTGGCTGGCTGTCGAGCTGCCCTTGAAATTATCCGCACTGACCCCAACCTCAGTGTGGCTCTGGTGGCTAAGACCCATCCCATTCGTTCCCACTCGGTAGCGGCTCAAGGTGGCATTGCCGCAACCCTCAAAAATGTGGATAGCAGTGATACTTGGGAAGCTCACGCCTTCGACACAGTCAAGGGCTCCGACTATCTGGCCGATCAGGATGCGGTAGAAATTCTGACCAAAGAAGCGCCAGGGGTAGTGATCGACCTAGAACACATGGGAGTGCTGTTCTCCCGTTTACCCGATGGTCGGATTGCTCAGCGAGCCTTTGGGGGGCATTCTCACAATCGCACTTGTTATGCTGCTGACAAAACGGGTCATGCGATTTTGCATGAACTGGTGACTAATTTGATGCGCTACGGCGTGCACCTTTACGAAGAGTGGTATGTGACTCGCCTGATTTTGGAGGAGGGGCAGGCCAAAGGTGTGGTGATGTACCGCATTGAAGACGGGCAGCTGGAGGTGCTGCGGGCCAAAGCAGTGATGTTCGCCACTGGAGGCTATGGCCGTGTTTACAACACCACCTCCAACGATTTTGCTTCCACCGGAGATGGGTTGGCGATGACGGCGATCGCGGGTCTGCCGTTAGAAGATATGGAGTTTGTCCAGTTCCATCCCACAGGGCTGTATCCAGTGGGCGTGTTGATTTCCGAAGCTGTGCGAGGCGAAGGTGCTTACCTGATCAACAGTGAAGGGGAGCGGTTTATGGCTACCTATGCGCCAAGCCGCATGGAACTGGCTCCACGGGACATCACTTCACGGGCGATCGCGCGAGAAATCCAAGCAGGGCGAGGCGTTCATCGCGATGGCAGTGCTGGGGGGCCATTTGTCTACCTAGACCTCCGCCACATGGGCCAAGAAAAGATCATGAGCCGCATTCCCTTCTGCTGGGAAGAAGCGCATCGCCTGATTGGCATTGACGCGGTCCATGAACCCATGCCTGTGCGGCCTACGATTCATTACTCAATGGGTGGCATTCCCGTCAACACGGAAGGTCAGGTACGCAGTAGTACTGAGGGCTTGGTCGAGAGTTTCTTTGCCGCAGGAGAAACCGCTTGCGTCTCGGTGCATGGCGCTAACCGCTTAGGCAGTAACTCGCTGCTAGAGTGTGTGGTTTTTGGGCGCAAAACTGGAGCAACGATCGCTCAGTATGTGCAAAACCGGAAGCTGCCAGATGTGGAGGAGTCGCGTTACCTGACGGATACCCAAAATCAAATCCAATCTTTGCTTGATCAACCCGGTGAGTACCGCATTAACCAAATTCGGGAAGCCTTTCAAGACTGCATGACCGACTACTGTGGGGTGTTTCGCACCGAGGCTCGGATGCGCGAAGGTCTAGAAAAAGTGCGATCGCTGCAACAACAGTACGGACAAATTTATTTAGATGACAAAGGCAAACTCTGGAATACCGAAATTCTAGAAGCCTTAGAACTCCGCAGCGTCATGACCGTAGGAGAAATGATCATCACGTCAGCCCTATGGCGGCAAGAAAGCCGAGGGGCACATTCGCGAGAAGATTACCCCGAACGAGATGATGCGAATTTCCTCAAGCACACGTTGTCTTACTACTCCCCGGCAGGGGTTGATGTGCGCGATCGCCCTGTGACTATCACAATGTTCCAGCCGCAAGAGCGTAAATATTGAGTTTTCGAAACGAGTTTTCTTAAGAACTTCCTACGTAAGGCGCTACTGTAGCTAGCGAGTTCAATAATACAATTGTTGAACTTCCTCACAGTTGTGAGTTAACTGTGCGATCGCCAGAGAATGATTAGGTTAGTCTGATATGCAAAACGAAGAATATTTATCCTTATTGCGGCAAGGTGTTTCGCAGTGGAACCAGTGGCGAAAAGCAAACCCTGAGATTCAGGTAGATTTAAGCAACTTAGACTTAAGAGAAATTAGTTTGGTTCAAGCCAATCTCAGCTTTGCTAATCTCCAAGGCGCAATTCTAAGAGGAGTAAATTTAAGTGGAGCTATTTTACTCAATAGTGACCTGCGGCAAGCGGATTGCAAACAAGCTAATCTTAACGGTAGCAATTTAGTAAGTGCGAATGCTCAGGACGCTATTTTCACTCAGGCAAAATTTATGGGAGGGACCCTAGTAGACGCAGACTTCACAGGAGCTAGTCTGGAAGAAACCGATTTTAGCGGCGCTGATCTCTCTGGTGCAATTCTGAAGTCTGCTAATTTAAACAAAGCTATTCTTTGTGAAGCTAAATTGCTCAGAACGAATTTAGTGAATGCTTGTTTGACTAAGACAGATTTTAGTTTAACTGACTTAAGAGAAGCTGATCTCAGAGGTGCTGCTGTCAGTCAAGCTGACTTTAGTGATGCCAATTGTCACGGAGCCGATCTGAGTGAAATTGATTTGAGTTCTGCTAACTTTAGCCGAGCTATTTTGCCAGATCCAACCTGCCATCTCTAAGCCCAAAACTTAATATCCGCGATCGCTCGTCTGATTGGTTCAATCTTAGGATGCTTGGTAGTACTTAATCATTGATAAGCAATTACGCTGCTCATCAGTACGAACATAGCTAATTTGATCGGCAATCCGAGCGATTAGCTGTAGCCCTCTACCACTAGAGGCAGTCGGATCAAAGGTTTGCTCGCGACTTTTGAGATTTTGAATTAAGTCAAAAGGTGGTCCAGAATCCCAGACATAAATTTCTAGTTGTTGAGGTGTAATAGTTACCTCAATCTCAACAATTGTGTCAGGCGGTAAGTTGCTATGAGCATGCTTGACCGCATTGGTAAATCCTTCGGCTAAGGCTGTCTGACACTGAATCCAGATTTTTCTAGGAATTGTTGGCTGATGCAACTGCTCGAACCAAAGCAATACTTGATTGAGTTCTGTAAGATTTGTCGTTACCTGAAGGCGATTTTGTGAAGTCACCTGGAACCTAATCTAAATAACTATTACTATAGTGAGCTTAGAAGTTAAATTTCCCTTGAAAAGCTCAAGAAAAATTTAACTCATGCAGTCCCACCGTTTCTTGGCTTTGTCTTACTCAAAGGATGATAAAGCAAAATTTTCAGAGTGGAAACTCAGGTTCATTATATTTTTGATGTACCAGAGTTGTTGTCAGATTGAAGGTAACTAAAGCTTACCCCACCCCTGATTCCTAAAAGTTGCTTCAAAGAAAACAGGGATGGAATAAATAGATGCTACTGCATGAAGCTGCGCTAAGGAGAATATCAGCTTCTTCGCCAAATCTAAGCTAGCTGGCGACCTTTTGCTCGAATGCTTCTCGGTTGGGAAAAATCTCGAACAAACTGTCCATACTGGTTAACTGAAGAATCATTTCAATCTGATCAATAATGGCGCAAAGTGCGAGCCTACCGCCTGCTTCTCGCACGGTTTTCAGGATCATGACTAAAGCCCCTAACCCAGAACTGTCCATAAAGGTAGCTTTTTCACAGTCAATTAAAATTGTTTTTGCACCGGAGGCGATCGCATCACTCACATCTCGCCGAAGCTGATTGCCACTAATGCTATCAATTGATCCAGAAGCTTGAATTACTGTAACTTGAGAGTCCATGATCATCTATCCATTCACGAATCTAGGTTTAAGTGATATTGCTCTCGCTGCTCGAAAGTAGTTAAAGCAATGCTTTAGGGCTTATTCAGGCTGCCAAACGGCTGCACGAATAATGACGAGTAACAGCGCTAGGTTATAAACTGACCACGCTGCGTTGATTAGGTGAACCGCAGGGTCCTCTAATGTGCCTGTCACTAAGCGGTACAGACTCCAAACTATACCAAGTATGGTCAGTACAAAAACAGTTAATTGCGGAATAACGAGCCCTAAATAAATGCCTGCTTGCCGCTGTTTAGGAGTAACTTGAAATCTAATCGGACGGTTGGTGAAGACACTAACCACCGCTTGAATAAACAATGGAAAGAGAGCGATCGCGTACTGTTCAGACCGCCAAATTTCTCTAGCGGGCACGCCCCAACCCGCCACCATAAAGGTGAGGCGATTCAAAATAAATGCTGGGAAAAAGTGTATAGCGAAATCAGGGCCAAAGGATGTGACTGGAATAATGCCTGTGAAAAAGTAGATAATTGGGCAGGCAATAAATATTACAGTCGCAAAACCTGATAGATAGCTATACATGGTTTGGAAATACTGCAATCGCTGCCAGAATGTCAGCCCTGGTTTCGTGAAAGGATTTTCCCGAACCATAACTTGCATGGTTCCTTGAGCCCAACGCAATCGTTGTTTTAACGTGGAACTTAGGTCATCAGGTGCTAATCCTTCTGCCAAAACTTCGTTATGGTAGATCGACTTCCAGCCATTGGCATGCAAGCGCATTGCCGTATTCATGTCTTCGGTGATGCTGTTGCTAGACATCCCACCGACCAAGTCGAAATCGCTTAACTGACGCTCATTCTTGTTGTACTCGTTGAAGAAATGCCGCAGGCCTACATTGACCAGCGCTTCGCGCCGGAGAATAGCATTAGTGCCTGTGTAAAAGGCAGAATTGAGACCATCTTTACCTTGCTGGATGGGACCATAAAATAGATTGGCCCGATGTCCAAAAGGGTCACCTGGCGGGATATTGTAGAAATCCTGAGGCGTTTGAACGAAGGCAATGCGATTACTGTCGTAACGGCCTGTAGCTACGTTGTAAGTGTAGAAGTAGGAAAGTACCCGCTTCAGGAAATGGGGTTTGGGAATATGGTCTGCATCTAAGGTAAGAATGAACTCCCCGGCAGTGCCACCCGCAAAAATAGCGTAGTTAATGTTACCCGCTTTGGCGTAGTGGGGTTTTCCAGCAGGCTTTGGCCGAGCAATGTAGCGGCACCGTAGGACTTCGCTCAGTTCTAGTTCTTTGTGATGCAGCGATTGCTCGGTTTGCTTTTCTTCGGCGGACAGGCGATCGCACAGGCTGGAATGTCCTGGATTCAGCATCAGCGCTAGCTTCTGAAGACTTTGTAACCACCCAAATACTAAGTTGCCCTGATTAATGGTAGATGGATCTTCCAAGAAAGCTTCGGCGGCTTGCGTGTCGGGTTCTAGTTGTTTCAGTTCTTCTAAGCGAGTAGCTAGCTGGACTCGCTCACGACTGAGGCGGGCAACTTCTTCTTGAAGTTGAGGTAGCTGTAAATCTTCTAGAGCCAGACGTTCAGCCATCGCTCGGATCTCTGAAGAGTTGCCATCATCCAGAATGTAAACCCGCAACTTAGTAACGGGATAGTCCATTGCCAGGGCAGCACGAGTAGTTCGCTCTACAATGTCTACCGATTCGTTATAGCAGGTGACAAACACATCTAGGGTGGGCCAACTAGATGCAGGCATCGCCGGAGTCAACTGATCGAGTGACTTCACCTGACGGCTCAGGGGCCGCCAAAGCCCGATCGTAAACATGAGTCCGCCGATGTAGCTGTATATCTCAGCAAGTAGCAGTGGAATCGACAGCCACAGCACATCGAAATTGATCGAGTTGTTGACCCGCCAATACAAGTACCAGGCTCCTAAAATCAGATTGATTTCAGCCAAGTACCGAAACAGAAGGGTTCTCTGCTTTAACCGAGAACGGGTGTTACCAGAAAAATTGGGACTGCCTTCAACGATAGAGATGGGGCTGATCATACGAAACGACTTAGAGATTCCAGGGATGAATGACACCACAGATGGGGCGAGGAAATCGCAGAGCTAGAGATTGGGTTGGCGAGACTGAACCGCAGTATTGTTTGGTGCTGATGCCCAATAGGTTCCAGCTCTATCCCTCACCAGTTGAATTGCTTGCATCGCTCTCTCAGGTAGCCCTCGCCCGGAGTCTCCTGCCGCGATCGCCTCCCACCAAGGAGATTTCGCTGATTGGGTGGGACGAATGAGCGGTTGTTGCTTAGTACTGACGTAGAGCAATGATTGCAAAATCAAGCTATTGGTACCACTGCTAAAGGCCGCGATCGTCGGTTTCCCGGTTTGCTCATAAAATCCTTCGTAGTAGCCCAGCAGTGGACTATACAAGTCTGTGACTTGCTCCCCAAGTTGACGCGCGTACTTGTTTTCTGGCAGCAAGGCGCGGAATGCAAAGGCGATCGCGGTACTAACAATCCGCAACTCTGGAATGGCCGAACCATCATCTGCCAGTGTGGCCCAAGGCTGCTGTTTGCCCACGAGCGTACTATGAACAATGTAGGGTTTGCGGTTGATCAAGGTGGTTCCCGCTGCGGTGAAGGTGCCAGTCCGACGGTATCGTTCGGCTTGGGCTTGCAGCATGGGTTGCACCAGTTCCTTCATCTGCGGATCTAGGCCAAACTCCAAGGCATACAACACGAAGGGATCTGCGACAGTGTAAGCAGGTTTTTCTGTTTTGTTGCCAGCTTGCAACCGCTGTGTAGGCACTGGAGCACCATCTACAGTAGCGGTTTCGTATCGACCTCCTACCGCTGAGCGATCGACCTCAAAGCCCCACAACTGAAAGCCACGAGCAGCATATTCTTCATATCCCAGATAGTTAACGGGTTTGATTCGGGTTAACCAACGTGCAGCTCTCTGGGGTTGCTGATCTCGTGTAGTGATGGCACTAAATATCTTGCCATCTCGAATTACGCGCAGAAAGGACCAATCTAGAACGGTTTGATCGACCGCCTCTGTATATTCGGGATGATAACTTTTTAGGTTGTGTAGAGCTGCTAGAAGTCGTCCTACATCGGTTCCAGACCAACCATTGCCCTCTGTGATCGGGTTGCCACCATAATCTACAGGTTGCAAGGTTTTTGTGTCGTAGCCTCGATAAGGAAGTTCTCCGCCAAAGAGTGAGACCTGCCTTAATGCGCCTAACAACAGCCGTACCCGCTGGTCGAACTCGGCAGCAGAAACAATATCTAGCGATCGCGCTGCATTCAGAGCTGCCAAATAGTTACCCATGCCCCAAAGCGAAGCAGTCTTGAGGTCACTGCGATCGCTAACTAAGCCTGTATCTGGGTTGTAGTTGGACTTGAAATAATTCCAAGCCGCTTCTGCATAGCGACGCTCTGCGACGGTTAGTGGTTTAACAGTTAGAGGAGGCTTGGATAGTCGAGAACCTACACTGCCAATAGCTGCAACCTTAACCGGAGGGGCAGCCGCACGAGCAGTTGTAGCTGGAGGAGTTTGAGCTTGAGTCGCAGCTTGCTGTGGGGTAGGTGGAGCAGCAGTTGGTTGTGGAGTGGATAGAGCAGCAGGGCTGGCAGCAGCAGTAGGTGGCCCTGAAGGAGTTGGCGCTGAGGAAGTTGGTGCAGACTGTGCTTCTGTAGCACCACCACGGGGAGAGGCAAACGTTACATTACTGGAACCAATTAACGGACGGTTGCCACGAGCTTTGTAATACAGGATTTCTAAAATCAGCCCATTCGTATTGCCCGTCAAGACTTTATTGGGCTGCTTGGTGGTTTCATACAGACCTGCATAGAAGCCAGCATTCTCTGGATCTTTTAAGGTTTTGACCGCATCAAAGACTTTTTGAGCATAGGCATTATCGGGATACAGATAACGCCAGCCAAACGCGGCTTTGGTACTGATGTTGCGGAACTGAGGGAAAGCCTCATTCTTTTCGTTGATCGCAGCCCAAGGTACGCCGTTGGAATAGACGGTGTTGTAGATAAAGTAGGGAGCTTGGTCGAGATTATCCTCGGAAACGGCTGTTAGTTGACCTGTAGAGTCATAGCGACGTTTTTGAGCTTCTAGCACCCTAGCCGCATAGTCCCCTAAGACTCCTCCCAAACCAAATTCAATGCCGTCAAGGATATATGATTCACTCACGACATAGTTGTTGGCATTGGAACTTTGATAGTCACGGGTATCGACTGGAATTTGGACGCCATTGACATCAACAAACTTAAAAGGTTCTATCTCCAGAGCTTTAGCGGGCTTCAGATTCCAAAGCTCATAGCCTCTAGCAGCATATTCCTCATACCCTAATCGTCCTTCTTGTACAGGAAGAGTTTTGCCATCCTCTAGGACTGCGGCTCCATACATCTGTTCATCTTTTATGGAGCGAGCCAACTGCCACTTAGACAGAACACCTTTTGTCCAGTCGGCGTATTGAGGATGGCAAGTCCGAATAATGTGCATGGCGGCGAGCAAACGCCCAATGTCAAGGGCAGACCAGCCAATACCCCGTTCTATGGGGTTATTGCCATAGTCTACTAAAGCCCCAGTAGCAGTGTTGTAGACTTTGTTGGGTAAGGTGTCTTCAAATAGTCTTAAGCTAGCGAGCGTCGTCAAGAACTTATTCAGACGGGTATCAAATTCTTTTTGGTCAATCAGATTCAACCAACGAGCCGAATTCAGAGCCGTCAAGTAGTTCCCCATATCCCACAAGGTGCTAGAGGGATAATTGCCGACAGAATTCACTAATCCTGTGGCGGGCTGATAGTTCTTGACGAAGTATTGCCAAGCTGTAGTGGCGTAGGCTTGCTCTTCTGGCGTTAGAGGCACTGTGATTTCGGCACAAGCGCCACCTGTGGCAACGGGTTGCTGAGCAACTACTGGTTTGGAAAGATAAGTATTGAGCAGGAATTGAAAGCAGACCCCCACTAAAAATAGGGCGATCGCTCGAATCCATTTGGGCTGAAAAGTTCTCCGCATGCTGGAAACCAAATTAGGGACGGATATGATTGCTGTGATTTACGGTGTAGCTTGCACTCCTGCCCATACCGTGAGGGGTTTGCCCACTTTTCGATACAACAAACTCTCTAGTACTACCCCGTTGTTGTTGGCTGTAAGCGCTGCATTCGGTTCATTGAGCAACTCATAAAAGCCGTTGTACCAACCTTTTTCGGCTTTCATATTGGTGTTGACAAAATCGAATAGTTTCTGGGTGTAGTCGTTGTTGTAGAGGACATGCCAGCCCACTGCCGCTTTGGTGCTAAGGAAGCGGAGATGGTATTGTGATTTCTGCTCAGGGGTAATGGTTGACCAGGGTTCCCCGTTCACAAACAAGGTGCTGTAGACAAAGTAGGGAGCGCGATCGAGGTTGTCTTCAGTGACAGCAGTGAGTTTCTTGGTGGTGCGATAACGAGCCGCCTGAGCTTCAAGAACTCGATCTGCAAAAGGCTTTGGTAATGATTGAAAGCCTGTTTCAATACCATCTAGAATGAAAGGCTCACTGAGGACATAGTTGTTGGCTTGGCTATTGGAGTAGTCTCGGCGATCGTAGGGGACTCCTTGCCCGTAGAGGTTAACGTAGGCAACTTTGGATTGATAGTCCAAGGCTTTATCAACTTTCATGCCCCAAAGTTTTAGCCCGAAAGCGGCATAATTTTCATATCCTAAACGGCCTTCCTGATTGACCTGTTCTTTGCCTTTAACTACTGCGGTGCCGTACATATCACCATCTTTGGTGAGTCGGTCAACCTTCCAGTGTTTCCAGACGGCTTCAGTCTGCTCTTGAAACTCAGGATATTTAGCGCCAATGATTTTCAGCCATATAGCCATACGTCCGATGTCTAGGGCAGACCAGCCAATCTCCTGCCGCTTGTCTAACTGCCCATAGCCCACAGGAAGCAGCGTTTTAGCGTTGTAGACCTTGTTGGGTAGTTCGCCTTTGTAGAGAGGCATTGTTGCCAAGGTTTTCAAGCTAACGCTCATTTTGGCGTTAAATTCCGTTTCTGGAACGATGCCAAGCTCTTTAGCACTGACTAATGCCGCTAGTGCTGCGGCTTGGTCCCACATCGTGATTGAAGCAAAACCATCTACCGCATTGACTAGTCCCGTCTTTTCATTCCAGTTGGCCTCAAAATATTTCCAGGCTGTCTGAGCGATCGCCTGTTCTTCGGGAGTCAGGCTACCTGCTCCTGCCCCTGCCGCTACATAAGGCGTTTTGACTGCTTGAAGTTGTTGCTGAGAAACAGGCGTGCCTTGCAAACTCCAGGATTTTGAATCTAGCTTTGCGATCTCTGTAGCTTCAGGTGGCAAACCCGGAGGGAGAGACGGTAACGGTTTGGCAATCGGTTTAGGGGAGGTCACGACTTGTGGAGCTTGCCGAGAGTTACGGGACAGTGTTTCTAATCCAGCGATCGCGATGGCAGCGGTGAGGACTCCACCTACTATTGCTAGTAACGATAATCTTTTAGAAGGAGGTTCAAAATCCATTGAGTCAAGAAGTTCAACTACAAGAATGACGTTTGTTTAAGGAATACAGAGATTAAGGTCGTGTAAGCGTACTATGTAATCTTCAATACTTTTTATACTTGAGGAACCTCCGCTTGGAATATACCCTATAGGAGATTTACTTAGGCTTTTAGGCTGAATCAAGTCAAAATTTGACCCGAAGTTGGCTGACTACTGCATCACTTTGAGCACCGCTTTCTCCTGTTTCTCGAGTAAAAATATTGCTAACGGTATAGCCAAGATCTATCTCAATAGAGGGTGATAACTCAGCTGTGCAAAGACCTTGATAGCTGTAACCGTTGGTACTGGTATCTTTTAAGCGCTGGCCTCCCAAATTGGCAGTTAACCGACAGGTGAGAAAGTCAAAAGGCTTACCCTGCCACCCGATTTCTCCGTTGTAGACAAGAAAATTTGGGGGTGAGAAGTAGCCGCTCTGCGCTTGCATATCCTTTCTCACATTCCAAGAGAACAAGTTGGCCGCAACATGAAATTGGCCAAATTTTCGTTCTAATCGACTAAAGGACTGTGTCTCACTGTTGCCGTCGTTATAAAGTCCTACCCGGAATGACGAAAAAAGAGTTGTTTTGCGATCGATTTGCCAAAACAAATTAGGCCCAAATCTCCAAGCAGTGATTTGGTTTTCTAACGTTCTGGCATTGGCTTTATAAGGGCCTTGTTCTAGAACTCCCGTTACTGTCAGGGAAGGCGTGAGAGGCACACTGGCTTGAACATCTAGATTGAGGGCCGCAGGCAAACGGTTGAAGAAGTCTACACCCGCTGCCACTTGTAAAGTTGATTTACCGACCTTGGTCTGCCAGCCAATTTGAATGGGGATATTGGTGATAGTTTCAGTTTCTGGCTCCTCAAACGTGTTGAATCCCGTTTTGACTAGAAGGCGATCACCCTTATTACCCAGTTGAAATTGAGCGGTTGGCTCTATCCACTGATTATGTTGCCCAGATTGATCTTGGTTATCACGAAAATTAATTTGCAGATTTTCTAATTTAAAGGAATTAGGCTCTTGGGAAGCTGTACCTGGTTCTGTCTCCTGTGGTATCTCTAACGGCGCTGGTGCTGGTGCGGGTAGGGCAGGGGGTGGCAGTGGCGGCGGTGGCGGTGGCGGTGGTACTCGTAATTCAGGGTTAAAGTTTTCTGGTCCTGAAGTGGCAATGTAGGTTGTCGTTGCCACGCCAGTAATAGTTTCTGGCTCAACTGCAAGAGTGGGGAAGAGCGAGGTAACAGAACGAGCTTGCGGCCTGTCAGACTCTGCCAGCGCTTGATGTTCTATCGCAGACATGATTGCCGCTTCAGAATTTAAAGCTTGCGAGTTAGGAAGACCTGAAGATTCAGGCTCTAAAGAGTTGGGCTTCCCTGGGGCGATCGCGGCATTCTCTAAGCTGGCGCTTGGGGTAGGGTCTGGCTCTAAAGATAGTGCTGAGGCAGATGAGCGATGTGCTGGAAGTGAAGATGCCGTCTGGATGTCTGTTTCTGTAGCGGCGTGATTATCTATTTCTGAAGTAAATTGCTCTGGGCGAGGCTGTAGCTCGGCCAAAATTGCGGAGGATTCGGGATCTAAGGAGATAGAAGTTGTAGCGATCGCTTGAACTCCGGTTCCACCTAATATCCAGATGCCTAAACTCCAAAAAGGTAATGAAGGCGATCGCAGATGTCGTGAACTTGGAAAAAACATGGTAATCCTATCCTGCAAACTCACTTGGAAGCTTTCCTCACAGGTTTTCTAGACATCTGCATGACGCGATTTTAATTATGTTGTTGAGGACTCTGAGCGTTTGACGCCAAACACATTGGCTGTCTCTAAATTGGTTTCGGTGAGGTCTGCTTCCAGCAAGTTCGCCTCACGCAAATTGGCTCCATCAAAGTTGGCTCGGCGTAGATTAGCTCCGCTTAAATTGGCTTCACTCAAATTTGCTCCTACCAAGTTAGCGGCTGTTAAATTAGCCCCGCTTAAAACTGCACCACTTAAGTTAGCTCCACTGAAGTCTACCCGAATTAAATCGGCTCCTATCAGCAGCACTGCTCCCTTTAAAGTAGTTTTTTGGAAGTTGGCTTCTGTCAGATTAGCCATGCAGAGATTGGCCCCTGTCAAGTTGGCCTCACTACAATGCGATCGCGTTAAGTTAGCCTGACTAACATTGGCTCCATCCAAATTAGCCCCTACAAGATTGGCCCCTGTGAGGTTGGCTCCTACGAGTTTAGTGACGATCAGATTGGCCTTGGACAAGTCTGTACCCATCAAATTGGCATTGCTGAGGTTAGCCGCCATCAAGTTTGCTCCGCTCAAATTGGCTCCAGCTAAATTTACATCCGTTAAATTAGCGCCTACCAAATTAATCTGACTAAAATCTCGTTGTCCGGAGTCATATTGTTTCTGGAGCGTCGCAGTATCCATAAATCCTATATTTGGCTGATTAATTGATTACTAACAAACTAGGCTGGTTGAGAAAAGAGTGGCAGCTAAATCCCGACTCGCTTTCCACGTAGGGGCGATCGCCACTGGTAAAATTTGAAACTAAGTTCTAGCGCTAAGATATCTTCTTTTGTTTTGCCATCGATTGCTCCTTAAGGTGGGATGTTTTCAAGCTCGAAGGATGATGCATCGCCCTGCTCTGGCTGTAACGTCTTCAGATTCTTAGTCATAGGACGGGCTGTAGTCCAAAGCTATTTTCCTCTCCGATACCAGTAGTGGTAGCAAATTCAGCAAGAGTTCAGCCATTTGATGGACGCGGAGAGACGACGGTAACCTGGATAACAAAATAGGCCTGCCTCGATCTGCATGCCTGCTCGTTCCTGGTAATTCTTCCTCCTACACTCAATGTCTGATTCAGAGCTAAAGCCGATCATGGCTGATACGGCAACTCCTAATACCTACGTGTTTTCCCGAAAGCAGTGGGTTTATGACCCTAGCGTGGATGCCAAGCGAGATCTCCGCCTAGATTTTCTGCGAGGCTTAGCGATCGCATCAATGGTGATCAATCACTTGGAGAGCCGTTCTTACTTCAACAACATTACTCAGGGTCACATCTACGCCAGTTCTGCGGAAGGATTCGTTTTTCTATCGGGCATGGTTTTGGGGTTGGTGACACGCCAGCGAATTCAAAAGATTGGCTTACCTGAAGCCATGAAAAAGCTATTAGAACGAGCTTGGACACTGTATAAAACTAGCTTTATCCTGATGGCGACCTTAGGGCTGTTGTCAATCTCCTTTCCAGGCTGGACTCGCCCTGCTTTTGAAGCGGCTCCCGGAAGTTGGTGGCAAATTCTCTTAGCTGCTGCCACATTGCATTTAGCTCCTCCAGTAATTGACATCTTGCAGCTCTACGTCTTGTGCCTAGTTGCCTCTCCCGGTATGTTTTGGCTGTTACGCAGAGGGCTGTGGGCACCACTTCTGGCCATTTCCTGGTCTGTGTGGAGTTTGCAGCAGTTGCATCCTTACGCACTCAGCTTCCATCCGCTCGATCGCGACCATCCTTATTTCTCCTTTGCTTCTTGGCAGATCTTGTATGTGCATGGGTTAGTGGCAGGCTACTACCGATCGCAGTTGCAGCAACTTTGGGCGCGGATTCCTAAACTGCCACTGGTTACAGTTCTAGTCACGATTGTGATTGCGGCGATGGTGGCGGCTCAGTATGACATGCAATTAGGCGTTTGGCCTGCGAATGTCTCCCAGCGGGTGCAGTGGTTGCACTGGACTGACCGCAGTATCAATGGTCCCATTCGTTTAGTGACTTTATTAGGCTTGTTTCCTTTGCTGTATATGGTGGTCAACACATTTTGGCTCCCCCTTAATAAAGCACTAGGCAAACTTTTGATTCCTCTAGGGCAAAACTCCCTTTATGTCTATGTGATGCATGTGCCCCTGACGGTGTTGTGGTTTATGGTTCCGGGGCTCACCACAGGGAACGCCCTAGTGACAACCCTGTTACAGGCGATCGCGATCGGATTCTTCTGGTTCCTCATCAAAAAACAATTTCTGTTCAATGTGGTGCCTCGCTAAACGACGTATCCCTCGCTAGCTCCATTATTAAAAAAGTTGTTATGGAAACATCCGATCGCCGTTTCAATCTGATTCAGCAGGTTGCCCTGTGCAGTGCTATCTTTTTGGTTGCTTTTGGCGTCCATAAAGCATTAGCTTGGCGCGAAACCTCGGTTTTGCCTGTTCCTATCACCCGACAGATTCCCCTGAGTGGCGAAGATAAAAACCTGGCTCGCAACGCTTGGCGCTATTTTGAATTAAACCGCTCCCAGACTGGACTCGTCACTTCAGCCGCAGGCTTCCCCGCGACGACGATGTGGGATGTTGCCAATCAGTTAGCAGGGATGGTGGCAGCACGAGAACTGGGTCTGATTTCTCTGCAAGAGTTTGATCCCTGGATGACTCAAGTTCTAACTACTCTCCAAAAGTTGCCGCTGTATCGTAACGAGTTGCCCAACAAAGCCTACAACGCTACGACTTTGGTGCCGATTGATTACGGACAACCAGAAAAACGGCAGGAGGTTGGCTTTTCGGCAGTAGACCTGGGCAGATTGGCTCGTTGGCTAGATATTGTGGCAGTACGCTATCCCCAACATGCTGCCGCTAGCCGAGCGGTGACCAGTCGTTGGAAGTTGGGCCGACTGGTGAAGGATGGCCAGATCATGGCAGCAACTACTGCCTCTGGTAAGGAAGTTTGGCAGCCAGAAGGCACGCTGGGCTACGAGCAATACGCGGCTTATGGGTTGAGCAAGCTGGGCCTGAAGCTAACTCAAGCTTTGGATGTAAAGACGCAAACTCAACTCGTCGATGTGATGAATGTGGAGGTGCCAACCGATCAGCAGGGAGCGCAGCCCAACTGTGTTGTGAGTGAACCTTATGTCTTGGATGGCCTAGAAAGCGGCTTTAAAGCGCTGCCCGTAGAATATGCCGCTCGTTTACTCCAAGCTCAACAGCAGCGATATTTAGTGACAAATCAACTTACAGCTTGGTCGGAAACGAATTTGGATCAGGCTCCTTGGCAGGTCCATAACTGTGTAGTGGCGAATGGTCGTCCTTGGCAAACTGTGACTCCTGGGGGAGAGGATGCGGCTGCTTTTCGAGGCAGTAGTACCAAGATTGCGATCGCCTGGAATGTCTTGTTCCGCACTCGTTACACCGAGCGAACCTACAAGGGAATGCGCTGGCTGGCTGATCCCCAACAGGGAGTATTCGCTGGCTTCTACGAAGAGAGTCAACAGCCCAACCGAGCGTTGACCCTAAATACCAATGCCATTATTTTGGAAGCGCTGCTCTATAACCAGACGTCACAACCTTTAGAGGTTTGGGCTACTAGTTCCCAACCTTCCTCCGCATCATTCAATAGCCCTAGGCTGACTGAAGAGTAGAAACAGCTACGTAAGGCGATCGCCCTCCCTATAGTTGTCGTACCTCTAAGAGCCAGCGTCACCGATACTGGTAATGGGGCAGATAGTTTGGTTCTGCTCTGGCTCAATGATTTACGTGTGGCTGTATGGGTATCGTCTGGGAATTAGATTTTTATTCACGTCCGATTCTGGACGAAAGTGGCAAAAAACTGTGGGAAGTACTGGTCTGTGAAAGCCCCTTGGAGGCAGGCCAAAAGCCCGAAACCCTCTTTCGCTATGCCCAGTATTGCCCCAGCACCCAGGTAAACTCCCTGTGGTTGCAGGAAGCATTGCAAAACGCGATCGCCCAAGCGCCTCAACCCCCGAATGAGATTCGTTTCTTTCGTCGTCAGATGACGAACATGATCAACAAAGCCTGCGAAGATTTAGGCATTGCTTGTGAAGTCAGCCGCCGCACCTTTGCCCTCAATCATTGGTTGCAAGAGCGAGAGCAAGTTGTCTATCCCGATCAACCAGGATTCCAACCAGGAGCGAATCCGTCAGTTAGTTACGAAACCACCACTCCACAACCGCTACCCGATGCGCTAATCGGTCAGCAGTGGGCCTTTGTCACCCTCGAAGCTAGCGCCTTTGCAGAAATGGCAGAGTGGGAAATTGCCTTTACAAGGGCTTTTCCTCTAGAAATTCTGAAACTAGCCCCTGATACCAAAATTCCAGGACTGATCATTTTTTCGCATAGAGCCTTAGCCTTGGCGGGTTGGATGTCTGGTTTAGAGTTGGCCTTTCTTAAAATGGATAGCACCACCAAACCAAGATTGTTGCTCGAAACAGGCTTAAGCGATCGCTGGATTTTAGCCAATCTCACCACGCCACAACTGCAAGCGGAAGCGCAAGGATTCGAGCAAGCCAAACAAGCCGCGCAACAAGTGCATTTTGTGGCGGTGCAGTCTGATCCGGAAGCCGAATCTTTTGCGGGATTTTGGTTATTGCAGGAACTAAATCTGGCTTAAATTGGGTTCCAAACTAGCGTAAAGTGATCCCAGGTGGATGAAGTGACGCGATTAATTGAGTCATGTAATCTCCGCCTGCTTCCCCGTTAGCTTCACTCGTCCACAGATTTTATGGGTCTTGACGAACTACAGCCAGAGATGCCAGCAGAACAACTGTTGGAGCTAGCCGCCCGCGCAGGTGCCGAAGCAGCGGAAGTGTTTCAATCGCGATCGCTTTCCCGTCCTGTTTTCTTTGAAGCCAATCGCCTCAAGCAGCTAGAGAGTACTCAGTCTGAAGGTACGGCGTTGCGCCTTTGGCAAGATGGCCGTCCTGGTTTAGCCGTAGCCTATGGTCCTGTAGAGCCACAAGCCCTAGTGGACCGAGCTTTGGCGCTCAGCCAACTGAATGAGCCAGAGGCAATCGAGCTAACGACAGGCTCTAAAGTGTTTTACCCAGATGTAGGGGAGGCGATCGCCGTTGAGCAGCTCGTGGGTTGGGGCAAGGAAGCGATCGCCTTAGTCCGGGAGGCTTACCCAGAAAGTCTCTGTACCGCTGAGTGGGAGTGCGAAGCTGAGAGCACCCGGTTGCTCAACTCAGAAGGATTGGATTTTAGCTATACCGACACTACCCTGAGCTGCTTTTTATCGGCTGAGTGGATTCGCGGTGACGATTTTCTTAGCGTCTCAGATGGGCAAATCCAACGTGGCAATTTAGACCCAGTGGCTTTGGCTCAGGAAGTGTTGCAACGCTTGGAGTGGGCGAAAGAAAATGTGCCAACCCCTAGCGGTCGGGTGCCGATTCTATTTACCTCCAAAGCCGCCGACATGATTTGGGGCACGGTGCAAGCAGCACTGAGCGGTAAGCAGGTAATTGAGCGGGCCTCTCCTTGGAGCGATCGCTTGGGCGAACAAGTGATTTCCGATGCGCTAACCATCTCTCAGCATCCCAGTCGCGGTCCCTTTAGTTGCCCCTTTGATGATGAAGGCACACCCACTCGGCCTCTGGTTTTCATCCAAGACGGAGTGTTGCAATTGTTCTATACCGATCGCACCAGCGGGCGTTTGCTGGGGAGCGGAACGACAGGCAACGGCTTCCGTCCTGGTTTAGGCAGTTATCCCACACCCGGTTTGTTTAACTTGTTGATCGAACCTAGTGCGATGATGGCTAGCTCGACTGCCAACAAGTCTCTCCTAGATTTAATCGCCAGCCTTGATGAAGGATTGGTGCTCGATCAGATGTTGGGAGGTGGCGCGGGCATTTCTGGGGACTTCTCAGTGAATGTGGATTTAGGCTACCGCGTCAAGCAGGGGCAGATTGTGGGCCGTGTCAAGGACACGATGATTTCTGGCAATGTCTACACAGCCTTGAATCAACTGGTAGATATTGGCAGTGATGCCGACTGGAACGGTGCTTGCTATACCCCTTCGTTGATTGTGGAAGGGCTGTCTGTAACGGGGCGGCACTAGGCCATGAGGCCAGAATCAAGCGATCGCGGCTCTGACTGATGTCGTTCACTCGCTAGTTCAATTTTAAGGATTTGGGAAACTTGAATGCAGTTTGAGTAAAGCGCTGATGCAAGTTGCTCCAAGAGGAATCTACCGACAGCAAGTTTCCGTCTGATACTGAGATCTAGTGATTGCTGGGTGGGCTCTTGGCATCATTCAGGCTTAATTTGCTGTTTACCTATTGCGCCTTAAGCAAACACGACATCGCCCCAGCGTGATGTTTATCCGAGTCCAAGTCTTCCTATTGAGCCGTCGGCCTGATGTGGTATCTTTCCCTTCCCCAGCATCTGCGTCAATTTTTGCGGCCTAAGCGTCTGGCTATCTTTGAAGCTTGTGCGATTGGGTTGGTCTCTGCCTTAGCAGCGGTTTTGCTCAAGCAGGGGTCTGGGTGGTTGGGTGGCTGGCGCATTATGGCGGGACATACATTTCCAGCTTGGCTAGTTTTACCAACGATTGGTTTGATTGGCGGTGGCTTAACAGGCTGGTTGATTCAGCGCTTAGCCCCGGAAGCTTCTGGAAGTGGCATTCCCCAAGTCAAAGCGGCTTTGGCTTACGTGCCGATCGCCCTAAATTTACGGGTGGCATTGGTCAAGCTGGTGACCACTATGTTGTCACTGGGGTCTGGATTAACCCTGGGGCGGCAGGGTCCGACGGTGCAAGTGGGAGCAGCTTTGGCCGCGCAGTTTAGTCGTTGGGTACCTACCTCTCCCGACTACCAACGCCAGTTACTAGCGGCAGGAGCGGCAGCAGGTTTGGCGGCTGGGTTTAACGCCCCGATCGCGGGGGTGATCTTTGTCGTGGAGGAACTGCTGCAAGATGTGTCTAACCTGACGCTGGGCACAGCAATTCTGGCTTCCTTTGTGGGTGGGGTGGTGTCTCGCTTACTAGGGGGGCATGGGTTGAATATGATCCTGACAACCTCGAATGCCAAATTTTCTCTGGCAGAAATTCCTCTGTTTCTACTGTTGGGGGTCTTAGCAGGGTTGTTGGGCGCATTATTCTGTAAGGGGATTTTTGTCAGCTTAGACCTAAACCGTAAGTTGCTGCGCACAGGTGGGTTGCCGCTGCGAATCGGTTTGGCTGGGCTGCTGTCGGGTCTGGTTCTAGCTTTTTTGCCCGCTTCTCTGCGCGACAACACTGGGCTGCAAGAGTTTCTGGTGACAGGAGGAGCAGGTTGGCAAATCACGGCCCTGGCGTTTGTAACCAAATTCTTGCTGACTTTGGTGGCTTACGGTTCCGGGGCACCCGGTGGCTTATTTGCGCCATCGCTAATTCTTGGCTCAGCCTTGGGGTATTTGGTCAGCCTTGGTGCCGAAGCTCTACAGACGGCGTTAGGAGTCCCACCTGATTTGGCGATCGCGATTGGTTCTCCGACCACCTACGCCCTAACCGGAATGGGCGCTTTCTTTAGTGCGGTGACCCGCGGCCCCATTACTGCGATCGTGATTGTGTTTGAGATGACCACCGACTTCAATCTGGTGCTGCCGCTGATGATGGGGTCGGTGGTGGCTTACTTGGTGGCAGAAGCGATCGCCAGTGGCTCGATTTACAAGCGGCTCTTAGCTTGGAATGGCATTTATTTGGAGCAAGAAGCCCCGATTGAAGGCCGTTTATCTGGTTTGACGGCAGCCGATATTATGCAAAGACGGGTGGAAACGCTGTCGAGTCAGATGATTTTGGAAGAAGTGGTGCAAGCATTTTCGCGATCGCATCACCGGGGCTTCCCAGTGGTGGATCAAGGGAAATTGGTGGGCATCGTCACTCAAACAGATTTGGGCAATATTGCTCAGCAGCAACTATCTGAGACCATGCCGCTTCGTGCCTTGATGACCCCACAGCCTGTCACCGTCAACCCGAAAGATCCGCTGTCTCATGTGCTGTACTTGCTCAACAGTTACAAAATCAGCCGTTTGCCTGTGACCGAAGGCCGCAAGCTGGTGGGCATTATTACGCGAGCCGATATCATTCGGGCGCAATCGGATCAACTGAGTGGTAAGACGGAGCAGTTGGGGCCGCAACCGGAAGCGTCCTATGTGGTGTACCAAACGCGATCGCCCGCCTTGGGTCGGGGTCGCTTATTGTTACCTTTGAGCAATCCTCAAACCGCAGCTTCTCTGATTCGCCTAGCTACTGCCATTGCCCGCGATCGCAACTTAGAAATTGAATGTCTGCAAGTAGTACTCATTCCGCGCAGTAATTCTCCGGCAGAAACTGCTGTCAGCACTGCCAAGAGTCGGCGATTGTTACGGCAGGCAGAAAACTTGGGCCGAGCTTGGCAGATTCCAGTCCATACGCAAATTCGTGTGGCCCATGACGTGTCGCAAGCAATTCTAGAAACCATTAAAGACCGTCACATTGACCTAATCTTAATGGGCTGGAAAGGCACAACTGCGACTCCGGGGCGAGTGTTTGGGGGAGCTGTCGATACCGTAATCCGCCAAGCCTCTTGTGATGTCGTCCTAGCCAGACTGCGTGGCACCGAAACTTTTAATCGCTGGCTCGTGCCAATCGCGGGTGGACCGAATGCTCAATATGCGGTGCAACTGCTACCTGCTCTTACCTCTCTCGGAGAAACACCGCTGGTCAAACTTTGTCAGGTGTTTGAGCCCAGCCAGCAAGAACCCAACACAGCCATTCTCGACCAAGCGGCGCGATCGCTGGATCGTCGCCTGGCGACTCCCGTTATCGTGACCCCGGTTTGGGGCGCTTCGGTGTCCGAGGCGGTGGTGAAGTTGGCCCAGAACGAACGCTGCGATGTCATTGCCTTAGGAGCCAGTCGGGAAGGCATGTTGCAACAAGCAATTAAGGGTAACATTCCCGAAGCGATCGCCCGCAATAGTCAATGCACCGTAATCCTGGTGCGCCGTGCGATCGCCTAAATTTAGCCGGTAGTGTTCTAGACCTGTGGAAGTAGTCAAACGGCTCGACCAAACTTATGGCGATTAATGAACAATCCAATGACAACATCATGTAGCCAGATGGATTTAGAGAAACAAATCGTTTTACGAGGTTCATCAAGGGTGGCTCGATGACAATTGCGCCTTATTGGAGTTGCTTATTGAGCAACTCTTCTCTTCGGTTGTGACCTGTTTAGGAGACGGGCATGATGGCATTTGGAATTTGTTTGAGCAGATGAGGGGAGATACCGAGCGTCGTGAAGTTTTGGATTGGTATCACTTGATGGAGAACCTGGGAAAAGTTGGCAAGTCATTCCAGCATTTAGCGCAGGCTCGTTCCCTGTTGTGGCAGGGAAACGTGGATGAGACCTTGGCGTTGTTTGAATGTTGTCAAGACCATCAAGCTAGCTGTTTCTGTCAGTATTTGCGAAAGCATCGGCATCGCATTGTCAACTATGGTTATTTGCAAGCAGAAGGCATTTGCTCGATTGGTTCTGGAGCCGTTGAATCAACGGTTAAACAAATTGATCAGCGGCTCAAAATTCCAGGGGCACGATGGAAGCCGAAACATGTTCCAAACGTCTTAGCGCATCGGTGTGCTTACCTCAATAACCAGTTGTAATGTATTTTTCTCTAGAGAAGGTGACACGCACCCCTTGCCACCTCGGTGGTCAATCGCTAACCAAAGCCAGCGTTGCTGTTTCTTAGACTGCACAAAGCTCCACATTTCGTCCATTTCAGCTTCATCAACTTTCACCACCATCACAGGCTCGGGGCAACTCACCTCCTGTTCCAACAGCGAGCGATTCACCTGTTCGAGGTAACAATTTTTTTTAATTCTTCAATCACCGTTGTGGGGCTAATCTTGAGCACTCGTGCCGTATCTCGGATGCCACTGCCATTGATTGCCATCTCACTAATCCTTTGCTTGACCTCAGGCAAATGGTCTAGGTAGGAGTATCG